>NZ_JBFAHL010000032.1:0-66845 GCF_040654155.1 Amycolatopsis sp. NPDC050768
CTGACCGGTGACGTCTTCGGCTCGCTGCGCTGCGACTGCGGTCCCCAGCTCGAAGCCGCGCTGCAGGCCGTGGCCGACGAAGGCCGCGGCGTCGTGCTCTACATCCGCGGCCACGAGGGCCGCGGGATCGGGCTGCTGCACAAACTCCAGGCCTACCAACTGCAAGACGCCGATCAGGACACTGTGGACGCCACCGTCTCGCTCGGCGTAGCGGCGGACGCACGGGATTACGGCACCGGCGCCCAGATCCTGCGTGATCTCGGCATCCGCAGCATGCGCCTGCTCTCCGACAACCCCGGCAAACGCGTCGGGCTGGAGGGCTACGGATTGCGTGTCACCGGACGGGTTCCCTACGGCGAAGTCACCCCCGGCCGGGGGTAGCCGCTCGGGCGTGCACGACCTTTACTGGTCGCCAACCCCCCAAGGAGAACTCGTATGACCAGTGTTGTTCAGCACGACTCTCTCATCCGCGAACAGACCTTCGACCAACCGGCCGAGCGGACCGTCCCGATCGCCGACCCCGGCGCGTGGGCGATCCTGGCCTTCTCCGCCACCTCGCTCATGCTCGGCCTCTACAACGGAAACTTCGTCAATCCAGCCGGTGCCGCCCTCGTGATCCCGGTGGCCTTCTTCTTCGGCGGCGCGATCCAGATCATCGTCGCCGTGCTAGAAGTGGTGCGCGGCAACGTGTTCGGCGCCGTGGTGTTCGGCAGCTTCGGGCCGTTCTGGGTCATCTACGGCTTCATCCAGACGACGTTCGAGGAGAAGGTCGTCGAAGCCGCGACCAAGGCGAACGTCGATCCCACCGCAGCGGTGTCGAGCGGGCTCACGGTGTTCCTCGCGATGTTCGCCGTGCTCACGTTCGTCTTCCTCGTCTCGGCGCTGCGGACGGACGCGGTGCTCGTCAGCGTGCTGGTGCTGCTGCTGGCGGCACTGGTGCTCCTCATGATCGGTGTCCACAGTGGAATCAAGGGCTTCGTGCAGGCTTCCGGGTACGTCACCGTGGTGTTCGCCGTCCTCGGGCTCTACCGGGGCACGGCCGACATCATGACCGCGACCTACGGCCGGCAGGTGCTGCCGGTCTTCAAGCTCAGCTAGTGCAGCCGGACGGGGCCACGGCAGTCGTGGCCCCGTCCCCTCACAACAGACCGTTCAGCCGCGCTTGATGAGCGGCCGCCGTTCTGTTGTGGACTTCCAGTTTGCGCATCGCCGATCGGAGGTAAGCCTTGACGGTCTCCAGGCTCAGCCCCAGCCGGGCGGCGATCTCCAGGTTGCTGGCCCCCACCTCCGCCAGCCGCAGCACGTCGATCTCCCGGGGCGCGAGCGACGCAGACGCCGCGATCTCGGCCCGCGCCGGTTCACTCGTCAGGTCCGCCTGGATCCGCTCCAGCCGCGCGCGCAGCTGCGGATCGCTCGTGTCGCGGATGAGTTCGGCGAGCTCGGCGAGCGCACCCCGCGAGCGGACGGCCGCGTGACCGGGATCGCGCCGCAGCTGTCCCTCCACATCGGACTGAAGCTGCTCGGCGACCACCACGGCACTGCGCACAGTCCGGTCGCCGATCGGGTTGCCTTCCCGCACCGCGCCGTACAGAACCCCGCGCACCTCACCCCGGACCAGCACGGGCACGGCGAAGACCGACGTCAATCCCTCCTGACGCACCACGACGTCGTACTCGTGAGTGATCGCCATCGTGGACGCGTAGTCGTTGACCCGGAACGGGGTCCGGCTGCGCAGCACGCACCCGCCGAGCCCTTTCCCGGGCTGCACGACGAGCCCCCGCAACGCATCGCCGGAGTTGCCCATCAGACGGTCGAGCACCAGGTGCAGGCCGCCGGCGCCGTGGCGGGTGGTGCCGCCGAGGGCGATCGGCAGGCCGGTCACCTTCCGCAGCCGCTCCAGCCGCTCGGGCAGCAGGTCGTCGATGATGTGCCGGATCGCGCTCCCGTCGTCCACTGTGGCCGGCGGGGTGGACCACAGTGGACGACGGGAGCGCAGGTCGGGTCCGTTCATGTCCGCCTCGTCACCGTCACGCGTCGGTGGTGAACACCATGCACGAGCTCGTCGCGTGCGCGAGCAGCCGACCCTTCGCGTCGCGGATCTCGGCGTGCGCCAGCGCGGTCCGCCGGCCCCGGTTGATCACGTTGCCGGTCGCGCGGAGCGTGCCGATGTCCGCGGTGAGCGGCCGCAGGTAGTGCACCGAAAGGTCCAATGTGGTGTAGCTGCTCCCGACCGGCACCGTCGTCTGCACGGCGTAACCGGCGGCGCTGTCGAGCAGCGTCGCGGCGACCCCGCCGTGGACGATGCCGATCGGGTTGTAGAGGTGCTCGCCGACCTCGCCCACCAGCACGGCGTGGCCGGACTCGATCTCGGCGAGCCGGAAGCCCAGTGTCGCGGCGATCGGCATGATCCCGGCCTCACCGGCGTCGAGCAGGTGCCGGCTGAACTCGAGCCCGTCCATCTCGCGGCTGAGTTTGGCCATCTCCTGGGGGTCCACCCAGCTGTATGTCCGAGTGCCTTCCATGGCGGGATCGTACCTCCGATTTACTAGGATGACCTACTGTTGGTCGTCATACCTTCTTTGCCGGGGCCCCGGGCGCACCCCGGGGCCCCGCCATTCGAGCGAAAGCGTCAGAGCCCGAGCTCGCGGGCGATGAGCATCTTCTGCACCTCGCTCGTGCCTTCGCCGACCTCGAGGATCTTGGCGTCGCGGTAGTACCGGGCGACCGGGGCTTCGTTGATGAACCCCATGCCGCCGAAGATCTGCGTGGCGTCGCGGGCGTTGTCCATCGCCGCGTTGGAAGAGATGAGCTTCGAGATGGCGGCCTCGCGCTTGAACGGCTCGCCGCGCAGCATCTTCGCGGCCGCCGCGTAGTAGGCCAGCCGCGCGGTGTGCGTGCGGGCCTCCATCTCGGCGATCTTGAACTGGATCGCCTGGTACTTGCCGATGGGCCGGCCGAAGGTCTCGCGCTCGTTGGCGTAGCGCACGCACTCGTCGACGCAGCCCTGCGCGAGCCCCGTGGCCAGCGCGGACACCGCGACCCGGCCCTCGGTGAGGATGGAGAGGAACTGCGCGTAGCCGCGGCCGAGGTCGCCGAGCAGGTTCGCGGCGGGCACGTGGACGTCGTCGAACCCGAGCTCATGCGTGTCGGAGGCGGCCCAGCCGACCTTCGAGTAGGGCTTGGACACGCTCAGCCCGGGCGTGCCCGACGGCGCCATGATCGTCGAGATCTCCTTGGCGCCCTTGTCGTCCGTGCCGGTCACCGCGGCGACGGTGATCACCCCGGTGATGTCCGTGCCGGAGTTGGTGATGTAGGCCTTCGAGCCGTTGATCACCCAGTCATCACCCTTGCGGACGGCTGTGGTCCGCGCGCCGCCGGCGTCGGAACCGGCGCCCGGCTCGGTGAGGCCGAACGCGCCGAGCATCTGCCCGGTGCACAGCTGAGGCAGCCATTCCTGCTTCTGCTCCTCGGTGCCGAACCGGTAGATCGGCATGGCGCCCAAGGACACGCCGGCTTCCAGCGTGACCGCGACCGATGAGTCGATGCGGGCCAGTTCCTCCACGGCCAGGCACATCGCGAAGTAATCGCCGCCCATGCCGCCGTACGCCTCGTCGAAGGGCAGGCCGAACAGGCCCATTTCGCCCATCTTGGCCACGATCTCGTAGGGGAACTCTTCGCGCATGTAGAACTCGCCGATCACCGGCGCGACCTCGTCGCGCGCGAACGCGGCGACCGTCTTGCGCAGTTCTTCGTATTCCTCGCTGAGCCTGTTGTCGATCACGATGACTCCCTCGAGTCCAAAGGACAGTTGTTCGTTCGGCGTCACCTGGTGGCCGAGGCGGACCGCTGAACCCGGCGATTCCCCGGGGCGGTGATCGTGTGTGCGGCACTCTCGTCGCTTCGGTCACGAGCCGCGCCTGACCGGCGCACACCTGCTCGTCGCGACCCGTTGTTAGCGGTCGTTAACACGGTCGATGTTAGCGCTCGCTAACCGAGCTGTCCAGGTGACGTACAACGCTCTCCTCGGCATTTTTCGTTGGCAGACAAGGGGAATGATCGCGATCGTGGCAGAGGTGCCGGAGGCCGACAACGCGGTTACCCCCATTCAAGGGTAGCGGCGAGGCGCGGGCCGATGCATAGTGGGAGCAAGCGTAACGTTGTTCCGTATCGACGTTCCGTAACGTCAGTTCACACCAGGGAGGCAGAGTGTTACGATCGTGCTGTGCCCCGGGTGAAGCAACGCACCGAAGCGCTGCGCGAGCGCGGGCTGGCCAGTGCGCTCGCGGTGCTCGCCGAGGAGGGCGTGGCGGGGCTGACCACGCGCACGGTCGCCCGCCGGGCCGAGGCCTCGGTCCCGGCCATCTACGAGGTGTTCGGCGACAAGGCGGGTCTCATCCGCGAGGTCTTCTTCGAGGGCTTCCGCCTGCTGGGCGACGACCTGGCGGCGCTGCCGGCCACCGACGATCCGCTGGACGCCCTGCGGCACCTCGCCGAGGCGTTCCGCCACTTCGTGGTCGCGAACCCGGTGCTGGCCGAGATCATGTTCTCGCGCCCGTTCACCGACTTCGACCCCACGCAGGACGAGGACAGGGCCGGCGTCAAGGTGCGCAAGATCTTCGTGCACCACATCCGCACCGCCGTCGACGCGGGCCTGTTCGCCGCGGACCCGACGGACATCGCGCACGTGTTCTTCGCCTACGTCCAGGGCATCGCGGCCGCCGAGAGCGCGCACCGGCTGGGCGGCTCGAAGCAGTCGGTGGACCGCCGCTGGCGCCTCGGGCTCGACGCGTTGATCGCGGGCCTCGGCCAGGCCCCCGCCCCCGCTCGTCGTCGCGCCGGGGCGCGCGCCAAGAAGGCCTGAGCACCGCCGCGCTGCCGGAGCCCGACCTCACTCTTTCCCTCGGGCCCAAGCCCGTTTCAGCACGTCAGGAGATTTGTCATGGCCAGCAGTGAACCCCGCCGGCCCGGGCTCGACACCCCGCCCGACCTGCTCGACTTCACCCCGAGCGAGGACCAGCGGCTGATCCGAGACACCGTGGCTGAGTTCGCCGCCGAGCACCTGCGCGCGCGGGCGGGTGAGGCCGACACGGCGTGCGCGGCGCCGGACGACCTGGTCACCAAGTCCGCCGAGCTCGGCCTCAGCCTGCTGGGCGTGCCCGAGGAGCTCGGCGGGGTCGCCACCGCGCGGTCGGCGGTCACGGCGACCTTGGTCACCGAGGCCCTGGCCGCCGGCGACATGGGGCTGGCCGTGGCGTGCCTCGCGTCATCCGCGGTCAGCACGGCGCTCGTGCTGTGGGGGAGTGGCGAGGCGCAGGCCGCGTACCTGCCCGCGTTCGTCGGCGACACCGTGCCGGCGGCGGCTCTCGCCATCCTCGAGCCGCGCGCCGTGTTCGACCCGTTCGAGCTGCGCACGGTGGCCCGCCGCACGCCGGGCGGGTTCGTCCTCGACGGCGCCAAGTCGCTGGTGCCGCGGGCCGCGCAGGCCGAGTTGTTCGTGGTCGCGGCCGAGCTGGACGGCCACGGCCCCGCGCTGTTCGTGGTCGAGGCGAATGCGCCGGGGATGAGCGTCGAGCCCGAGCCCGCGATGGGCCTGCGCGCGGCCGGCACGGGTCGGCTGGATCTGGCGACGGTGCACGTGCCCGAAACGGCCCTGCTGGGCGACGCCGACCCGGCCGCCTACGCGGAGTGCGTGCGGCTGTCGCGCCTGGCCTGGTGCGGGCTCGCGGTCGGCACCGCGCAGGCCGTGCTCGACTACGTGATCCCGTACCTCAACGAGCGCGTCGCCTTCGGGGAGCCGGTGAGCCACCGCCAGGGTGTCGCGTTCAAGGTCGCCGACGTCGCCATCGAGCTCGAAGGCATGCGGCTGGCCACCTACCGCGCGGCCGCTCGCGCGGACGCCGGCCTGCCGTTCGCTCGTGAGACGGAGCTCGCCCGCCGGCTGTGCGCGGCCAAGGGCATGCGCATCGGCAGCGACGGAGTGCAGCTGCTCGGCGGGCACGGCTACGTCAAGGAACACCCCGTCGAACGCTGGTACCGCGACCTGCGCGCGGTCGGCGTCGCCAGCGGTGTCGTGCTCGTCTGAACCGGTACGCAAGGAGCAAGCCAGTGATCCACCTCGAAGTGCCGGCCCGACTGTCCACAGTGGTCGACCAAGCCCATCTCACCGCGGAGAAGCTGCTCCGGCCGGGTTCCCGCCGCAACGACCGGGCCGAACACACGCGCCCGCCGGAGCTCGACGCGCTGGCGCCCCTCGCCGACGGCCTGAACGCGGCGGGTGGCGGGCAGGTGACAACCGGGGAAGTCCGCAATGGACGCAACCTCGCCAGCGTGCTCGGCATCATGGAGCTGTGCTGGGGTGACGCGGGAATGCTGTTGTCCCTGCCTCGCTTGGGTCTCGGCAACGCCGCCATCGCCTCGGTCGCGAAGGGCGAGCAGGCGAAGCGGTTCGCGGGCAAGTGGGCGGCCATGGCCATCACCGAGCCGGACACCGGTTCGGACTCGGCCGCCATCCGCACCACGGCCGTGCTCGACGGCGACGACTACGTGCTCAACGGCGAGAAGATCTTCGTCACTTCCGGCGAGCGCGCCGACGTCGTTGTGGTGTGGGCGACGCTCGACCGCGCGCTGGGCCGGGCGGCGATCAAGTCGTTCGTGGTGGAGAAGGGCACGCCGGGGTTCGAGCTCGTGCGGCTGGAGCACAAGCTCGGCATCCGCGCCTCCGACACCGCGCACCTGCGCCTGGACAACGTGCGGGTGCCGCGCGAAAACCTGCTCGGCGACCCGGAGATCGACGTCGAACGCAGCTTCGCCGGGGTGATGCAGACGTTCGACAACACCCGTCCGCTGGTCGCGGCGATGGCCGTCGGCGTGGCCCGGGCCGCGCTGGACGAGACGCGCACGCTGCTCGCCGAGGCCGGCCTGACCGTCGACTACGACCGTGCCGGCCCGCGGATACCCGCGGCCGTCGCGACGTTCCTGGACCTGGAGGCCGACTACGAGGCGGCCTACCTGCTCACCCTGGAAGCGGCGTGGCTGGCGGACAACGCCCGGCCGAACTCGATGCACGCGTCGATGGCCAAGGCGAAGGCCGGCCACAGCGCCACGGACATCGCGCTGGGCTGCGTCGTGCTCGCCGGCAGCCTCGGCTATTCGGAGGACTCACTGCTGGAGAAGTGGGCGCGCGACGCGAAGATCATGGACATCTTCGAAGGCACGCAACAGATCCAGCAGCTCATCGTGGCGCGCCGGCTGCTCGGCAAGTCGTCCGCCGAACTCAAGTGATCGGAGTGGATCATGCTCTCCTACGCCCGCGGCGCCGACAGCCCGGCCCTGCTCGAAGAGACGATCGGCGCGAACTTCGAACGCACCGTCGCCGCACACGGTGACCGCGAGGGCCTCGTCGAGTTCGCGACCGGACGGCGCTGGACCTACGCCGAGCTCAACGCGGACGTCGACGCGCTCGCCAGGGCGTTGATGGCGGTCGGGGTCGAAAAGGGCGACCGCATCGGCATCTGGGCACCGAACTGTGCCGAGTGGACGATCACGCAGTACGCCACCGCGAAGATCGGCGCGATCCTGGTCAACATCAACCCGGCGTACCGCACACACGAGCTGGCGTACGCGCTCGAACAGTCCGGCGTCACGCTCTTGATCTCGGCGAGCACGTTCAAGACCAGCGACTACGGGGCCATGATCGACGAAGTCCGCGCCGGCACCGCGCTGCGCACCGTCGTGTACCTCGACACCGACGACTGGCAGCAGCTGCTCGACTGCGCGACGGGTGAGGAAGACCTGGCCGGACGCCTGGCCTCGCTCAGCCCGCACGACCCGATCAACATCCAGTACACGTCGGGCACCACGGGCTTTCCCAAGGGCGCCACGCTGAGCCACCGCAACATCCTGAACAACGGCTTCTTCGTCACCGAGACGATCGGCTTCACCCACGTTGACCGGCTGGCGATCCCGGTGCCTTTCTACCACTGCTTCGGCATGGTGATGGCCAACCTCGGCTGTACCACGCACGGCGCCGCGATGGTCATCCCGGGCCCGGCGTTCGACCCGGCGACCACGCTGCGGTCCATTCAGGACGAACGCTGCACCGCGGTGTACGGCGTGCCCACGATGTTCATCGGCATGCAGGCGCTGCCCGCGTTCGCGGAGTACGACCTGAGCACGCTGCGCACGGGGATCATGGCGGGCGCGCCGTGTCCCGTCGAGGTCATGAAGCGCTGTGTCACCGAGATGCACCTGGCAGAAGTGTCCATTGCGTACGGGATGACGGAGACCTCGCCGGTCTCCTGCCAGACGCTCGCCGACGACGACCTCGACCGGCGCACCGCGACGATCGGGCGTGTGCACCCGCACGTCGAGATCAAGATCGTCGACCCGGAGACCGGCGAGACCGTGGAACGCGGGACGCCGGGCGAGTTCTGCACGCGCGGCTATTCGGTGATGATCGGGTACTGGAACGACCCGGAGCGCACGGCGGACGCGCTCGACGCCGACGGCTGGATGCACACCGGCGACCTCGCCGTGATGCGTGAGGACGGTTACGCGCTGATCGTCGGCCGGATCAAGGACATGGTGATCCGGGGCGGGGAGAACGTGTACCCGCGGGAGATCGAGGAGTTCCTCTACACGCATCCGGACATCGAGGACGTGCAGGTGGTCGGGGTGCCCGACGAGCGGTTCGGCGAGGAGCTGTGCGCCTGCATCAAGGTGCGGGCCGGCGCGGCTCCGCTCGACGCCGACGCGATCCGCGCCTTCGCGACAGGAAAGCTGGCGCACTACAAGATCCCGCGGTACGTGCGTCTGGTGGAGCAGTTCCCCACGACCGTGACCGGCAAGATCCGCAAGGTCGAGATGCGGGCGGAATCGGCCGAGGCGCTGGGGCTTCCGGTGCCGACGCTGTGAGGTTCCATGGCGCCTGAAGCCGACCTCGCGGCGCGGATCGTCGTGCGCCGACCCGGTGCCGACGACGGTGAGCCGGTCGGAAGATTCCTCATCGGACTGTCGCTCGCCAGCCGGTACCACCGGTTCTTCTCCGGCATACGGCACATCTCGCCGGGTCTGCTCACGACGCTGACCACGGTCGCGCCCGGCCAGGTCGTCCTCCTCGCTCTCGACGGCGAGACCGTGGTCGGGCACCTGATGGCGACCGACCACGACGGTGACGGTGTGGACATCGGCATCGTCGTCGCCGAGGACTACCAGTTCCGGGGCATCGGCCGGAAACTCCTGCGGGAGATGGCGAACGCCCTCTCGGACGGCGGTTCGACGCGGGTGCGGTGCGATGTGCTCGGCGCCAACTACTTCGTCCTCGACTGGCTTCGGCGCCGGCTCCCGGACATCCGGTTCGTGCGGCACGGGGAGACGATCACCGTCCACGGAACCCTTGCCGCGCCCGAAAAATGACGACCTCAGAGGTGACGTACACCGACAGCGTCACCTGACGCTCGCGCCGAAGATCACTGTCCACATAGGTTTGCGGAGTCAACGAAAACGCGCGATCCACCAAGGAGTTCCGATGATCAACCGGAGGCAGTTCGGCCAGGCCTTCGCCGCGACAGCGGCGGCCGCGTCGCTGGCCGCGTGTTCCACCGGACAGGGCGCGCCGGTCGCCGCGCCCGGCGACGACCTCAGGGCGGGCTCCGGCAAGAACACCTCGCTCGGCCCGATCAAACAGGTCAAGGCCGGGCTGCTCGACGTCGGGTACGCCGAGTGGGGCCCGGCCACGGGCAAGCCGGTGGTCCTGCTCCACGGCTGGCCGTACGACCCGCGCAGCTACGTCGACGTCGGCCCGCTGCTCGCCGCGGCCGGCTACCACGTCTTCGCGCCGTTCCTGCGCGGCTACGGTCCGACGACGTTCCTGTCCAAGGAAACTGTCCGCAATGGACAGCAGGCGGCGGTCGCACTCGACATCGTGGCCATGATGGACGCCCTGCACCTCGACAAGGTGATCCTCGGCGGCTACGACTGGGGTGTGCGCACCGCGGACGTCATCGCGGCGCTGTGGCCGGAGCGCGTCAAGGCGATGGTCGCGGTGAGCGGCTACGGCATCAACAACCTGGCGGCCAACAAGGAGCCGCTGGCTCCGCTGGCCGAATACGGCTGGTGGTACCAGTACTACCTCGCCACGGATCGCGGCGAGCTGGGCTACGCGAAGTACCGGCACGACTTCAACAAGCTGATCTGGCAGAACGTCTCTCCGAAGTGGCACTTCGACGACGCGACCTACGATCGCACGGCGCAGTCGTTCGACAACCCCGACCACGTGGCCATCGTCGTGCACAACTACCGCTGGCGTCAAAGCCTCGCGCCGGGTGAACCGCAGTACGACGTCTACGAACAGAAACTTCAGGCCTCGCCGAAGATCGGCGTCCCGACGATCACCATCGGCAGCGACTTCGACGCCGCCGCGGCCGACGGCAAGGCCTATCGCGACAAGTTCACGGGCAAGTACGAGCACCGCACGTTCACCGGGATCGGCCACAACGTTCCGCAGGAAGCCCCGCAGCCGTTCGCCAAGGCCATTGTGGACGTCGACAAGTTCTGACCGGCCCTGTCAGAAGACGGGCTGGTGGCGTTCGATCACCGCGGCGGTGGCGGGCTCGTCGGTGTCGTTCCAGAAGGCGTGGCACTCGCCGCGGGGTTTGACGATCCACTCGGCGTCCGTCGGCGTAGATCTCGGTGCCGTTGGAGATCGCGCCGATCCGGCCGCGGACGACGTAGCTCCACTCGTCCTCGTCGGCGTGGCGGGCAGGGGGTCCCGGAAAGTCCGTTGAAGGAGAATTGTGTAGTTCTGCAGCGGGAGTTGTACTCCAGACGGTCGGCGACTGGTGTGGGACTCGCCACGAGCGAGCCGGTGAGTGGGCCGGGCTTGCGAAGATCGGCCCGTGAGCACAGGACTTCTCGCTGCCGAAATACCAAGTCGCCTCGCTCTGTGGCACTCCTGCGCTCGGAGAGCGGACGGTCCTGACCGCGACCTGGTGATCGCGGTGGTGGCCGGGCATGGCTGAGGAGTTCCGGCTGCGGTCGGTGGCGGTCGCGGTGTACGGGCCCGCCGCGTTGTTCGGGCTGGCGGAGGGCTCGATGTTGCCGGTCGTCGCGCTGAGTGCGATCGACCGCGGGGCCACGACGTCGGTGGCGGCGTTGATCGGGGCGTTGCTCGGGATCGGCTCGCTCATCACGAACATCCCGGCGGGCATCCTCGCGACCCGGGTCGGTGAGCGGAAGTCGATGTTGGTGGCGGCCGGGGTCACGGCCGTCGGGTTGGCGCTGTGCCTGGTCAACATCGGTGCGGGGCAGTCCGCGTTGCTGGTCTACGGCGCCGGCGTGCTGCTGATCGGCGCCGCGAGCGCGGTGTACGGCCTGGCGCGGCAGTCGTACCTGACCGAGGCGGTGCCGCTGCACATGCGGGCGCGGGCGTTGTCGACGCTCGGCGGGACGATGCGCGTGGGGCTGTTCCTGGGTCCGTTCGCCGGGGCCGCGGCGATGCTGGTCTGGGGGCAGGCCGGCGCGTACTACCTGAGCCTCGTCGCGGTGCTCGCCGCCGGGATCGTCGTGTACCGGGTGCCGGATCTGGAGACGACCGACGAGCACCGCGCGGCCGCGGCGGCGATCACGACGTGGGGGATGGTCAAGCAGAAGTGGCGGGTGTACGCGACGCTCGGTGTCGGCATCCTGCTGCTGTCGGGGATCCGGCAGACGCGCCAGACCGTCGTTCCCCTGTGGGCGGCCCACCTCGGCCTGTCGCCCACGGTCAGCTCGGTGATCTACGGTTTCGCCGGCGCGATCGACGCGCTGGTCTTCTACCCGGCGGGCAAGGTGATGGACCGCCGTGGCCGCCGGTGGGTCGCGGTCCCTTGCACGTTCGTGCTCGGTGCTTCCTTCGTCCTCATGCCGTTGACGCACGGGCCGGTTCTGCTTGCCCTCGTGGCCATGGTGATGGGTTTCGGCAACGGCCTGGGCTCGGGCATCGTGATGACGCTCGGCGCCGACGTCTCGCCGACCGTCGGCCGCCCGACGCACATCGGCATCTGGAACGAGCTGGCCGACGTCGGTTCCGGCCTCGGCCCGCTGCTGCTGGCGGGGGTGACCGCGCTGGCCGGGCTCGGGCTGGGGATCGTCGTCAGTGGACTGGTCGGCTTCGCCGCGGCCGGGGCGTTGTGGACGTGGATCCCGAGGACGGTGCACGGGGTGCGAAGAGTCGCCGAGCGGACGTGATCGCGGCGGGGCTCAGGCGTCGAACCACTCCTCGGCGCCGTGACCGCAGGACGCGGATCGTCGGTGGTTCGTCGACAGCCACTGTCCTCAACCGATCATGAAGTGGGGCAACGGCACCAGCGCCCGTCCGAATTCGCACAGCCAGTGCGGCACACCGCACATCCCAGAACCGCTCACGTGCGAAGGTTATCGCCGGAATGACAGAAAACGGGCTGACCGTGAGCGAAACCGGTCAGCCCGCTGTCCATTCCGTCCCAAGTCGGGGAACACCCCGCGTCAGAAGCCGGGGAACACCCGGCGCAGGTCGTCGAGCGAGAGGGCGCCGTCGACGGTCACGTCGTTGTCGTACGGAGGCTTCAAACGGCCGCTGACCAGACGGATGAACGCTTCGGCCGGGCCGTTGAACGTGGCCGAAGGCGACTCGAGGTGGTCCACCACTGTGACGGCTTCGTCGATCACCAGGCCGGCACCCGGGATGGCGACGGACCCCGGCTTCCCGAGCTCGGCCGGCTTCGCGAGGAAGTTCAGCATGAAGCCGACCGGGCCGGCCAGCAGGTCGACGAGCACCTCGGCCGAGGCGGCTTCCACACCGGCGTCGGGGTCGAAGGCCACGCGCACGTCCCACGAGTGGTTGGCCACCTCGTTGAGGCGCATGCCCAGGGCGGTCAGCAGCGAGACCGGCTCGGGCAGGAAGCCGAGATCGACGGTCAGCGCCGAGCGCTGCTCGGGCGTGAGGGCTTCGACGGTCTCGAGCCATCGGGCGTTGTGCTCCAGGAAACCTTCGGCCTGCGCGCGCGGCGCGGACGCGTCCCAGCGAGCCCAGATTGTCGGGTTGTCTTCGGCCTCCACGGTCTCGCCGGCGGCCCGGGCGATCGGCGCGCGGCCGATTTCCGCGCCACTGCCGAGGTGGGACAGGGCTTGCGCGACGGTCCATTCGGCAGCGCCGCTGGTGGTGGCCAGCTGCTCGTCGGTGAGGGTGCGGACGAGGGCGGCGAGCGTGTCGTGCTCGGTGCGCAAGGCGGTGATCGTGCGGTCCACGAGTTGGCTCATGCCACGCTCAACTCCTGAGTGGACGGCTGTGTTCCGCTGATCACCGAGCGGCGCACTCCTTTTTTCGCTCGCGGTACGCGCGCGTCGCCATCTGGCCGCTGCACGTCGTGCTGCAGTACAGCGCAGAAGAGTTGCGCGTCTTGTCGAAGAACGCCGTGTAGCACGTGTCGTTCTTGCACACCTTCACCCGCGGCCAAGCGCCCCGCGAGGCGAGGTCGGCGACCGCGCTGAGCAGGTGCGAGAACGACCGGTCGACGCCGGTGCCCGTCGGGTGCAGCTCGCACCCCTCCGCCGTGACGACCGTGGTCACAGGGAAACGCAGGGCGGCCCGCTGCAGGTGGGCTTCGGATTCGGCCACCATCGCCACGCCCTCGTCGCAGCCGACGTGCGCGCGCAGGATGCCCAGCAACGCGTCGCGCAGTTCGCGGGCGGTGGCCGCGTCGGCGTCGGTCGCGTCGGCGGAGTCACCCGCGTCGACGGCCTGGAACCACTTCGCGACCGCGGCGCCGTCGGTCAGCTGCTCCTTGGCCTGTTTGCCGTGCACGCGCGTGTTCACGTACCCGACCAGCAGGTTCGAGCTCAAACACTCGTCACCGGCGCGCGCGGGACCCAGCGTCACCTTCACAGCCGCCACCTCCGACGTCGAGTGTAGCCGACGGTGATGTCATGACCTAAGTTGTTAAGCAAGTCACACGCAAGCTCAAATCATCGTCAAGTGATATGTGTCAAGGATTAGCCTATGACACGTGATCAAGCCTGCCGCTCACTTCGGAGCGCGGGAAATCCCCAAGGAGAACGAAGACATGACCAAGCTGTTGGTGATCCTCACGTCGGCCACGAAGTGGAGCCAGAAGGACGGCACTCAGCGTCCGACCGGGTTCTGGGCCGAGGAGTTCGTGGTGCCGCACCGCATCCTGTCCGCGGCGGGCGTGGAGCTGACCATCGCGACGCCGGGCGGACGCCCCGCCCCGGCCGACGAGATGAGCCTCAGCCCGAAGGTCAACGGCGACGACCCGGCCCGCGCCGACGAGATGCGCGCGTACCTCGAAGCCCACTGCGAGCTGCTGCAGTCGCCGGCGCGGCTCGAGGACGTGGACCCGGCCGAGTTCGACGGGGTGCTGATTCCCGGCGGCCACGGCCCGATGCAGGACCTGGCCGTGAACGCCGACGTCGCCCGCGTGCTGGCCGCGCTGCTGCCGGACGAGTCCAAGGTCGTCGCGTCGCTGTGCCACGGCCCGGCGAGCTTCTTCTCCGCCGGCGACCCCGAGGGCGCCTGGCTGTTCAAGGGCCGCAAGCTCACCGCGTTCACCGACGATGAGGAGCAGCAGGTCGGCCTCGCGCAGAACGCGCCGTGGCTGCTGGAGGAGCGACTGCGTGGCGCCGGCGCCGAGTATTCCTCGGGCCCGGCTTGGGGTCCGTACGTGGTGGTCGACGGCAACCTGATCACCGGCCAGAACCCGGCCTCGGGTGAGCAGGCAGCCGAAGCGCTGCTGAAGGCGCTGGCCGAGCGCGGCTGAAACCGTGCGGGCGGCCCGCGCGCTGCCCGGGGGCCTTGACAGTTCTGAGTGCGCCAACGCAGAATGACCGCAATCTGAGTCGGGCGACTCAGATCGCGGTGCCGGCTGTCCTGCGTGGACGTCGTCGGTCCTCGACGTGCCGACGACCGCAGGAGGAACCGTGCAGGAGTCAGACTGGAAATCCGTGCTCGACGCGGCGAGCACGGCCGCGCTGGAGTACCTCGGCTCGCTGCCGGACCGGCCCGTGTTCCCGACCGCGGACCACGCGACGATCCGCGCGGCGCTCGACCACCCGCCGACGGCGCGCGGGGTCGACGCGGTGCGGGTCGTCGACGAGCTCGCTCGTGATCTCGAGCCCTACGTGGCCGCGCAGGCGAGCGGGCGCTACTTCGGTTACGTCGTCGGCGGCCTGCACCCGGCGGCGCTCGGCGCGGACCTGCTGCTCACGGCGTGGGATCAGAACGCTTCGCTCTACCCGTCGACGCCGGGTGTCTCCGTGGCCGAGGAACTCGCGGCCGAGTGGCTGGTCGACCTGCTGGGGTTGCCCGGCGAGAGTTCGGTCGGGTTCGTCACCGGCGGGCAGATGGCCACGTTCACCTGCCTCGCGGCGGCCCGACACCAGGTGCTGCGCGACGTCGGGTGGAACGTCGAGGCCGACGGTCTCGCCGGCGCGCCGCGGATCACGGTCGTGGTGAAGTCCGGGGCGCACTCGACCGTGCTGCGCGCGTTGCGGTTCCTCGGCCTCGGCGAGCGGGCGCTGGTCACCGTGGAGTGCGACGACGAGGACAACATGCGGCCCGACGCACTGGAAAAGGTGCTGGCCTCCGTGCACGGGCCGACGATGATCGTCGTCGAGTGCGGCAATGTGAACACTGGCAGCTTCGACGACTTCGCCGCCGTGGCCGACCTCGCCGAGGCCCACCGTGCCGCCGGCAACCCGACGTGGGTCCACGTCGACGGCGCCGTGATGCTGCTGGCCGCCGCGGCGCCGGCCATGGCGGCGCGCACCGCGGGCCTCGACCGCCTCGACTCCTGGTCGACCGACGGGCACAAGCTGCTCAACGTCTCCTACGACTGCGGAATCGCCATCTGCGCCAACGCGTCCGCGCACCGGGCGGCCATGAGCGTGCAGGCGGCCTACCTCGAACAGGGCGAAGGCGGTCGCGACCCGATGGACTGGGGGCCCGACTTTTCCCGCCGGGCCCGCGGGGTCGGTGTCTACGCGACGCTGCGCGCGCTCGGCCGCGACGGCGTCGCCGGACTCGTCGAGCGGACCATCGGGCTGGCCCGCCGCTTCGCCGACCAGCTCGGCGCGAGTGGTCAGGCCGAGATCGTGAACGACGTCGTGTCCAACCAGGTCCTCGTGCGCTGGCTCGCGCCCGACGGCGACCACGGCCGGCTCGCCGACGCCGTCATGGCCGGGGTTCGCGCCGAGGGCAAGGCGTTCTTCAGCGGCACGACCTACCGCGGCGAGCGGCTCATGCGCATCTCGGTTTCGGACTGGGCGAGCGACGAGGCGGACGTGGACCAGGCCGTCGAAGCCCTGCTGCGGCACGCGCGACTGGCTGTCTGAAGCTCAGGCGCGGCTGCTCTCCACGAACGCGCGCACCGACTTCAGCTGGGCGGCCAGCTCGCGGCCGTCGGGGTCGGCGCGTGCGATGGTGAGCGTGCCGAGCACGGTGGCGGTGAGCAGATCCGCGAGCACGGCCGGGTCGGCGGTGGACTCGCCCAGCTCGCGGCCGCGTTCGAGGGCGGCCAGGAACCCCGAGCGGAGCTGCTCGCGGTAGCGCCGGGTGGCGGTGGCGACGTGCTCGTCGACCGGCTTGGACATCGCCGTGGTGGCCAGGCAGCCGAAGCCCGCGTTCGGGCCGTCGAGCACGGATTCCAGGCGGGACAACGCTTCGAGCACGTCTTCGCTGCCGCGCTCGCCCTGCTGCAGTGGTGCGAGGACGTCCTGCATGAGCACGAGGTACTCGTCGACGGCTTCGCGGTAGATCTCGATCTTCGTGCCGAACGAGTTGTACAGGCTCGACGTGGACAGTCCCGTCGCCGCGGCCATCTGCTGCTGGGTGACGCCGTCGAAGCCGACGTGCCAGAACAGGGTCATCAGGCTGTTCAGGGCTTCGTGGCGGTCGAAGCCGAGCGGCCGGCCCGCGCGCGGCGATTCTGAGTTCACCCACTCAGTGTTCGTCGCCGGCGGGGGATTTTCAAGCTCACGGACCTGCGGTGGTACCCGTTGGGTATCACAGAGCGCGGAACAGGTCTTGGACGCGGCTCACGTGCCCGGCGCACAGTCGAGGTGATCGACGACGGGAGCGAGATGAGCAGGGAACCCGGGATGGACCGCGCCGCGGTGCTGTGGTCCGAAGTGGAGAGTGCGCGCGGGTCGCGGCCGCTGCTGGTGATGCTGCACGGCTGGAGCTACGACGAGACGCACTTGCACCGGCTGATCACGCCGCTGCTGCCGGCGGAGGTCGTGGTCGCGTCGGTGCGGGCGCGCATTCCGGAGGCCGGCGGGTACGCGTGGTTTCCCAGCCAGGGCAACCCGATCGGCGACCCTCAGCCGCGGGTGGCCAACGCGGCGGCGCTCGATGTCCTGGCGTGGCTGGAGGCGGTCGACGCGCCGTCGATCGGGCTGCTCGGCTTCTCCCAGGGTGGCGCCATGGTCCACCAGCTCATGCGGCAGGCGCCTGCGCGCTTCGCGTACGGCGTGAACCTGGCGGGTTTCGTCGTGCGCGACGAGCAACCCGGTGACGAGCTCTTGAGCACCACGCGGTCGCCCGTCTTTTGGGGCCGGGGAAGGGAAGACGGTGTCATCCCGGCTGCGGTGCTCGCCCGGACGGACCGGTGGCTGGCGCGGCACGCCACCGTCGAGAGCCACGTCTACCCCGGTCTGGGCCATGACGTCCGGGGCCGGGAGATCGAGGACGTCGCGGCTTTCGTCGGCAAGCAGATCCGTTAGACATCAGGGCTTTCCCTGTACCACCAGTGTTCGAGGAGGCACACCCATGCGTCACGACATCGAGTTCGATGCCGAAGGAGCGTTGCTGCGCGGCTGGTTCTACGAGGCAGAGGGGGTCGCCGGGCCCGCGCCGTGTGTGGTGATGGCCCACGGCTGGAGCTCGACCAAGCGCATGTACCTCGACCGGTTCGCCGAGGTCTTCGCCGCCGGCGGCCTGTCGGTGCTGCTGTACGACAACCGCGGCTGGGGCGATTCGGAGGCGGCGCCGGGACAGCCCCGGCACGAGATCGACCCGTGGGTGCAGGTCGGCGACTACCGGCACGCGATCACCCACGCGCAGAACCGGTCCGATGTGGACCCCGGCCGCGTGGGGGTGTGGGGCACCAGTTTCTCGGGCGCGCACGCCTATGTCGTCGCGGCGATGGACCGGCGCGTGAAGGCCGTGGTCACGCAGGCGCCGTTCGTCAGCGGCCGCGCGACCTACGCGAACCTCGCGCGGGTCGACAACCAGGTCGTCGGACCGGACGTGTTCACGGCCGACCGCCGGGCCCGCGCTCGCGGGGAAGCCGCCGCGACGATCCCGGTCATCGGCACCGACCCCGGACAGCTCGTGGGGCTGCCGACGCGCGACTCGCACGAGTGGTTCACCCGCGCGCGTGCGGAGCTGGATCCCAGCTGGCCCAACGAGGTCACGCTGCGCAGCCTCGACAACTTCTATTGCTACGAGCCGGCGAAGTACCTGCCGGAGGTGACGCCGACGCCGCTGCTGATGATCGTCGGCAGCGAAGACGGCCTGACGGGCGGCAACCTCGCGGCCGTCGCCTATTCCGGCGCGGCCGAGCCGAAGGACATCGTTTTCCTGCCGGGCGGCCATTTCGACGCGTACACGGGTGAGGGCTTCAAGGTCGCTTCGCAGGCGGCGCGGGACTGGTTCGTGCGGCACCTCGCCGCGCGGTGATATCCGGAAGGTATCACAGCGACCGAAAGAGGTCTTGGACGTACACCTCGGCCTCGACGCACAGTTGTTCTGTATCCATTGTGAGCAAAAGGGAGTTGTCATGAGGGTCTTCTTGACCGGCGGATCCGGCTACATCGGACAGGCCACGATCGGCGAGCTGGTGAAGCAGGGGCACGCCGTGGAGGCGCTCGCTCGCAGCGACCGCGCGGAGGCGACCGTGGTCGCGGCCGGCGCCATCGCGGTCCGCGGGGGTCTCACCGATCTGGCCGTGCTGAAGGACTCCGCGGCCCGCGCCGACGCCGTGATCCACCTGGCGCAGGCCGAATCGGGCGACGAGGACCTCGCCGCCGCCACGGCGATGCAGGAAGGCGTCGGCGCCGGCACCTACGTGCACACCGGCGGCACCTGGGTCTACGGCGACACCGACGGCGTCGCCGACGAGACCGCGCCCTGGAACCCGCCCGCCGCGGTCGCGTGGCGCAAGCCGGTGGAGGACGCCGTGCTGGCCCACGGCGGGCGCCCCGTCATCGTACAGCCCGGCCTGCTCTACGGCGGCGACAACCGCCTGATCGACGTCTTCATCGTCCAGCCCGGCAAGAAGAACGGCGCCATCCCCTACATCGGCGACGGCGCGAACCACTGGGCGCTCGTGCACATCGACGATCTCGCCCCGCTCTACGTCGCCGCCCTCTCCGCGCCGGCCGGCTCGGTCTACGTGGGCGTCGGCGGCGTCAACCCGACCGCCAAGCAGGTCGCCGAGGCATGCGCTCACGCCGCGGGCCTCGCCGGCAAGACCACGTCGATCCCGCTGGAACAGGCGCAGGCCGAGATGGGCCCGATCGCCGACGCGTTCGCGCTCGACCAGCAGCTCACGCCGGCCAAGGCGCAGCGCGAGCTGGGCTGGCAGCCGCGGCACACCGACCCGCTGGCGGTCTTCGCCCAGGGCTGATCCCGGCAACGCCGGCGGTGGTCTTGCCCAGCCCGATCACCGCCGGGCTCGACGTGATCGGCTTAGCATGGGCCCAGCGCGTCGACGGGAATGGCGGAGGTGGGCGGGCCGTGGGGTCGTACGAGGTGCGGGTGACGGACGCGGCCGCGGGCGCGCCGGAGGATCCGACAGGGTTCTGGGTCGAGCACGTGCGGGACAACCACGGTGCGTTGCACGTGCGGTTCGCCGAGCCGGCGGGGTTCCGCGGGGGCACGGTCGTACAGCGCGCGGGGGAGCAGCAGCTGGTCGAGTTCTGGTCCGACGCTGTGGAGTACTCGCGGACGCGCGCGGATATCCGGGCCGACGACGACAGCGGGCTGGTGCTCGTGCTCGCGGGGGCCGGTGAGCTCGTGGTGGATCAGGACGGGGCGGACGTCCGGTTGCGGCCGGGGCAGGGCGTGGTCGCCGGGAAGAGCCGGCCGCTGGTCCTGCGGCACGCGGGTCGGGCGCGGGGGTGGGTGCTGAATCTGGGCGCGGGCCGGGCCGCGGGGGTGGTCGACTGCAGCCAGGGGCTGGGGGCGGTGGTGCGCACGATGGTGCGGACGCTCAGCGCCCAGCGTTCGACGCTCGACCGGGTGGAGTTCGTCCGGGCGGCGGAGTCGATCGCCGGGCTGGTTCCGTTGTGTGTGCGGCCGGATGGCCGGACCGGGTCGTTGGCGGCGGTGGAGGGCGCGGTCCGGGTGTACGTGGCCGAGCACGCGACGGACCCGGATCTCACGCCGGCGGGGGTCGCGCACGCGCTGGGGTGGTCGTTGCGGCAGGTGCAGCTGGCGTTGGCGCGCGCGGGGACGAGCCCCGGCCGGTTGATCCGGGAGGCGCGGCTGGGGCGGGCGATGGAGGTGCTGCGCCGGGCGCCTGGAGCCACGGTCGGCAGCGTGGCGTTCGCGTGTGGCTTTCGGTCGGCGACCAGTTTCGGGGTGGCGTTCAAGCAGCGCTACGGAATGACGCCGGGTGAGGCGCGCGAGTCCGGCTGAGGCAGACGGGGTTTGCGTGTTCGGAGAGCGGTTGTGCGCGAATGCGAGATCCGGGCTGACGGAGTGCTCCTAGCGTCGGGAAGTCACGCCACCGCAGCCAGGGAGACCGCGCCATGCCGACCATCGACGTCAACGGGACCAGCCTCGCCTACACCGCGGCCGGCCCCGAGTCCGGGACCGCGGTCGTGTTGAGCCACTCGTTGTTCTTCGACCGCACCATGTTCGCGCCGCTGGCGGAGATCCTGGCCGGCGAGGGGTTCCGGACCGTCGCCTACGACCACCGCAACCAGGGCGGCAGCGCGCCGGACCGGCGGGACCGGCTGGACATGGACACGCTCGCCGCCGACGCCGCCGCGCTGATCGAGGCGCTGGGGCTGGGGCCGTGCCATTTCGTCGGCAACTCGATGGGCGGGTTCGTCGCGCTCCGGCTCGCCGCGCGCCGGCCGGATCTCCTGCTCACCGCGGCCGCGCTGGGATCGTCGGCGGAGGCGGAGAACCGGCTGGAGGAGTACCAGCAGCTCTTCGGCGTTGTCGAGGCGCACGGGCCCGGCGTCATCATCGACGTCCTCCTGCGGGTCATGTTCGGGGCGACCAGCCTCACCTCGCGCCCGCAGCTGTGCGATCCGTGGCGAACGTTCATGGCGCAGCTGCCGCCGGCGATCGCCGAGAGTGTGCACGGCGTGATCCACCGCTCGGGCATCGAGGCGGAGCTGGCCGGCTGCGCGACGCCGGTGCTGGCCGTCGCCGGCAGCGAGGACGAGACGTACCCGCAGCCGATCTCCGGCCGGGCCATCGCCGAGGCGAGCGGCGGGCAGTACATGGTGGTGGCGGCAGCCGGGCATTCGGTCGCCCTGGAGCAGCCTGAGCGGGTGGCCGAGCAGCTGCTCGGCCACTTCGCCACGGTGCGGCGGTGACCACAGTGGACCACACTCGCCGGTGGCGTAAGATACGGTTCGTAACTTACTGCGGGCTGGAGGGGTTTCGTGGCCGGACGGCGGATGTCGTACGACGAGCGGCACGGCCAGCTGCTCGACACGGCCGCGGCGGTGGTGCGCACGGAAGGGGCCGACGCGCTGACGTTGGCGCGCGTGGCCGAGCAGGCGGGCGTGACGAAGCCGATCGTCTACGGGCACTTCGAGACGCGCGCCGGGCTGGTGAAGGCGTTGTACCAGCGGGTCGACGAGCAGCAGTCCGAGGCGGTGCGGGTCGCGTTCGACGCGAAGGCGCGCACGCCGGAGGAAGCGGCCGCGCTGCTGGCCGAGGCGTACGTCGGGTGTGTGCTGCACATCGGACAGGAGTACGGCGCGATCACGGCGGCGTTGTCGACCAGTCCGGACATGGAGGAAGTGCTGCACGCCGGGCGTGAGCGATATGTGGATCTGTATCTCGAAGCGCTGCACCGGTTTGTGCCGGGCGAGCTGGACCGGACCGTGATGCTCGGGGTCATCGGCTCGGCGGAATCCCTGTCGCGGGAAGCGATCGCGGGCCGGCTGCCGGGGCCGCAGGCGATCGACGCGGTGGGGCGCATCATCCTGGCTGTGGTGCGGGACAGCTGAAGCCGCCCGCGCGAGTGAGGTGCGCGGGCGGCTGATCAGGCTGGGGTTGCGGCGAGTCGGGCGATCGCGTCGGCTACGCGGTCGTAGAGCTCGCGGGGCAGGTTGTGGCCCATGCCGGGGATGACGAGCAGTTCGGCGCCCGGGATGGTCGACGCGGTGTCCTCGGCGGCGGCTGAAGGAATGAGGGGGTCGTCGGCGCCGTGGATGACCAGCGTGGGCGCGGTGATGCGCAGGAGCTTCGCGCGGCGGTCGCCGTTGGCCAGGAGGGCGGCGAGCTGGCGTTGCAGGCCCGCCGGGTCGTGGTCGCGGTGCACTGTGGACAGCAGCGTGGCCCGGAGTTCGGCGTCGTCATACGGGTAGGCCGGGCTGCCCAAGGCTTGGGCTGCAGCCGCGACGTGGTTCAGGTAGACCTCCTCGTCCGAGGGGTCGGGCGCCGGGGCGGTGAGTGCGGTGATGGCTTCCGGTGTCGCGGGAGGCAGCGCGGGATTGCCCGTGGAAGACATGATGGACGTCAACGACCGTGTCCGATGTGGATGGTCGGCCGCGACGAGCTGTGCGATCATGCCGCCCATCGAGGCGCCGACGAGGTGCGCGCGGTCCACGCGCACCTCGTCCAGCACCGCCACGACGTCGGCGGCCATGTCCTCGAGACAGTAGGGCAGTTCCGCGGACCCGGCCGACACCGCGCCCAGGTCCGGGACGCCGGCGTCGGGGAAGTGGGTGGACAGGCCGGCGTCGCGGTTGTCGAAGCGGATCACGAAGAACCCGCGCGCGGCCAGGGCCTGGGGGAAGCCGTCGTCCCACTTGGTCAGCTGGTCGCCGAGGCCCTGGACGACTACGAGCGGCTCGCCGGAGTCCGGGCCGACGGTGTCGTACTCCAGCGCGCAGCCCTCGGCTGCGGCCCGCGGCATCAGAAGTCCAGCGCTTGCGTGAGGTCGGCGATGAGGTCGTCGACGTTCTCGATGCCCACCGAGATCCGCACGAGCGAGTCCGTCAGCCCGATCTCCTCGCGCAGTGGCGCCGGCACGCCCGAATGCGTCGTGGACGCGGGGTGGCAGATCAGCGTCTCGGTGCCGCCCAGGCTCACGGCCAGCTTGCACAGCTGCAGGCGGTCGAGGAACGCGAACGCCTCGGGCTCGCCGCCCTTGACGTAGAAGGAAAACGTGGATCCCGGCGAGGTGGACTGGCGGTCGAACACGGCTTTGCGCGGGTCGTCGGCGGTGAGGAAACCGAGATAGTCGACCTGGGTGATCTTGTCGTGGTCACGCAGGAACTCGGCCAGGCGGCGCGCGTTGGCGGCCGCTCGCTCAGCTCGGATCTGCAGTGTTTCCAATGACCGCAGCAGCATCCAGCACGTGTTCGGATCGAGCTGGGTGCCGAGGGCGCTGCGGGTCTGCACGATCCGGCCGACGTGTTCGGCGCTGCCGGTGACGCCGCCCGCGATGAGGTCGCTGTGGCCGCCGGCGTATTTGGTCAGCGAGTAGACGGCGAGATCGGCGCCGTGGCGCAGAGGTTGCTGGAACATGGGGCCCAGCAACGTGTTGTCGACGATCACCAGTGGCCGCTTGCCCTGCCGGGTGCCGACCAGGTCGGCGACGTCGGACAGCACCTTGAGGTCGATCAGTCCGCCTGTCGGGTTGGCGGGTGTTTCGGCGAAGAGCACGCTCACGGTGCCCTGCTCCATTGCCGCGTGGGCGGCGGCCTCGACGTGTTCCGGATCGGTGCCGTCGGTGAAGCCCGCGGAACCGATCCCGAACGCGGAAAGCGTGTTGCGGATCAGTGTTTCCGTGCCGCCGTAGAGGGGGCGCGAGTGCAACACGACGTCGCCGGGCTTGCAGAACGTGAGCAGCGTGGTAGCGATCGCCGCCATGCCAGAGGCGAAGACGGCGCCGCGCTCGGCGTCGTCCCAGACGGCGACCCGGTCTTCCAGGATCTCGAAGTTCGGGTTGTTGAAGCGGGAGTAGACGAGGCCGGCCTGCTCGCCGTCGCGGGCCTGGCGCCGGCCGGACGTGAGGTCGAACTGGTCCTTGCCCTGTTGCGCGGTTTCGAAAACGAACGTGGAGGTGAGGAAAACCGGTGGTTTGAGTGCGCCTTCGGACAACGCGGGTGAATATCCGAACCCCATCATGAGCGTTTCCGGACGCAGCGTGCGGTTGCCGACCGTGCGCTGCTTGTAGTTCGACGACTTCACGCGTCCTCCCCGGAGTGCGTGGCGGCGCGGAGCACCAGCAGGATCCCGTTCGCGTGTTCGGGTGCCACCACCAGACCGCGTTCGGTTGTCATGAAAGGAATACCGGATGTGCGAAGGTGCGCAGCCGCGGTGTTCTCGTCGAACACCTTGACCGCCAGCACTGTGAGGCCGGTCGGCGGCAGGTCGATACCGGGGTAGGTCTCTTCGAACGACGCCGGACTCAGGTAGACGATCGGGCTGCCGCCGGTCGGTACCTCGTAGGACCCGGCCATGTGCGCTTCGGGTTCGGTTTCGAACACGCGGGCAACATTCGCGGCGGACGTCTCGGCGTCCTCGGCGACGATCGCGACGTGGTCGATGCCCCAAGCCGTGTTGGGGTGCTTCATCAGCTCGGAGATCCACGTGTGCTCCGGCGTCAGGATCTGGCTGGAGAACAGCTGCAGGTATCCGGTGACGTCGGTGAGCCGTGCGATCGAGAACACCGCCTCGGTCTCGGTGCCGTCGGGCAGTTCGACCGGCCTTCGCACGGTCTGGGGTTCCGTCGTGGCAAGGCCCGTCGCCTGCCATTCGGCGGCCGCCGCCGCGGTGTCGTCCGTGCGCAGCGCGACGGCCGCGATGCCCTCGCGCACGCTCAGCGCGGCGCGGATGTCCTCGTTGTACTCGGTGGGTTCCCACACGCCGAGCAGCTCGAAGTAGTCCTGTTCGAACAGGACGTTGTGGTTGCCGGTGCCCATTTCGGTGGCGTGCCGGCCGAAGGGGGACACGGTGAACCCCAGGCGGGTGAACGTGTCACGCGCCCGGTCGAAATCCCGGACCAGCACGCAGCAGTGGTCGATGCCGTTGAGATGACTCCGCATGGCCTTCTTCCTGTCGGATCGCCGGCTCGAACCCGGCTAAGTTACGAAACGTAGCTTACCTTTCGTAACTTAGCTGTCAAGGCGGGCCGGCGACCGCGTTTGCCGTGGTCGCGGCGGCAGGTAAAGTCGAGTGGGTTCGAAGCCGACCGGCCGGCCAGGAGGTACCGGGATGCACGCGGTGCACAGCGGCGGGGCACTGGGCGGGTCGCTGGAGGCGTGGCGCCGCAGCCACCTCGCCGAGCTGCCGGCGGGCGTCCGCGACGCGATGCTCGCGGAGGCCTTCGTCGTCACCGTCCCGGCCGGCAACGTCATCGGCGAGAACAACCGCCCCACGCTCGCGTTGATCCACTCGGGACTCACCCGCGTGGTCCTCAGTGGACCCGACGGCCGCACGGCCACCGTGCGCTACGCCGGCGCGGGTCAGATCCTCGGCCTCACCTCGGCGATCGCCAACGGCTCGCCGTGGCTGGGCTACGCCATCACCGAATGCCGCATCACGTTCCTCAACCCCGAGACCCTGCGCCGCTTCGGCCAGACCGACGCGCGCGTCGCGTGGTCGCTGGCCCGCCAGATGGCGCGCGTCTGCTACGAGGTCATCGACACCCTGGGCGCCAACGTCTTCGGTACCATCGATCAACGCGTGAGCCGGCACCTGCTGGAGCTGGCCGTGCGGCAGCCGGAGGGCCTCGTGGTGATGGCCGACCAGCACGAGCTCGCCCAGTCGGTCGGCTCGGTCCGCGAGGTGGTGGCGCGCTCGCTGCGGTCCCTGCGCGAGCGCGGCGTGCTGCGCCGGCTGCCGAAAGGCGGGCTGTTGATCGTGCGGCCCGAGGTCCTCGAGGGTGTGGCCGCGGGGCTGGACACGTCGAAGACCTCGGGCGAATAGGCCGGGCGACTCGAGGGGATGGGTCAGTCGCCCAGTTTCACGAGGACCTTGCCGTTGTTGCTGCCGTTCAGCAGGACCTGAATGCCGTCGGGTGCGGCCTTCAGGCCGTCGATCACGTGTTCCTGGCAGCGCAGCTCGCCGGCGCGGACGCGGGGCAGGAGGTCGGCCTCGACTTCGTCGAAGCGGGCGGCGTGGTCCATGTAGATGAAGCCCTCCATGCGCACGCGGTTCGGCAGCAGGTGGAACCAGTTCCGCAGCGGGACGGGGCCGCCCTTGTCGTAGCGGGACACCGCGCCGCACAGGACGACGCGGGCGTTCACCGCGAGGTGGGGCAGCAGGGCGTCGAGGATCGCGCCGCCGACGTTGTCGAACACCACGTCCACGCGGTCGGGGGCGAGCTCGGTGATCGCGGCCTCGACGTCCTGCGTGCGGTAGTTCACGCAGTCGAGGGCGCCCAGTTCGCGCACGAGATCGCACTTCTCCGGCGTGCCCGCGACGCCGATCACGCGGGCGCCGGCGGCCACGGCGAGCTGCACCGCGATGGAACCGACTGCGCCGGCCGCGGCGGTGACGACCACCGTTTCACCGGCCCGAGGCCGGCCGATGTCGTGCAGGCCCAGCCACGCCGTCTGGCCGGAGATGCCGAGCACGTGCAGCGCGGCCTGCAGCGGCACGCCGTCGGGCACCTTCCGCAGGGTCGAGCCGTCGACCACGGCGTCCTCCTGCCAGCCCAGCAGTCCGGACACGCGGTCGCCGGTTACCAGGCCCGGGTACCGCGACTCGGTGACGACGCCGGCGCCCAGCGCACGCATCGCCTCGCCCAGAGGTGCGGGTGGCAGGTAGTTGCGCACGTCGTTCATCCAGCCGCGGGTGGCGACGTCCAGCGACAGCCACCCGACCTTCACCGACACCTGGCCGTCCCGCAACGCGGGCACGGGCGCGTGGTCCTCGTAGCGCAGCACCCCGTCTTCGAGCGGCCCGGTCGTGGTGGCGGGCCGGGCGGCGAGGACATAGCGCCGGGTGTGTGTCATCGACATGGGCTTCTCCTCAGAGCGCCCTCGCGTACGGGCGCGGATTTCAGCACGGCCAGCCCAGGGTTCACCGGCTTGATCGAAACCGCAGTGACCTGGGTCGGGTCGCGGCTGCACCCAGGTCGGGAACCCCAGGTCGAGAAGGGGGCGTGTGCCTCGAGTTACACCCGGACGGAAGCCAGGTCGCTGACGAGCACGGGGCAGAACCGCGATTCTCGGGGACCCACCGAAGAGGAGGACCCGTGGCCGAGCGCTCGAGCCGATTCGTCACCGTCGACGGCATGCGTACGCACTACCTCGAGGCGGGACCGGTCGACGGGCCGCCCGTGGTCCTGCTGCACTCGGGGGAGTACGGGTCGTCGGCCGAAGGCTCGTGGACGGAGACCATCCCGGGCCTGGCCGACGCCGGGTACCACGTGTACGCGCCCGACTGGCTGGGTTACGGCAAAACCGACAAGGTGATCGACTTCGCCGACCCCAAGGGCCGGCGGGTGCGGCACATCGCCGCCACCGTCCGGGTGCTGGGCATCGAGTCCGCGGCCTTCGTCGGGAACTCGATGGGCGGCACCTACCTGGCCGAAGACCTCGCGACCGAGACCCCGCTGCTCCCGGTCGCCGCGGCGGTGCTGGCGAGCGGTGGCGGGTTCATCCCGTTCAACGAGGCCCGCGCCGCCATCCAGGAGTACGACCTCACCGAAGCCGGGATGGCGAAGATCCTGCGCACGGCGATGTACTCCAGCCGCTGGGCCGACGATCCCGAGTACGTGCGCCGGCGCCACCGGATGAGCCTCGAACCCGGCGCGTGGGAGTGCGCCGCGTCCGCGCGGCTGCGGCCGCCGAAGCCGCTGACGCCGGACCACGGCGGCGAGAACTTCGGCAAGAAGGACCCGATCGCCTACGAACGCGTCCGCGTGCCGACCCTGGTGATCGCCGGCGCCGAGGACCCCCTGCGCGAGCCCGGGTACGCGGACGAGATCTCCGCGCGCCTCCCGGACGCCGAGCTGCGTGTGTACGCCGAATGCGGCCACCTGCCCAACATCGAGCACGCGCAGCGGTTCGTGGAAGACGTCCTGGCCTTCTTCGCGCGCCGGTACCGCAAGCCCGAGTAACCGACCAGCCTCACCGTGAGCGCCGCCGAGCTGTCTTCGGCGGCGCTCTTCGGCGTGTCCGGGCTCGCACCTCGAGGCCCACCCCGGCGATTGACTCCCGATCTCTGCGTCTGCTCTACTGTTCAGAGATTAGTTCTGCTCTACAGAGTTTTGGTTTGAGGAGAGTCGACGATGACGGATCAGTCCGGCACCCTGTCCGACGTGCGGCGCGGGATGATCCCGGCGCACATCTACAACGACCGGGAGATCTTCGAGCTGGAGCGGGAGCGCGTCTTCGGCCGGGCGTGGCTGTTCGTGGCCCACGAGTCGGAGATCGCCAAGCCCGGCGACTACGTGGTGCGCCGCGTGCTGGACGACTCGTTCATCGTCACGCGCGACGAGAAGGGCGAGATCCGGGCGCACTTCAACATGTGTCTGCACCGCGGGATGCAGGTCTGCCGTGCGGAGATGGGCAACGCCTCGCACTTCCGGTGCCCTTACCACGGCTGGTCCTACCGCAACGACGGCCGGATCGTCGGGCTGCCGTTCCACCAGGAGGCCTACGGCGGCGAGGCCGGGTTCAAGCGCAAGGGCCAGCGGCTGCTGCCGGCGCCGAACCTCGACACCTACAACGGGCTGATCTTCGTCTCGCTGGACCCGGAAGCCCCGCCGCTGGTGGACTTCCTCGGCGATTTCCGCTTCTACCTCGACTTCTACACCAAGCAGAGCCCCAGCGGCATCGAGCTGCGCGGCCCGCAGCGCTGGCGCGTGAAGGCCAACTGGAAGATCGGCGCCGAGAACTTCGCCGGCGACATGTACCACACGCCGCAGACGCACACGTCCGTCGTGGAGATCGGCCTGTTCCGCGAGCCGAAGGCGGAGAAGCGCAAGGACGGCGCCACCTACTGGGCCGGCAACGGCGGCGGCACCACCTACAAGCTGCCGCCGGGCGGGTTCGACGAGCGCACGCGCTACGTCGGCTACCCGCAGGAGATGGTCGACCGGATGAAGGCCACCTTCTCGCAGGCCCAGCAGCAGGTGATCGGCGAGGACGGCTTCATGATCTCTGCCGCTTCGGTGTTCCCGAACCTGTCGTTCGTGCACAACTGGCCGCGCGTCGCGGATTCCGACGACGTGCTGCCGTTCATCTCCGTCCGCCAGTGGCAGCCGATCAGCGAGAACGAGACCGAGGTGCTGTCCTGGTTCGCGGTCGACGCGGAGGCGCCCGAGGAGTACAAGGCCTTGTCCTACAAGGCTTATCTGATGTGCTTCGGGTCCACCGGCATGTTCGAGCAGGACGACGTCGAGAACTGGGTCTCGCTCACCAACACCGCCGCCGGCTCGATGGCGCGGCGCCTCAAGCTCAACAGCCGCATGGGCATCCTCGAAGACGACACCGAGGTCGTCCCCGCGCTCACCCCGGAGCAGTTCCACGGCCCGGGCGTCGCGCACACCGGGTACGGCGAGTACAACCAGCGCGAGCTGCTCAACCGCTGGGCCGACTACCTCGAACAGCCGGCGAAATCGGCCACCGCCCTGGAAGTCGGCGCGCCGGCCGAGACCGCCGAGGCGGTGCAGGCATGACCACCGAGACGCACTCCAGCCGCTCGCCGCTCGGGGCGCACGCGTCCCGCATCCTGCGCACCGGCCGGCCGCTGCCGTTCGACGACGCCCGCCACCTCCGGGCCCACCAGTGGCTGGTCGACGAAGCGTGGCTGCTCGACGCGCAGGACTACGAGCAGTGGCTGACCACGCTCACCGAGGACATCCACTACCTGATGCCGGTGCGCGTCACCACCGCGCTGGGCGCCGGGTTCGACACCGCGCCGGGGATGGCGCACTTCGACGAGGACAAGTACTCGCTGTCGCGGCGCGTCGCGCGGTTCATGACCGAGCACGCCTGGACCGAGGACCCGCCTTCGCGCCTGCGCCACCACCTGTCCAACGTGCGCACCTTCGCGACCGAAGACGACAACCACCTCGTCGTGGAGTCCGCGACGCTGCTGTTCCGCAGCCGCGGCGACGTGCTGTCCGGCTCGATCGTCTCCGCCGGGCGCGAGGATCTGCTGCGCAGCACGCCCGACGGCTGGCAGCTCGCGCGGCGCACGATCCTCGTCGACGATTCGGTGATCCGCATGCAGAACCTGGCGATCTTCCTGTGAGCCTCTCCTGGGAAGGCGAGGCCGAGGACGCCCGCGCGGCGGCCGCGGCTGCCGCGGAACACGACGAACTGGTCGCCCACACCACGGGCGAGGTCATCCGGCTCGGCAACGAGTTCGCCGAGATCCTGGTGCGGCGCGTCGACACGCGCAACGGTGCCCGGCTGCTGATCGAGTCGCCGAAGTCGGGCCAGTGGGTGTCGTTGTGCCCGCTGGAGCTGGAGGCGCTGACCTGGCAGAACACCGAGACGTTCTCCGCCATGATCGGCCACCCGTTCGGCCCGCTCGTGGCCACCGAACCCACCGACCCGGGGGAGGACTCGTGACGGGCTGGCTGGAGGGCCGCCGCGCGCTCGTCGTCGGCGCCGGTTCGGGCATCGGCCGGGCCGTGGTCGACGCGTTCCGCTCGGAAGGCGCCCGCGTCGCCGTGCTCGAACGCGATGCGGCCAAGGCGGCCGCGCTCGAAGCCGAGGTCCCGGATGTGCCGGTCACGGTCGGCGACGCCACCACGCGAGTGGCCAACGACAGCGCGGTGGCCGCCGCCGTCGCCGCGTTCGGCGGCCTCGACGTGCTCGTCAACTGCGTCGGTGTCTTCGACTTCTACCGCAGCATCGAGGACCTCGACGCCGAGGTGCTCGACGACGCGTTCGACGAGATGTTCCGCACCAACGTCAAGAGCCACCTGCATTCGGTGAAGGCTGCGCTGCCCGAGCTGAAGCGCTCGGGTCACGGCGTGGTGCTGCTGACCGAGTCGACGTCGTCGTACTACCCGGGGCGCGGCGGCGTGCTGTACCTGTCGTCGAAGTTCGCCGTGCGCGGGCTCGTCACCGCGCTCGCGCACGACCTCGCGCCGGAGATCCGCGTGAACGGCGTCGCGCCCGGCGGGACGCTGGGCACCGACCTGCGCGGCCTGCCCAGCCTCGGCACCGCCGAGCGCAGCCTCGGCGACGCGCCGCGGCGGGCCGAGGAGCTCGCCGCGCGCGTGCCCCTGCACGTGGCGCTCAGCGGCGAGGACCACGCGTGGAGCTACGTGTTCCTCGCCTCCGACCGCGCTCGCGGCATCACCGGTCAGGCCGTCCACCCCGACGGCGGCATCGGTGTTTCCGCGCCCCGCAAGCGATCCTGAACCCGAAACGGAAAGACCGATGGCCAAGCTCACCGCCGACACCGACCTCTGCCAGGGGTACGGCAACTGCCTCACCACCGCCGAAGACGTCTACGACATCGACGACGACGGCAAAGTCGTCCTGCTGACCGAAACCATCCCCGAGGCCGACCGCGCCCGCGTCGAAGCGGCCGCGCGCAGCTGCCCGGTCAAGGCACTGGGGGTGGTCGACGGATGAGCACGGTCGTGATCGTCGGCGCGTCGGTGGGCGGCGTCCGCACGGCGCAGGCGCTGCGGGCGCAGGGCCACGACGGTCGGATCGTCCTCGTCGGAGCCGAACCGCATCTGCCCTACGACAAACCGCCGCTGTCCAAGCAGTTCCTCGCCGGCGCGTGGGAGCACGACCGGCTGGCGCTGCTCACGGAGGAGGAAGCCGCCGCCGACGGCATCGAGCTGCGGCTCGGCGTCGCGGCGACGGGCCTCGACCCGGTCGCGCGTACGGTCGAGCTGGCCGAGGGGACCGACCTCGGCTACGACACCCTCGTGATCGCCACCGGCGCCACCGCGCGGCCGTCGCCGTGGGCCGCCGAATCCGGGGTGCACGTGCTCCGGACCCTCACCGACGGCACGGGCTTGCGGGCCGCGCTCGCCGAACCGGGGCCGCTCGTGGTCGTCGGCGGCGGGTTCATAGGCGCCGAGGTCGCGGCCACCGCCCACGCCGCCGGCCGCGAGGTCACCGTCGTCGACCCGCTGCCGGCGCCGATCGCGCGCGTGCTCGGCGACGAGGTGGGCCGGCTGGTCGGCGACGTGCACCGGCGCCACGGCGTCGAGACGCGCTTCGGCACCGGCGTCCGGGCGGTGTCCGGGCGGGTGGGCGCGCTGGAGATCACGCTCACCGACGGGACGGTGCTACCCGCGGGCACGGCAGTCGTCGGCATCGGCGCGGTGCCGGCGGTCGAATGGCTCGCCGATTCGGGGCTGGAGCTGGACAACGGCCTCGTGTGCGACGAGTTCTGCCGCGCCACCGGGCACCCGGAGATCTTCGGCGTCGGCGACGTCGCCCGCTGGTTCCACGCCGGCCACGGCGAGCACGTGCGCGTCGAGCACTGGACCAACGCGGTCGAGCAGGCGGCGTGCGTGGCGCACAACGTCGTCCACCCGGAGGAGCCGGTGCAGTACCGGCCGACCGAGTACGCGTGGAGCGACCAGTACGACTGGAAGATCCAGATCGCGGGACGGCCGAACCGGGCGACCGGCTTCGAGCTGGCCGGAGATCCCACCACCGATCCACCGCGGTTCGCCGCGCTCTACCGCGACGAAACCGGCCGGCTTTCCGCGGCCGTCACGGTGAACTGGCCGAAGCTGCTCGTCGCCGCGCGCCGGCTCATCACCGCCGGAACCCCCTACGAGGAAGGACTTTCCGTGCTGGACAAGCTGATCGCCCCGGTGAGCGCGGCATGACCGAGTTGCAGCAGGAACGGCAGCTCGTCTCCGACGCCTGCCGCGTGCTCGCCGCCCGCGGGCTGGCGGAAGGGTTCCTCGGCCATGTTTCCCTGCGCATCGATGACGAACGCCTCCTCGTCCGCTGCCGCGGGCAGCAGGAGCGGGGCCTGGCGTGGACCACGCCCGAGGACATCCGGCTGGTCGACCTCAACGGCGCGGCCGCGGCGTCCGGGGAGCTCGACGGCTGGTCGGTCCCCAACGAGCTGCCCCTGCACACTGAGGTGCTGCGCGCCGATCCCGAGGTGAAGGCCGTGGTGCACGCGCACCCGCCGTCGGTCGTCGCGGCGGACCTGGCGGGGCTGGCGATCCGGCCCATCGTGGGCGCCTACGACATCCCCGGCGCCAAGCTCGCGGCCGGCGGCGTGCCCGTGTACCCGCGTGGGGTCCTGGTCCGCAACCGCACGCTGGCGAAGGAAATGGTCTCCGCGATGGCCGGCCGGCCGGTCGTTCTGCTGCGTGGGCACGGCCTCACGAGCAGCGGCGGTTCGGTGCAGGAAGCGGTGCTGCGCGCGTTATCTGTGGACACGCTCGCACGGATGGCGCTGGACGTGGTGAGTGCCGGCGGCCGGCTCGCCGACCTGCCGCCCGAGGACCTGGCGGAGCTGCCCGACCTGGGGCCGGCCTTCAACGAGGGCGTGGCCTGGCGCCACGAGCTCGCCCGGCTCGGCCAGTGCACCAGCTGTTAATGCAACAGCGGCGTGGCTTCGGCGACCGTCTCCTTGAGACGTTCGCCGATCTGCCGGACCTCGGCGCGCGACAGCCGCCCGACCGGCAGCGAGACGTTCAGCGCGAGCCGCGCGGGGAGGTTCCCGGCGGGGAAGGCGACGGCGACCGACGCCACGCCCTCTTCGCTCTCCTCGCTGCTGGTCGAATAGCCGCGCCGGCGCACACTCTCGATCTCCAGCTCCAGCTCGCTGCGCGTGCCGATCGAGTTGGGCGTGAGAGTCTCCAGCTGCTCGTCCGGGTACATCCGGTGCAGGTCCTCGGTGGACAGCTCGGCGAGCAGCGCCTTGCCGGTCGAGGTGCAGTTGGCGGGCATCGCCTGGCCCAGCCGCGAGGCGACCCGGACCGCGCGCGGGCTTTCGATGGCCTCGATGAACCGCACCGTGGTGCCGTCGAGGATCGCGAGGTGCACGGTCTCGGCGAACTCGTTGTTGAGCTTCTCGAGGAACGGGCGCAGCGTCTCGCGCACGTCGAACCGCTGCAGGATCGCGAAGGCGACGGCCGTGAGCGAGGTGCCCGGCCGGTAGGTCTTCGTTCGCGCGTCCTGCCGGATGAAACCGCGGTACTGCAGCATCGCCAGCAGGCGGTGCGCGGTGGAAGAGGCGACACCCAGGTACTCGGCGACGTCCGTCATCCGCAGCTCGGGGCGATCCCCCAGCAGCAGGAGGATCCGAAGCGCCTTGTCGACCGAGTCGATCGGGTACTGCGGTGCGGGCGAGTGCGCGCCGGCGGGGTCGAGAGCGGGCTTCTTCATAGCAGAATCGTACGGCAAGCGGCGAAGCCGGCGGGGCGCGGTGATCACCGCGCCGCAAGCGGTCCGCGCCGGGAACGCTTGCCCGGCAGGCAAGAACTCGAGAACGACTCACCTTTGCGGGCAGCGGAAAACGCGGTCCGCAACCGTTTCGAAACGCTGGGAACGCACGGCGAACCTGTGGCTTGACCCGGTTCTCAACCTCTGTTAGACAGAGCGCACTTCTTCATCGCAGAAGACTGGTGAACCATGACCGTTGCTGTTCAGTTCTCCCCGTCGTCGAGACCGTCCCCACCACGGCGCCGCTTCGGCTTCGTGTTCGCGGCTCTCGCACTCGCCACGGCCGGCTGCTCCGCTTCAGCCGCTTCAGACGACTCCGCCTACACCCTGGGCCTCATCACCAGCCAGACCGGCACCGGCAGCCAGCTCGGCGTCGGTGAGCTGCAGGGCGCGCAGCTGGCGGTGGACCAGATCAACGCGCGCGGCGGCGTCAACGGCAAGCCCCTGCGGCTGCGCACCGCCGACGACCAGAGCAATCCCGCGCAGGCCGTGCTGCAGACGCGCAAGATGCTCGGCAGCGTCGACGCGCTCGTCGGACCGTCGCTGTCGGGTCCGTGCCAGGCCGTGATCCCGCTGGCGTCCAGCGCGCAGCTGATCGACTACTGCCTTTCCCCCGGTGTGAAGCCGAAACCGGGCTCGTACCAGTGGTCGGCCAGCGCGCCGACCGACACGCTCGCCGAGCGGCTGCTGGCGTACTGGAAGAGCCAGGGCATCACGCGCGTCGGGCTCATCTACACCACCGACGCGAGCGGTCTCGACGGCGCGCACGCGATCCAGTCGGCCGCCGCGCACACGGGCGTTTCCGTGGTGGGACAGGCCAGCTACAGCCCCACCGCGGTGTCGGTGACCTCGCAGCTGCAAGCCACCACCTCGGGCCAGCCGCAGGCGCTGGTGGTGTGGAGCAGCGGCGCGGCCGCGGGTGTCGCGTTCAAGGGCATCGACCAAATGGGACTCAAGCTCCCGGTCGCGACCACTGACGGCAACCTCACCTACGCGTTCCTGCGCCGCATCGCCGACTACACGCCGGACACGTTGCTCATCCCGGCCACGCGCGACTTCTGGTGGCAGCAGCAGAACCCGAGCACCCAGGTGCAGCAGCTGGAACGCGGCTACCACGACGAGTTCCGCGCCCGCTACGGTGCCGACCCCGACTTCGGCCCCGGCGTCGCCTACGACGGGGTGCTGCTCGTCGCGCAGGCGCTGGAGAAGGCGCACGGCAACGTCGCCGCAACCCGTGACGCACTGGAGAGCCTGCGCGGGGTCTCAGGTGTCGTCGGCACTTATTCGTTCGCCCGGGACAACCACCGCGGGATCGGCGCCGACGACGTCGGCATCGTGCGCGCGACCGGTGGCCGGCTGACCTTCGTGGGGAGATGAGCACGGCCATGTCCGGACTGATCCAGGTCATCGTCGGCGGCCTCGCCGACGGGGGCGTGTACGCGCTGATCGCGCTGGGCGTCTCGCTCGTCTATTCGATCAGCCGCATCATCAACCTCGCCCAGGGCGGGTTCGTGGTGCTCGCGGCGCTGCTGGCCGTGTCGATCCAGCAGTGGCTCGGTGTGCCACCGCTGGTCACCGTGGTTATCGTGGTGCCACTGTTCGCGTTGCTCATGGCGGTGGTGGAACGGCTGGTGATGGCGCCGGCCGCGGCCCGCGCGACGCCGGACCGGATGCTGCTGGTCACCGTCGGGCTGTTGCAGGCCATCGGCGGGCTGCTGCTGCTCGTGTGGGGCAACCTGCCGTACACGATGCAGCCCTTCAGCGGAGACACCGCGATCACGATCGGCGGCGTCCGCATCGTGTCGCAGTACCTGTGGATCATCGGCGCGCTCGTGGTGACGGTGGCCGCCCTGTGGTTCCTGGTGCAGCGCACGAGCCTCGGGCTGACGATGCGCGCCACGGCGAGCAACCCGGAAGCCGCCGCGCTGCAAGGGATCAACGTCGGGCGCATCCGCCTGATCGCGTTCAGCCTCGCCGGCGCGATGGCGGCGCTGGCCGGCACCACGGTCATCCCGGCGACGTTCCTGCAGTTCTCCACGGTGACGCCGTACGCGGTTGCCGGGTTCATCGCGGCGGTCGCGGGCGGCCTCGGCAGCACGGCCGGTGCCGTCGTCGGCGGCCTCGTTCTCGGTCTGCTGCAAGGACTTTTCAGCCGCTACACCAGCGGTGACCTCGCGCAGGTGATCGCGATGGCCGTGCTCATCGTGCTCCTGCTCGTGCGACCGACCGGGCTGCTGGGCAAGACGAGCGAGGTGCGCCGATGACCACGCAGGAAAAGACCACTCCCACCACCGCGGCCCGCCCGCAGGCCGGCCGCGGTCGGTCACCGCAGCGGCTGGTCGTCGCGGCCGTGGCGGTGGTCGTCGCACTCGTGCTGCCGTTGCTGGTCCCGGGCTGGCTGGGCCTGCTCGTGATCGCCGGGATCTTCTTCCTGATCGTGCTCGGGCTCAACCTGCTCATGGGTTACGCGGGCCAGGTCTCGTTGGGACAGACGCTGTTCATGGCGATCGGCGGCTACGGCGCGGGCCTGCTCACGCTGCGCTGGCACTGGCCGTCGCTGGTGGCGATGATCGTGATGGCCGTGGTCTCCGCTGCGGTCGCGGCCGGGCTGGGCACCGTGTTCCTGCGGCTGCGCGGCTACTACCTCGCGCTGGCGACGCTGGGGCTGGCCGTGATCACCGAGTCGCTCGCGTCCGGGCTCACCGGGTTCACGGGCGGGCCCTCGGGCCTGGTCGGCGTGCCGAGCCTGCGCCTGGGCACGTTCGACGTCTTCAGCGACCAGGCCAACTACTACCTGCTGCTCGTGGTGTGCGGGCTCGGCGCGTGGTTCGTCGGCAACCTGCAGCGTTCCCAGACCGGGCGGGCGCTCTCGGCCATCGCCGCCGACCCGGCGGCCGCGACGATGCTCGGCATCAACGCGGCCCGCTACAAGACCAGCGCGTTCGTGGTCTCCGCCGTCTACGCCTCGCTTGGCGGCAGCCTCTACGCGTTCTACCTGCGGTTCATCTCGCCGGAAGTGGTCGGCGTGACGGTGGCGCTGAGCATCGTGATCATGCTCGCGCTCGGCGGCGCGCGCACGATCGTCGGGCCGCTGCTGGGCGCGCTCGTGATCCAGGGGCTGCCGGAGGTGGGGCAGAGTTTCGCGTCCTGGTCGCCGTTCGTGGCCGGGGTCGTGCTCATCGTCGTGATCACCTACCTGCCGCGCGGGATCTGGGGCGCGATCAAGAAAGCGGTGCAGCGATGACCACCGAGACCCAGCTGCTGGCCGTGCACGGCCTGACCCGCCGCTTCGGCGGCGTGACCGCGGTCGACGACGTGAGCTTCACCGTCGCCCCCGGCACCGTGCGCGCGATCATCGGCCCCAACGGCGCCGGCAAGACCACGCTGCTCGACCTCATGACCGGGTTCACCGCGCCCGACGCCGGCCGCGTCGAGTTCGCCGGACAGGACATCACCGGCGTCCGCCCACACCGGCTGCCCACGCTCGGCCTCGCGCGCACCTTCCAGTCGGCTCGGCTGGTCGGCACGCTGACCGTGCGCGAGAACGTGATGCTCGGCGGCTACCGCTTCACCCGTGCGCGGTTCCTCTCCGACGGCTTGCGCCTGCCGGGCACCCGCCGCGAGGAACGCGCCCTCGGCCGCCGCGCCGACGAGCTGCTGGAGTTCCTGGAGCTCGGCGCGTACGCCGACTCCCTCGCGGGCGAGCTGCCCGCCGGTGCCCAGCGGCTGGTCGAGGTCGCGCGGGGACTCGCGGGCGGGCCGACGTTGCTGCTGCTGGACGAACCGGCGGCAGGGCTCGACGACACGGAGACCGGTGAGCTCGCGGCGGCGCTGCGCGCGGTGTGCGCGGGCGGCATCTCGCTGGTGGTGATCGAGCACAACATCGAGCTCGTGATGACCGTGAGCGACCACGTCACCGTCCTCGACGCCGGCCGCGTGATCGCCGACGACGTGCCGCAGCGCGTGCAGGCCGACCCGGCCGTGATCGAGGCCTACCTGGGAGTGAAGCCATGAACCTCACCGTCCGCGGCCTCGACGCCCGCTACGGCTCCACCCGCGTGCTGCACGAGGTCTCCTGCGAGGTCCCCGACGGCACCATGGTCGCGATGATCGGCGCCAACGGCGCGGGCAAGACCACGCTGCTCAAGTGCCTCGCCGGGCTGCACCGGCCATCCGCGGGGGAAGTCACGCTGGGCGGCGAACCGGTCGCCGGGCTCCCCGCGCACGAGGTGGCGCGCCGCGGCGTGTGCCTCGTCCCGGCCGGGCGGCAGCTTTTCGGCGACCTGACCGTCGCGGAGAACCTGCAGGTCGGGTTGCACGGCACGGGAGTGCGCGGCACAGCGGCGACCGAGCGCCTGGAGCGCGTCTACGGCCTGTTCCCGATCCTGCGCAAGTTCGCCACCCGCCAGTCCGGGCTGCTGTCCGGCGGGCAGCAGCAGATGCTGGCCATCGCGCGGGCGCTCGTGCGGGAGCCGAAGGTGCTGCTGCTCGACGAACCGTCGCTGGGCATCGCGCCCTTGCTGGTCACCGAGATCCTCGGCGTGCTGCAACAGCTCGCGCGCGACGGCGTGACGATCCTGCTCGCCGAGCAGAACGCCGCTGCTGCGCTCGGCATCGCCGACCACGGCGTGGTGATGGAGAACGGCACCATCACCCGCACCGACACCGCGGCGGCCCTGCTCGCCGACGAGGACGTGAGCCGCCATTACCTCGGCACCGCCCGCGACGCCGTCGCCGTGGGTCACGCCCGCGCGTTGCCCGCCGGGTTGCGCGAACCGCTGCAGACCACTTAAGACTGTCCACAGTAGAAGCTCAACGAGGAGTTCCCATGAAGATCGTGCTCGTCCACGGCGGGTGGCAGGGCGGCTGGGCGTGGGACGGCGTGGCCGAACAGCTGAGTGCCGCCGGTCACGAGGTGTTCGCCCCGACTCTGCGCGGCCAGGAGGACGGCGACGTCGACCGCTCCGGCGTCACGCTGACCACCATGGTCGACGACTTGATCGATCGGATCGAGCGGCACGGCTTCGACCGGTTCGTCCTCGTCGGCCACAGCGGGGGCGGCCCGGTGATCCAGCTCGTCGCGGAACAGCAGCCCGAACGCGTGGAACGCACCGTCTTCGTCGACGCGTGGGTGCTGGCGGACGGCGAGTGCATCAACGACCTCCTGCCGGACGAGCTCGTCGGCGCGGTCACCGCGCTGGCCGGGCAGAGCACCGACAACTCCGTCACCCTGCCGCCCGAGATGTTCCTGGGGGCGTTCATGCAGGACGCCGACGAGACGCTGGCCGCGAGCGTCGCGGCACGGATCGTGCCGAGCCCGCTGGGCTGGCTCACGGAACCTGTCCGGCTGACGCGGTTCTTCACCTCGGGTGTCCCCAGCAGCTACGTCTTCCTGCAGCAGGACCAGGCTGTGCCGAAGACGGCCTACGAGCAGTCCGCCCATCGCCTGGCCGACCCGCGGATCGTCGAGTGCCCCGGCAGCCACGAGGCCATGCTCACGCACCCGGTCGAGCTCGCGAAGGCGTTGCTGGAGGCCACCGCGTGAGGCACCGCACCGGTTTCCTGGCGCCGCTGTACTACGACGAGCTGCGGCCGGACCACGCCCCGGCTCGCAGTGTCGTCCTCGTACACGGTGGCAGCGTGACCGGTGCGTGTTATCTGTCGACTCCGGACGGTCGCCCGGGCTGGGCCCACACTTTCGTCGAGCACGGCTACCGGGTGCTCGTGCCGGACTGGCCCGGCACCGGGCGCAGTACGTCGCCGCCGCCGGACAAGGTCACGGGTGAGGTCGTCTGCGCGGCGCTCGGGGCGTTGCTCGAGGCGCAGGACGGGCCGGTGGTGCTCGTCGTGCACTCGATGTCGGGGCCGTTCGGGTTCCGCCTGGCGGCCACGCACGGGGACCGGATCGCCGCGCTGGTCGCGCTCGCGCCCGGCCCGCCCGGCAACATCCAGCCGGAGCCGACCGTGCTGGACGAGACCGAAGACGACGTCGAGATCCAAGGCTTGGCCCTGCGGTGGCGGCTCCCGAAGCGCGGCCTGTGGTGGCCGGACGACGCGTTCGCCCGGGCGAAGATGATCGGTGCCAGCACACGGTTTCCGGCCGACGCGGTGGCGACGTACAGCCGGCAGCTCGGCCCCATCCCCGCCGGGCTGCTGGCGCAGCGCCAGAACGTCCGCGGCAGCCAGCTGCGCGGGGCCGGCCGCTTCGACGGCAAACCCGTGCTGGTGCTCACCGGCGACCGCGACACGGATCACCCGCGCGCGGCCGACGGCGCGACGGCCGAGTGGCTCTCCGCGCACGGCGCCGACGTCACCTACCGCTTCCTCGACGATCCGGAGCACACGGGCAACGGCCACATGCTGATGAGCGAGGACAACAGCGAAGTGCTGGCGGAGCTGGTCATCGCGTGGCTGGACCGGGTTTTCTGAGCGCACTTGGTCTCAGGCGAAGCGCTGGGCGTCGGCGCCCGCGTACTGGGCCATGCGCGCGTCGAGCCTGGCGTGGTGCTCGAGTTGATCGATCAGATCGGGCAGCAGTGAGCCGGGGAACACACACGTCGCCTCGTCGGCCCGGATTCCGGTGCGGGCGCGGCTGAGCGCGCAGCCGACACTGGCGGCGACCCGGCCCTGCTTGGCCATCGCGACGATGTGGCACTGCGGCTTGCCCTCGACCGGCAGATCCGGCACGGCGTCCTTGATCGTCATCAGGCCGCGGGCGTTGGTGCGGATCAGCACGACGTCCGGGGTTTCGGTCGTCGAGCCGAGCGGGGCGTAGTGGACCGACTCGGTGCGCTCGGTGACCACGGGCAGCGTCACCACGTCGTCGTGGCCGACCCAGCCGGCTTCGAGCAGCGCTTGCACATCGTCGTTGGCCGCGACCTCGTCCAGCGTGCGGAAGCCGTGGGTGAGGCTGCCGACGCTGCAGTTGGCGTGGTCGGCGGCGTACGTCGTGACCGGGGCGTGTGCGCCTTGGACCCAGAAGACGCAGCCGGCGGGCACGGCGCCGGTGCGGCCGTGCTTGTTGGCGGGCGCCATCGGGAGGCCGGACTCAGCAGCAGGCGCAGGGCGGTCGGGGGATCGATCCGCCGAACGGAAGGTCAAGGCGACCGGCGCCGCCGCGAGGTGCAGCACCTTGGTCAGCCGGGCGGCGACCGCCGGCCAGTCCGGAGTGGACGCTGGCCGATTTGGCGCCTGGTTCGACGAGCTGGAGCCGGGGGTGGACATCGTGGCCTCGTTCCGTGCCGATCGGGATGGTGGTGGCAGTCGGTGGGACAGGGAAGACCTGGAGCTCGTGGTCGCCGATGACGAGGTCGACCTCGATGGTGTGGCGGTCGAGCGCGCGCCAGCGTTCGTAGGGCGCGCCGTCGCAGCGCAGCACGCAGGTGGCCGTGTCGGCGACCTGGGAGACGCGGAACGTGGTCGCGCGGCCGCGGTGTGAGGACGTGGCCGCATAGGTGCCGATGTGCAGGATGCCGGTCTCGCTGTCGTTGTACGCCATGTCGATACCGAGAGAGGGGAAGTCCACTTCGGACACCGTGGGCTGGTCGAACTTCACCAGGTTCGGCTCGGTGAACACCCGTGACCACGCACCGGGTCCGCCGATCTCGGCCATCATCAGCAGTCCGTTGAGCTGACCGCGCGGGAACGGCTCGTCGAGGCCGAAGCCCCAGCCGAAGTCGTCGGCCGCGGAGCCGAAGAAGCCGGGGCGGAAGTGCTCTTCCGCGTAGGCGTCGAGGTTGGCGAACGTGACATAGTCGCCGAACTCGCGCGCCAGCACGATGCCCAGCAGCAGGAACCGCGGGTCCGGGAGCGTTCGGACGGGGCGCGTCGGGTCGCTCCAGCCGATCTTGTCCACGGCGGTGCGGTACAACGCCTCGGCGAGCACGGGGTTCTGCGGCAGCATGTACACCGCGATCGACAGCCCCGACGTCGGGCCGGCGCGGTGGACGTAGTCGGCGAGCGGGTCGTAGTAGAGCGCCGTCCACTCGACGGTGCCGCTCGCGGTCATGCCGAGGTAACGCTGCTGGAGGATCTCGACCCAGTTGCCGTAGACCCAGTGGTCACCGCCGCCGGTGAGGATGTCGTGCATCCGCAGGCCCAGGCCGGCCGCGCTGAGGCAATACGGCCAGACCTTGGTGTTCTCGCAGTGCGGGCCCTCGGGCCGTTCGGTCCACTGGCGCGTGAGCAGCGCGTTGATGCCGTCGTGGGTCCAGGAGTACGTGGTGTCGTCGAGGCCGGCGACGCTGAAGGGCTCGTTCCACTTCCGGTCGCGCGAGACGTAGCCGTGGAAGCCGAGCAGCAGGTTGAGCCAGCCCTTGAAAAAGAGGTTCCCCTCGGCGCCGACGGGATCGGGGGCCAGCCCCCACGGTTCGACGCCGTTGGCCGTCCAGCCGGGCATGTCGTACTCGCCGGCGAGGTGGCGGGGGAGCCAGAGCTTGATGAACTCCTCCGGGTAGTGGGCGCGGTCGGGGTCGTGCCCGAGCTGGGTGAGCCAGTCGATGGCCGCCCAGTGCGTGGTGTGGCGGCTGAGCAACCCGTCCATGATGTCGACGTACACCTCGCGCCACGCGGGTGTCACGTCGGCCATCATCGGGACGGCGTAGCTGGACTCGGAGAGGTCGAAGCGGGCGAAGTTCAGCACGGGCGGGGTGCTCTTGTCGTCCCACCACGGCGCGGGCCTGCCACTCGAGGACCAATCGTCCGGGGTCGTGGCCTTGCGGTGCAGGAACCGGAGCCAGCCGCGGGCGCGCTGGCCGAGCCGGTGGTCGTCACCCATGGTTCGCTCCCTTCACCACTTGCGTTTGTACCACGGTTTTTCCGGCGTCCCCGTCGCCTTCTTCCGGGCGCGCCACCGCGGTCAACCGCCCGCGTAACCTGGGTTACTCGTGCCTTTGCCCACCGGCCGCCGCCGGGCCGGACGGCGCTCCCGTTGGCCTCGCGGTGAACTCGTTCACGTCGCTGTCGCTCGACCCGCCGCTGGTGTTGTTCTGCGCCGGGCTGTCGTCCACGACCTGGCCGCACATCCGTTCCGCCGGCCGGTTCCTGGTGCAGATGCTGGCCGCCGACCAGCACGACGTCGCCAGGGTGTTCGCGCGCTCCGGCGGAGACAAGTTCGGTGGCCTGGCCTGGCATTGGCGCGACAGGCTGCCCGAGCTCGACGGGATCGCGGCGGCGCTGAGTTGCTCGATGGACGGCGTGTACGCGGGCGGTGACCACGAGATCGCCGTCGGCCGCGTCGAAGCCGTCGAGACGTTCGATCGGCGGCCGCTGGTGTTCCACGACGGTGACCTGCACGCCCTGCCGCTCGCTCGGGCGAGCTGAGCCGAGGAGACGGTGTGAACTCGATCAGGTTTTGCGTCCTGCCGGTGTCCGATGTGGCCACTTCGAGGGCCTTCTACGCCGCGCTCGGCTGCGTCGAGCGCGGGGTCGACGGCGACCGGTGGGCGGGGATGTCCTCCGACCACGTCGCGCTTTCCCTGTGCGGTCCGGCGGATCCGAAACGTCCGGCACAGCCCGCGTTCGCCGTGCTGGTCGACGATCTCCCGGCCGCGCTGGCCCAAGCGCTCGCGGCCGGCGGACGGGCGTTGCCGGACGGCGACGGCCGCGTCCAGCTGACCGATCCGGACGGGAACTACGTGATGCTGATCGAACGGGGCACACCTTCGGGCTGACGGTGCTTGCGCCGAAGCCCAACTCCGGCTGGTGTCCACTGTGGCTCAACCGGGCCAGAACCCACTTATCCGACAAGGAGAACCACCATGTCGTCCGTCCTCATCACCGGTGCGTCCAAGGGCATCGGCCGCGCCATCGCGATCGAGCTGGCCGGGCGCGGGCACCGTGTGATCGCCACCGCCCGCCGTCCGGAGACGCTCGCCGACCTGCCTGTCGACCAGCGCCTGCGCCTCGCGTGACCGACCAGGAAAGCGTCGACGCGGCCATCCGCGAGGCCGGCGAGATCGATGTCGTGGTCAGCAACGCCGGGGAAAGTGTTCGCGCACCACTGGAAAGCGTGCCGCTCGACGAGGTCGCGCGGCTGTTCGAGCTCAACACCCTCGGCGCGTTGAGGGTGGTGCAGGGCGTGCTGCCGGCCATGCGCGAGCGGGGATCGGGGCGCCTGGTGTTCGTCTCCAGCATCCAGGGCCGGATGGTGCTGCCGATGATCGGCCCGTACGGCGCGACCAAGTGGGCGCTGGAGGCGCTCGCCGAGACGCTCGCCATCGAGACCGGCCACTTCGGCATCCGGGTGAGCCTCGTGCAGCCCGGCGCGGTCTCCTCTGGCGGCGGCGAACGCGCCAAGGTGCATCTGAAGGACAACGACCCCTATTCGGCGCTGTACCAGGAACTCCCGGTCCTGCGCGGTGAGGTCGTGACGCCGGAGGCGGTGGCCGCGACGGTCGCCGACACGATCGAGCAGCCCGAACCGCCGCTGCGCGTCCCCGCCGGTGCGCCCGCGAAGCAGGTGCTGGAGGCGCGCAAGGTGGCGCCGGAGGACAAGCCGTTCCTGGCCGTGCCCGTCAACTGGTAGTCAGCCCTTCAACCGGTAGTCAGCCGCGCGACGCCGAGATCGGCTCGAGGAGCCGCCGTGGGACGTTGAGCGCGGTGGACACCGGGTCGAGCTCGGCGTCGGTCGGCTTGAAGCCGGGGCCGGGCTCGATGCGGGTGTCGCCGGCCGCCACGAGCTCGCCGCACTTCTCGCACCGGCCCTCGTGGTCGAGCAGCGCGCCGTCCGCGTCGTGGCGCAGCGCGCGCTTCACCCCGGCCGGCGAGTAGAAGTCGTCGCCCCAGTTGATGAGCGAGCGGACGATCGGCCAGAGCGCGACGCCCTTGTCGGTGAGCACGTACTCGACGGTGCCCGCGCTGTCGTCGCGCGTGAGCACGCCTTCGCGGACGAGGAGCTTCAGCCGGGCCGTCAGCACGGCACGCGGGATGCCGAGCTGGGTGGCGAAGTCCCCGAAGCGGCGCACGCCGTAGAACGCGTCACGCACGATGAGCAAGGTCCACCGCTCGCCGACGATCTCCAGGGCTCGCGCCAGGGAGCAGTTGCGGTCCGCGTAGGTGCTGGGAAGGGACATACGGGCAGTCTACTCCGCTGGTTCGCTCACTGAACTGGAGTTGTGCTACAGTCGGCCGCAGTTCATTGACTGAACTGCGATTGCTTCTGTTGCTCAGCCTCTGTCAGCGCTTGTCGGATTCCCAGGAGAACCAGCGATGTACCAGTTCCTCGTTTCCTTCACCGTGCAGCCGGACCACCGCGACGACTTCGTGCGCGTGGCCCGCAAGACCGGCGTCGACTCCCTGGCCAACGAGCCCGGCTCGATCCGGTTCGAGGTCATCGCGGACGAGGAGAACCCGGACGTCTTCTACCTCAACGAGGTCTACGCCGACGTCGACGCGTTCACCACCCACGCCCAGGGCCCGTACTTCGGCGCGTTCTTCGCCGAGGCGAGCACCTACGTCGAGGGTCCCGTGTGGCTGATGAAGGGCAACCTGGTAGGCGACAAGGCCGCCGTCTGAGTCTGCTCGTAAGACCGGCGGAAGGGCTGGATCGGTGAACGAGGGTCAGCACACCGGGTTGCTGGATCTGGTGCTGGAAACGCACGGCGGCCGCGAGCGGTGGAGCAGAGCCCGGAAGATCCGGGCGCACCTGCACCTGGTCGGCCCCACGTGGACGGGCCTGGGCCAGGAGAAGACGTTCGCCGGGATCAGCCTGGCCGTCGACGTGCACCGGCAGCGCACGGTGTTCACCGACTTCACCGGCCCAGGGCTGCGCGGGGTGTACACGCCGAAGCGCGTCACGATCGAAGACGCCCACGGCGTCGTGCTCCAGGAACGCCGCACGCCGCGCGAGTCCTTCCCGCCGCGGGCGCGGGGCATGCGGTGGGACGCGTTGCACGCCCTGTATTTCGCGGGGTACGGCATGTGGAACTACCTCACCAACCCGTACCTGCTGACCCTGCCCGGCGTGCTGACCGAGGAGCTCGAACCGTGGCACGCCGAGGGCCACCACTGGCGACGGCTGCACGTCACGTTCCCCTCGTACCTCGCCACGCACAGCACACAGCAGACGTTCTACTACGACGAACGCGGCCTGCAGCACCGTGTCGACTACGCGCCCTACGTGCTGGGCAACTTGCCCGCGACGCACCACACCGAGGCGCACCAACCGGTTTCCGGCCTGGTGTTCCCGACGCACCGCTACGTGCTCCCCGTCGTGGACGGCAAGCCCGCGTCGAAACCGACCATCATCGTCGACTTCAGCGACCTCGCCGTCGAGTTCGCCGGCGAAGCGCAGTCCTTCGAGGGAGGGCAAGAGTGAACACCAAGCCGTACGCCGAGAAGAAGTTCGCCGACGTCAACGGGGTGCGCATGGCGTACCTCGACGAGGGCGAGGGCCCGGCCATCGTGTTCCAGCACGGGAACCCGACCTCGTCCTACCTGTGGCGCAACGTGATGCCGCACCTGGAAGGCCAGGGCCGGCTGATCGCGTGCGACCTCGTCGGCATGGGCGACTCCGGCCGGCTGGAGCCGTCGGGCCCGGACCGCTACTCCTACTTCGAACAACGCCAGTACCTGTTCGCGCTGTGGGAGCACCTCGACCTCGGCGACGACGTCGTATTCGTGCTGCACGACTGGGGTTCGGCGCTCGGCTTCGACTGGGCGTGCCGGCACCAGGACCGCGTCGCCGGGATCGCGTACATGGAGTCGATCGTGGCCCCGATGACGTGGGCCGACCGGCGGGAGTCGTTCCGCGCCACGTTCCAGGGTTTCCTTTCCCCCCAGGGGGAAGCGATGATCCTCGACGGCAACGCGTTCGTCGAGCAGGTGCTGCCGGGCGCGGTGCTGCGCGACCTGAGCGACGAGGAGATGGCGGTCTACCGCGCGCCTTACCGCACGCCGGGGGAGAGCCGCCGGCCCACGCTGAGCTGGCCGCGTCAGCTGCCCATCGAAGGTGAGCCGGCCGACGTGGTGGCCATCGTCGAGGAGTACGGCCGGTGGCTGTCGACCTCGGAGGTGCCCAAGCTGTTCGTGAACGCCGAACCTGGCGCGATCCTGAGCTCCCGCCAGCGGGAGTTCTGCCGGACTTGGCCCAACCAGACCGAGCTCACGGTGCCCGGCATCCACTTCGTGCAAGAGGACAGCCCGGACCTGATCGGCTCCGCGGTCGCGCACTTCGTCCGCGGTCTGTCCCGATGAGCTCCGGCATTTCGAAAGGTGTTGCAGTGTCCCACGACGACAGGCTGTTCCTGGTGACCGGCGCGACTGGCAAGACCGGGGGCGGCGCGCTCAAGCTGCTGCTCGAAGGCGGCCACCGCGTCCGCGCGATGGTGCACGGCGAGGACGAGCGCTCCCGCGCGCTGGCGGAGGCCGGTGCGGAGGTGGTCGTGGCCGACCTGCACGACCTCGACGGGATGACCACCGCCCTGCAGGGGGTGACCGGCGCGTACTTCTGTCACCCGATCCTGCCGGGCCTGGTGGAGTCGACGGTGATCTTCGCGCAGGCGGCGACCGAGGCCGGGGTGCGCTCGGTGGTCAACATGTCGCAGATCTCGGCCCGTCGCGAGGCCGGCAGCAACGCGGCCCGGCAGCACTGGCTGTGCGAGCGCCTGCTGGACCGGACCGATCTGCTCACCACGCACATCCGGCCGACGTTCTTCGCCGAGTGGCTCAAGCTGTGGTGGGAGAAGCGCGACGGCGAGGGCTACCTGCGCCTGCCGTTCGGCGAGGGCCGGCACGCTCCGATCGCCTCGGCCGACCAGTCGCGCGTGATCGCCGCCCTGCTCCTGCAGCCCGAGCCGCACAACCGCGCGGCGTACTCGTTGCACGGTCCGGTCGAGCTGAACCACCACGACATCGCCAAGGCCATCGCGACGGAACTCGGCCACCCGGTGCACTACGAACCGATCAGCGTCGACGAGTTCTCCGCGTCAGGGCTCGACAAGGGCGCGGACGCGCACCTCGTGCAGCACCTCTCGAACGTCGCGATCGACTACCGCAACGGCGTGTTCTCCGGCACGAACGACGTCGTCGAGAAGATCGGCGGCCGCCCGCCGCTCTCGGTGGCGGACTTCGTCCGCGAGAACCGCGCCGACTTCGCGACCAGCGGACCGCGTTTCGTCCCCGCACCGTGACGCGGGCGGCCTGACCGATCGAGGAGAGTCCGTTGTCCTACGCGGTGGATCAGGAGCCTTCTGAGCGGCGAGGGGTCGCCACGGCTTGGCCGGCCGGCGAGCGGTTCGGCATCGCCGCCGCGCCGAGCGGGCTCGCGCTCGTCCAGGACGTGCTCAACACCCGGCCGAGCCCGCGGAAAGGGTTCGTCGATCTGCTGTCCACAGTGGGCTCGGCGCAGCGGTGGGCGGCCGCGGCGATGGCGGAATGGGCTGAGGCCGAAGGACATCGCCGACGCCGGGTTCAGCTCAGGACCGCGGATGTCGACGAGCTTCGGCAGCTCCGGGAACAACTCGCGGCCCTCGTGCGGACCGAGGACGAGCCGGTGCTGCCCGCGTTGTCCGGGCTGACGCTAACCGCGGGCACCACCACCGACGGCCGATTGGACCTCGAACCGACTGGGAGCGGGTGGCAGCTCGTCGGCGGCGCGGTGCTGCTCGAGACCACCGCGCCGGCCGGCTGGACGAGTGGCGGAGCCTGAAGATCTGCCGTAGCTCGGCGTGCCCGATCGCGTTCTACGACCGGTCACGCAACAACAGCCGCGTCTGGCACGACGTCACGGTCTGCGGCAACATCGCCAACCTGCGGGCTTCCCGCGCCCGGCGTCGGCGGGTGGTGTGATGAGCGCGCTGCAATCGTCCACACTCGACACTCGGGGAAAGCTACGCCCGCCGCGCCCGCTTGGCGTCGCGGGAGATCTGCGCCTCGGTGTCCTCCATGGTGACGTCGTGGCCCGCCGCGCAGCGCACCGCGGCGAGTAGCGGTTCACCACAGCCGGCGTGCACCAGTTCGACGCCGCCGGTCGGACCCGCCAAAGTGCCGCCCCACTTCATCATCGCGACCACCACGGGGAACAGCGAACGGCCCTGCTCGGTCAGCACGTACTCGTGGCGGGTGCGCGATCCGGGCTCGCGGTAGGGCTGCTGGCGCAGCAGGCCGTCGTCGACGAGCTGCTTGAGCCGCTTCGCCGCGACCGCGTCGCTCAGGCCGGTGCGCCGGGTGAGCTCGTCGAAGCGCCGGCCACCGTAGAACGCCTCGCGCAGCAGGATCATCGCCGACCGGGTGCCGACGAGCTCCAGCGCGCGCTCGATCTTGCACCAGCCCTCGGCAGTCCACGCGTCGCGGTCGACGAACCGGCCGACGCGCGTCACCACGGGACGGTCCGCCTCGGGCTCCTGTGTGTGTGCCATGACAGTCAGTGTACCTGTCTAGCTTTGACCATAGTCAGGCTGTTAGCGTGCTGGCTATGCATTTGGAGAGTCAGCAGGTGTCCGTGACCAGGTCAGGGACCGCGAGACCCGAAGCCGAAGCTTCCGCGCGAGGCCGGTGGTGGGCCCTGGCAGTGGTCTGCCTCGGCGTGATGATGGCGTTCGTCAACGTCTCCTCGATGATCTCCGCGCTGCCGGCCATCCAGTCCGATCTGCACACGTCGTCGGCTCAGCTGGTGTGGGTCAGCAGCGCGTACACGCTCGTCGTCGTGAGCCTGGTGCTCACGGCGGGCACGCTGGGCGACCTGATCGGCCGCCGCGCGGTGTTCCTCGCCGGGGTGGTCGTATTCGCCGCGAGCAGCGCGCTGGCGTTCTTCTCCGACAGCGCGGGCTTGCTGATCGCGGCCCAGGCGCTCATGGGCGTCGGCGGCGCCGCGATCCTCCCCGCCAGCCTGTCGATCGTCAGCCACTCCTTCACCGATCCGCGCCAACGCACGAGCGCGATCAGCGTGTGGGCGAGCTGCTCGGGGCTGGGCCTCGCGATCGGCCCGCCCGTGGCGGGCATCCTCCTCGACCACTCGAGCTGGCACGCGGTGTTCCTGACCAACGTCGTGCTCGGCATCGTCACGATCGCGCTGACGCCGATGCTGGTCCCGGAGAGCAAGCACCCGACGCGGCGGCTCGACCCGGCCGGCGTGGTGCTGGGCACGATCGTCGTCGCGTCGGCGACGTACGCGATCATCGAAGGCGGATCCGTCGGCTACGCGGCCGCGCAGATCATCGCGGTGTACGTGATTTTCGCGGTGTCACTCGCGGCTTTCGTCCGCGTGGAGCTGCGCCACCATGACCCGATGCTGGACCTGCGGCTGTTCAAGAGCCCGTCGTTCGCGGCGGTCATGGGCGTCGCGACCACCACGATGTTCGGCTTCGTCGGGATCTCGCTGGTGAGCGTGCTATATCTCGAACGCGTGCAGCACCTGGGCGCGCTGGCCACCGGCGTACGGATGCTGGTCATGTTCGGCACCTACATCGTGGTCAGCGCCGTGGCGGCCCGGCTGGTGCGGCGCGTCGGCGTCGTCACCATGCTCACCGGCGGGCTGGTGATCATGGGTGCCGGTGCGCTGCTTCTGCTGGTGACGGGGCCAACGCCGGGGTTCGGGCAGGTGTGGCCCGGCCTGCTGATCGTCGGTATCGGTTCCGGTCTGCTGGTGGCGCCCTCGACCGCGGCCGCGGTGAACAGCGTGCCCGCGCAGCAGGCGGGCATGGCCAGCGCCGCGGTGAACATGTTCCGGCAGCTGGGCAGCGTGCTCGGCCCGAGTGTGCTGGGCACGATCGTCACGACCGAGTTCCCGAAGAACCTGTCCGACCGGCTCCTCGACGCCCGCGTGCCCGCCGGGGTGACCCGCCAGATCGTGGACGGCGCGAGTCACGGCGGCAGCACCGCCGGAGTTCCGGCCTCCCTGAAGACGACGGTCACGAGCTCCGCGGCCTCCGCGTTCACCGACGCCGTCCACTCGGGACTGACCGTGGGCGGCATCGTCCTCGTGGTCATGGCGGTGCCGACCGTGGCCTTCGTGCGGCACACGGCTGCCCGCCGTCGCGGAAGGAGCACGGACATGACCGGGTCGCCGCGCGGATCTACGAGCAGATGAGTTTCGTCCGGAGCCCCGATCCTCTGTTCACGGTCGTCCGTCCGCCGGAGTCCTGAAAGCGTTAGTCAAAAGCACGATCAATCCTCCGAAACCGTCCTGGCAGAGTGGCCAGGACGGCCTTTGTGCTGTCCTCCTTCGGGAATTTCGCCGGTCGGAAAAAATACTCGATCCTTTTTCCCGACTAATACGACACGGCGCCCTGAAGATCACATTGGGGGATGGCAAAAACTTTCCACCCCGTAGTAGGTTGTGTTCCTCAACCCTCTTCCTGGCCTGGATTCCGGCCGACCACACACTTTCGGGGAGGAAAGTCATGACCACCACCTATCCACGCGACGCCCGGGAGCAGTACGAGCGGCGGACGGCGCAGCTGTGCGAAAATGATTCACAGGTTCGCGACGCGATTCCCCGGGCCGACGTCCGCGAGGCGGCGTTCCGGCCGGGCCTTTCGCTGGCGGAGACCGTGGCCGCCGTCATGGCGGGTTATGCCGATCGGCCCGCGCTGGGCGAGCGCGCGCGGGAGACGTTCACCGATCCGGCCACGGGCCGGACCGAGGTCCGGTTGCTGCGGCGCTTCGAGACGATCAGCTACGGCGAGCTCTGGGCCCGCGCGACCGCCGTCGCGAGCGAATGGCACCACGACCCCCACACGCCGCTGCGCCGGGGCGATTTCGTCGCCACACTGGGTTTCGTCAGCTCCGACTACGTCGCGGTCGAACTCGCCTGCATCCGGCTCGGCGCGGTTTCCGTGCCACTGCAGGCCGGGGCTGCCGCGGGTGCCCTCAAGCCCATCGTCGAGGAGACCGGCGCCAAGGTGCTCGTCGCGAGCCCGGAGTACCTCGGCACGGCCGTCGACCTCGTCCTCGCGAGCCCGTCGGTGCTCCGGCTCGTGGTCTTCGACCACACCGCCGAGCTCGACGGTCACCGCGACAGCGTCGAAGCAGCGCGGACACGCCTTTCCGAGGCGGGCAGCGACGTCGCGCTCGATGTCCTGCCCACCGTCGTCGAACGTGGTCGCGCGCTCCCGGCCGCGCCCCTCGCCACCGCCGATCCCGCGGACGCCGATCCGCTCGCGATGCTCATCTACACCTCGGGCAGCACCGGCACACCCAAGGGCGCCATGTACACCGAACGCGTCTCCCGCGAGCTGTGGCGCGATTTCATGCCCGGCCGTGACAATCCCGCGATCGTGCTCGACTTCCTGCCGATGAGCCACGTCGTCGGCCAGAACGTGATGGCCAGCACGCTGGGGTGCGGCGGAACCGTCTACCTGGTGGGCAAGAGCGACCTGTCCACCATGCTGGAGGACTACTCGCTGGTGCGCCCGACCGAGCTGCTGGTCGTGCCGCGGATCTGCGAGATGCTGTTCCAGCACTACCGCAGCGAGCTCGACGGCCGCGTCGCCGCCGACGGGTTCCGCGAGGGCCTCGACGAAGAGGTGAAGACCGAGCTGCGCGAGAACACCCTCGGCGGCCGGATCCTCTGGGCCGGCTTCGGGTCCGCGCCGCTTTCGGCGGAGCTGACCACGTTCATGGAGTCCCTGCTGCACGTCCCGATGCACGACGGCTACGGCGCCACCGAAACCGGCGGTGTCGTCATGCTCGACGGGAAGATGTGGCAGCACCGCGTGTCCGGCTACCGGCTGCTCGACGTGCCGGAGCTCGGCTACTTCTCCACCGACCTGCCGCACCCGCGCGGTGAGCTGGTGATCAAGGGCGGCACGCTGGTCACCGGGTACTACCGCCGGCCGGAAACCACGGCCGAGGTCTTCGATGCCGAGGGCTACTACCACACCGGCGACATCATGGCGGAGCACAGCACGAGCGAGCTGGTGTATGTCGACCGGCGCAAGAACGTGCTGAAGCTGTCGCAGGGCGAGTTCGTCGCGGTGTCCAAACTGGAGGCCATGTTCGGGGCGGCGCCGCTGGTCGAGCAGATCTACGTCTACGGCAGCAGCGAACGCTCCCACCTGCTCGCGGTGATCGTGCCGACGCGGGCAGCGCTCGCCGAGAGTGACCCCGCGGCACTGAAGCGCCGATTGAGCGATTCGCTGCAGCAGGCGGCGAAGGAGGCCGAGCTCAACTCGTACGAGATCCCGCGCGACTTCCTGGTCGAGACCGATCCGTTCAGTACCGTCAACTGTCTGCTCACCGGGATCAAGAAGCTGCAGCGCCCGGCGTTGAAGAAGCACTACGGCGAGCGTCTGGAAGCGCTGTACGCCGAGATCGCCGACCGCGAAGGCAGCGAGCTGCGGGAACTGCGGCAGCTGGGGCGCGACCTGCCGGTGGTGGAGACGGTGGCGCGGGCGGCGGAAGCCCTGCTCGGGGCGTCGGCGGCGGAGCTGGGCCCGGAGGCCCACTTCGGCGACCTCGGCGGCGACTCGCTGTCGGCGCTGTCGTTCTCGAACCTGCTGCGCGACATCTTCGGTGTCGACGTTCCGGTCGACGTGGTGATCAGCCCGGCCAACGACCTGCGCGCGATCGCCCGGCACATCGAGGACGCGCGGAAGCCGGGCGTGAAGCGGCCGACGTTCGCCACGGTGCACGGCGCCGAGAGCACCGTCGTCCACGCCGCCGAGCTCACGCTCGACAAGTTCATCGACGCCGAAACCCTGGCGTCGGCCCGGAATCTGCCTCGGCCCGCGGGCACCGTGCGCACGGTCCTGCTGACCGGAGCCAACGGTTACCTCGGCCGCTTCCTCTGCCTCGAATGGCTGGAGCGCCTCGCCAAGACCGGCGGCAAACTCGTCTGCCTCGTGCGCGGGCGCACCGCGGAAGCGGCGTACGCGCGGCTCGAGGAAGCGTTCGACACGGGCGATATCGCTCTGCTGCAGCACTTCCGCGAGCTGGCCGCCGATCACCTGGAGGTGCTTGCCGGCGACATCGGCTCGGCCGACCTCGGTCTCGAAGCGCCGGCGTGGCGGCGGCTGGCCGACACCGTCGACCTCATCGTGCACCCGGCCGCGCTGGTCAACCACGTGCTGCCCTACGACCAGCTGTTCGGCCCCAACGTGGTGGGCACCGCGGAGCTGATCCGGCTCGCGATCACCACGCGGCTCAAGCCGGTCACCTACCTCTCGACCTTCGCCGTGGCCGCGCAGGCCGCTTCGGGTGACGAGGTGTCGGACATCCGCGAGACGAGTCCTTCGAGGACACTCGACGACAGCTACGCCAACGGCTACGGCACCAGCAAGTGGGCGGGGGAGGTGCTGCTGCGCGAGGCCGGCGATGCGGTGGACCTGCCGGTGACCACGTTCCGTTCGGACCTGATCCTGGCGCACAGCCGCTACGCCGGGCAGCTGAACGTGCCCGACATGTTCACGCGCCTGCTGCTGAGCCTGATCGTCACGGGGATCGCGCCGCGGTCGTTCTACAGTGGACCGGGACCGGCGCACTTCGACGGGCTGCCCGTCGACTTCACGGCCGAGGCGATCACGGCGCTCGGCCTGGAGACCGAGGGTTACCGGACCTACAACGTGCTGAATTCGCACGAGGACGGCATCTCGCTAGACACCTGTGTGGACTGGCTCGTCGCGGCCGGTCACCGGATCAGCCGTGTCGAGGACTACCGCACGTGGTTCGAGCGGTTCGAGACGGCGATCCGCGCGTTGCCGGAGAAGCAGAAGCAACACTCGCTCCTGCCGTTGCTGCACGCCTACACGGAGCCGGAGAAACCCGTTGCGGGGGCCCTCATTCCGGCGGATCGCTTCCGTGCGGCCGTCCGGAAGGCCCGCGTGGGCGCGGATGCGGACATTCCGCATGTGACTGCCGAGCTGATCGAGAAGTACGCCTCGGACCTCGCGAATCTCGGTCTGATCTGATCTTCCGGTGCTAGGCTGACTGTGCTTTTGTTTAGTCAGATCCCGATGGGAGAAATCCGTGAAAACCAAGTACACGGTGGAAAACTACGAGTACATCAGCGACAAGACCTACGAGGAAGTGGTGGCGGAGCTCGACGCCGAGCTCTTCGCCGAGACGGGCCTTGATGCGCGAGTAGATCGCCACGGCCGACGACCAGGGGCGTGAGCACGCGAGGACGTCGGCCAGCCCGTGCTCGTCGAAGCGCATCACGGACGCGATCGAGACGGGCTTGCCCTGGATGTCGTCGGTGAAGTAGCCGATGCGGTGGTTGCCGCGGTTCAGGCTGAGCTCGCTCCAGTCCCGCGCTCCGTAGACCGAGGTCGCGTGGCCGAGGACGCGGCTCGCCAGCGGTTCGGGGGAGACGCTCTTGCGCAGGATCGGGCTGTGGAAGCTGAGCGCCGGGCTGTACTGGTGGTTGGGTTTGGCCGAGTACTCACCGGTGTCCGGCGGAAGCCACGGCACGGCCCAGGCCTCGGGCGGCAGGTCGTCGAACGCCGCCTTCGCGCGGTTTCGCAGCGTGGTGAAGGGCTGGGTGCTGTTGAAGAAGCTCTTGACCGTGGTCAGGCGCCCGGTTTCGTCGCTGGTGGCGAGGAGGATCTGCCGGATGGGCTAGCCCTTGACCTCGCCGGCGCGCATCAGGCCCTCGGCGCGTTCGCCGGTGAAACGCTCGGTGATCTCGGCGTTCCCGATACCGGTTGTCTCCGCGGCGAGCAGGGTCGCGGACTGCTCGCGGGACAGGCCCGGCCAGTCGGTGACCGCGCTGTCGAACACCGCGCCGGGTGCGGCCGCGGAAAGCAACGCCGCCGCGGTGAGACCCGATTCGACCAGGCTCGCGAGTGAGGGCAGCACAGTCAGCTCTTGTCCACCAGCGTGCGGAACTGTTCGACCACGCCGGCCCGCTCGTCCCGCGTCGCGCCGGCGGGGGTGATGGTGAGCGTGGTGACTCCGGCTTCCTGGTAGGCGGCGATGCGCTCGCGGACGTGGCTTTCGGGGCCGATCAACGAGACCGAGCGGAGCAGTTCTTCCGGGACCTCCGCTTCCGCTTCCTGCTTCTTGCCGGCCAGGTAGAGGTCCTGGATCTTCTCCGCTTCGGCCTCGAAGCCGTAGCGGCGCACGAGGTCGTTGTAGAAGTTGTGGCCCTTCGCGCCCATGCCGCCGATGTACAACGCGAGAGTCGGGCGCATCGCGTCCAGCATCGGCCGGGGGTCGTCGGTGATGCGGAAGACCGCCTGGGCCTCGATCTGCAGCGGGGGCAGGTCGTCGGCGCGTTTCCCGGCGCCGTCGGCCAGCGACTGGCCCCAGACGTCCTTCGCCTTCTCCGGCAGGAAGAAGAACGGCTGCCAGATGTCCGCGAGCTCGGCGGTCATGGCGACGTTCTTGGGTCCGATCGACGCGATCAGGATCGGGATCCGGCTGCGCACCGGCGTGTTGATCAGCTTGAGCGGCTTGCCGAGGCCGGTGCCCTCGTCCTCCGGCAGTGGGATGCGGTAGTGCTTGCCCTGGTGGACGACGCGTTCGCGCCGCCAGACCTGGCGGCAGATCTCGACGACCTCGCGGGTCCGCCCGAGCGGCGCGGTGTACGGCACGCCGTGGAACCCTTCGATCACCTGCGGCCCCGACGCGCCGAGGCCGAGGATGAACCGGCCCTCGCTCACGTGGTCCAGGCCCGCGGCGGTCATCGCGATCAGAGACGGCGTGCGCGTGTAGATCGGCAGGATCGCCGAGCCGATGCGGATGGTGCTCGTGAGCGCGGCGAGCGCGCCGAGCTGGCTCACCGCGTCGAACGTGTACACCTCGGCCACATAGGCGATGTCGGCGCCGGCGCGTTCGTAGGCGACGACGTCGCCGGCCAGGTCGCGGAAGCTGCCTTTCGCGCTGTACTCGTTGTAGATGCCGACAAGCACGGTTCCGCCTGCTTTCCTGCTCCGGTGAAGTTGCTGCGTGCCCTCAGGGTTGCGCAAGGCAACTCACTCGTCAACCGCCGGTGTGACTTGGGTTCGATCGGTGCGGCTCCGGCGCGGTCGTCCCGTAGACTACACCTGACTGTGCAAAAGCCTAGCCAGATCTTGGGCCCGTTTTCGAAGGAGCACGTGCATGAAGCCAGTCCTCAACAGGCGCGTCGCGGTGACCGGGATCGGTGTCGTGTCGCCGGCCGGCATCGGCGTGAAGGAGTTCTGGGACGGGCTGTCGCGTCCTGCCGCCGCGGCGAACGTGCGGCGGCTCAGCGGCTTCGACCCGCGGCGCTGGATGTCGCACAAGGTGGCGCGCACGGCGGACCTGGCGACGCAGATGGCGGTCGCGGCCGCCGACGAGGCGCTGGCGGACGCGGGGCTGCTGACCGGCGAGATCGAGCCGACGGTGACGGTGCTCGACGCCGAACGCGCCGCCGTCTCGCTCGGCACGGGCATCGGTGGCGTGTCCACTCTGGAGTCGCAGGCCGCGGTCCTGGCCGCGCAGGGCGAGCGCAAGGTGTCGCCGCACACCGTGCCCATGACGATGCCGAACGCGGGCGCCGCGGCGCTCAGCATCCGCTACGGCTTCCAGGGCAGCGCGTCGGTGATCACCACGGCCTGCGCGGCCGGCACCGACGCGATCGCCGCGGGCGCCAGGCTCATCGCCTCGGGCGCCGCCGACCTCGTGCTCGCGGGCGGCAGCGACTCGAGCCTCACGCCTGTGTGCGTGGCCGGGTTCACCAACATGCGCGCACTGAGCCGCAGCGGGATCTCGCGTCCGTTCGATGTGGACAGAGACGGCCTCGCCGCGTCGGAAGCGGCCGGCATCCTCGTGCTCGAGCCGCTGGAGCTCGCGCTGGGGCGCGGCGCGAGCATCTACCTGACCATCGACGGCACCGCCTCGACCGCCGACGCCTACCACGTCACCGCGCCCGCCCCGAACGGCGCCGGCGCCGAGCGCTGCATGCGCATGGCGATCGAGGACGCCGGCTACGCACCGCGGGACATCACCCACATCAACGCCCACGGCACCTCGACGGCCCTCAACGACGCCGCCGAGGCCCACGCCATCCGCCGCGTCTTCGGTGCCTCCAGGCCGCTGGTGACCAGCATCAAGGGCGCCACCGGGCACTCGTTCGGCTCGGCCGGCGCAGTGGAGGCCGTCGCCGTGGCGCTGACGATGGCGCACGAGCTGATCCCGCCGACGCTCGGACTGTCCACACAGGACCCGGCGCTCGACATCGACGTGCCCCGTGAACCCACGCCGTGGACGCCGGGACCCGTGCTCTCCAACAGCTTCGGCTTCGGCGGGCACAACGGCAGCCTCGTGTTCTCGCCGGTCGCCTGACTAGTCCCCGGCTTCGGGCCGACGGAACGCCAGGACGCGCGCGGACGTGCTCTGCCGGACGTCGCCGTCCTGGTTCTCCGTCTTGTACGACATCAGCACGGTGGCCCGCGAGGGCCGCGACCGCGAGAAGCTGAGCTTGTCGATCTGCCCCTCGACGCGCAGCGCATCACCCGCGCGGGCCGCCGACGGCCACGCCAGGTCGATGGCCGCGCCGACGATGCCTGTGGCGAGCGGCAGCGCGGAGGTCACCAGCAGGCGCATGGTGATCGCCGCGGTGTGCCAGCCGCTCGCGACGAGCCCGTCGAAGAACGTGCCCCGCGCGCCGTCGGCGTCGAGGTGGTAGAGCTGCGGGTCGAACGTCGTCGCGAAGGTGATGATCTGTTCTTCGGTCACGACGTAGGTCGAGGACCGGAACGCCATCCCCTCGTGCAGGTCGTCGGCCCACAGCCCGGAGGCGTTCACGGGCTTCGGAATGAGGTCGCTGTCCATCGTGGCGGTGTCCCTTCGCGTGCTGCGGGGGACGTTAGGCCGCGAACGGCGGCACGCGTATGACGGCAGTCGTGCGCGCGGCGAACGAAAGTCACACAAGACCGGCGAGACGACCGTGTTCGAGAACCTTTGGCTGCTCGAAACCCCGACGGCAACTTCGTGCGCGCTCAGGTCTACGCCGACACCGCCGCGGCCAACGGCACCACGGGCTGACCACGGCGCGCGGGCCGGGTCAGCGGAAGATGGCGGCGTGCTCGGTGAGGTAGTCGTGCAGGGTGATCGGAGTACGGCCGGTGATGCGCCGGAACGCGTCGGTGTCGGTGTACTTCGTGTTGCCGCGCTCCATTCCCTGGGCCACGGCGTAGCCGCACGCCGTGATGTGGCGCGACATGTCGGCCTTGAGCAGGCCCGCCCGCGGCGAGGCGACCAGGTCGAGCAGCTCCTTCTCCCAGGCCTCGCGGCTGATCGGTTCGAAGTGGACCGGCCGGCCGAGCACGTCGCTGAACACCCTGGCGACCTGGTGGAAGTCGAAGAACTCCGGACCGGGCAGGTAGTGCACCGGCGCGTCGGCGAACAGCTCCGGGCGCAGCAGGGCCGCGACGCAGAACTCGGCGGCGTCGAGCGCGTTCAGCCAGCTCACCGGCTTTTCGGCGAAACAGTTTCGGATCACGCTCTCGTGGCGCACCGACTGGGTCGAGAACAACGGCAGGTCCTCGTGGAACACCGCGGCCATGCGCAGGATCGTCACGTCCAGCCCGGCCCACTGCAGCACTTCCTCCGACAGCCACTGGCCCCGGCCGAGGTGGCTCGGATGCGTGCGCGTCGACGGGCCCATCGACATCACGACGGTGCGCGGGTTTCCGCCCGTTTCGCGCACCGCCTCCGCGTAGTTCGCCGCCGCCTGGACGATTCCCGCGTCGACCATCGCGGTTGCGATTGCTCGAAAGCGCTTCTCGAAGCTTTTTGTCCCAGTTCATCCCTGCGGTCTTCGTGGGGTTCGGGCTTCTGGATCGAGCCGCTGAGCTTGGCCGCGCATCGCCACATCCGCACGCGTACGACCCGCCCGCGGACGAGAACGGGCTCGAACGGGTTGCCGACGGGCGCGATGAACTCGATGGGCCCCGGCGCAGTGCGATTGACCATGCCGTAGGGTGGTTCGAAACGAAACCGTTTCGTAACGTAGGAGGTAAGGGGTGGAGATTTCGAGTGGGCGCCGGGTTGCCGCGTTGTCCTCGCTCGTGGTCGCCGTGTCGGTGGTGCTGCTGGGAAGCACGATCCTCAACGTCGCACTGCCGGAGATGACGCAGGCCCTCGCTCTGACCAACGTGGGGCAGCAGTGGGTGCTCAACAGCTACACCTTGACGTTCGCGGGATTCCTGTTGATCGCCGGCACGGTGGGCGATCGATTCGGGCTTCGCCGAACTCTGCTGGTCGGGCTGGCGGGATTCATCGTCGTGACCGCGCTCGCGTCGCTCCCCACGACGGTGGGGTTCGTCATCGCGATGCGCGCGCTGATGGGGGTCTTCGCCGCGGCGATCATGCCGACGACGCTCGCGATCATCCTGCGCCTGTACCCGACGCAGAAGCGTGCCGGAGCGATTGTGGTGTGGGCGGCCGCGTCCGGAATCTCGATCTCGGCCGGCCCGCTGGCGGGGGGTCTGATGCTCAGTGCGGGCCTGTGGTGGGGCTCCGTGCTCGTGCTCGTCGGTGTTCTGGCACTGATCGCACTTCTCGCGTCGCTCATCGTCGTTCCCCGCCTGCCGGCGTCTGGGAACGGAGAACTCCGATTCCTGCCTGTGGTCCTGTCCATCGCAGGAATCGGGCTGCTCGTCCTCGGGGTGCTTGACGGGGGCCAGACCAGTGATTGGCTGGGCTTCACGACGCTCTGCCCCGTGGTGGTCGGGCTGGCGCTCCTGGCGGTGCTGATCGTGAGCGAGGGGCGACGAGACGATGCGCTCGCGGACGTACGGTTGTTCCGCGACCGGGGCTTCGCGATGTCCGTGCTCGCGCTGAGCGTCGCCGCGCTGGTCGTGTTCGGCGCCATGTACCTGCTGACCTTCTACCTGCAGGTCGCCCGCGGCTACACGCCGTTCCAGACCGGTCTGCTCTTCATCCCGATGTCCGCCGGGCTCGTGATCGGGGCTCCGATATCGCGGCGACTGGTGGAGCGCCTCGGAACAGGACCGACCATCGCCGCCGGCCTGCTGCTGATCACGGTCGCGATGACGGTGATCGCGTTCTACTCGATGACGACCTCGGTCGTGCTCATCCTCTCGGTCTTTTTGGCGCTCGCACTCGGTTTCGCCCTGGTGCTCAGCCCTGGAACGACCGCGGCGATGAGCACGGTGCCGGGCTCCCGTGTCGGCGCCGGATCGGCGCTCCTGAACACCGCGCGACAGGTTTCCAGCGCATTGGGTGTGGCGGTTCTCGGTTCATTGCTGTGGTCCGCATACGGCTCCGGCGTCGGGCCGGCCCTCGCCACACTGCCCACCGGGGAACAGGGGGACGCGCGGCAGTCCCTGTCCGGCACGTTGGCCGTGCTGCACGACCACACGGGGATCACCGCTGCCCGCAGCGCGTTCCTCAGCGCACTGCATCTCACCTCTCTCGTAGCGGGTGGTGTCGCACTCGTGTGCGCTGTCCTCGTCGGGGTGACCGCATCGCTCGGCCACACCCGGGCGGCAGCGGTGCCGAGCTAAGCTGACTCGCATGCCAAGCACGAGCGCGCACGCCACGGACGGCGCCGTACAGGCGTCGGCCCGCGGCGAACGCGCGGAGAAGGCGCTTGTCGACGCGGTGCTCGACCTGATCGACGAATCAGGCGTCACCGGTTTGACCATCGACAACATTGCCCGACGAGCCAAGGTCGGCAAACCGACCATCTACCGGCGCTGGAGCAACAAAGAAGAACTTGTCGCCTACGCCCTGGGACATGTCGAAGTGCCGCCCGTGATCGACCCCGACGGCGAACTGCGTTCGACGCTGATCGCCGTCCTGGCCAACCTGAGTGAGCGCTTGACATCGACCCGGGTCGGCCGCGCCTGGTGCCGGCTGATCGGTAGCGACGACCGCTACTCCGAGGCGACCCGCCTCTACGCGGAAGAGTTCATCGCCCCGCGCATCGACGCCCTCGTACGACTCCTCCAACGAGAGATCGACGCAGGGACGCTTCGCGCGGACATCGATGCACTCTCGACGGTCAACATGATGATTTCGACCGTCGTGGGCGGAGTCGTGAACGTCCAGCCGTCCGGGCACGTGGTTCCGCCTGTGGATGCGATCGTCGACACCTTTCTCACCGGGCTCAGCCGTCGGTCACCTACATGAGAACGTCGTTGAAGATGTTCCTGACGGCGCTTTCCGGCGCGGGCGCAGTTGCCAGTGTTCGGCTCGTCATGGGCGTCCACTGTGGATCCGGTGTTCACACGTTGGGGTCGGGACTGCGACGATTCTCGTCAGTCTGATTGCGGTGACTGGTCCACACTGTCTCCGGCGGGGGCCGCGGCCGGAGTTGCGGCGATCGCGTCAAGGGCAGCTTTGAGGTAGGGCACGAGCCGGTCCGTGTTGTCCGCGTTCGTGAGGGACCTGCTGTGGAGGATGTTGCGTTGGAGGTGAATCCCGGCGCAGATGGAGAGCAGCAGCGCGGCCCGGCCGACCGCATCCGGTCCGATCAGTGCGTCGGCGAGGGCGGCTTCGCAGGTGCGCTCGATGCTGTCGCGCATGATCTCGGCGGCGCGTTCGCTGGAGGCGGAGCGAAGCGTCAAGAGAAGCCCGTCGGGGTTGTCAGGTTCGGCGCCGCTGAGAAGGGCGACGGCCGTCGCGTGGGTCGCCTCGGGGGCCGACAGCAACATTTTCTCGTACGCCTCGGCGACTACCTCCGCGAACAGGTTCTCCTTTGAGCCGAAGTAGCGGCCGATCAGACGTTTGTCGGTCCCGGCCCGCTGGGCGATGTCCCGGAGGCCCGCGTTGTCGTACCCCTGACGGGTGAAGACTTCGCGTGCGGCGGCCAGCAGCGCCCGCTTCGTCGCAGCCGAATCCCTGCGCCGAGCTTCGGCTCCAGAGGCGTGCTTGGTCTCCGTCACAACAGCCAGAGTAGAGGATTCGGACGCTACTGCTCGGCGCCGGCCGCGGGCGAGGCTTGGCGGCCTTGCATGTCTCCACTTGGGGACATATGATGTCCCCAAGTGGAGACATGCACCGTGGCCATGAGCTCGCGAGCGCGTGGCGAGTGGCGATGGTGCGACAGCGCTCCGCATGAATCGATCACATGACAAGGAACTTCTTCATGCCTATTCCTGTGCGAACTCTCGGCGACCAGGCACTGACCGTCGGAGCCGTGGGGCTCGGAGCGATGAGCTTCGCGGGCGTCTACGGGCAGAATCTCGCCGACGGCTCCGACACCCCTCGGGATCTGGTCAGCCGCGCTCTCGAGCTCGGCACCACCATGATCGACACTGCCGACGTCTACGGCCCCAGCGAGGAGGTGCTCGGAGAAGCCATCGCCGGTAGGCGCGATCAGGTTGTCGTGGCTACGAAGTTCGGCATCGTCCAACGGCCGATGGACGGCAAGCCGGCCATCATCAATGGGACGCCCGCATACGTGCGTGAGCGCGTCGAGCGCTCGCTGAAGAGGTTGCGCACGGACTACATCGACGTCTACTACCAGCATCGGGCCGACCCGGCGGTGCCGATCGAGGAGACCGTGGGGGCGATGGCGGAGCTCGTCCAGGCCGGCAAGGTCCGCTACCTCGGCCTGTCGGAGGCCGCGCCGGACACCATTCGTCGTGCGCACGCAGTCCATCCCATCACCGCGGTGCAATCGGAATGGTCGCTGTGGTCGCGCGAGGTAGAGACCGAAGTGCTGCCTGCATGCCAGGAGCTGGGTATCGGCCTCGTGGCATTCAGCCCGCTGGGCCGAGGCGCGCTGACCGGCACCTTCACCTCCCGCGACGACCTGCCCGAAAGTGACCACCGGCGCACGATGCCACGCTTTGCCGCGGAAACGTTCGACGCCAACCTGGCATCGGTGAACACCGTCCGGGAGATTTCTGCGGTGCACGGCGCCACGCCCGGGCAGGTCGCCATCGCCTGGCTGCTCGCGCAGACGCCCAGCGTCGTGCCCATCCCCGGCACGCGCCGCCGGGCCTACCTCGAACAGAACACCGCGGCCGCCGATCTCGCCCTCACCGACGACGAGATCGCGCGCTTGAACGAGATCAAGGTCGCCGGCGCGCGTGAATCCGACCTCGGCCACAACTGGAGCTTCGGCGTCACCCCGCCCCTGACCCACTGAAAACCACGTGCGGGGGAGGTCTCGGCCCGGCGCAACCGGGGCCTCCTCTGCGGCACGTGCGTATCTGGATCGACGGCGTTGCTGCAGGCCGCCAACCTGCTGCCGGGCCCGTCTCAACGCGTGCGGTTCATTCCCGTGCAGGACCGGCGGACCACCACGCCGGCGGGAACTGCGGGCGCTTCGACCATGTTCGTTCCCGTGGATCACCACGCTTGGCGTGGTGCCCGATGACGATGCGCCTGGTCATTGCGCGCCCGATCCTCGGGCAACGTTGGCGATCTCGCGTTGTCCACGGGTTCCCGCTCCCACCGGAGGAGGCCGCGCCGGAGTCGTGGACCGCGTACTGCGGTCAGGCGTTCGGCCCTGGTGAGCTTGAGTGTGTTGGTTCGTCCGGTCGGATGCCCTGTGTGACTGCCTCCGCCGTTCGCCTGGCCCGTGGCAGCACCGAACTTCCGGCCGTCAAACAGGGATGTCGGGTTCGACTTCGTGCTGGATCGCGTCGCCCGCGACGTCGTGCTGACCGCCGCGAGGGGTGCCGACGAGACACGCGCAACCGGCCCATTGCTGGGTGTCCCGCTCGGGGCGGGTCACCACTGCGTTCGGCAACTCGGCCCTGCGCGGGTAAGTTCCCGACCACGACGCCGAGGTGGTCGTTGCGGCCAGGGATGCCGAGGCGGTCGTCTCTGTCCCAGGTGCCGGGTGGTTCATCGAGCGGGTCCGCGGCGGCGGTCGCGGCCCGCATCGTGCCGGCCGCGCTCGCCGAGGGCACGATCGGCTCAATCCGGATCCCGGCGTCGCTGTGCGATGTGGTGGTGTAAAGCCCAGCCGGGGACGCTGGCCCGACGGCGGGGTCGCGCCGATTTCGGCCACATTGGACTCGACGGGCGTCATCGCGCGTAGCGTCGAGGACCGCCCGCTCGTCGACTCCGTCGTCACGGCGACCGCACTCCGGCCAGGCGCCGGACGGCGTCAAGGACGCCCGGTTCGCGTACGAGCCCAAGCAACGGCTCGACGGCGTCGATCCCGTGGTCACGCTGCTGTTCGACCAGGCTCGCGGGAAACTCGAGGACGCCGGCGCCCGGCTCGTCGAGATTGACCTGGGAAAGGACTTCTCCGAGATCGCGGAGAGCTCGACCTGGCCGATCTTCTTCCACGAAACCATGCTCGCGCTCCGCGAGTTCCTCCGTCGCCACCGAATCTCGGACACCTTCGAGGACAGTGACGGTTTCTCCGGAGAGCAGTGGCCTCCGAGGAGGGGCGATCCGGATCGGTGGGCTGCCGGTCCGTGCGTGCGCGAGTTCAGTCGACGATGACGACGACGCCCGAGGGCTCGTCAAGGGCCTCCACCGTGCGTTCGGCCGCGCGGTCGATGTGGACCCGGGGTTCCGCGGGCTTTTCCTGCTCGTTGTAGGTGCCGGAGCCGTAGAACTGCCCGTAGCTGAGCACCACGCCACCCTCGGCGAGGACGGAGCGCTCGAGCTCCGCGACGGCGAGTGCGTCGGGGCCGTCGGGCAGCTGCCAGGCGACGCTCTGGGCCAGGATCTTCGGGGAGCCGCTCTTGCGGGCGGCTTCGATCAGGTTCTGGTTGCCCTCGGTGCGGATACGCGCGTTGCGCTCGCCGTGATCGCCGATCTTCGTGACGTCGTCCGGCAGGTCGGTCAGCTCATTGAGGATGACGTCCGGTTTGAAGTCGTGGACCGTCTGCACGAGTTCGTCGCGGTCGAAGACGTCGCACAGGATCGCGACGGCGCCGAGGTGGACGAGCCCTTCCATTTTGGCCGACGAGCGCGTCATGGCGCCGACTTCGTGTCCGGCCTCGACCAGCCGCGGGATGAGCCGCTGACCGAGAACGCCGGAAGCGCCGGCGAGGAATACCTTCATCACTTCTCCTGGTAATTGGGAAAACTTCTCTGCTGACAACCACGCTACGAGGCAGGTGGCGGCTATCTGTGGTCCATTGGGCCGGGGAATCCGTGGGCCATTCGGTGCGGGCTCGGGGAGCGTGGTCCCCGAGCCCGTCTGTCTGGTGTGGACACTCTGTTCAGGACACTGTCGTTTCGGCCAGCGCCGGCCCGGCGTTGCGAGCGGAAGAGATCCGGTCGACGCCCCAGATCAGTAGGGCCACCAGGCTGAACCCGGCGCCGAGGATGCTCACGGCGGTCCAGCCCCACGCGCTGTAGGCGGTGGTGGCCGCGACGGCACCGCCGCCGAAGCCTACGGAGTAGTACGCCATGTTGCTGCCGATGAGGCGGCTGCTCGCGTTCGGGTCGAGGCCCACGATGAGGTGCTGGTTGGT
>NZ_JBFAHL010000033.1:0-65495 GCF_040654155.1 Amycolatopsis sp. NPDC050768
TGATCAACGCGTTCGCCATCACGTTCGGTGACCGCTGGCCGGGAGCCGAAACCTACTGACCGACCCGCCGGAAACACCGATCACGGGATAGACCCCGACAAAACCGTGTGAGTGAGTCGAGGATCTCTTCGGCGGTCTTGGTCCAGAGGAATGGCCTGGGGTGGGTGTTCCAGTCGGCGATCCAGGAACGTATGTCTTTCTCCAGCGCCTGGACGCTCTTGTGGACACCGCGTCGGATCTGCTGGTCGGCGAGGAAGCCGAACCAGCGTTCGACCTGGTTGATCCAGGAGGAGCCGGTCGGGGTGAAGTGCATGTGGAACCGCGGGTGCTTGGCCAGCCACGCGCGGATCTCCGGGGTCTTGTGGGTGCCGTAGTTGTCGCAGACCAGGTGCACGTCCAACCCCGCAGGCACCGTCTTATCGATCGTGACCAGGAACTTCTTGAACTCGCTGGCCCGGTGCTGGCGGTGCAGCTCGCCAATCACGGTGCCGTCGGCGATGTTGAACGCGGCGAACAGACTGGTGATGCCGTGCCGCACATAGTCGTGGGAACGGCGCTCAGGGATGCCGGGCATCATCGGCAACACCGGCTGGGATCGGTCCAACGCCTGGATCTGGCTTTTCTCGTCCACACACAACACCACCGCCCGCTCCGGCGGGTTGTGATACAGGCCAACGACATCGACGACCTTCTCCACGAACAACGGATCCGTGGAGAGCTTGAACGTCTCCGCCCGATGCGGCTTCAGCCCAAAATCGCGCCAGATCCGCCCGACAGTCGACTTGCTCAACCCGGACTTCTCCGCCATTGACGCTCGTGACCAACGCGTGGCGTTGCGCGGGGTCTGCTCCAACGTCGCCACGATCACCTCTTCGACCTGATCGACGGTGATCAACGGCGGCCGGCCCGGGCGCTGCTCATCCAACAGCCCGTTAAGCCGGTCAGCCACGAACCGAGACCGCCACTTGCCCACCATCGTCCGATGAACACCCAACCTGGCAGCGATCTCCATATGGGACAGGCCTTCCGCGCACGCCAGCACAATCCGACACCGCACCGCCAACGCCTGGGCCGACTTTGCCCGCCGCGACCACCGCAACAACGTCTCCCGCTCCTCAGCGGTCAACACCACCTCGGCCACCGGCCGACCACTACGCGCCATCCACCCACACTAGACTTAGTCATAGGATTTCCGACGCAGGACACTAGCCGGAGGAAGAAAACGGCATGACCACCGAGCCCCTGACGAAAGCCAACTACTGGACTGGGATACGGCGTTGCCCTACTACACGGGTCTTGTGAGCGAGTACTTGCGCGCTGACCGCGCGGGCTCTCTGGAGGAGGCCGTGACAAAGTTCGTCGCGCCGATCCAGGTCGCCTTCGTCCACCACCGCCGGGCGGCCGAGGACGACCACGGCGAGGGCATCCTGTGGCAGGCCTCGCACGCAGTGGTCAAGACAGATGGCCAGCGTGGCATTGCACCACATGCGTTCTGTGCCCACCGAGTGAGCGAGCGCACGTAGACGACTGCGAACACACAGCCCTGACGAATGGCCTGAACGCCGCCGCGAAGCGCTGTTGTGACGGTTCGCGCTCAGCCTCGACTACGACGGTGTCGCGGACTACGTAGCCAACCAAGCTGCCGAACCGTGCCCGAATCCGCAGGCGCAACCACCCACGGGCGAGGGCTGCACCCGGATGGCTTTACCAAAGGGGAAACCATCCACTGTTACACCTGCATCGCACCGGTCATGCTCCCCATCTCGAGGGCCGGCCGGTCATATTCGTCCGATAACCGGAGGGCACCCGCACTCAGGCATTCTTCGAGAAGAAGCTTCCCTGCGGCGCCCGGACTGGGTCCAGACCGCGGCACTGCCTCCGGCTCCCGCAGCGGCAAGGGACCGGGGACGATCACGTACCCGCTGATCGGGGACCTGCCGAGCCTGGTGCGGGCGGCGAACCTGGCGGCGCTGGCGCTGCACGTGCCACAGTGGACCATCGGCCCCGGCCCGACGCGGCGCCACCCGGACCGGCTGGTGTTCGACCTCGACCCGGGCCCGGTGCCGCCGTGGTGGAGTGCGCCCGTGTGGCCGGGCGCCTCCTCGCGGTCCTCACCGCCGACGGGCTCACCCCGACGCCGAAGACCAGTGACTCGAAGGGATCTGCAGCTGTACTGCGAAATCACGACCAACCACGCCAGCGCACCGGCCACCTACGCCAAACAGTTCGCGCAACACCTCGCCGACGAGACACCCGACGCCCTCACCTCCGTGATGGCCAAAGCCCAGCGGACCGGAAAGGTCTTCATCGACTGGCAGGCTCGTAGCGAGTGCGTTTCATAGAGCGCGAGCGGCGTTCAGAGCTGCACACCGCCGTCCATGACCAGTTCGGCCCCGGTCATGAAGCTCGATCGGTCAGACGCCAGGAACAGCGCCCCTTCGGCGAGTTCTCGAGGCGTGCCGAACCGACCGGCGAGGATCCCGGCCTTGAGCTGTTCCCGGAAATACGGATCGAAGGGCGCGATGATGTCGGTGTCGGTCGTTCCGGGGGTGAGCATGTTGACCCGGATGCCCCGGTCGGCCAGGGTGACTGCCGCGTTGCGGACCACCGATCGGAGAGCTGCCTTGGAAACGGAGTAGACGAGGAGCTGAGGATTGGCCTTCTGCGCGGCGATGGATCCGGTAATGATGACCGACGCGCGCTCGTTCAGCAGAGGAACAGCCTCCTGCAGGGCGAAAAGCGAGCCCTTGAGGTTGATCGACATGACGTGGTCGAAGTCGGCTGGGGTTGTGTTTTCGACCGTGCCCCAGGCTCCGACGCCGGCGTTGAGGAACAGCACATCTATGCGATGGCCGTCTGCGCGGATTCGGTCGTACAAGCGAGTGCGATCTTCCGCGGAGGCGAGATCTCCCGGCACCGCGTGGGCGCTCGTCCCCAGGTCGTCGGCGGCGGCATCGAGCTCGGCCTCGCGGCGGCCGGTGAGGTAGACCTGTGCGCCTTCGGCGATGAAAAGCCGTGCCGTTGCGAACCCGATCCCGGCACTGCCACCGTAGATCACGGCGGTGCGACCGGAAAGAGCTCCGACGGTGAGTGATTGCGTGCTCATTCTTCGTTCCTTGGTGAGGTTGGTAGTCGAGCAGTCAAAGAGATCGGCGGTCAGCGAGCCGCCGAGGTGGCGGTGCTCTCGATGATCAGCGGCGCGTCGCCCCAGATCTTCTTGTACGAGCCGCTCGTGAGTTCTTGTTCCAGCGAAGGGCCAACCGGCAACCAGCCGAGCTCAGCGACGGCCTTGGCGGAGTCCACGCGGGTGTTCGACCCGAGACCGTGCACCCACGAACCCCACACCTTGGCGGCTTCCGCGTCGTCAGCGAAGGGCCGCGTCGGAACATCGGCGAGCGATCCGATCAGGGACGCGATCTGCACGAAGGGCATCTCATCGGCTGCCACGTTGTACGCAGAACCGGCTTCGGCCAGTTCCAGGGCGAGCGCGTAGACCTCAGCTTGATCTTCGAGATACACGTTGCCGTACACGTTGAGCCCGGCGCCAAGGAATCCACTGAATCCGTGTCGGAGCGCAGCGCGCAGCATCACGGGCAGCTGCTGGCTCCCGCCGTACCCGTAGACCAACGAGGGCCGGATCACGATGCCGCGAAGGCCAGTGGCGTTGAGTACGAGGTCATCAAGCTCGTACCGCGGCCGGATCGGTTCGAGGGGCTCGAAAGGTGCGTCTTCAGTGTGCACGACCGCGCTGGGGTTCCCACCGGCGAGGTCACTGTAGACACCCGTTCCGGACGTGCGGATGAGGGTTTTGTCGGTTCCGGAGAGCGCCGCCACCAGGGCGTGGGCCGAGGCCGAGTGATCGGCGTTAGCGGTCTCGACCACCGCGTCGTAGCCGACGGCGAGCTGCTGGAGTTCTTCCGGGGAGTCAAGATCTCCGGCGACGGCGAAGATCCCGGCGGCGGCTACGGTCCGGCGGCCGGCTTCGGTGCGAGCCATCCCGTGCACTTCGTGGCCATGCCTGTCGAGCGCCGCGGCGATGGCGAGGCCGAGGTACCCGTTGGCTCCGGTGACGAGAACTTTCATGATTCTTCCTCAGAGGTGTCGGTCAGCGGAAAGGGTGCGTTGGCGCTGTCGAGAAATTCGACGGTGACGAAGGTGAGGTTGTCCGTGCCGGCGTTTTCGAGATCGTGCAGGAGGTACTCGCCGCGACGAAACGTGAAGTGCTTTGTCGTGCCGCGCTCGTACGACACGCGTCGGGTGGTCCCGTCGGACGTGTGCTGGACACTCACGCCGGGTGCCAGCGCCGTCCAGAAGTAGTCGAGGACGTGCCGATGCGCCGGCACCCGCTCCCCGGGGCCGACCGTGATCATCCAAACCCGGACGCGGTCGCTTTGGCTCAACAACGTGGTGCCGACTCTGCCGTTCATCTCGTTTCGAGCGAACTCTGCGCGGAGCTCGGGACTCCAGCCTGCGAATTCGGCCGAGACGAGTGTCCCGGCAAGCTCGTTGGGCGATGTTCTCAGTGGTGGCATATGGCTTTCAAGTCTCTCCAGAGGTGACTGCTTCAGGTGTCACGACCAGTTTGCGGAGGACCGATCGATAAGTCCAATCACAGTCTTCGACTGAATCCATAATCATCTGTTATCTTCGGACGAGTGACCCTCAGGCAGATGGAGTACCTCATCGCGGTAGCGGAGACGGGATCGTTCTCCCGGGCCGCCGAGTCGCTGAACGTCTCGCAACCCGGCTTGTCGCAACAGATCAAGCAGCTCGAGCGTGAGATCGGGGCGGTACTCGTCGAACGACTGCCAAGGCTGGCCTGCCTGACTCCGGCCGGCCGCGCGTTCCTGCCGGACGCCAGGCGGGCGGTCACTGCGGCCCGCCAGGCGAAGCGTGCGGCTGTGGCGACCGACACGGGCAGCGGAGACCTCGAGATCGCCACGGTACTTTCCGTGGCCGCCGGCGTACTGCCGGCCTCAGTCGCAGAGTGGAACAAGCGTGCCCCGGGTGCGACCATCCGACTGTTCGAATACACCCACGCCGACCGTTTGGCCAAGGACGTCGCCAACGGCGTGGCCGATCTCGCCGTGGGTCCGACGCCTGTCGGGTGGGAGGGGCCGGTGGTCCCGTTGGGCGCCGAGGAGTTCGTGGTGGTCCTCCCGCCGCACGACCCTGTCGCCGAGCACGGCGGTGTGATTGATCTCGAGATGCTGGCGGATCGCAGCTGGGTGCTGTTCGATCGTCAAAACGGGCTGTCGGACATCGTCGAAGGACTCTGCAGGGCTGCCGGGTTCGTGCCCCGAGGAGTCCTCCACACGACCCAGATCTCCGCCGGGGTACGCCTGGCCGCTGCCGGCCTGGGCCCCATGATCATTCCCGACAACGTCGTGCCGCCGGAGTTGAGAGCCCCCGTGATGCGACTGCGGAAGCCCTTTCGCCGTCCGTTGTCGGTGTACGCGAGGATGACGTTCTCGCCGCTGGCGCAGGGATATGTCGATGTTTTGCGGAACACGCCCCTGCGCCTCACGAAATGAACGGCATCACGGCGGTAGTCGAATGCGAGCCCCGGAGCCAACCTCAGCTCCGCTTCCGCGCGGCCGCAACCTTTTCGTGCACCTCGCTTGCGCACACCCTTCTCAGCCGATCCGTCCGCCACCCGCTCAAACACCTCATAGACGGCAACAATCTCGGATGAGAGGTGAAGGTCTCGCACTGCGTGCCGCAGCGAGATGGCCTCGGCTGCCTGAGCTTGCGCCCACCGCAGCGTGCTGGCGTGGTCATTGAGCGCCCCGCTGGCGGCCTGCAAGGAGTCGGCCGCTGCGTACCACCGCACGCAGAAGTCCATCAGCGAATCGTGCACACCCTGATGTCCATACAACTCTGAGTCACCACACAGGCTGCGGAGCTGGAACCCCTGATGATCCGTGACACTGCGGCTGATCCCGCTTCCAGCATCAGCTACTTTGTCGACATCGACAGGGAACCCCGGCCCATCCACCACTGAAACGGCCCCCTCGAACACTCACAGTACTCGTGCATCATCCTATGGGCCCAAACTATCGGCAAGCTCTCGATCACTCGCAGACGAAACAAGGCCTTCGTGGTCTCGTTGTTCCGCCGCGCGGCGGCCAGGTTGGCCCAAGAGACGGTGATCGCACAGCCGGCGTGGCTGCCTGAATCCCCGGTTTACCAGAACAGGTGCGTGCGTTCGCCGCCGCAGAACCGGCGCGCGGCGACGAACAGCCGCAGGTAGAGCTGATCGAGTTTGAGGTAGTTGGGAATGAGGTCGGCGGTGGTCAGGGTGGCCTCGCTGTACTCGAGGCCGGTGTCGGTTCGGGTGGCGTAACGTGCGGGCACAGTGTCGGTGTCGCCGTCGGCAAGCCTGATCGCGTCGTCCAAAGCGACGTCCACGAGGCCGGATACCTCGGCGTCGGCGAGCGGGACGTCTTCCAACGCCACGTTGAGCGGGATCAGGTGCCAGTGCTGGAACTCGCGCTCGATGTAGTCGGGGGCGAGAGTCACGGCGGTCTGCCGCAACCCGATCGGGTGCAGGTCACCGTAAGCAACAGGCAGGCCCAACATGTCGGCATAGTCAGGCCGATCGAAGCTGTATCGGCCCGGAGCCTTCTTCTGGAGGAATACACGCTGGGTGGCGGGGTTGATCGCGAGCGCGGAGAAGGTGCGGTGCCACAGGCCCTGGGCGTGGGCGGTCTTCTTGTCCTCGGTGCCGACGGGTTCGGGGTCACGAATCGGACACCGATCGAGGGAAGGACATAGCCCTACTGCAGCGAATGGACCGGACCGGCTGATTGGCTTGGTCGCCGCCGACAACCGCCTCTACCGTTCCCGGAATGCTTATAGGGGCATCGTAAGCGACTGCCGGAGCAGCCGTGGATGTTCTCGTTTTCATGACAGGCTTTCGGTAGTGCGAAGGGCAAGCCAGGTGCACATTCCGGCCAGGGCCAGTTCCGGAACGGCGCAGATGAGGGCCTGGGTGAGTTCGGTGCCGGGCCGGGCGGTGAGGACGTCGAACCAGGCGTCCATCCCTATGAGTGCCGCGACGGCCGATGCCGACAGGCGGGCGCGGCCGTCGCCCCGGCGGTACAACCGCGCGGTGGTCGCGCAGCCGAGCGCCATGGCCAGGTCGAGGCCGATCCACAGGGCCGGCCAGTGCCGCACCTGGGCGGTCTCAGGCAGGGTGCGGCCCAGCACGAACACCCACGGCACCATGCCCGTCGCCACCGCGCTGAGCACCCTGGGCACCCACGTGTTTCGTGGTCGCGTCCGGACACCCGGCAACGTCGCCGTGCATGGCGGCCAGAGGGCATCGTCTGAACGGTCATGAGTTTCCTCCGCCGAATGTCGTGGTGATGCTGCCCGACACCGGTGTCGGCCAGCTCTGCGGTGGAACCTTGCCGCCGGATCCGGCCAAGATCAGTAGCCCGGGGTTCCGGCTTCGTGGTGGTGCCTGCTACCGCACCGATCCAGGTGGGTGCAGGATGGTGACGCCGGTTCCGTCTCGATTACCGTTGGATCATGGATACGTCACCTCACGGGTGGACCGGGGGCGGTGTATCCCCGGCTGTCGGGTTCGTCGCGGCCGGGGTGTCAGTGCAGCTGATCACCCTGGGGATCACTTCCGTGCTCTGGTTCGGCTTGCACCAGACGGATGTGAAGTTCGCCAGAGACGTCGTCTTGGGTGGCGTGATCTTCACGGTTGTCGTGCTGTTGGCCTCGTCCCCGGTGCTGACTGCGGTTCAGGGGAATCGGCTGCGCGCCTGGCTCGGCGTGGACATCCCGCCGGTCACCGCGAGGAGATGGACTTGGCGCGGCTCCACGGCGACCGGGCGACAGCTCGGCTATCACGCCCTGGTGGGCCTGCCCTGACCGCGTATGCACTGCTGGCGGCAGTCGTATGGACGACCGGTGTCATCCTCGCCGGGGCCGTCGCGTACCTGCTGATATTCCCGATCAACGGCCTGCTGCGCACCACCTCTGACGCCCGACCAACCGCGCTCGGCGTGATACGGCCGGTGCTGGTGGCCGGATCACGCACGGCCGGCGTCATCGCCCAGCTGGACGCCTCGGCCGCGGACGCGCTGCTGGGCCCGAACCGATGGCAACGCCGGCTGGCAGATTTGACCGAAAGCCGCGCGGGTGTCGTGGACGCCGCCGATGCCGAGCGCCGCCGCATCGAGCGCGATCTGCACGACGGTGCTCAGCAACGGCTGGTGTCGCTGGCTATGAACCTCGGCCTGGCCCGGGCCGGCCTGCCTGACCTGCCCGATGAGGCGAAACAGGTGATCGTCGACGCGCACGAGCAGGCCAAGGAAGCCCTCGCCGAGTTACGCATCCTCGTCCGCGGCCTGCATCCCGCCATCCTGGACGACCGCGGCCTGGACGCCGCGTTGTCCGGCATCGCCGCGCGGGCTCCGGTTCCAGTCCGCCTGCGCGTGGACCTGCCCGATCGGGCGTCCCCGACCGTCGAGGCGGTCGCCTACTTTATGGTCACGGAGGCGCTGGCCAACGTCGCCAAGCACGCCGAGGCCTCCCGGGCCGAGGTTGAGGTGCGACGGCACGGCGACGTGCTGACGGTGGCCGTGACCGACGACGGCATCGGTGGAGCCGACCCGTCCAACGGGACCGGACTGACCGGACTGGCACACCGGGTGTACTCGGTTGACGGCACACTTTCGGTCAGCAGTCCGGCCGGTGGACCGACCGTCGTGAGCGCGGAGCTGCCGTGCGTGTCGTGATCGCCGAGGACTCGGTCTTGCTGCAAGCCGGCCTCGCCCGGCTGCTCGGCCTGGCCGGGATCGAGGTCGTCGCCACCGTCGGGGTCGCGGAAACGCTGCTGACGGCCGTGGCCGAACACCAGCCCGACGCGGCGATCGTCGATGTGCGGATGCCACCCACCCACACCGACGAAGGCATCAAGGCGGCACTGGTGATCCGACGTCAATGGCCCGCGGTGGCGGTCTTGATGCTGTCCCAATACGTTGAGGAGCGTTACGCCGCCGACCTTTTGTCGGCCAATACCAGCAAGGTCGGCTACCTGCTGAAAGACCGGGTGGCTGACGTCGCCGAGTTCGTCGACGCGCTACGCCGGGTCGCCGCCGGCGGCACAGCCCTGGACCCTGAAGTCGTAGCGCAGCTGCTGCTGCGCCACACCAGTGACCCACTCGACCGGCTCACCCGGCGCGAGCGGGAAGTACTTGCGCTCATGGCCGAAGGTCGCGCCAACGCCGACATCGCCGAAACACTGGTCGTCACCGAAAGCGCGGTCGCCAAGCACATCAATGCCATCTTCGCCAAGCTCGACCTGACACCGGGCAACGGCGACCGCCGGGTGCTTGCAGTACTGTGCTATATGCAAAAACGATGACCCACGCCATCAACAGACCCTCGACGCGGCGGGCCGCAGCACCACCAGCACCGCGGATGGGCGCCGAAGGGCCGAACATGCCTCGCTGGCTGTTTGCCGCCGGAATCCCCGGGCAACCCACCGGCAGACACAACCTCACCAACCCTGCTCAACCGGCACGGCATCGGGTCCCAGCCCACCCCCGCGGACCCCTCGCAGCACTCGCACCGAAGAACGTCATGACGGCCGTTGTCGAGCCACTGGTGAGGACGTTACCTGGACGGCTCCACGGCAGCTCCGCATGACCGCATTGGTCGAAATTAGGAGTCGCGATCGGCTCGGTCATGCCCGTGCGTCGAACGGGATTCCCCCACATCGACACCTCATCGGGTGGTGTGGGCTCCGCCGTTCACGTGCAGTGTCTGCCCGGTGATGTGGCGGGCGCCGTCGGAGGCCAGGAAGTAGGTGGTCTCGGCGATGTCGCCCGGGTGTCCTGCTCGTCCGTTGTGGGTGGCGTCGATCAGTGCAGTCCGCCGTCGCTCGCTGAGATTTCCCCGGAAGAAGTCGGTCTCGGCGATGTAGCCGGGCGCAATCAGGTTGGCCGTCAACCCCCTGGGGCCGACGGCCGACGACAGCCCGGCGGTCCATGCGGCCCAGCGCCGCTTTGGCCACACCGTAGGAGGTTGAGGCGTTGCGCCAGACAACGCCGATCGCGGCACCACCCGACCTGGTCGCGGTCCCGTCGGTGGCCGTCAACTTGCGATCAGCGTTGTCTGCGCGATTACAAAAATCGTCGCCAAAAACATAGGCCTCCACCAATAAAGAACGCGCCGATCATCAGGCCAAGGAGTCACCTGACTATCCTCATCTTCGAAATTATCAATTCGTAGGTAAATGGGCCGCCAGCCGTCATCGGGCAATTCCCGAGCGCTGGCTGGAAGCACCCTTCCCCTCCGTCGATGTTCACTTGCCCCCATCCGCCGATAATTACTTTGGGCCTCAATGAGCGAGACGTTATTCGCCCCACTGCGCAACATTGGCCATCGGAGCTGAACAAGGTCGTCCCCCGAACGGCAAATCGGACAGATCATCGACGATCCGTGCAAACCCTCATGGACTTGCTGTCCACAGCACGGACAAGGGAATCTTTCAATCTGATCGACCGTCATGGCACCAATATCCCAGGTTTCCTATTGAAGCAGGCCTGATCGGCTCGAAAATATGTGACTATCCCCTCTGCTACAGTATCCAAAACTCGCCAGTATGCGGGTCGAAATAATACTTAGTACTGCCAATTTACTTTATTTCCACTACGGGCCGACTGTCCAAGCAGCTGCAGGCGAAAGGTGTGGACCTGGTGGTGCTCGACCAGGGCATCGACACCTCCACCGCGGTCGGGCGCATGTTCTTCCAGATCCTCGGCTCGATCGCGGAGTTCGAGCACGCCCTGATGTCCGAGCGGACGATGGACGGCCTGGCCGCTGCCCGTGCACGCGGTCGCACCGGCGGGCAGAAGCCGAAGCTCGGGTCCCGTCAGGTGCAGCTGGCCCGGCAGATGTACGACGAACGCGGCGATGACGGCAAGCGTCGTTAAACGGTCGCCCAGATCGCCGCGGAGTTCGGCGTCACCCGTCCCACCATCTACCGGCACCTGGGCAAGGCCTCGACACCGCACCAGTGACGGCCACGTCGGCCTGATCAGCGCCACCGGACGCCAGCACGTCGGAGGCGGCTAGCAGAGAGGACCGTTCCGTGAGTGACGCGAAAAATCGAAGAACCAGGCCCGATCTTGTATTACACACTGTCCAAACACTCATCGCTGTCGTGCTGTGGATCTTGTTCATCGTCAGCCCGAACTGGGTTCGACGCAGCCCAGTATCTTGCCGTCTTCGTCACCGTAGGCGCGATCTTGGCTTGGATACGCTACGTGATTGCACGACGGAACCAACCATCTTGAAGGGATGATCGAGCCAGCTCCTGCGTGCTCGACACCGCATGGACTTGGCTGCGCTGGCGCTGCTGGCTGCAGCACTTACTAAGAGATGCCGCGGGTAGGGGCGCCGTCGCGAGCGCCGCGATACCACCGCCCGGACCAGCGGAATCTCTTAGTGATCGAGCGATGATCGGTCGTGGCGACCGACCCGCGAGGGCGGATTGCCGTCGGGGGGTGAGTAGTGCCCCACGCGCTCGGCCGAGAATTGACAGTTTGTACTCGCTACCACTGGGTTCTCTGGTACGTCTGGCCGAAACGGTCGAAACCTGACAGGGCGCACATGCCCCACGCGTCCGAATTCCGGACCGAAGCGTATTGCGTTAGAGCGCACTCCAGCTCCTAGGTTCGGAAGCATGCGATACATCAAACTCGGAACGACCGGACTGGAAGTCTCCGCCATCACCCTCGGCTGCATGAGCTTCGGCGAGCCGGACCGGGGCGGCGAGCCCTGGTCGCTGGGCGCGGACGCCAGCCGGGACATCATCAAGCAGGCCCTCGAGGGCGGCGTCAACTTCCTCGACACGGCCAATGGGTACAGCGCCGGAAGCAGCGAGGAGATCGTCGGCCAGGCGGTCAAGGACTTCACCCGGCGCGAGGAGGTCGTTCTCTCCACCAAGGTCTGGATGCGGATGCGCCCCGGCCCGAACGGCGCCGGGCTGTCCCGCAAGGCGATCTTCGCCGAGCTCGACGCCTCCCTGAAGCGACTGGGGACCGACTACATCGACCTGTACCAGATCCACCGCTGGGACTACGACACCCCGATCGAGGAAACCCTCGAGGCGCTGCACGACGCGGTCAAGTCCGGGAAGGTCCGCTACATCGGAGCCTCTTCCATGCACGCCTGGAAGTTCGCCAAGGCCCTGTACCTGGCTGACCTGAACGGCTGGACCCGGTTCGTGTCGATGCAGGACCACTACAACCTCATCCACCGAGAAGCAGAGCGGGAGATGCTCCCGCTCTGCGCCGACCAGGGCATCGGCGTGATCCCGTGGAGCCCGCTGGCGCGGGGCAGGCTGACGCGGGCCCGGGACACCGCCACGGCGCGTGCCGAGACCGACGAGGGCGGCAAGATCCTCTACCGCGACGAAAACCAGGCAGTGGCCGAGCGCGTCCACGAAATCGCGGGCAAGCGGGGTCTGTCCCCAGCCCAGGTCGCCCTGGCCTGGGTCATGCGCAACCCGGCGGTGACCTCGCCCATCGTCGGGGTCACCAAGCCGGCCCAGCTGGCCGACGCGGTCGCCGCGGTGGACGTCGAACTCGACGAAGACGAGGCCGCCTACTTGGAGGAGCCCTACCAGCCGCACGAGGCCGCCTACCTGGAGGAGTCCTTCTACAAGCCACACCCTGTGGCGGGCTCCCGGTAGTCCGGGCTACCGCCGGGCCTTCGACGAGTCCTTGGCCTTCACAGCCCTGTGGTGGGCCCGGCGGTGCTTGTGGGCGGTCGCGCGCAACTGCATGATCCGCGCGCTGCCCGCCAGCGCGGTGAGGAGGATGCCCGCCACCGCGGCCAGCAGCAGGGCCACGCGCAGCGGAACGTGCCCGTGGGCACCGAGTAGCCGACGTCCACCGACTGCTCCTGAGTTTGGTCAATTGGTAAGACGTGTCCGGTGCCTCGAGCCGCAGCACGTAGTTCACCTGCAGTATCGCTCGGCGGGGGCCCTTGCCGAGCGCGGCGCGGCTGCGTGATCCCCCGGTCGTGGGCGATATTCGCCTGGTTGGCGGGACAGTCGGTGGTGGCCGACACGGCAGGCTGGGTGCCCGGACGTGTTTCCGATCGGCGAAGGGGAGGGACCGGGCAAATGCGCTCGTTCTGGAGGAAGTTGGCGGTGGTGGGCTCGGCGGCGGTGCTGACGCTCGGACTGGGCACCATCCCGGCCCACGCCGCGGTCTACGTGAGCTGGGAGAACGACGGAACCGGGGAATGCCTGGACTATCGGTCCGATTACGGGCCTTACGCCACAACGTGCAACCGCGGGACATACCAGGCGTGGCTCGCCACCCTGGGAACGGCGCCCACCGCGATGCGGCAGGAGAGCACGAGGCTCTGCCTTGTCGCCCGCTCGGGCCAACCGGTGATGCGGGACTGCCTCGCGTCCGACCCGGCGGCCCTGTGGCGGATGGTGGCGGTGGCATCGGGCTACTACCGGTTGCAGAACAACGTCACCGGGACTTGCCTCACCGAACAGCCCGGGAATATCCATCACGTCACCCTGAGCGGTTGCGGGTTGGGCGCCGCGCAGTCCTGGGATCCGTACGTCAACTAGCGGAAGCCGTTCCCGCCGAACCGTTCCTTGGAGTCTCCCGGTTCGAATCGGGTGACTCCAAGGAACCCTGACGGCAGCTGGCACCCGGCGGGCTTTGAGTGCCGGTGGAAGGCGTCGTGGGTGTTCGGCTGCCCTGCTGCACGACGGCGGTGTTCGTTCTGCGGGTGCCGGCGAACAGGTTCGCGCGCTCGACGTCGATGCCGGCGTAGACGAACGTGGCGGGGATCCGCTCGGAGAAGTACTTGAGCTGGTCCGAGACCTCGGCGCCGGCGCGGGTTGCGAGGTTGAGGTTGTGGATCTCGTCGACGAGCACCAGCTCGCAGCCGACGTCGCACAGCACCGCGCACACCGCGTTGGTGATGTCGGCCAGGTTGTGCCGCGCGGTGAACGGCAGGCCGAGGAACCGCGCGAACTCCGCCGCCACCATCCGCGGCGTCGCCTCCGGGGCCACGGTGATGTAGACGACCGGGAACCGGTGCCCCGGTTCGGGATGGCGCAGTGCGACGGCGAGCTCGTGGGCGCGGCCGAGCTAAGTGATCGCGGTGGTCTTGCCGGTGCGAGCGCCAGCCGCGGCGACAGGGTCTGCGACGACGGGCTTGCCCATGTGACCGCGGCGCCCTTCGCACCACGCTGTGTGCCTCACAGCTGGTCGGACTCGGCGTGATCCGCTACATCGCGCGGTTCGAACCAATGGCGTCCACCGCCGTCGAGACCCTCGTGACGGCCGTCGCGCCCACCCTGCAGCGCTACCTGACCGACAACCTCGGCCTCGGCTAGACCCACCGGGTGCTCACGGCCTGCACGTCGACCGGGTCGAGCCCGGGCACCAGCAGGACCATCCGGTTTCCCTCGCCCGCCAGGAACCCGCCGCGCCGGCGGGCGCCGAGCCGCGCGTACCGGTCGGACAGCCCGCGGGCCGGCCTCAGCCGCAGGTGACTGCCGTCGGTGTACGTGGAGTGGGTGACGCCGGGTTCACCGAAGTCGAGCGTGGCCGCGCGCCAGCCCGTATTGAGCACCGCCCGGCGGCGGCGCCACCAGATCACGGCGAACCAGGCGGCGACCGACCCGCCGCCGAGTCCGCCGAACATCAGGCCGTAGGCGATCGCGCCTCCGAGCGGGTCCAGGACGGAGTCGTCGGCCCGGCGCGCGGCAGCGGGCTCGGTCTGGTCGTAGGTCACCTCGATCCGGTCGCCGATGCCGAGGTGTTCGGTCTTGCGGTAGGGAAAGCCGACTACGTGCGGACCGTCCGAGCCCGGGTAGGACACCTCGAAGTGCCGGTCGGCGAGCCCCACCACAACGCCGTACACCGTGAGGTCGTCCGCGTGCGCCCGGGCTGCCGCGTCTTCTTCGATCCCGAGCAGAACGATTCCGGCGGCCAGCACGCCGGCAGCCGCGACCACACCGGCCACGGCCCAGCCCGCACGACGGGCCAGCCAGGACAGCACGCGGAAACGGCCGTCCGGGCGGGCGTCGTCGCCGGGCGGAAGCCAGGGCTCCCCGTCTTCGGGCGCGCTGCGGTCCGCCGGGAACACGAACTCGCGCCGCGAGCGTTTGCCGACCGGTCGCCGCGTCACCGAGTGGTCCACTTCGAACCGCGCGGGACGCGCACCCCGGCTGCGTACGCGGCCGGGCTGCGGCCGTCACCAGCCACCCACGCGGCGCCGGAGTCGCGGTTGATCTTCTGCTCGTCGTACACGTCCCCCGCGAGGTAGGACACGATGACGGCCGGGCGTCCCGCGCCGCGGCATGTCCACGACGAGGATCTCGCCGGACGCGGTGAAACCGTTCTCCAGCAACGCGTCCGACGCGTCGCACAGCCGCGAGATCCCGACCGGCGCCCCCGGCACGACCAGGAACCACAACGCCCCGGCGATCGCGGCCCGCCAGAACCGCAGGGACAGCGCCCTGTCCCCCATCGCGGACTCCGTCGGTCCGCGGCGCGCCCGCTCCCCCCGGGCCGGCTCGTGCGCCCGCAGGCGGTTGCGCGCCCGCCGGCCCGCTTTGTGGCGGGTAGCAGTGGTTCACCGTCGTCGGCGGCCCGCTCGGGCCTGTCGCCTTCTTCGTTCGCCATCCCCAGCTCCATTTCCTGAGCGTACGGCGCAGAAATGCGGCTCCACCAGGGAAAATCCTGCGATGGAGAACACCGGGGCCGGAGGCAACCGAACGACCTTCCCCCGCGTTTGTTCAGTCCGCTGCACGCGCGCCGACGACCCGGGCGGGCACCGCGTACGGCGCCTCGCCGCGACCGTGACGGAACAGGATCGGCCACGCTGAAACGCCGGGTTGCCTCGGTGACCGCAGCGCCGCCAAACGAGTGGATCGTCAAGCTGGCTTGACGCACGGAAAGTCGATCTTGCAGGTGGCCGTCGGTCCGGTGATCGGCGCCCTGGCCGCAGTTGTCGGCTACCTCTTTGCGGAGCGGAAACGGGGCTAGCACCATCGGACACGAGCCCACCGCCGGCTCAATCCTCAGGGGCCCGGTGATTCGGTCACACGGCGATGAACAACTGCGGAAGCTGAGCCAGGTCCTTGCGCACGGCGGTGTGCCGGTCCCGACGCTGCTTCTCCTCATCCGCCGCCGAGGTGTAGCGCGCGTAGAGGTCGCCGGTGGTCGCGCCAAAGGCTTGGACCTCGTCGGTGAAGACGGTCAAGGCCTTGGTGAAGCGCTCCTCCGCTTCGTCGACCTGGCTTGCGCCCCAACCACTGGCCGAGATGCTGCCGAGTCGTGCCTTCGTGGATTCGAGACTGACGGAGGCCTGTATGGCTGCGCGCCCCGCCTTCGACATCGACATGATCGTCGGGAAGTCGTGGTCGGTGGCGGCCTGTAGCTCTTGTCCGTACGCCAACTGCTCCAGGGGCAATGTGCCGCTGAAGTAGTTGGTGGTGCCTGAAACGAGCACGTCGTGGGCACAGGACGCGATGAAACGGTCGGCCTCGTCCGCCCGGAATTCGCCGAACTTCGTGGTGACCTGCACCCGGCTCCGGCGCAGATCACAGCCCTCCTGCCACACCACGTGCCAGTGCTCGGGCGAGTCCGCGCACTTGTCGGGGTGGTAGTTGACGACGCCCCAGGGCTGGCCGGCCAGGGTGCCGTCCTCGAGCACCAGCGGTCGCTCCAGCAGCTGCCGGAACACCGCGAGCGTGACCTGCTTCCCGGACACCGTCAGCGTCTTGATCTCGACGCTCGCGGTGGTGATCGCGGCATTCTGCACCGTCAAAGGCGGCTTCGCCACGTAGTCCCCTCTCCGACATCGAGCTCAGTCTTCCGTGCGGCCGCGGCCGGCAAGCCCGTCCTCCTGGTGTAGCCGACCGCCGCGGTGGGGCGCCGGCCCGGCGACGGAGCGGTCGTCCCGCCGGCGCTCGGTGCGGTCATACCCGCCAGGTCGGGGTGTTCGAGCCGGGCCCGCCCTCGGCAGGACGGATCGGTGGCCACGCGTGCGGGTCGTCGAGCTCGCAGGCGGTGATCAGGTAGAGCGCGGCGGGCCCGTGCTGGGACTCGACGAACGCGTCGGCGGCGCCGGTGGCGGGCCGCAGCCCGTGGTCGCGCAGCTGCTTCTCGGTCCACAGGAACGACGGGGCCGAACCAGTGCGGTAGCAGGGGCGGCCGGACTGCGACCAAGCGGACGGTTGTGCCACGGCGATCTCCTCAGACCGGCAGGCGGTAGTGGGCGGGTGCGCCCTGAGCGTCGACGGCGTGATTCATCGCCGCCGCGACGTCAGTGGCGCCGGCGCCGGTGGCTTGGGCGATGACGGCCTGCAGCTGCGCGGTGCTGGTGACCGGCGGGAACCGCGGTCCCGGGGTGATCCAGACGTCGGGGCCGTCGTCGTCGCTGTTGCCGTTGCGCGTCAGCCGCGCGAAGAAGCTGCGGGTGCCCGAGTCGTAGCCCAGATGCTCAGCTCGTCCCACCCGGGCAGGAACAGCGCCCACGCACCTTCGACCAGGTTCATCATGTCGTCTCCTTGGTGGTCTGGACGTGCTCAGCGGCCGCGGTTATGGCGGTGGAGGGCGTCGGCGTGGTCGTCCATCTGGCGCACGTGCGCATCGAATCAGGGTCGTGATCGGGGCGCAGGGCCGGGCGCCGGGATCGGGCTTCCGGGTTCAGCCGTGGGCTGCCCGAGCGGCGCCAGCGGTATCGGCACCGGTCCGTACCTCCAGCGGTACCCGTGCCGGCGCAGTGTCTCGTGTTCGGCGATGGCCAGTGCAAGGGTGGTGATCATCCCGCCCAGCGTCAGGAACAGCCACAGCCCCATCGACACACCCTGGGTGTCGTGGCCGACGAGCGCGACGATGGTGGTGGCCACGACCAGGATCGCCGACACCGTGGGTGCCAGCAATCGGTGGAACTCACCCGCCCAGCAGCTGGTCCGGCTCGCCCAGTACGCCACAAACAATATGTAGAGGATCATCCACGCGAGACCGACGAGCCACCCGAGGAAGACTCCTCCGAAGATGATGAGTGCGGCGTTGTCGGTGGACCTCGCAACAAAAACTATGCCGATGATCTCCATCTCCAGCGCGACTGCGAGAAGCCCCCACAGCCCTGGCAAGACGCCCATGTTCTCCAAGATGATCGGCATCATCAACGCGTACGTCGTAACCGCCATGATCACGATCCGCCACAGCGGCGCCAGCCAGCGGCGCCAGCCGAAGTCACGATGAAACCCCCGCCTGGTCGCCGCGAACGTCACGATCATCCCCAGCGGGACAAGCCCCACCGCGATCGTCACGTTCACCGCGGTCTTTGCCCAGCCCTCATCCGTCAATACCTGGCCCGCCGACCGGGTACCGGTGTAAATGCCGACAACGACCAGCGTCAGCAACCCCAGCACACTGCGAAGGGTCGACACGTAAGACAGAAGACCTACTTTGTCACCGCGCCCGAACCGCGGGTTGCCCCACACGCCTGCGGTCTGCCACGGCCAGAACCCGTAGCCGCCCCGGACGAACTTCCTCCAGGTTTCCCTGCCCTCATCACCGCTCACCCGGAGAGACCGTACCGACGCTCACCGTCATTGTCCGGCGCAGGCGAGATGCCGAGGCTCCCGATCACCCTGATAGCCCAGCGACGACCGACGGGCCCCGGCTCAGCGCCGGCGGGCCACCCGGCGCCGCGGTGTCCGTTGCGAACCAACCGGGGTTGGCAACCGACCTACCTCCCCGAAAAGTGCTAAACGGTTGTGCTGAGCGGAGCCGACAGGTCAGCACCACGGTTGAGGAAGTGACATGACACCTGAGACTGATCGTGGTGACATCGCCGTGAGACAGTTCAGACAGGCGCAGGTCACGGAAGATCAAGATGTCATCGGCCGGGAGACCCTTCATGCCCGCCAGGGTGTCCCAAACCCGCCGGGCAGCGCCGGTTTGCCATTCACCGCTGCGTGTCTGCGTCCGCAGACGGCTCGAGCGCACGCCGACAGGTGACCGGCCACGGCGCCGAGCTGTCTAACCTGGCTTCCGTGCGCTGGGGACGTGGTGTGACGTAACGCCGCTCGCCCGGGTAGCGAAGATCGGGTGACCTTGTGCGCACGTAGGGAGAGAAATGACCGTTCGTCCGGAATCCGATCGCGTCCGGCTCTGGGAGCCCGACCCCGCCGTGCCGGCCGGTGCGCTACCGGTGTTCGGTGAGCTCCACACGAGCGCGCGCCGCCGCGCGGCTGCGAGCCTGTTTTTCCCGCTGCCGTTCGTGATCGGCGGGATAGCCCTGTTCTTCGCCGGTAAGGGTGTCGCCGCGCCACTCTTCCTCGTCGTGTTCTTCGGCGTCGCCCTGGTCGCGGCCATCGCCATTCTCACCACACTCCGCCGGGCGGTGCCGTTCCTCGGGGCCCGGTTCGAACCAGTCGACTGCGCGCCGGACGGGGTGGTCCTCGCGGGTCGCGAAGTCGGCGTCCGCCTGCCCGACGGCCGGTGGCTACGGTCCAGGATGCCTGCACCGCTGCGGGTGCAGCTGGCCGGCGAGCGCCGGCTGTGGCTGCTGCGGGTGGGTGAGCGGGCGATGGTCACGTTGCCGGGGTCCGGCGTTCTCGGGGCGGCGCGGATCACCGACGGCCCGCTGCCCGGTGCGCTGGTACTGCCGGTCGGCTCCCGGGAGCCGACCTCGCCGCGGCTCGATCCGGTGCTCACGGCCTATCGGCGCTACGTCGCACGCCTGTGTTGGTACCCGGCAGCGGTATACGGCGTCGTCGCCGTCCTCGCGGGCTGGGCGTCGGCGAACCTGCCGGAGGATCGGGCCCTTCAAACGGCCAGAAGCGGGGCAGTGTTCATCGCGGCGTTCGTCGGTGTTCTAGCGCTGATTGTGGTGGTCCGCGTGTTTCGGCTGCGCGCTCCACTCGCGGCCGACACCTGGACCGAGCTGGCCGTGGTGCTCGACCGGCCGGTCTCGATCAACGGCCGTGGTCTCGTCCGTCTCCAGGGCCGGGCCGTCCTGCACGACGGCCGCACGGTCGGCTTCCGAATGCGGAACGTGACCGTCGCGTTCGGCCTCGCGACGACCACGACCGGGCAGCTGTGGATCGCCGGGGTGCCGCGTCCCGGCAAGTCCGCCACCGCCGGCATCCCCGGCCATGCGGTCATGGGCACGGTCCGACTCACCTGAGCAGGCCGTAACACCGGTGCTCTACCGGGACCACACCCCCATCCGCCCCATCGACGAGCCGTCCCGACAGCTCACCTACAAGCTGATGATGCACATCCGTCGCGATGCCTTGGGCGGCCGCGGCGGAAACGCGCACGCACTCCTCCAGGCACTCAGCCCGTACAAAAGGCGACTCGCCGCCGAACTCGACGAAACCGCAGACCGTAGCTCCCAGACTGTGAGTGGTGGGTGAGAGGCTGCCAGGCATGACTGGGTCGGAGCCGAAGGCGGATCTTCGCAGGTATCTGCAGGCCGCCCGCGACATCTTGCTGTGGAAGCTTCACGGGCTCTCGGAGTACTCGTGATGGACGACGACGTGTTCGATGACTTGTTTGGCGACTCCGTGCAGGTCAACGCCGAGGGAGTCCCAATCACGGCAGCTGAGGCGACATCCGTGTCCGAAGGCGTCCCGTTCACAGAGGAGAACGTGACGCGACTCCTGGCACAAGAGCCGATGGCGTCACCAGGCGCATGCATCCTCGACCGCGCGTGGCGCTTTCGCGATGACGTCCTGAACGCGTAGTGATCTTGAGGGGCGGGGCAGCAGCCAATGCTGCTCCGCCTTTCGAGTTCGTACGGACCGAGTCGTTGAGCAGCGCGGACACTTCCACTACCGCTCGGGCTGGATCCGAGGTACTTCGAGATCGCCTTCTCCTTCACCGATGTCCGAGGTCGCCGTGAGCGGCGAGCCAACGGCGAGCTCGAGCGCATCCTCGAGTGAGCATTTGCGACGAGACACGCCATGTCATCATGCGACGTCAGCGACGTCGCGGTTTGGTCGTCGTGTGGGCGACAGTTTTCACCTGGTGCGCATGGTTTCTGTCGCCGCCCAGCGCGCCAACCGCGGGCTCGACGCCGACAGCGGCCGATGACCACGAGGCGCGTCATCAATGCTGCGCGTCTGCATTCCCAGCTGGGTCGGGCGCACGTCGAAGGGCGACTGCCCGCTCGGCGCCGTGGGCGTGTGACAATGGGAGTTCGGCATGCAGGGTGGTGCCTGCGCCGGGGGCGCTGTGCACCACCAGTCGGCCGCCGAGTGCTTCGGCCCGGTCTTTGAGTCCGACGAGGCCGGTGCCGCGGGTGAGGTCGGCCCCGCCGCGGCCGTCGTCGCGGATGCAGACGCGCAGGACGTCGCCGGTCTCCTGGTCGGTGGTGTCGACCGTGACGCCGATCATGGTGGCGTGCGCGTGTTTGGCGGTGTTGGTCAAGGCTTCGGCGACCAGGTAGTAGGCGGCGATCTCGAATTGCTCGGGTAGCCGCCGCGGCATGGTCACGTCCAGCTCGACCGGGACCGACGAGCGGCGGGCCAGGGCTTTGAGCGCGGAGTGCAGCCCGCCGTCGGCGAGGACGGCCGGGTGAATGCCGCGGGCGAGCTCGCGCAGTTCGTCGAGTGCGGTGATCGCTTCGGTGGCGAGATTGTCCAGCTGAGCTCGGAGCTCAGTGGCGTCGAGATGTGCTGATGCTTGTGCCGTGCGGGCGTGGAGAGCGAGGGAGACCAGCCGTTGTTGCGCGCCGTCGTGAAGATCGCGCTCGATGCGCCGGCGGGTCTGGTCGGCGGTGGTGACGACGCGGGCGCGTGAGGTGGTCAGCTCGGCGTAGAGCTGCGCGTTGTCCAGCGACACAGCCAGTTGCCCGGCGATGAGGCTGACCGCGTCGAGCCGCTCGGCAGTGAACGCGGCGCGGATGAGCCGGTTCTCCAGCAGCAACACCGCCCGCAGGCTGCCGCGGCTGAGGATGGGCACGGCCAGTAGGGCGCAGCGGTCGAGGTCGGAGAAGTAGGGGTCACGGGCGAAGCGGTCGTCCTCGGTGGCGTCGGCGACCAGCACCGATTCGCCGAGGCGTTGGACATAGCGCAGCACAGACAGCGGGACCATGGGTTCCCCGGCGGCGCTCGGGGCGGTGCGTGCGATCTGAGTGATGTCTTGGATCTCGGTGGTGCCGGTGTCGCTGTCGGGAGCGGGGAGCAGCCAGTCGTCGCGTTCGGAGTTCCACAGCAGCAGCTGCACACCGGTGGCGCCGGTCAGCGCGCTGAGGACCTCGACGACGCGGGTGCGCAGGCGTTCGATGCTGGTCTCGGAGCTCAGGGCCTGGGAGGCGGCCAGGATGCCCAGCAGGTCCAGGGTGCCGGTGGTGACCGGGCCTGTTTGCTGCGACAGATGAGCGGGCTGGTCTCCGCTCAGCCCAGTGGTCACGTCGGAGTGTGGCCGCAGTCTGGGGTAGGCCCAGTCGAGTTGGTCGACCTTCGCGCTCGCACCCCAGGCGGCATAGGTCTGGCGGGCCTGGGCGAGCAGCTCACCACCGACGCGGTCCAGGCCGTGGGCCAGGTAGAAGCGGGCTGCGCGTTCGGTGATCAACGCCCGGTGCCAGGGCCGCGCACGGCCGGCGACCTCGCGTCGGGCGGCGTCGAACGCCAGCTCGGCGGCCCGGTAATCCCCCACCACCCACGCCCGCTCGGCCTCCAGCCAGCGCTGCAGATGCAGGAAGTTGTCCGGCGCGGCTGCGGCACGTGCAGCCAGCCACCGCGTCGTCTCGTCCAGCTCGGCCAGCAGAGCGGCGCGCTCGTCACCGGCCGTGTTGCGGGCTTGCCCGGCCAGGGCCAACCCACGCAGCAGGCGGGCCACGGCGGTCGAGTAGTGGCCCAGGATGGCCGGTAGTAGCGGCATCGCCGCCGCGGTGTGCTGTGCCAAGCCGGATGGATCGCCGAAGACGGCGGCGGCGAGCGCCCGGCTGAGATGCGCGTACAAAAGCGCCATCGGATTGTCGGCGTACCTGTCGGTGGGATCCGCCGCACCGATCGCGTCCGAGCTTCCGCCACGCAGCACACCGGCCAGCCATCGGTGACCGTCGAGCACCTGGCCGATCTGTTCGTTGCCGGTGCGCCGTGCAAAGGCGACGCCCGCCTCCAGTTGCTCGACGAGGTGGTCGAGGGTTGGCGGGCAGTCGAGCAAGAAGTACTCGATCGAGTGATAGGTGTAGCCGGTGTACGCCAGGTCGCCACCTGCGATCAGCCCCTCGCGGGCACGCAGCATGGCGTGGAGACCGTTTTCGAGGGGCTCGAACCAGCAATTGAGGATGGCGAAGTAGTAGTGCGCGTACGAGGTCTCGGGCTCATAGCCGCGGGCTTCGCCCCACGCCAGGAGCCGCCCCAACGCCCGATATCCGGCGCTGTCGCCGCGCTGTACCACGGTGTAGTAAGAGGCGAAGCAGGCGGGGCAGACCAGGGTACGTCCGGGTCCGTGCTCGAGCCAGATCCGCAGGGCTTCCAGGCTCAGCCACTCGAGCCTGGTGTGGTCGGCGAGGAAAGAGACCGGCGGCAGGGTCGCGTCGAGCAGGCGGGTCGCAGCGAGCAGCGTGGGGTCGGTGATCTCCGGCCGAACCAGATCCTCGGCGGTGTCGGTTTCCAGCCACCGGTACAGGTACTCGTACTGGCGGTCGAGATCGGCGGCGAGCTGGTCGGCGGCCGGGATGGTGATTCCGCACGCGCGCAGCGACTTCAGGCCCAGATCGATCGCCTCTGTGAAGCGTTTGCGGTGGGTCAGGCTGCGCACCTGCACCGCGATCGCGTCGGCGCGTCGGATGGTGCTGGGACACAGCCGCTCGATCGTGTGGTACTCCTCGTCCGCCTCGTCCAGTCGCCCGAGGCTGTACAGGGCGGCGTGGCGGCCGGTGTGCACCTGGATCAGCGTGGCAGTCTCCCCCGGGCCGATCAGCCGCAGCGCGGCGACCAGCAGCGCGTTCACCAGCGTGTACTCGCCGATCAACGCCGCTTGGTCGGCGGCGCGGCGCAGCAGCCCCACCACCTGCCGGCGCTCCGCCGCATCGACGACGGCGTCGATCACCCGCAGGTACTGCTCGGCCGCCACCGCGAAGAGCTCCGGTAGCCCGGCCAACCGCCGCGCGATCGCCAGCTGCAGGGCGCAGCGCCGAGGCGGGTCCAGCCCACTCAGGATGACCTCGCGGGTGCGGTCGTGGCGAAACCGCACGGCCTCCCGCAGTCCCGGCTCGATCACCAGGACGCCCTCGTCGAGGGCGGGCGCCAGCTGCTGGTCCACCACGCCCGCCTGTGCGGCGGTGGCGGTCTGCAGCAGACTCACCTCGGCTCGCCCGCCCAGGCACGCCATCGCCTCGACCAGCGCCCGCGAGGGCGGCGGCATCGCCGCGACCCGCGCCGCCAGCAGTCCGGCCACCTCGGACTGGCCCAGCCGAGCCCGCACCGCCGCGTCATCCCACCGCCACCCGGCGGCGGTCGCCGCCAGCACGCCCTCCCGCTGCAGCGCGTTGAGCAGCTCCACCGTCTCGTACGGGTTGCCAGACGTGCGCTCGCTGAGCATCTCGGCCAGTCCCGCCACGGTGGCCCGATCCGCGCGCAGCACCTCCGCCACCATGGCGACCAGGCTCGGCACCGCCAAGTTGTCCAGCCCCAGCCAGCGCACGCCGGCCTGCTCGCGCCACCGGGACAGCAGCGCGGTCAGCGGATGCGCCGCGTCCACCTCGACGTCGCGGTAGGCGCCGACCAGCAACAGGCCTTCGACCGGTTCCTCCGACAGCACGAGATCGACGAAGCCGAGCGGGGTGCGCCCACCCCACTGCAAGTCATCGAGGAACACCACCACCGGCCGGTCCCGCGACGCGACCGCCCGCAGCCCCTGCACACCTGCTTGCTGCATGCGCGCCTGCGCGGTCAGCGGATCCCCCGCATCCGGCGGCACCCCCAGCAGCACCGCGAACTCCGGCACCACCGCGCTCAACAGACCCGCGGTCGCCCCGACCGAATCGACGATCCGTTCACGAATCGCGGCGAGCACATCCTCCGGCTCGGCCAGCAACAGCCGACCCAACGCCCGGAACGCCTGATATCCCGCGTTGAACTCGATATCCCGCCGGTACTGGTCGAACTTGCCGGCCACGAACCAGCCGTCCCGGCCCGTCACCACCGACCGCAGCTGATCGACCAACGCGGTCTTGCCCACCCCCGGCGCCCCGCCGACCAGCACACCCTGACAGCGGCCGGCCAGCGCCTCCTCGAACGCCACCTCCAGCGCTGCCACCTCGGCATCACGTCCCACCAGCCGTGAGGGCGGCAGCAGCCGCTGCGGAACGTCGTGCTCGCCGATGCGCACCCACGCCGCCGCCGGATGCGCCTGGACGTCGCGGACCTGGTGCAGGTCGTGGGCCAGGCCCTCGGCGGACTGGTAGCGGTGGTCGGGTTCCTTCTCCAACAGCCGCATCACGACCTCGGACAGCGCAGCGGGCACCGCCGGGTTCAGCTGGGCCGGGGGTACCGGCACCCGTGCCAGGTGATCGTGGGTCAGGCGCAGCGGGTCGCCGGACCCGAACGGCGGCCCGCCCGTGGCCAGCTCGTAGAGCGTCGCGCCCAACGCATACAGGTCCGCGCGCTGGTCCACCGAACGGCCGGTGCGCCCGGTCTGCTCGGGAGCGAGGTACGCGAGCGACCCGACGATCTCGCTGTGGTGGGTGAACTCGGGACGGATCTCGGCGAACGGCGTCGCCAGCGCGAAATCCACCAGGCACGGGTCCCCGTCCCCGGAGACGACGATGTTGGCCGGAGTGATGTCACGGTGCAGCACTCCGCGGCGATGCATTCCCGCGACCGCCTGGGCCAGTTTGCCGGCCAGCCGGATCAGCTCATCGATGGCCAGTGGCTTGGCCGGCCCGGAAAGGGTGGTGTCACCGGCGTCCGCCAGCACGATCGATCCCGGGTACCGCGGCGCATCCATCAGTTGCGCAACCCCGTCGACACCGCGCAGCCGCTCGAGGATCGCAACCTCGTGCCGCAACCGGCGCTGCGCGTCCGGCCCGAGTGGCTCCTTGCAGACGACGGCGACGCCACCCGGCAGGGACACTCGAGTCACCCGAGTACGCGCGCTCTGCTGAAGCACGACGGCGTCGGGCGGATCCCGGCCCGGCAGGGCCACGCCTGTCCCCATCCACAGTGTCTACGCTTGGCCACCTGCTTGCACAAGTTCCTGCCCATCGCGGCACGTCCCTCAGGACAAGAGCCAAGCTGGTGACGGATACCGCTCACCAGTGCAAAAAGATCACCGTCACAAGCATCGGGCCCGACGAGCGCGTCGGCAGACCTGATTTGTCTTGCGTCAAGATCTTGGCCGTGCCGTGCGCGCTGGTGCAGGACGGGCCCGGTGTGCAGCCGGTGGTGTTGCCGTTGGCCGCGTTCGGCTGGATGCCCGAGTTGTAGGCCCAGGCCGCGAAGTACCAGTTCTCCAGGTAACGCGGGTCGGCGTTGTTGGCGGTGATCCCGGCGGAGTAGAGCTGGTTCAAGGTCGTTTCGAGGATCTGCAGGCCGGCGGCGATGTTCTCCTGGTAGTCGACCGCGACCTTCCACTGGCCGTGCTCGGACAGCGAGTGGTCGCCGATGTGCATCCCGTCGGTGACCTGGCTAATGCCGTAGCCGCAGTCGGAAGGGGCGTAGTCGATCGAGACGATGTCGCCACCGGCGCCGTAGTAGCTGGCGATCAGCGGGTCGCCCGCGGTGCCAGCCGGAGCGTGCCAAGAGGCCTGTGACCAGTTGGACTCCTGCGCCATGATGCCCTCGAAGATCGACGCGGCACGGTGTTCGTGCCGCCCGCCGGGTGCGACAGCGGGATCAGCGGGAAGTCGCTGTTGGGCGCGTAGGCGACCAAGCCCATGTTGCCGAACCCGGCCGGGCGCGTGTAGGCGCTCCCGGTGAGCAGACCCTGCTCGGCCATTTGCACGGCCCAGTTGACCTGGGCGGGGTTGGGCTGCATGACCTGCCGGTTCGCGTTCAACGGCGGCACGGCACACTTCGGCGACTGGGCCTGGGTCGTGTTCGGTGCGGCACCGGCAGCCGGAGCTGCATCGGCCTTGGGACTCAAGCGGTTCGTACGCGGCGCGGCCGTTGTAATGCCGGGCACGGCGGAGTACGTCGGCACAGCCGTGGCGGCCTTCGCCGCACCGGAGGGCAGGGCGGGCGCGAAGACCTTGCCGGCCTTCGTCGCCAACACCGCTGGGGCGGACTTCCGGCCGTCGGAATCGGCGCCTAGCAGGGCATCGCCGTCCAGCGACGATGCGGCGGCCCCCGCACGAGACCACTGTCGTTCACGCTCGTGACACCGGCGTGGGCCAGAACGCCGACCCCCGCGGGGTTAGCGCCCGAGAGGACAGCGTGCCCGGCACTGCCCTGGAACAGCTGGACGCGAGTGAGATCGCCCTCGCCGAGGACGGTCAGCTTGCCCGCGTTCTCGTGTGCCGCAGTGGCCATCTTCCCCCCAGGCTCCGTGTATAGGAAGCTGACCCCGCCGTCGGCGGCGGGCCGCAACTGGTGAGCGTCGCCAGCACGGACGGCTTTCCCTTGGTGGGCACCGAAACCAGATGGTTGCCCGCGACACCGACGATGGAGTTCGCGGTCGGCACTGCCGACGTGATCTGACCGCCCGCGGTGACCGACGCATCGATCTTGCCCGTGGCTAGGGCAGGATCGCCAGGGCTGCGAACTTCCGTCTCCGGACAGGCACTGGTAGCCGGTCCAGGAGGAGTCGTCGAAGCCCGCCGGGTGGATCAGCGCGATCTCCTGCCAGGCGAATCCGGCGACCTCACGGCCCAGCCCGACGTGGTAGCCCAGGGCCTCACCCCAGCCGTCGATGGCGACGTCCGCGGACTTCGGCTGTCTCACGCACCTCGACCGCCGGGTCGTCCTATGCTTCGCGGATCACGTCCGCCAGGTAGCGGGAATCTGGGCCCCAGAACAGCAGCGACATGATCGCGAGGCGGCGTAAGGATACGTCCGGATCTTGTCGCATCGTCCGGCACAGCAGCGGCAACAACCGTCATCTGCCAGCTCACTCGAAACTCGGCGCCGTCCGCGTAGTCGCCGGCGATGAGTTGAGCGCATGGAATCGATCACGTCACCGGACATATCGGCATGCCGCTGCCTCGTCACAGTCCCACCGCTGCCATCTGTCCGACCTCCCCGAGATCACCCTGCAGGTTCACCAGTTCACATCCCACGTAGCCGTCTCAGCAGAGATCTGTGCGGACCTGACTTCGCTCAGCCCAACCGCCGGCCACGAGGCATCGGAGCGAAGGACCAACGTCACCTAACTGGCGCCGGCGCGCAGGTGTCAATGGACTGAAATTTACCGTCTTCTTACCTTTCTTTCGCCCGCGCGGACCGTCAGCTCCGGCACCCCACGAAGCACCCGGGGCATGATGGCGGCATGCAGCCCCGCGTCCTGCTCGCCGACGACGACCGCGCCATCCGCGAGTCACTGCTACGCGCGCTGGAGCTGGAGAGCTACGAGGTCACGGAGGTGACCGACGGGGTCGCCGCGCTCGCCCTGGCGCGGCGTGATCGCTTCGACGTGCTGATCCTCGATGTGATGATGCCCGGCGTCGACGGGCTCGGCGTGTGTCGCGTGCTGCGCGCCGACGGTGACCCGACACCGATCCTGATGCTCACCGCCCGCGTCGAACCGCCCGACCGCGTCGCCGGGCTCGACGCGGGCGCGGACGACTACCTGGTCAAACCGTTCGATCTCGACGAGCTGCTCGCTCGCCTGCGGGCGCTGCTGCGGCGAACCTCGCCCGACGCCACCGCGCCGCGGGTCCTGCGACTCGGCGCGCTGACCGTGGATCCGGCAGCACGACGGGTGCGGTGGCAGGACGTGGAGGTCGACCTGTCGAAGACCGAGTTCGACCTGCTGGAACTGCTGGTCCGCAACGCCGGGATCGTGCTCGACCGCACCACGATCTACCAGCGCATCTGGGGCTACGAGTTCGGCTCGGACTCGAAGAACCTGGCCGTCTACATCGGATACCTGCGCCGCAAGCTCGAGAAGGCCGGGGCGACCGACCTGATCCGGACCGTGCGCGGCGTCGGGTATTCGGTGCGGGTGTCGTGAACCTGCGCAGCAAGCTGGTCATCGCGTTCGCCGGGGTCGGCGCCGCCGCGAGCGTGCTGGTCGGCGTGTTCAGCTACCAGACGGCGTCGCAGCGGATCAGTGACGAGCTCGACCGCTCGCTGCTCACGACCTCGGCCGAGATCCAGGCCGGCGCGACGCAGGTGCTCGCGCCCAGCCCGTTCACCCGCGGCCCCCACGACAACGACCACGACGAGGCGCAGCCCATGGTCGCGCAGTCCATCGCTCCCGACGGCGAAATGCGGCGGATAGGCGGCCGCCCGGCGGTCTCCTACACCGTCGACGGCACTGACCGGGCACTGGCGGCGAACGGCCACCCGGGTGACCACGCCTACCGCGACCTGACCGTCGGCCCCGACGACTATCGCGTGATCACCGTCGCACTCGGTCAGGGCCGCGGGGCGATCCAGCTCGGCGTCGACGTCGACGAGTCCCGTCACGTCCTGACCTCCCTCGCCACGCGGATCACGCTGGTCAGCGCGGTGGTCCTCGCCGCCGCCGCGCTGGCCGGCTGGCTGCTGGCCCGCCAGATAACCCGCCGGCTCGTGCGGCTCACGGCCGTCACCGAGCAGGTGAGCGACGGCGGCCTCGTGCAGGCAGACGTCCCCGCCGACGGACGTGATGAGGTCGGCCGCCTGGCGACGTCCTTCGACCGCATGCTCGGCCGGCTCGCCGACGCCCGCGCCGACCAGGAACGGCTCGTTCAAGACGCCGCGCACGAGCTACGGACACCGTTGACGAGCCTGCGGACCAACGCGCAGGTGATGCGGCGCTTCGACGAGCTGTCCCCCGACTCCCGCGCCCGGCTGCTCGACGACGTCGACGGCGAAACGCGCGAGCTGACGCACCTCATCACCGAGATCGTCGACCTCGCGACCCGACGGTATGACAGCGAAGACGCCGGACCGGTCGAGCTGGCCGTGGTCTCCGAACGCGCCGCCGAACGGGTGCGGCGCCGGTCCGGCCGAACGGTCGTGGTCGACGCCGATGACACCGTCGCGTCGGGTCAGGAGAGGCGGCTGGAACGCGCGGTGACGAACCTGCTGGAGAACGCGGTCAAGTTCGACGCCGGCGGAACCGAGCCGATCAAGCTGACCGTCCGAAGCGGACAGATCGAAGTCCTCGACCGCGGCCCGGGGATTCCCGAGCAGGACCTGCCGCACGTTTTCGACCGCTTCCACCGCGCGGACGCCGCCCGGGCGTTGCCGGGTTCCGGGCTCGGACTGGCGATCGTGCGCGAAACGGCCCTTGCCCACCAAGGCGAAGTCCTCGCCCGTCCGCGCCCGGGTGGCGGGGCCGTCGTGGGGTTCACCGTCGGCGGTGATCGGCTCTTACCGTCTTCTCACCCGGATCACGCCGGGGACTAACCGGGCTCCGCAAGGGTGGTGACACCACGAACACCACCAGGAGCACCCGATGTCCACCGTTCCCCTCTCGATCCGGCCCGGCGAGGCTCGCGCCCAGCGCCGCGCCCGCCCGGTCCGCCGGTGGTGGCGCGACGCCGCCGGTTTGGCGGCCTGGACGATAGTGCTGTTCGTGACGGCGCTATGGGTCGCCGGCCACGGCGTGCAACAGCTGAACTCCGTCGCGTCCGGACTCACGTCGGCCGGGCGCCTGACCGGCCTGCTGTCGGCCGCCCTGTTGCTGCTGCAAGTGCTGCTCATGGCGCGGATCCCGTGGGTCGAGCGCAGCTACGGCCAGGACGCGCTGGCACGCCGGCACCGGCTCACCGGGTTCACCTCGTTCGTGCTGCTGTGCCTGCACATCGTCCTGATCTCCCTCGGCTACGCCGCGACCGACCACACCGGACTGATCGCCGAAGTGTGGGACCTCGTGACGACGTACCCGGGCATGCTGCTGGCGACCGCGGGCACGGCCGCGCTTGTCTTGGTCGTCGTCACGTCGGTCCGGGCCGCGCGGCGCCGGTTGCGGTACGAGTCTTGGCACCTGCTGCACCTCTACGCCTACCTCGGTGTCGGCCTCGTCCTGCCGCACCAGCTGTGGACGGGCGCGGACTTCACCGCCTCGGCCGCGGCGACGATGTTCTGGTGGACCGCCTACGCCACCGCGGCCACCGCGGTGCTGGTGTTCCGGGTGGCGCTGCCGCTGACGTGCAGCCTGCGGCACAGGCTCGTGGTCGATCGCGTGGTGCGGGAAGGGAACGGGGTCGTCTCCGTCCACCTGCGCGGCCGCTGGCTCGACCGGCTGCCAGTGGTGGCCGGGCAGTTCTTTGTGTGGCGGTTCCGGCACGGCACCGGCTGGACGCGCGGCAAGCCGTTCTCCCTGTCCGCCGCCCCGGACGGCCGCCGCCTCCGGATCACCGCTCGCGACCTCGGCCCCGGCAGCGCGCGACTCGCGAACCTCCCGGTCGGGACGCGGGTGTGGTTCGAAGGCCCCTACGGCACCCTCACCGGCGCGGTCCGAACCAGCCGCAAGATCACCATGCTCGCGTCCGGGATCGGCATCACGCCATTGCGCGCCTTGCTCGAAGAACTGCCCTACGAACCCGGCGAAGCCGTCCTCTTTTACCGGTTCTCCTCCCCCGCGCAGCCACTGTTCCACCACGAGCTCGAGCACCTCGCGCGGACCCGAGGCGTGCGGATCCACTATCTGCCGGGCCGCCGCGCCCGTGACCGCGTCTCGTGGCTGCCCGCGGGCTACGCGCCCGTGCCCGACCGCACCGTGCTGCCGCACTTCGTCCCTGACATCGCCGAGCACGACGTGTACGTCTGCGGCCCCACTGCGTGGGCAAGCGCCGCAATCGAGTGCGCCTCGCAGTGCGGAGTTCCACGGCAGCGGATCCACTTCGAACACTTCGCCTGGTAGGAGCTCCGGACATGCGAAGAATCGCCATCGCCATCGCGGCCACCGTCTCGATCGTCGTACTGCTCTTCAGCTACCGCACGAGCACGAATCAGGACCCGGTCGCCGCACCCGCACAGGTGCCCGGCGTCGTCCGGTCGCCGTCGGCACCGCCGACCGCCTCCGGAACCGGTTCGGGTGGTGGCCCGTTCACCGGCCAAGCCGCCGACACCCCGTACGGACCGGTCCAGGTCGAGATCACCGTGTCCGGCGGACGGATCACGGCCGCACGCGTCGTGCAGGTGCCACAGGAGTCCGGCCGCGACGTGCGCATCAACTCCGCCGCCGTGCCCGTGCTCAACCAGGAGACGCTCCAGGCGCAGAACGCAGAGATCGACACCGTCAGCGGCGCCACCTACACGTCGGAGGGCTACATCCAGTCCCTGCAGTCCGCGATCGACGCCGCGCACCGATGACCTTGCCAGACCGGCGCGCGTGGACGCGGGTGATCATGGGGATGCCGATCAGCCTGCACCTGCGAGGCCCCGGCGTCCGAACCAACGCAGCGGCGGAATCCGTTGTCGCGGAAGTGTTCTCGTACCTGCGCACGATCGACCGGCTGTTCAGCCTGCACCGGCCCGGGAGCGAGGTGAACCGCCTCCGCCGAGGCGAACTTCCACCCGGCGATCGGCATCCGTGGGTTCGCGAAGTCGCCCGGCTGTGCGTCGAAGCCCGTGAGCGCACCGACGGCTGGTTCGACGCCGACCTCCCCGGCGGGTACGACCCGTCCGGACTGGTCAAGGGCTGGGCCGCCCAGACCGCCACCGCGCTGCTCGACCGGATGCCGGACCACGACTACTGCCTCAACGCGGGCGGCGACGTCGTGGTCGCCGTGCGCGTCCCGGAATCGGCGGCGTGGCGGGTCGGCGTCGAAGACCCCCGCGACCGCGGCCGCCTGCTGGCCGTGCGAACCGTGCGCGCGGGCGGCGTGGCCACGTCCGGCACGGCGGCCCGCGGACACCACATCGTCGATCCCCGCACCGGCACCCCTACGCGGGCCCTGATGTCCGCGACGGTCGTCGGCCCGAGTCTGCTGTGGGCCGACGTCTACGCCACCGCCGCCATCGCCCGCGGCGGGAACGTCGAACGCTGGGTGCGCGCCCGAGCTCCCGACTACGAAGCCTGCGCCGTCGTCCGCTGTCCCTGAACCCCGTCACCGCTCGAAGGAACCGATGACCACACTCAACGGTCTGCCCGCTCACGTCCTGCTCGTGCACGCGATCGTCGTGCTGCTCCCCCTCGCCGCGCTGCTCCTCGTCCTTTGCGCGCTGTGGCCCGCCGCGCGGCGCAAGCTGGCCGGCCCCAACGCAGCGCTCGCCGTCCTCGTGCTGATCCTCGTCCCGATCACCACCGACGCCGGCGAATGGCTTGAGCGACGCGTGCCCACCACGCCACTCGTGCGCGCACACACCGAACTCGGCGACACCGCCGTCTACGCGGCCATCGCCGTCGCCGCGCTCGCCCTCGTGATCTGGTGGCGCCACCGCGAAAGCACCTACCCGGAAGACAACGGCCCCAAGCGCGTGCTGCGACTGCCGGTCCCTCGCCGGACCTTCCTCGCTCCCCGCTCGACGCCGGTCACCGCCGTCATCGCGGTCGCGGCGATCCTGATCGGCGGCGCCGCCGCCTACGACATCTACCGCATCGGCGACTCCGGCGCGCAAGCCAGCTGGCAAGGTCAATTCTCCGCCGCACCCGCACCGCGCAGCGGCCACCGGTGACCACCGCCGTCACGCACTCTCTTCGCGGCTCCAGCGCCTCCTAGCCAGCACGACGAACCGGCCGGCGAGGCCGGACTGCGGAAACCGAAATCCCGCGACGATTGAGGGCCACGGCAGGGTGCTCACAAGGACGATGCAGCCCAGAAAGCCGACGACATGGAGCCAATCGTTCGCCCGCGCGTCAGCAAAACGGCTCGTTGCCTGGTGAGCCACACGCAGTGGCGTGTTGGACGGAGAGCGCGAGCGAGCGGCGCCGCCTCGGGTCTGGGGTGCGATATCAGGTGGCGTCCGGGTCGACCGGGGGCCGTTCACCCGGCTTCAGCGGCAATCTGATGGTGGTGGCCTGGGTCGCGGGCGCGGTGTTGGTGACAGCCCCTGACGGTAGCTCGGTGAACACGTCGTCGAGCAGGTAGCCCCTGAGCGCGGTCTTCGGGTCGAACGTGCGCAGCGCTTGCAGCTCCTGTAGCGGTTTACGCAGCTGCTGGAGCTCCGGGCCCAGTTCAGCGCGGAGCTGGTCTTGGGCCCCCGCGGCGAAACCGCGGATCTTGTGGATGGTCCGGGCGAGCCAGCGGGCTGTCTCGGGCAGCCGTTCGGGGCCAAGGATGAACAGCGCAGCGACTAGTCGGACCAACAGGTGCTCCAGGCTGAGACCGAACATGCCACCCTCCCTCACACCCGCGACCCGTCGCGGTGCCGTTGTCCGCCATGGTAAGCAGGATTCGGGCTGCCCGGGGGCTTCATCGATTACCCCCGCCCACTGTGCTCACCGGCCGAAAGCAGCATGCGCACGACGCGGTGAAGACAGACCTAGGATGCGACCAACACCAGACGTGCCCGACTTATCCCAATCCCCGGTTACTCTCGTAGTTCCTGATCAAGGAGCTCCGTTCACCGGGCCTGGCATGGTTTGCGCCCCCAGTTGTCGGGGTGAGCCGCGAGGAGTGGACGGACCGTGGACGTTGAAGATCCGCAGTGCCCTGCAGCTCCAGTAACGTACGAGGCATGGCAGGCGAGCGGCGTCCCAACATCGTCTTGATCGCGCTCCGGGAGCAAAGGGGGCTGTCGCAGCACGAGCTCGCCGGAGAACTCAACCGCCTCGCCACCACGAAGTACCACCGCGAAACCAACCTCACGAAGAAGTCCGTCTGGCGCTGGGAACGCGGCGACACCGAGAAGCCGAAGGGCTTCTTCCTCCAGCTACTCTCCGACTTCTTCGACGTCGCCATCACCGAGCTGGGATTTCTCCGACACACTGATCGATGTGTAGCTTCCGCGCAAGAATGACAGTCTCCGCGTGTAGATGACAGGTGTCCGATCTTTTGATCAGGAACTGCGGAAAGAGCGTCAAGCCGGTTCTCCAGGGTGATCGCTTCTGTCCTCTCCGTAGCCGAAGGGGTCGTTTCGGGGACGGGGTGAATCCTTTCGCGGTGCCGGGGTCTCTTATGGGCGATGGTTACATCAGGAGGGACACGTGCGATGGGTTCGCTACGTGCGGCGCCGGGGGTGGACGTGGTTGACCGTGGTTGGGCAAGTGAGCAGCTCATCAAGGCCGCACAGGGCGGTGACCTGGAGTCGCTGGCCGCAGTGGTGCACGGGGCTCATCCGCACGTGCGGCGCTTCGCCGGACATCTGTGCGCATCTCCGCAGGACGCCGAGGACGCGGCGCAGGAAGCGTTGATCATCCTCTATCGCAAGATCGGTTCCTTGCGCGCCACGGCGGCGCTTGCTTCCTGGATGTTCCGGATCGTCCGGCAAGAGTGCGCGCGCCGCGCCCAGCGAGTGTTCGACCACCACGACGGGGCCGGCATCGGCCCTGTGGCATCGGCCGAAGACGAAGTCCTCAAGCGTCTGGACGCCGAGCGTGTCGCAGAGGCGATCCGGGCGTTGCCCGACATCCAACGCCGCGTGCTGATCATGCGTGACGTGCTGGGTCACCCAGGACGAACAGTCGCCGAGGCGCTCGGGCTGAGCACCCCGGCGATGAAGTCCCACCTGCATCGAGCCAGAACCGCGCTCCGTCTCAGCCTGCGTGGTGGGGTCGAGGGCACCCAAGGCCCCCTCGACCCCACCAGCATCTGACCCGAACTGACGCCTTTCACAAACCCGGTTCGAAGGGAATCTCACCATGCTCAACGCCGGATCATCTGCACCACGGATGGTGCTGGAAGACACCACGGGACAGACCGTCCGCCTGTCCGACTACCAGGGCAAGCACGCGGTACTGCTCTTCTTCATGCGATCAACGTCGTGTCCGGTCTGCAACAGGCATGTCCGAGATCTCGTCAACCGCGGTGACGAACTGGCGGCCGACAACGTCCGTGTCCTTCTCGCGGTCCCGGAGGATCAGGAGAAGGCAACCACGTGGAAGGCGAAACACCAGATCCCTTTCCCCGTTCTCACCGGCCGCCACGAGAGCCCACACGAGATGATCGGTCTGGGCAGGAAGGTCTTCGGTTCGATGCAGCAGTCCGGCAGCATCCTCATCGACCGCCAGGGCATCATCCGCCACGCTCACGGCGCCGCCATGCCCACGAGCAGCTACGACAAGAAGGGAATCACCGCGGCCATCGCATCCCTGCGCACCCCGGCCTGACCGGGCCGACCCTCGCCGCACGCCAAGCCTCGTCCGACCACGAAGCCTCCGCCCAGTCGCCACTTCGGGTGAGGCTGGTCATCAGCCTGGTGGCCGACAAGCTCCGCAATCGATAACAAGGCACACCAACAGTGGTTCGAATCCACTACCCGGTATGTCTCGGGCGGGTCATGTCCGCGCCTTTCGCGGACACGACCGGCCTTCGTCATGTGAGGCCGAGCCCTCCAGGCCCTCACCGAGAGCAGTCGCTTGCCGCAGCCTTGGATCTCCAGCGATTCGGGCGCCAGGCACACGCCCACGTCCTCGCCTGGGAGTGTGACCAAAGCAAAGCCAGCGATCAACTACCACGGAAACCCGAGACCGACGACAGTGGTCAACTGCCACGGAAACGGCAGGAGGACGCCATCAAAATGATCAATTCAAGGCGGAAAGTACAGATGTGTAGTTTCCGCGTCGATTCGAGCATTTCCGCGTGCGGATGAGCACCGCTTGAGCATCCGCGCTAGCACCACGGAAGGTCCCGGCTACCGGTGAAGACTGCTTATGGGCAAGGCCGCCGCGGCGAGGTGCGGGTGTTGATCGCGTTAGCCCAGGTGGTCGTTCGCTCCGCTTACCCAGGCGATGTAGCGCTGCGCGGAACGGCGTACCGCGCCCTTGGCGTCGCCGAGCACCGTGGCGCCCAGCAGTCCGTAGAGGCGGTCGAACTCGTAGGGTTCAAGCCGGTCCACGATCCGCCGCACCAGCCCTGCGGAGAGCGGGATCTTGTTCGGGTAGCTGCGCATGAACGTCACCCAGCCAGCGGCGGCGACCGGCACGATGGTGTCTCCGGCAAGCAGGGTGCCGTTGCCGTCGGAGCCGCTGGCGACGTGGGCCACCGACGCACCGGGGAAGTGCCCGCCCGCCTCGATGAGGGTCACCCCGGGCAGGATCCGCTCGGTGCCGGACCACTCCCGGATCACCGGGTCCTCCCGCTGCACCCACTGCCGATCGGCGGAGTGCACCAACACGGGGATGTGCCCGAGCCGGTGACTCCAGCTGACCTGCGAGCCGTACATATGTGGATGGCTGGCCACGATCATCGCTGCTCCGCCGAGTTCGTCGACCTTGCCGGCCAGCGACTGGTCGAGGTGGTTCGGCGGGTCCCACAGCAGGTTGCCCTGCGCGGTCTGTACCAGATGCGCCCATTGGCCGATACCGAACGTCGGTTCCCGGTTGAGCCGGTGGATGCCGGGCTCGAGTTCCTGGTGCACCAACTCGTGCCCGTCAGCGGCCAGCTTCGTCCACGTCTGGCCTGAGCTCGGTACCCACTGCCGGTCGTCTGAGCAGATCGCGCACGCACCTGCCTGGGGTTGGGTGGTGTCAGACCTAGAAGGTAAGGCGCCGTACAGCTGGGCGTCGTGCCCCGGCTGCAAGCTGACGACAGGGGGCACGATGCGTGGTGGGTAGGTTTCGGGTCCTATGTGCGGCGAGGGCACGAACGGGGGCCACTGCGTCGTGCAACGGGTGGCACGGCCACCGCCGCTCAAACGTGGGTTGCCGGGGAAATCCACCCGCTGCGGGATAAAAGTGAGGCCGAGCGCGTTGACGAAGCCGTCGTCTGAAGGCCCCCACGAATAGGAGACACAGAACGGTCCGAGGCAGGATCCGGAGCCGGACCCGAAACCCGCCTCGAGATCGCAGCCACCTGGTGTTCAAGAGTAAAATCGAGGATCACGCTGGCGCTGATACACAGTTCGCGCGGTGGCCGAGCCGGCGCAGGCCCACGATCTGGCCGAGTTGCTGGCCGGTTTGGTCGCCGTCGCGCGGTGTCGCCCTATGACTGGTTCAGCCGCTGCCGCACGCCGTCCGGCCGCAGCCAGCCCAGACCGGCTCGCTGCAACCGCGTCAGCAGCTCGTCGAAGCTCTCGTCGGCGTGGTGCTGGTCGAGATAGGGCTGCGCGCGGTCGTCCCAGTCCGCCGGCTCCCGCGCGGCCAACTCCCAGTCCAGTTCCCAGACGCGGAGCGTCCCGTCGTGGCCGAAGGACACCGCGCGCGAGCCGTCCTCGCTGACGCGCACGACCTTCAGGCGGCTGATCGCTTCTAGCACTTGGACGCACGAACCGGTGGTGACGTCCCAAATCCGGACGGTCTCGTCCATGCCCGCGGAGAACGCGAATCGCCCGTCGGCGGTGAGGTCGACGCCGATCACGGGATGTGTGTGCCCCTTCATGAGACGGAGACATCGCCCGGTCGCCAGATCCCAGTGCCGAAGCGAGGCGTCCCAGCCGCCGGAGAGGGCGTGCCGACCATCGGCGCTGACCCGAACCGTGTCGACGCGGTCGGCGTAGCCGTTGAAGTCCCGCCGGCGCCACCAGTTGCCCCGCCAGCTGGTGAGTCCCGAGTACTGCATCGCCGACACGACTACCTGGCCGTCTGGGCTCAGCGCCACCCCGTTCACCTGTTCCGGCTCACGCCTGGACCGTCCGTCGGTGAAGTGCGCCGTGCGGCTCGGCGAACGGAAGGTACGCAGCTCGCGGTCGCGCGCGAGATCCCATAACCGCAGCAAACCGTCGCCTCGTTCGAGCAGGGCCTTGCGGCCGGTGCGGTCGATCGCGACCGACATCTGGCTCGACACGTCCTCGCCCACCTCGGGGCCCCTGACGCCGGTCCGCAGGTCCCACAGGTGGATCCGGCGATATGCGTCGCCGGCGACCGCGTGGACCGCATCGACCGTCATGTCGAGCACGCTGATGTAGTTCCGATCGTCGTCCAGCGCATACGTCCGGACGACGTCGCCGGTGTCGACGTCCCAGAGGACCATCGTGTGCTCGCGGGTCGTCGTGAGCGCCCGCCGTCCGTCGCCGGAGACCGCGACCTGTGGATGCCAGAAGGCATTCGCCTCGCCCGGGAGGACGATGGTCCGCGCGAGCCAAGCGGTCCGCAGGCCGACGCGCTCGGTCGCAAGGGAAAGCCGTCGCCAAGCGGCGACCACGGAGGCATCCCGTTCGTATCCCGCCACGCCACGGGCATGGGTCAGGCCGCTCAGCGCCCGACCGACATCTCCGTCGGCGAGGGCGGACTCGGTCGATTCGAGCAAGCTCGCCAGCCGGTCGTCGAGTTCGCGCATCCGGGCGTGGGTTCTCGGGCGGCAGACCCGAAGCGGCGCCTGGTATCCCGTGGGCAGCCCCCAGGACCGGACAGTGTCGTTGTTGCTGATCGAGTGCAGACGCCGCCCGGTCGTGTCGACGCTGACCCGGATGTGCAGCGCCTCGTTGCGGGACAGCTGTGTAGCGACCTCGTCGCGGTGACCTCCGAAGGTCCGCAGGCAGCGCCCGTCGACGGTGTCCCACAACCGGATCTCGCCGTCGGAGCCGACGGCCGCGACAAGTTTGTCGTGCAGCCAGACGTCCTCGATCGCGCCGGCGAACAGCCGGCGGGTTTCGCCGGTGTGCACACCCCGGATATGCAGTCCGTCCTGCGCGCCGGTGACGACCACGTGCGCGGCGCCGCTGAGTGCGACCGCCTTCAGGTTGACGGGGTGGGGCAACGTCAGTTGGCACCGCCCGTCGATCAGGTTCCACAACCGCAGCGCGCGGTCCTCCACCGACGCGAGAATGGGTGCGTCGGCGGCGAATTCGAGGTCACGGACGTCGCTGGTATGCCCGTCGAGCAGGTGCACGAGGTCGCCCGTGCCGACGTCTCGCACCACGATGACCTGCCGGTTCGACCGGAACCCGGCGGCCAGCATTTTGTTGTCCGGACTGAACCGCAGGGCGCCGACACGGCCCTGCCGCTCGGCGAAGTGCAGCACACTACGGCCACTGCGGGCGTCCAACACGTGCACGGCGTTCTCCGTGGCAGAGGCGAGGAGCCGCCCATCAGCGCTGAAGTCGAACTCGTGGATGATGCTGTCGGCTTCGAGGACCCTGGCCTCCGCGTCCGGCAGGGCGAAGATGCGCAGGGTGTACTCGTCCGGCGGTCGGTCGTAGCCGAACAGGTAGGTCTTGAGGGTTTGTTGAACGGGCGGGCGGACGTAGCGACCAGTCGCGACGACCCGACCGTCGGCACCGATCGCGCAGGCGGTCATCCTCCGGTCACGGCGTTCCTCTTGGGACAGCTGGGCCTCGCCGGACAGGACGTGCTCCTCGAACGGCCCTGCAAGCTCGCCCGCCTCCGCGCGCTGGAGCGTCGTGGTCACCTCGGGGTCGTCGTGCGTGGCGGCTTGCCGCAGCAAGGGGAGCGCCGCGTCGAGGTCCCCGCGTTCCAGATGGAGCTGGCCGAGAAGATAGGCGCCCTCCCAACGGCTCGGCGCCGCGTCACGGGACACGGCCATCGCCGTCACGGCCGCGTCGTCGCTGATCTCGGCCCGCCGCCAGCTCAGGGTGACCGAGTTGAACGTGGCCTCCAGGTGGTTCGGATCGACCGCCAACGCCTCCGTCAACGTCGCCCGGGCCTGGGCTTCCTCGCCAAGGTCGAGCTGCGACAGGGCGCGGTTGTTCAACTCGTCCGCACGCAGCGCCGCCTCGGCCGGCGCGGTCCTCGGGTACGGACCGACCTCCGTCCCGTAGACGTCGCACAGCTCGTCGGCGATCTCGGTCATGCTGCCGGGGCGTTCGGCCGGGTCGTGCCGCAGGCACCGGTCCAGCAGCCGGGCGAGTCCCGCTGGCATGGCCGCCCGGTGCTCGACGAGCGCCGCCGGCGCGTTCGGGCCGGCGCCCCAGGTCGGCGCGCCGGTGAACGTCTCCAGCACCGTGACCGCGTAGCTCCACACGTCGGTGCGTCGGCCGAGCGGGCGACCCGCCACCTGCTCCGGCGACGCGTACGCCGGTGTGTATCCGCCGGCGGTCACCGCCACGCTGGCGTCCGTGACCTCACCAGCGCGTGACTCGACGGCCAGGATCGCCCGGGACTTCGACAGGCCGAAGTCGGTCACCTTGGCCACGCCGTCCGCGCCGAGCAGCACATTCGCAGGCTTCACATCCTGGTGCACGACGCCGAGCCGGTGCGCGTGGTCGAGGCCCCACGCCATCTGGATCGCCAGGTCGAGCCTGAAGCCGGGGGCCCAAGGCCGGCCGCTGTCGAGCAGGTCACGCACGCTGCCGTCGGGGGCGTACTCCGCAAAGATCCGCGGCATCCCGTCGATCGTGCGCACGTAGTAGCAGCTGCACAGGTGCGGGTGCAGGCCGAGGGAGATCCACGTCTGGGCCTCGGCCACGAATTGGTCTCGGCCGGCTTGGTGACGGAACAGCACCGCCCGTGGGCTCTTGACCGCGAGGTCCAGATCCCAGCCCAGGTGCCGGACCCGGTAGACCAAGCCCATGCCGCCGTGTGAGTGCACCGCGGTCACGCGGTAGAGGCCCTCCACCTCATCGCCGACGTGCCAAATCGCCCCCGCCGCCACAGAACTCCTCATATCATTGCGTCCGTGTCGTTCTACTACTATCTCTACATCAGCGACTGCAAGGTCGACATGCTGCTCCCGCAGATCGACCCCGGATTCGCCGCGAAACGCAAGTCCGAGGTCGGCGTGAAGCTGTCGGTGCTGTCCCTGAAGAAGACCGCCGAGCACGGCGGGAACGACCGGGTCGGACGGCTTGAGCGGGTGCTGCGGCACCTTGAGGAGCACGGCGACATCGGGTCCGTCGACGAGCCAGGGCAGTTCTTCTGGGGGCTACTGCCCGTGCAGTGGGGGCGTTTTCCCGGTGCCGACTCGATGGTCTTCGCCGGCGGACGGCTGGACGACACCGTGGTGGCGCTCGGCGGCTCCGGCCGGCACATCTTTGGGGCCGTGCCGAACGTCGACCCCGGCCCCGCGTACTCGCACCTGCCGCCGATGCTCGACGGGCTGGCCTCCGATCTGGAGGACGAACTCCTGGTGGAGGCCGCCGAGCAGCCGAGTGCCGACCCCCTCGACCGGGCCGACCGGGCCGCGCTGACGACCGTCCGCCAAGCGGTCGACCGGCTCACCGGGCCGGCCCAGAACGTCGAGTTCGTGGCGAAGCGCCTCCTGCACGGCACGCTCGACGGCGTGCCGGTGTTGCTCGGCTCGCCCGTCTACATTGCGCTTATCGACTGAGCGACGATTCCGGGCGCGGGCGAAGGGGCGTTGTAGTCGCCGTCGCGGTGGCGCAGGTGGATGGCGGCGCCGTCGGCTTCGCCGCGGGCGCGGGCGCAGGCTTGGAACCTGCCGCGGGTGCCGACCGGTGTCACGGCGGGTGTGGTGTGATCAAGCAGGATTTGCAGGGCAGGGTCGTCGCTGCCGGCGAGGCGGAAGACATGATCGGCTTCGAGGAGCCGGGCCGCGGCGATGTCGCCATCGGCGGCGACGCGGCGCGGCGTCGGCGAGGTCAGCAGGCGCGCTCGATCGCGCACGACGGGGCGCCCAGTTCGGTGGCGTAGCCACGGACCGCGGGCAGTTCGGTGCATCGTGTCTCCGTCGACTGCACGCCGTACTCGACGACGTTTCGGCGACCAGAAGTCCGCTCTCAATCAGATGCGCGCTGCCTTCGAGCACTCGCAATTCACTCGTGGTCGTGCCGCGGGTGTCACCAAGTTGACCAGACCCGTCGAATCCGCACCCGGCAACACTCCTCCCAGGATTAGGTCGGCACCGGCGCCGATGACGATCTTCATCAGGCCGTCGCACTCGGCTTCGCCCCGGCCGAAGATGGCTCTCGCCGCGGCAGTCAGCTCATGCCCGACCTTCTTGCACGACTCAAAGATCATTTATTCCGCTCGATAAGGTTCACTGATGACGGTCAAGCGACGCGGGCTCATCGATAAGCAGCAAGACCTCGCGCGGCACAGACGACAACTGGGTCGTGTGCATGTCACGATCGACGACCTTCAAGCGCTCCGCGAGCTTCTCGACGAGGGTCTTGCCCGCGGGGCGACTCGCACCGAGTTCGAGTTCGACGGCGGCTCGTTCGAGGAACCTGCTGACCTGCCGAAGCTGTCGGATACGGAACTTCGCCGCATCGTCGCGAAAACAGCGGAGGTCGAAGTCATCCTCAGCACGACCCAAGCCGTTGCGATCGGACCGCGACACCTGAGCGAAGCCGTCTACACCCGGTGGGCACGAGCACGGCAGACGAAAGAAAGACCTGGTCGCCGACCTGCCGCCCGCTACCGGGCGGCAGCGTGGCCCTACCTGCTCGCAGCGGTGCTGGCGGTGGTCACACCACTGCGAATCGTCCCTGATCTGGGTCTCTCCGGCTGGCTTCTCGGCGGCGGAGTGGCACTCTTCTTCGCAGTAGCGGGCACCTGGTCGCTCCAGCGACTCCCCAAGTCCTACGCCGCAATACACCCCTTGAGCAACGAGGACTACCGAAAGCACCGGACCCAGGCAAGCCACGCATGGCGCTCGACGATGATCGGCCTGACGGCCATCTTCGTCACGCTGATCATCGGGATCTTGAGTTTCATTCTGAAGAAATAGGCCGCGAGCGGCACCAAGCCAATCGGTCATGGCCCAGGACACGGCCGCACCCGGTGGAAGAGAAGTGGTGGGAACACGTGCAAAGTCGCAGTTTCCGCCGGACAAACGCATGGAGCCGCGCTCAGTTGTCCGCGTTGAGCTCGGCGCGCACCAGCGGCGCGACGTCGGTGCCGAGTAGCTCAATGGAACTGAGCACGTCGCGATGAGGCATACCGCCGATGTCCATCTGGAGGAACTGCCGCTTGTGGCGGAGGTGCCGGTGCAAGTCGATGATGCGTTCGGCGATTTCGCTGGGCTCGCCGGCGAACACCATACCGCCGGGTGCGTAGTTCGCCTCGACCTGCTCCCACCGCGTGGGAAGTGCCCTGCCGGCGAGGGCGAACGATGCGACCTCGTGCTGGTGGAAGTGCTTTTTCGTCGCGAGGCCACCTCGGCCGACGAACCCATGACTGGCCACAGAGATCTCCAGGCGTGACGGATCGACACCATTCTCTCGCGCGCTCCGACGGTACAGTTCGCCCACTTCGCCCCAATACTCGGGCGTGCCGCTGAGGATGCCGTAGGAAATGGGAAGCCCCGCAATTCCCGCCCGGATCGACGAACCGGGGCTACCGCCACTTCCGAGCCAAATCTTCAGGGGCTTGTCAGGCCGGGGCACGACGAGCGCGTTCTCCAGCGGTGGCCGGAGCGGACTGTGCCAACTGACTCGCTCCTGTTCATTGACCGCCATGAGAAGGCCGAGCTTGTCGGCGTAGAGCCGATCGTAATCGTCCAAATCATAGCCGAACAAGGGAAACGAGTCGGTCGATGAGCCACGGCCGACGACAAGTTCAACCCGGTCTCCACTCACGATCGCCGCGGTAGCTGCCTGCTGGTAGAGCCGGATGGGGTCGTCAGTGGACAGCACGCTCACCGCTGTCGACAAAGTGATCGACGACGTCACCGCGGAGGCGGCGCTCAGCACCGAGATCGGCGAGGACACCGGGACCTGCTCGTGGTGGTGTTCGCCGACACCGAAGAAGTCGAGGCCGACGTCTTCGGCAAGTCGGATCTGCTCGAGCACGTTGCGTACCGCCTGCGCCGTAGTCACGTCGCGGCCTTCCGAATCACGCCCCGCGACACCGAAGCTGTACACACCCAATTCGAACTTCACCCAGAGCCCCTTCCGCCATCCGGGCAACCAGTACCCGATCACTGGTACCTTGCAATTACCCGGTGACCCGGGTCAATCAGGCACCTTCCCGTGACCGGGTTTCCCGGAGGTAACCATCGCCGGCAGCACCTCGGATTCGCACCCAACCGAACCGTCCCTCGAGCTCGCCGCCGGGCGTAATTGTCGCGCACGCGAAATCCTCGACCTCGTAGCCAACAAATGGTCACTCGGGGTCGTCGACACCCTCGGCTCAGGCCCCAAGAGGTTCAGTGAGCTGAAACGCACCATCGCTGGCATCAGCCAGAAGATGCTCACCACAACGTTGCGCGAACTCGAGCGCGACGGGATCCTCACGCGCACGGTCTGCGCCGTGATGCCACCGAACGTCACCTACGAACTCACGGACATGGGGCGAACTCTCCTCATAGCGACACGGCCTGTCGTCCGCTGGAGCCTGGAGAACATCGCAGCGATCGACAAAGCACGAGCAGAGTTCGACAGCAGGGTTCACCCGGGCCCATAGCTTCGGTTGCGGTCACCATCGCAGACAGCTCCTGGAAGGACGAAACTCTGTCGCGTCACCCCGGCCACCGGCGACGCGGGTTCGGGTGGGCCGCCGCCCCGGGCCCAGCAAGAACCCCTTGCTGCCGACGTTGCGAGTATTGTGCAATCGGACGACATGAATGATCTAAGAAGGGCCAGCTGCGGCCACTTTACTAGTGAAGCCTAAATCGACTTCTAGAAAGTGAGAGCAGAATATGCAGGTCGCTCTGATTACAGGCGGCAGCGCGGGCATCGGCCAGGCCGCAGCGATCGAGGCCGCCCGGCGCGGCATCGGAGTGGTCATCACTTATCACCGCCACGAGGCCGAGGCCAAGGAGACGGTGGCGGAGATCGAGGCCGATGGCGGCAGCGCCGGAGAGTTGCCGCTCGACGTCGCCGACACGAGTTCTTTCCCGGCCTTCCGGCAGGCCTTCGAGGACATATTGCAGGCCAAGTGGGGCACGCGGCAATTTCAGTACCTGGTCAACAACGCCGGCATCGGCGGGGGCGCGCCGTTCGAAGACGTCACCGAGGAGGTGTTCGACAACTTCCATCGGGTGCTCTTCCGCGGCCCGTACTTCCTCACCCAGCAACTGCTGCCTCTGATCGAGGATGGTGGCGCGATCGTGAACACTGGCAGCACCTCCGCGCTGGTGACCGGCATCGAGGCCGGGTACTCCAGCTACGCCAGCCAGAAGGGCACGATGCACGCGCTGACTCACTGCTGGGCGAAGGAGCTCGCGCCGCGGAAGATCCGCGTCAACGCGGTGGCGCCGCGATCGACCCGCACTCGGATCGTGGACGACATCTTCGAGCGTATGCCGGAGCTCGTCCCGCAGGTGGCCGCTGGTGTGCCGTTCGGGCGCATCGGCGAGTCCGCTGACCTCGGCAAGGTGATCGCAGCGCTGCTGGATGACTCGGTCGCGTGGGTCACTGGACAGATCATCGAAGCATCCGGCGGCCAGGGACGCTGAGGCAGGCGGTGGGTTTCCGGCTCCGCCGGGACGGCAATGACATCGCGCTGCGCTCGGCCGACATCGCGTGCGAGGACCTGCGCGTGATCCCGGATGCCATGCGGCTCTCCACCGGCACGCTGCGGGTCATCCCGCGGAAACCGGCTGTGGGCGTTCGGCTACAACATCGCCGCACTGCCGCTGGCCGCGCTCGGCTTGCTCAACCCGGTGATCGCGGGTGCGGCCATGTCGCTGTCGTCGGCGCTGGTCGTGTCGAAAAGCCTGCGCCTACTTCGAACATCGATGCTGAACCGGTAGGACCGGACCACGAAACGGTCCGACCCCACGGCTTCGGTCAACCGGCGAGGACGGCGTCCAGGGCACCGGACTTGACGTCGGCGACCAGCACGTCCAGCTGTTCGACGCTCATCTGGATCCGCTATCCGAAGTCGTCGGTGATCACCGCACGCCATTCCGCCGGCGTGGCGTCGTCGAGATAGAGCTCTCGACAAGGTCCACACCCCGGGCACCAACAAGAACTGACCCCGAGGTCCCACGCGGCCCCTCCGGACGACGAGCCCGGCATGCTTGCCCACAGGCCACACCGGGCTCGTTACCGTGCAGACCACCACCGGCGGCCTGCGCGACCTACCTGCCGTCGGCGGGCAGGTGCCAAGTCATGGTCACGGTGGTGCCCGCGTCGGTGGAGACGATGGTGGCGTCGTCGGTCAGGACCCGGATAAGGGTCAAACCACGGCCGTGCAACGGATCGGACACGGCCGGCGGGCGCTTCCAGAGGCCGAAGTCGGTGACTGTGACGCGAATCAGGCCTGCCTGGTGCTGGGCGTGCAGCCGAACGTCGCCGGCCGCACCGGCGGGGTAGGCATGCTCGGCGGAGTTGATCAGCGCCTCGTAGGCGGCCAGCGCGATGTCGCCGACCAGGTCGGTCGGCGGGTGGTGCGCCGCGATCCAGGCGGTGAGCTTGTGCCGCAGCTTGGTGACGTCGCCGGTTCGGGCGGGCGACGTCATCCTGAGCTCGGGGGTTACGGTCGCGCCGAGATTATCGGCCGGAGCCATGAGTGCCACCTCGCGTTTTCCTGGTCGAGGGTTGGCCTGCAGGTCATGGGTCGGGATACCCGCGCACGGCGTGCTCAAGCGCCGGATTGTCACCTTCCTCGGGCAGCCAGGGCGTCCTCCAGCGACGAGTACGTCGCGAGCTGCTGGTCGAGGCCGACCAGTTTCAGCATGCGGTCGAGGTAGCGCTCGACCGCGATGCGCAGGCTGGTCTGGTCCGCGGCTCTCAGGTGCGCGTCGACCAAGGCTGCGATCGCGCCCGAGCCGAAGAACTCCACGGCGGTGAGGTCGATCACCAGCACCTCGGGTGCGTCGTCGACCGCTTGGCGGATCGTGGTCCGCAGCTGCGGGGTGGTCACCGTGTCGAATTCGCCCTGTGCGGTCAGCACCACGGCGGGACCGGAGCGGCCCAGGCTGATGTTCGTCGCGCCCGCGAGTGAGGCGGGGTCTTGTCCTGGGTTCGAATCTGATGCCTGCATCTCCTGATCCTCGTCCGGCCGGCGGCAGCGCGCACAGCCACGACGGGCGTGGCCGACGACCGGGGACGCGGCCACTGCTCGGTCACTGGCCGGAAGCGCTTGTGGCCCACGCCTTCCGAGCGTCCTCGGTGGTGGGATAGGTCGTGAAAAGCTCGGCCAGCCCGATCGTTCCGAGCGTGCGGGCGAGGTAGCCGGGCACCGCGGCCAACGCGATCTCCGCGCCCGCAGCGACAGCCACATTGCGAGCCGCGATCAGCACCGAGATCCCGCTGGAATCGCAGAACTGCAGGCCGCTCAGGTCGATGAGCAGTTGCTGAGCGGCCGACGGGGCGAGGAGCCGGACGGCTTCGAGGGCGTCGGGAGCGGTGGCGGCGTCGAGCTCTCCGCTGAGCTCGAGCACGGGGCCCGACGCGGTGTCGCGGGTGGTGACGGCGAACTCGATGGTCACGGCTCCTCGTCTCCGGTGCGCGGGATGCTCAGGGCGAGTAGGGCGGTGTCGTCGTCAACGCCGTCGGCGAAGCCAGCGAGCAGGTCGGTGATCGCGGCCACCACCGTCGTCGCGGTGGCCGGGGCGAGGGTCGCGGCAAAGTCGCGCAGCTGCTCCTCGCTATAGCGGACGCGAGCGCGGGTGCGGGCTTCGGTCAGGCCGTCGGAGTAGAGCAGGAGGGTGTCCCCGGGCCCGAGGTGGCGCTCGACGGCGGCGAACCGCGCGTCGGGCAGCGCGCCGACCAGCTGACCACCGGGCGTGTCGAGCAGCTCGGCGGCGCCGTCGTGGCGGATCAGCAGTGCGGGCGGGTGCCCGCCCCCGGCGAGGATGACGGTCGCGCCGCCGGCGTCGGGCACGAGCAGTCCGTGGATGACGGTGCAGTACCGCGGGTCGGTGCCGTGGTACTCGTGGTTGAGCACGGTGTTGAGGTTGCCCAGCACCGTGACGGGATCCGGGTCGTAGACCGCTGCCGCGCGCAGGGTGTAGCGGGCCAGCGAGGTCACTGCGGCGGCCTCGGCGCCTTTGCCGGACACATCACCCAGGAAAAATCCCCAGGTGCCGCCGGTCAGCGGGAACAGGTCGTAGAAGTCGCCGCCGACCTCATCGGCCGACGCGGGGTGGTAGTACGCGGCGACGTCGAGGCCCGGCACGACCGGCAGCACCGGCGGCAGCAGGGTGCGCTGCAACGTCGTGGCCAGGCGCTGCACGCGGTCACGTTCGCGCTCGGCCTCCTGGCGGGCCCGCAGCAGCTCCTGCTCGTAGGCGCGGCGGTCGCTCGCGTCGAACACGGTCGTGCGGATGAGCTGGGCTTGCCCGTCGGAGCCGAATTTCACCACCGAGGTGACCAACACCGGCAACCGGGTCCCGTCGGCGCCCTTGAGTTCCAGGGCGATCCCGCCGACCTCGCCGTGCATGCTCAGCAGCGGCGCGAAGTGCGTCTCGTGGTACAGCCGCCCACCGACGGTCAGCAGGTCGGCGAACCGGCGCCGCCCCACCAGCTCCTCGCGCCGGTAGCCCAGCCAGCCCAGCAGCGTGGTGTTGATCTTGGCGATCGTGCCGTCCATCAGCGTCGACAGGTAGCCGCACGGCGCGTGCTCGTAGAGGTCCTCGGCACTGTCCTCCAGCAGGGCGGAGAACGACGCGCTCACACCGCCGACGTGCTCCCCCTCTGCCCCACCGGCGACGTCGCCGGTCTCGCACATCATCAACCGGCTTCACCGACGAAGGCCGTGATCGCGGCGGCGGTCGCCTCGGGCGCGCTCAGCTGCGGGCAGTGCCCCGTGGCGTCGAGGGTCACCAGCACGCTGCCCTCGATGTGTTCTTGGACGTAGCGCCCGACCTCGGGCGGCGCGATGGCGTCCTGGGTGCACTGCAGAACCGCCGTGGGCACGGCGACCTTCGGCAGGTCCGCGCGATTGTCGGACAGGAACGTGGCCTGCGCGAAGACCCGCGCGATCGCCGGGTCGGTGCGGCAGAAGCTGTCCTTGAGCTCTTCCCCGAGCTCCGGTCGCTCCGGGTTGCCCATGATCACCGGCGCCATCGCGCCCGACCAGCCGAGGTAGTTCGCGTCCAGCGAGTCGAGCAGCTCGTCGATGTCGGCGCGGCTGAACCCGCCGCGGTAGTCACCGTCGTCGAGATAACACGGCGACGGCGTCAGCAGCACCAGCTTCGCGAACCGCGCCGGCTCGCGGTTGGCGGCCAGCACCGCGACCATCGCGCTCACCGAGTGCCCGACCAGCGCCACGTCCCGCAGCTCCAGCTCCGCGCAGACATCCAGCACGTCCTGCGCGTACCCCTCCAGCCGGGAATAGCGCGGCTCCGACCACGCCGAGAGATCCGACCCGCCGGAACCGACGTAGTCGAACAAGACCACCCGGAACCGCTCCGCCAGAGCCGGCACCACCAGGCGCCACAGGTTCTGGTCGCACCCGAACCCGTGCGCAAGCAGCACCGTGGGCCCGTCGTCCCGGCCGGTCACGGTCACGTGGTTCCTGCTGCGCACGTCCACCGCCTCATCCTGTCACCAGATCCCCCCGCGCGGCTCGTCCGGCCACGGCAAGCCGCGCGGGAGTCACAGCACGTCGGCGAGTTCCGCGAGGAGCGCCGCCTTCTTCTTGGCCAGCCTTCGCCAACCCAGCCGTTGACCAGCACAAACACAGTAAAGCCGGGTCGAACGGGTTACCGTCAGGAGGTCGCTGCGTGCGGATGGAGGGTCGGCATGGCTGCTCGCGACCGGTCTCGCGTCCCGGCCTGGGTCGAGCCGATGCTGGCCAAAACGGATGGTGGCCGGCTCCGCAGCGGTCCGGAATGGACCTACGAGTACAAGCTGGACGGCTACCGCGCGGCGATGCGGATCGCGCCGGACGGCACCGCGGTGCTCACCAGCCGCAACAACATCGACTTCACCGCCGAGTTCGCCGACCTCGCCACCGTGCTCGGCCCCGCCCTGGACGGACGCTCCGCCGTACTGGACGGCGAGGTGGTCGTCTACGACGAGGACGGCCGGATCGACTTCGAGCTCATGCAGGAACGCCGCGGCCGCTACACCAAACACGCCGGATCCCTCCGCCACGACGAACCGTTCGACGACCTGCCCGTCCGGTTCCTCGCCTTCGACCTGCTCCACCTCGACGGACGCAGTCTATTGACCGAGCCCTACGACGAACGCCGCCGGCTCCTGACCGGCCTGCCGATGCCCGACCGGCACCGGGTCGCCGTCGTGCCCGCGGTCACCTTCGACGAACTCGACGCCGACCACCGCACCCCCGCCCACTTCCTCGCCGACGCCGCGCACGCCGGCTACGAAGGCCTCGTCGCGAAGCTGCGCAACTCCACCTACATCCCTGGGCGCCGTCCGGACTCGTGGCTCAAGCACCCATTCATCCAGACCCAGGAAGTCATCATCTGCGGCTGGCGCCCCGGCCAACGCAGCTTCTCCGGCACCCTCGGCGGCCTGCTACTCGGCGCCCACGACCCCGACACCGGCGACCTCGTCTACCTCGGCGACGTCGGCACCGGCTTCTCCCAAGCCGCCCGCACCGACCTCATGGCCCAGTTGCAGCCCCTCGAACGCCGCACCCACCCGTTCGCCGCGACACCACCGCGGGAGGACACCACGCGTGCCCGGTGGGTCGAACCCCGCCTGGTCGGCGAGATCGTCTACCGCCAGTTCACCCGCGCCGGCCGTGTGCGCCACACCGCCTGGCGCGGCCTGCGACAGGACAAGAAGCCCGCCGACGTCCTCGCGCCCAGACCGAGCCACCACGACGAGCCGTCGCCGGCACCGTCCCCTTCCGCCACCGAGCAGCTGGTACAAGTGGGCGATCGGCGGCTCAAGCTGTCCAACTTGGACAAGGTCCTCTACCCGCACGACGGCTTCACCAAAGGCGAGGTGATCAACTACTACGCCCGGATCGCACCGCTATTGCTCCCGCAGCTTGCCGGACGTCCGGTCACCTTCATCCGCTACCCCGACGGCGTCGAAGGCGAAAGCTGGTTCGAGAAGAACCTCCCCCGCGGGGCTCCATCATGGCTGCACACTGTCCAGCTTCCGAGCACCGGTTCGCGCAGCGGCCGCGGCCCCGGCACGATCAGCTACCCGCTGATCGACGATCTGCCGGGCCTGGTGTGGGCAGCCACCATGGCCGCCCTGGAACTCCACACTCCACAATGGACCGTCGATGCCGACGGACAACGGCAACTGCCGGACCGGCTCGTGTTCGACCTCGACCCCGGACCCGGCACCACCGTCGTCGAATGCTGCCGGGTCGCCGAGCGACTGCGCGCCATCCTGACCGCGGACGGACTCACCCCCTTCGCCAAAACGTCAGGCTCGAAGGGAATGCAGCTGTACTGCGGAATCTTTACCGATCACGCAGTCGCTCCGGCCGCATATGCGAAAGAGCTGGCGCAGCAACTCGTTGAGGAGACCCCTGAGACCGTCACCGCCGTGATGGCCAAAGCTCAGCGAAACGGAAAGGTTTTCATTGACTGGAGCCAAAATAGCCCTACCAAAACCACGATCGCCGCATACTCGCTGCGAGGTCGCGACCAGCCGACTGTCTCAACTCCGATCACATGGGACGAAGTTTCCGCTTGCCGTCAGGCCCACCAGCTCGCGTTCACCGCTGATGACGTGCTGGATCGAGTCAACGAGGTCGGCGATCTCCTGCAACCTCTACCCAACACCACCGCGCCAGTGCCCGAGCGCTAGGCACGGGTGTGGGCCGCGAAGCTCGGACACACGTCGGCCGAGGCCGACCACCGGCAAACGGGACGAGCCTTGCCGAACTCCGTTTAGCTCACAGGCAGCTCAGATCCACGTCCGTGGAAGCGGCACGTTCCCCCGCTCGATCGTCGATACGCTGCGGTGCGGCCGCCCCATCGCCCACGCTGCCAGTTGGGCCGCGGTTCCCTGGAGGGTGATGAGCAGCGCCTCCTGCGGCCCGACGGTGAACGTTCTCGTCCGGTCGGACGGGACGAGCACGAAGCCGGCGATGGACTCGCCTGCCTTCCACCGGCGATCCCAGCCCGCGAGGACGTCATCGAGGAGTGCATCGAGCAGTTCGGGCGGGAAGTCGTTGAAGCTGCCGCCGTTGTCGAGGTCGACGGCTTGGACCCAGACCTCTCGTGTGTCGATGCGACGCTCAGGGCCATCGTGGATGCCGCTGTGGAGCATGTGACCGGCACCGAGAACGCCGGGATCTTCCTCGTGGAGGGTGGCAGGGTTCGCACCGTAGCCGCCACCGCAGAGATCGCGGCCATGGTCAACGGGTTCCAGCACCGCACAGGCCAGGGTGTCTGGACGCGATCGCCCAGCACGGCGCTTAACCTCTACTCCTCGCAGATCGACGCATTCGACGCAGGAGGACGGGCGTGTGTTCGCCACGCACGCCGCGATCGCGCCGGCCGGCGCGCACACCGAGGCCAATCTGCACGCAACCCTCGAAAACCGCGACGTCATCGGCATGGCCAAGGGCATCCTGATGCAGCGCCACGACATCGGAGCCACCGAGGCTTTCCGCCTTCTCGTCGAGACGTCGCAGACCAACATGAAGCTCCACCAGATCGCCGCATAGCTCGTCGAGCACCGCCCCGAGCTGTAGATCGACGCCGCCGAACCAACGATCGCGAGCATGCCGGCGGTGAAGCCCCTCCGTCGGCGCTCGCTGTGACCAGCTGCTCGCGCGGCCGCAGGCGGCCACCTTCAAGAGCGACGGAGGCGAGCTCACGCCTGCGGCGCGCTGCGGTCCACCGCTAGACGGGCAAGCCACTCGAGCAGCAGACGCTGCTCGGCGTCACTCAGGACGTCGGCGTCGTCGGGAAGGGCGGCGCGCAGCGCGCGAGCCGCCGGGGCGGGGCCGGGCTCACCGGCGGAGATCGTCGGTTCGGCGCGGGTGACGGCCGCGACCATGGACTCGCGGAGCACGGTCAGCAATGTCGGATTGCGGCGCTCTGCTGGAGTCGAGTTCCAGGTGATGACCGCGCCTTGGCCGGTGGCCTGGATGATCTGAGCGGCCAGGTCCTCGTCAACCCGGAGCCATCCCCCGGCCGCCAGTCTGCGCACCCGGTCACGGAGGATCTCGAGGCCAGCACGGTGCGCCACGTCCGACATGCGGCCAGTGGCCCTGTTCATCACGGCGAACAACTCGGGGCGCGAGACTCCGAACTCCACCACCATGTCCCAGCCGCGACGCAGCTCCTCCACCGGGTCCTCTGGCGCAGGGTCGAGCGGTACGCGCTTGCTCTCCAGGAACTGCGCGTAGCCCTGCTCGGCGACTGCTTCCAACAGCCCCTCCTTGTCGCCGAAGTGGCGGTAGATCGCCGGTGGCTGCATCCCGGCCGCGGCAGCGACTGCGCGGGTACTCACCGCGTCCGGCCCGCCACTCTCCAGCAGCTCGATGGCCGCCCCAACGATGCGATGGCGAGGGCTGTCGGTGGCGTCTCGGGCAGTCATGAATCGATGATATCGGATACTTGCTTCCACTGTTAGTTTCGATGTTACTGTTACAGTGATTCCACTGGAAACAGCATTGGGAGAACCCATGATCATCGTCACCGGAGCCAACGGAAAGCTCGGCCGTCTGACCGTCGAACACCTCCTGAAGCGCGTTCCCGCCGAGCGGGTCGGCGTCAGCGTCCGCGACCCCCTCAAGGCCCAAGATCTCGCCGACCGTGGCGTCCGCGTCCGGCAGGGCAGCTTCGACGACCCCGCGTCCCTCGCGCACGCCTTTGAGGGCGCCGAGCAACTGCTCCTCGTGTCCCTCGACCGCACAGGCGAGGAGTGCGTCACCGGCCACCGCACCGCCATCGACGCCGCCGTGCAGGCCGGCGTCGGCCGCATCGTCTACACCAGCCAGATGGGCGCCGCCCACAAATCTCTCTTCCAGGCATGTCGCGACCACGCCGAAACCGAGGACCTGTTGCACGCCACCGGCCTGCCCTGGACCGCGCTGCGAAACGGCTTCTACGCGGCCAGCGCCCTGCAGTTCCTGGAGTCTGCCCGCCACACCGGCGACGTCGCCCTCCCCGCCGACGGCCCCGTCGCCTGGACCGGCCACGACGACCTCGCCGAGGCCACGGCAGCGATCCTCACCGACGATGGCCGCTTCGAGGGGCCCACCCCACCGCTCACCGGCCCGGCTGCGCTCGATTTCGACGCCAGCGCCGAGATCGCGGCCCAGGCGACCGGACGAGCCTTCACCCGCACCGTCGTCCCCGACGACGCCTTTCGTGAGCAGGCCTTGGCCCACGGCGCCCCCGCCCCGATCGCCGACCTCATGCTGAGCATCTTCGCAGCGGCACGGAACGACGAGTTCGCCGCCGTCAACGCGACTCTGGCCGAACTGATCGGCCGACAGCCCGCCACCTTTCGCACACTGCTGGAGCGCGCCTGGGCCGAATAGAGCCGGTGGGCGCGCACCCGCTGCCCTGCGCGCCCCCCTCGGGGCCTCTACCCCGCACATCCCGCCTGCTCGACCGGGCGCAGATCAACGGCATCGCCGATCACCCGTTGGAACACACGCCGCGTCGCTACAACGCGTTCCGCCCCGTGAATACCGGATTCGGCTCGATTGAACCTGACAACTATCTTCCGGCTGGAGTACTTGAAACTGCCGGACTCGCGGCGAGTACTGCAAGGCCGCGTGCTGCAGCTCCCCGACGCGTTCGGGTGCCTGTGCCACTACCTGTTCGTCGGCCTGCCCCGAGAACTCGTCCGCGTGGCGCGCCAGATGGTCACCGCTTCGGGCTCGCTCGCGGACATCGCGCGCCGACTGCTCGACGAGGAGGTGCGCGACAAGCGCGGAGCCCTGCGCACGGTGGTGGCCCGCCGGACGTACGACGACGTCCTCGTGAGCGACCTCGTTCGCCACATCGACGCACACGCGATCGCCGACCAGTCGGCACTGGTGCACGCCGCGGCGCACCCTCCGATCACGACCGTCGCGACAGCCGACACCGCGCCGTTGCATCGGCCGCAAGTGGAAACGCTCGGTCACCTCTACTTCCTGGGCACCGTGCTGGAGGTGTTCGGGCCCGACTTCTCCCCGGCCGACCTCGAACGAGGGAAAACCGAAGGCGACGCGTCGTTCGACACTCTCACCTCGGTGCGGCAGCTGTTTCCCGTCAACGCCCGGCTGGCCTGGCTGACGGTCAGCGCCTTCCGACAGGCCTGGAATTTCGCCGTTGTGCCGCCGCCTGATCTTCGGAGCGGCGCTGCCGCAGGCCTAGCGGTCGAAATCGGGGCATAGCGGACGGGGCGTGGTCACGGTTGCGCACAACCGTTGACCCAGCACTGAGTCGGCCTGTTTGATTCCCGATCATGCGTCGAAGAGAGCCGGTCATCGCGGGGGTCGCGGCCGTGGCGGGTGGAGCGGTTGTCGCGGTGGTAATGGGATTCAGCGGCGGATCGGTGGCGCCGCAGCCGGTCGCGCCCGTTGTGGTGGCGAAGCCGACGCCGCCGGTCGTGGTGCCGAGTCCGGTGGTGCCGGCGGTGCAGCCCGGCGCGAGTTCGTCGAGCGCCGCGCCCGCCGTCCACGTCGCCGCCGCGCCGGTGACCAAGTCGCACGCGGTGGCCCAGGCGCCCGCGAGCGACGAGGCGCCGTCGGATCGGGTCCGGGATCGCGTCTACCAGCAGCCGCTCAACGCGCGGCCGCAGGGACAGGTGACAGGCCCGGGCATCGTTCCGCAGAACGGCACGAAGACCAAAGACACCGGCCCGTCCGACGAACCGGTGACGACGCCGACGCCGTTGCCCAATCCAGCGGCCACTCCGCCGACGTTCACCCCGCCGGTGCAGCCGGGTCCGTGACGCCGCCATCCGAGCGCCTGCCTGCACCGCGACCGGGAAATCGGCAGCCGCGGCGCAAGACGTCGGTGGAGTTCACCTCGACGAGCGAGTCGTGCCCTAGGTTCGCAACGGTGTGCGTGAACGCCAGGTGGTCGTCGTCGTAGAAGCGGACGGAGCCTTGGGCGAGACTGCCATCAGCAGGGCGGCGGCCGCAGCGAAGACGGAGGCGCTCAGCGGCGCTTCCCAGCCGAGGGACAGCGCCATCGACGGTGCGAACACCAGCAGCAGCCTGACGTTGTCGTCTTGCAGTCGGGGTTGCCCGAGCGGGCGGTGCCGCTGGCGTTCGTGGGGCCGCCGTTCCGGTCGGACAAGCTGCGGCGGCTCGTACTCCGCACCGAGCAGCGCGCGGCCGGTCACCCGCCGGCCGACCGCGAGAGCGTGGACGTCACGGGACTGCTCGACGAACCCCTCGCGATCGACGCACCGCCGACCCGGTGTGGGCCGAGTTCTGGTGGCGACCTGCGCGAGGACCACCCGGCGCCGCACTCGTGGAGGTCGGGGACGTGGACGAAGAGCTGCCAGGGCGGGCACCTTGACCACCGCGGCGGCGCCGAGCCACTTCCCGCGGTCCGGCGTCGCGTACGTGTCCCTCACCGGGCTTCCGCCGAGTCGCGCCGCGCTGGCGTGGCACGCCGACGAGACCGACCCGGTCTGCCACGCGTTCATCGAAGCCGCGCGGGAAGTGGCCGCGCGCAGCTGAGTGCCTAAACCGGACAAGCGCGGCTGTGCACTCAGCACAAGCTCACGCCAGCCGCAGGGCCATCAACAGCGTCGCACGGACGTGCCCGTCCTGCAGGTCGAGCACGAGCAGCTCCCGGATCCGCTTCAGCCGGTACGCGAGCGTGTTGCGGTGGATGAACAGCTCGGCGCAGATCGCCGGTGTCGCGCCGCTGTGGCGCAGGTACGCCTCGAGCGTGGTCAGCAGCTCCTCCGATCGCGCGAGCGGCGCGACGAGCCGCTGGGCCAGGCTGATCGCGCCGGGGTGGCGCAGCGTGTCGACCACCGCGTCGAAGTCCAGCTGCGGCGCGGCGCGCACGCCGGACGGACCCAGCGCGCGCCGGCACATCCGCAGCACGAGGCCGAGTTCCGCGGCGTTCTCCGCGGTCGCGACCACCGCAGACACCGACCGCGCCTGCCCGAGCGCCGCGCGCGCCGCCGACAGCAACTGGGCGGGCTCCAGCGACTCGCTCTGCAGCAGGATCGTCGAGAGGTCCGGCTCCTCGACGAACCGCATCGCCGAGAACTCCCCCGCCAGGATCACGCGGGCACGCCACGACACCGACCGCAGGTACGTCGTGGACATCCCCGCTTCGGCTTGCAGCACGACAACGCCCGTGCGCTGGTACGGCTCCAGCTCGGCGTCGCGGGCCAGCGCGATCAGATCGGCCGTCGGCACGGCATCGTTGCCGTAGACGGCTTCGGTCAGCCGGCCCGCGTTGCGCGAGTGCGCGACGCCCGCGGAACCGAGTGTGGTGCTGAGCTGCATCGACACGACGGCGGCGACGGGCGCGAGCAGCGTCCGGATCGTGGTCTGCGCATCGGTTTCCTCGACGACCAGCCGGAAGCGGTCGCGGTTGCTGCCCGGCAGCGTGAACTCCGTACGCGCCGCGAGCGCGCCCTCGCCACCCGCCGCGAGTAATGTCGCGCCGGTCGAGTCCTGAATGGACACCCGAGCGCCGACGACCTCGCTGATGCGGTGCAACACGTCCTGCATCGTGCCCTGATCCGCCGCGATGCGCGTGCAGTCGTCGGCCAGCTCCGAACCACGGCGCAGGGCTTCGTAGCGCTCGGCCGAAAGGCGGTCCTGCACGTCGCGCTGGACGAGCACGAACGGCACCTGGTCCGGGATCACCAGCAGTGGCACCCCGCGGTTCTCGCACGCGACCACGAGCCCTTCCGGCAGCGCCGCGTGCGCCGGCCCGAGCCCGAACGCAAGCGCCGCGATGGGCACGTTCGCGAGCCGTTCCACGTAGGCGTCCCAGATCCGGACGTCCGTGACGTTCAAGGCCATCCCGGACGTCAGCATCAGCGCGCCCGGGGTGAGGAACGGCGACGGGTCGATCGACTCCGTCGGCGCGCACCACGTGATCGGCCTCGCCAGGGCGCCGGGCGGGCCTTCGACGCGGATGTCGATGCGGCGCTCGGGATCTTCGAGCATATCGGCAACACGCACCCGGGCAGCGTAGAGCACTCAGCACAACCCAGCCCAGACGATTAGGTCACTCTGACCAATGTGCCCGCCACCACATCCTGCCTACTGTTACCCACCATGACCGCGACCCTGAATTCCGACATGGGCGAAGGACTCGGCCTGCACAGCTTCGGCAACGACGAAGCGCTCCTCGACCTCGTCGACGTGATCAACCTGGCCTGCGGCTTCCACGCGGGCGATCCCGACGTCATGAACGCGACCGTCGCCGCCGCCGTCGCGCACGACGTCCGCATCGGCGCGCACCCCGGGCTGCCCGACCTGACCGGCTTCGGCCGGCGCCGCATGGTCCTGACTTCCGAAGAGGTCGAGTCGATCGTGCTGTACCAGGTGGGGGCGCTCACGGCGTTCCTGACCAAGCACGGGGCCCCGCTCAACCACGTCAAACCCCACGGCGCGCTCTACGGCATGCTCGCCAGCGATCCCGAGCTCATGGCCGGTGCGGCCCGCGCGGCGAAGGTCTTCGGCGTACCGTTCTTCGGCATCGCCGGCACCGCGCACGAGACGGTGTGCGCCGAGCTCGGCGTGCCGTTCGTGGCCGAGCTCTACGTCGACCTGAACTACGACGACGAGGGCAACCTGATCATCCTCCGCCGTCCCGGGCGCACCGACCCGGCCGCTGCGGCCGAGCGCGTCGGCCGCGCGCTGAAGGGCCGGCCCGTGCTGTCGGTCGGCGGCGCGGAGCTGGACATCCGCTTCGACAGCGTCTGCGTGCACTCCGACGCCCCCAACTCCCCCGAGGTCGCCGCGGCCGTGCGCGCCGTGCTCGACGAGAACCAGTGAAAGGCAGGTCCGTGTCCGACATCCTCTCTCCGCTTCCCGGCATCTTCTACACGCGTCCCGGGCCCGACAAGGAGCCGTTCGTGCAGCCCGGCGACCGCATCGAGGCCGGCGCCGCCGTCGGCATCGTCGAGGTGATGAAGCAGTTCACCGAGATCCGCGCGGAGACGGCGGGCACGGTCAAGTCGATCAACGTCGTGGACGGGGGCACGGTGACACCCGGCGAGGTCCTCGTCGTGGTGGAGGACTGACGCGTGCGCAAGCTCCTCATCGCCAACCGCGGCGAGATCGCCGTCCGGATCATGCGCACCGCCCGCGAGCTGGGCCTCACCACCGTCGCCGTGTGCAGTGAAGCGGATCGCGATTCGCTTGCGGCGCGGACCGCCGACGAAGCCGTGGTGATCGGCCCGCCGCCGGCCCGCGACAGCTACCTCGACCAGGACGCCGTTCTGAAGGCGGCGCGCGACACCGGCGCCGACGCCGTGCACCCCGGTTTCGGTTTCCTGTCCGAGAACGCCGCTTTCGCGCAGGCCGTGCTCGACGCCGGGTTCACGTGGGTCGGCCCAGCGCCCGACGCGATCCGGCTCATGGGCGACAAGGTCGCCGCCCGCGAAGCCGCTCGCAAGGCGGGGGTGCCGGTGCTGGCCGGTTCCGGCGGACCGCTCGACCCCGACGCCGACCCGCTCGCGGTCGCCCGCGAGGTCGGTTTCCCGTTGGTGCTCAAGGCGTCCGCGGGTGGCGGCGGCCGGGGCATCCGGCTCGTCACCGATCCGACCGACTTCCTCTCCGCGCTCGACCTCACGCGGTCCGAGGCGCGGGCGAGCTTCGGCGACGACACGATGTACCTGGAGCGGTTCGTCGAACGCGCGCGCCACGTCGAGGTGCAGGTGCTCGGCGACGGCGAACGCGTGATCCACCTCGGCGACCGCGATTGCTCGATGCAGCGCCGCTCGCAGAAGGTGCTCGAGGAGGCCCCCGCGCCCGACCTGCCCGACGAGGTCCGCGAACGGATCCGCCACTCGTCGATCGATCTCGCGCAGGCCTGCCAATACCGCGGGGTCGGCACGGTCGAGTTCCTGTACGACCCGGTGCGCCGTGAAGCGGCATTCATCGAGATGAACACGCGCCTGCAGGTCGAGCACCCCGTGACCGAGCTCGTGACGGGCATCGACCTCGTCGAGCAGCAGCTGCGGATCGCCCGCGGCGAACCGCTCGGCCTGGCCCAGGACGACGTCACGTTCACCGGGCACGCCTTCGAATCGCGCATCAACGCCGAAGACCCCGACCGCGGGTTCATGCCGAGCCCCGGCACGGTCGAAACCCTGACGTGGCCGTCCGGCGCGCGGGTGGACAGCGGGGTCGAGGCGGGTGACGCGGTGGCGCCGTACTACGACTCGATGATCGCCAAGCTGATCGTGCACGGCCCCGACCGCGCCGCAGCGATGGCGCAGATGACCGAGGCGCTGCGCGGCGTCGAGATCACCGGGATCGCGACGACGATCGGCCTGCACCTGACCCTGTTCGCGCGGCCCGAGTTCGCCGCGGTCGAGCACCACACGAAGTTCATCGAAACGGCTCCCGGACTGCTGAAGGAGACGGCGTGAGCGCACCGCAGACCCTGCCCGCCCAGGCCCGCTACACGTGGGGCGGCGACGAGTTCCTGTTCGTCGAGATCGCGGAGGAGATGAGCCTGCCGGGGAACCTGCGGGCCATGGGCATCGCACGCGCGCTGGCCGCGAAGTCCCTCGACGGCGTGGTCGACATCTGCCCGGCCAACGCGTCGCTGCTCATCCGCTTCGACCCCGACGTGGTGGCGCCGGCCGACCTCGAGACCACCGTCCGGGAGCTGGAAACCGCGACGCAGCGGCAAAGCAGCACCGTGCTGTCGACCCGGATCATCGAAGTCCCCGTGTGGTACGACGATCCGTACACCCGCGAGGTCGGCGCGCGGTTTCGCGAGGGGTACCACCAGGACCCGAGTGGCAATGACCTCGACTACGCGGCGCGGATCAACGATCTCGACGGCGCGGCCGAGTTCATCCAGCGCCACCACACGAACCCGTGGATCGTCTCGATGGTCGGGTTCGTCGCCGGCCTGCCGTTCCTGTTCCAGCTGGTCGGCCGCGACAAACAGCTGGAGGTGCCAAAGTACCTAAGCCCGCGCACGGACACCCCGAAGCTGACCGTGGGTCACGGCGGGTGCTTCGCCTGCATCTACTCCGTGCGCGGCGCGGGCGGCTACCAGATGTTCGGCATCGCGGCGGCGCCGATCTTCGACCCGGCGCAGAAGCTGGCCGACTTCGCCGATTCCATGGTGTTCTTCCGGCCCGGCGACGTCGTGAAGTTCACGCCGGTGTCCGAAGAGGAGTACCGCGCGATCGAAGCCGAAGTGGCAGCAGGCACGTTCCGCTACCGGATCGTGCCCGTCGAGTTCGACACCGAGCGGGCCGTCGCCGACCCAGAGGCCTACAACGCCACCCTGCTGGAGGTGCTCCGTGGCAAGTGAGCGCGCGATCGAGATCAGCCAGCCCGGACTGGCGACGACCGTCCAGGACCGCGGCCGCATCCGCTACTACGACCTGGGCATCCCGCAGGGCGGGGCGCTCGACCAGTACTCGGCCGAGCTGGCCAACGCGTTGGTGGGCAACCGCGACGGCGAGGCGCTGCTCGAGTGCACCTACCTCGGCCCGGTCCTGCGCGCCCACGGCTCGCTGGACGTCGCGGTGACCGGCGCGCCGGTGCCGGTGAAGGTCAACGGCGAGGAACGTCCTCAGTGGACCCGCCTGGCACTGGCCGACGGCGACGAGCTGTCCTTCGGTTACATCGGCGGCGGCTCCCGCTACTTCCTCGCGTTCTCCGGTGGCATCGACGTGCCCGCGGTGCTGGGCAGCCGCTCGACGTACCTGCTCGGCGCCCTCGGCGGGTTCCGAGGGCGGAAGCTAGAGCCGGGGGACGTGGTGCCGATCGGCGCGCCGGCGAACCCGCCGCCCGGCGACACCGTCGCCGAGGAACACCGGCCGGTTTTCGGCCCGCAGCAACAGGTCCGCGTGATGTTGGGGCTCTACGACCACCGCCTCACCGAACGCGGCCTCGCCAACCTGACCGAGCAGGAGTGGACGCTCACCCCGGTCGCCGACCGCGCCGGCCTGCGCTACGACGGCCCCGGCGTCGAGTGGCGCGAACGCGTGCAGCCCTTCGGCGCCGGCTCCGACCCGTCGAACATCGTCGACGCCGGTTACGCTGTGGGCTCCATCCAGATCCCCGGCGGCACGCAACCCATCATCCTGCACCGCGACGCCGTCTCCGGTGGCGGCTACGCGATGGTGGCCACGGTGATCAGCGCCGACATGGACGTCGTGGCCCGCGCCGCGCCGGGCACGAAAACCCGCTTCGTCCCCGTCGACCTCGACACCGCGCTGGTCGCCCGCAAGGACCGCGCGCAGCGCCTCGCGGCGGCGATCAGCTCGCTCGGCTGAGCGCCTCGGGTCACGAGCGGACCCGCCGTTCTGGGCGGACCAGCGACACGGCCGTGTCGACCGCTGCGGCCACGTCGTCATCCGGCGGGTAGAGCAGGGACCGGCCGACGATCAGGCCGCGGACGCCGGGCTGCGCGAGAGCGGCGCGCCAGGATTCGTAGGGCGAGAGGTCGTTGACCGCGCGGCCCTCGACTCGGCGGGTGAGGATTGGCTCCAGTATCGCGACGACCCCGGCGCGGTTGAGCTCGGTGACGGCACGGCCGCAGGTCTCGAGCGTGGCGACGGTCGCGGGGTCGCCGACGTCGACGCGCGCCAGCATCTTCGCGGCTTCGAACCCGGCGTCGATGGTGCCGCGCACGTCGTAGCCGGTCATGCGGTCGTCCATTTCGAACACGGATCCGGCCAGGCCGCCGCGGTTCATCGAGGAGACGACGACCAGCACCCACGACCACGCCGACCACCCGCAGTTGCGCGTCGTTTCGTTCGGCTTCGGGCACGGACTACCGCCCGAAGCCGGCCTCGTCATCGACCTGCGCGAGTGGTTCCGCGACCCGCACGTCTCTCCGGAACTTAGCCGACTCGCTGTCCCTGTGCCACGGGTCGCCGGGTTCGGTCGCCAGCCACGTGAGCGCGAACGCGCGTGCATCATCGGTCAGCTCAGTTGTTTCGAACAAAACTTCACAGTGATGCAAGGATACGTCAGTGGCAGCACGTTCTATACCACGGGAAATATGGGCGCAGTGACCGCGCGCTCCTGAGGGAAACAATGAAACAGATGCCGAGGTTCATAGATCCGAGCGCTTCAACTCCTCGCGGTTACGTCGCACCGGAAGTCTGTGAAGTTGTCAACGGGCGCGCAGCCTTGGACGAGGTCGACAATGCCGCGACAGTTTTCGCCGGTAAAGGATCCGTCCGTGCAAAACGGTGTGCGGAGTAGATACCGGCTATTCGTCCGATGGAAGCCGGATGGTTCAGCATGGTGACAGTGGCGGCCCTGTCGAGGTGCACGACACCACGGGTGGACTCGTCGTTCTCGGCGTGATCAGTGCGGGCAACGTCGGAGACGAAACAATCCCGAACCGGGCAACCATGTCGTCTTCTCTGATGCCCAGTTTGTCTGCCAGATCAATGTTTGCTAAGCCGCCTACACTTGACCCATGAGCCCGCGTCGAAAAGTGTCGGCACCAGTAAGATCACGTGTCCGGTCGATGGCGGCGGCCCTCGTCACCGTCATCGCGCTCAGCACTGCCGCGTGCAAACGCGATAGCGATCTCCATCCAGTACCACCGGTAACCAACACGGTCTCGACCGTGGTCACAACTCCCTGACGCTCCCGAAGGGGGCGGTGCTGCCGCACCGCCCCCTTCGGAACCAATCTCGAACGACCGGTCCTGCCCTGCGATCATGTTGCGCAACGTAGACCAAGCACCGGCGGCGTTGGGGTACTCGGGCGGGCAGCCAGCATTACCGTATCCAAGGCGACGTTCAGAACCGAATTCGGCGTTGGTCGGAGTTTTGCACAGCTCGCCGAACGCACTGTCCCAACCCAGACCGACATCGCAGCGTCAACAACATGGAACCGCTCGCGCCGGGCGACGCCAGCCAGATCCGCGGGTCCACAGTGCACCTGACCGTCTACGGCGACACGATGATCCGGACCGGCGAAGGCGTGCAGCGGCTGGACATCGGTGACTGGGAAGGCTCGGCTTGCGACCCAGGCACGCGAAGGGACTCGCTGGGCGAACATCGGACACCCGCAGCGCAGCAGAACAGGACGCTCGCCGGTTCGCCCAGCGACTTCGGCAAACTGACCAGAACCCCGCCTTTTGAAGAACGGGCGTGCGCCGGCGGGCGGATTCAACACCCTGGCAAGTTCTTCCCGGATCCGGAAGCCTCAGCGGCCACGCGCACTCGGACTTGATCCGCTCAGCACCCCGCGCATCCATGCCATGTGACGGCACAGGTCGGGACCGTGAAAGTTCCGACTGCGGCCGGAAAAAGCCGCCACCGCACAAGCCCGCCCCAGGTATGAACGGACCACCGGCGCAACGGGACTCTTACCCGAGCCCGAGGTGCCGCGCACAGTCGCCAGGCGGATCGCGTCCGATCCCGTTGGCGCCATCCCCACCAGCCTAGTGTCGCGTGTCTGAAGTAATTTTACGGTTGATTTTGGTGATGATGTCGTCGTCGGTGGCGGTCCAGGTGAAGGGTTTGGCGCGGTCGTTGT
>NZ_JBFAHL010000034.1:0-65357 GCF_040654155.1 Amycolatopsis sp. NPDC050768
TCGAGGCCCAGCGCGCGCGTGTGCTCGAGGACGGTGCCGCCCGCGAGTTCGACCTCGGCGGCGAGCCCGAGCAGCCAACGGCGGGGGTGGAAATGCGCTTGCCCGGCGACGCGTACAGCACCGAGGGCGGGCACGTCCAGCTCGACGTCCTTCACGTACGCCGCCGGGAGCCCGGCCTTCGCGGCCGCGTCGGCTTCCTTCTAATTCAACCATGAATCAAATGGCGTTGCGCCATCAGGGAACCACCATTCAGAGTGCTTTCCGGCAGTCTCAAGGTCCGCATCGAATTGATACCTGTACTCAAACTCCACTTGAAAATAGAGCTCATGCTCTCCGCTTTCATCGATTACCTCAAGTTGCCGTGTAATACCGACGATAAAAGTCGAATCTGGCAGCCAGGTCACTTTTCCATATTGAAAGAGATGCCCATCCGCGTCACGATCATCCGGGACATCGAACTCTGTCGCAGCGAACGCGCGGGCAAGATCGACGAGAGTGGGGATGGCCGGACTAGTGGTTACATCCCCCACGACGAGGCTACGGGCGATGTCAATCGCATCAGCGACTGGGCGTTTGTTCGACAATCGAACCTCCGTTTGCGATGTTGCTAAGTTGGTCGCGCTCGTCGACTGCGCCACCATACTCGGACAACCAGCTAACCGGTGCCTACGGCCAGTAGCCACTCCGCAGCTGATTCCTGACGTGTCCGATCACGTCGAGAGCTTCATCCCTGCTCCCAGGGCTGTCCATAGTGCCGTCCAGTACGTGTTCTCCATACTTGAACAGCCTGTCCGCGTGAGTGCGGTCGCGGTCGATCACGCACTTCTCCGTGCCCGTGATCGTCACCCTCGGCTTTAGGCTGCCCGCAATGCGCATCGGGAGCATGCCAGACCTGCGCTGGAGTCTGGTGTGACCATCCTTTCTGTCGCGCTGATGCTCGCCGGGCACGGCATCGCGGACGACGGGCCGCGTCACGCCTTCGGCCACACCTGACGGGCACGGTCCGGTGGCGCCTTGCTCGTCGTCCTGGTCGGCCTCGTCGGCCGATCGCACGAGCAGTAGCGCGCGGCCAGAATGGGGACACCGGCGGTGTAGCGTCGGCCACTACGAGTGCCGTGAGCACCGTCTGTCCCGAGTTGCTCGAGTCCTTCAGCCCCTCACGCTGGCTACCACGTCGAGCGTAGGAGTCCATCGTGCGTGAGCTTCGGCCAAGATTTGAAGCCCGGGAGTGGAACTCATAGTAGTGAGAGTTGCCGGTGGGGGAGCGTTCGCCGAGTGCGAGTGCGTCGGCTAGTCTTTCGGCATGATCTCCCAGAACCTGGGAGATCTCCCATGCGGAGGGGTTCAAGTTCGGACACTCAATTACCCCATAGAGCCGCGTGCCGCGGCGAGGTCAGAGTAATAGCACCTGCCGTCCGGTGGTTTCGGTTGCGGCATGTATGCGTGGTGGGCCACAAGGTTTGACTTCATGCGTGGGACCGCCGTACATGATCGTCAGGTGACTCGACCTCAAGTAGTCCGCGATCGCGGAAGCGTCGTGGCCTACCTCTTCGGCAAACCGGGCGCGAAGATCGTTGAGTAAGCGGTCTTCGCGGACGTAGACATTCTTTGCAAGCCCTGGTGGGCGGTTGCGGGCGCCGGTGTGACCGTGGCGGCAGCGGTAGCCGGGCCGGCCGTTCGCCCAGCGCGACTCCAGTCGGCGGCCACAGAGCTGACATTGCACGAGGCCGGCCAGCATGTACGCCGCGATCCACGCGGACCTTGAGCAGGACGATCCGACGCCGGAGCAACAGGACCTGCTGGCCGGGGTCGACCTCGTCATCTCGACCGGTTGCGTCGGGTACGTCACGGACAAGACCATCGCCCGGGTCGCGCACGGGTCGCGGCCGTGGATGGCGCATTTTGTGCTGCGAATGTTCTCCTACGACCCGGTCGCGGCAAGCCTGGCCGAGCTGGGCTACCAGAGCGTCGGCGTCGACGGTGTGTTCCGGCAGCGGAGGTTCGCCTCGGCGGAGGAGCAGACCCAGATCGTGGAGACGCTCTCGAGCGCGGGTATGGACCCAGAGGGCCTGGAGACCGACGGCTGGCTATACGCCCAGCTGTACATCTCCCGGCCGGCCGGCGCGGGCACAGAGCTCGCCACCGTGATGAACACCGTGGCGCCCAGTTCAGTCACCAGTGTCACAAAGTTGGCGGATCCGCCACAGATCGGCGAATGCCACTAAGAATCCGCCATCGAAAGTGAGACCCTGCAGCGCGCTTGCAGGGGAGCCACACCGCACTCGGTGGCCGGCCACCCCACCAGCCTTGTTCGTGCAGGAGGGCGGACGGACTCAGCGGGCCTGGTCCGGCCAGCCGTAGGCGTCGAAGACCGCGAGCGGGTCGAGGTAATCCCGCCAGTGCGCCACCTTGCGGTCCCTGATGGTGACGACGGAGACGAAGTGGTTGTCGTAGGCGTGTCCGGTGTGGACGGTGCGCCCGTGCACCGCGTACTCGAGGACGACCACCGACGTGGCGGGATCGTGGTGAACGGCCAGTTCGTCCGCGGCGTGCAGGATCATGCCCTGGCCGTACGGGCGGTACAGATCGACGATGGCCCGGCGTCCTTCGATCCGTCGCGGATACCCGGGCACGGTGATCACGAACTCGAAGACCACGTCCTCGGCCAGGATGTCGAAGAAGTCCGATCGATCGACGAGCCCCGCCAGCCCTTCCTCGACGATCCGGAAGAACGGATCTAGAGCCGAGAAGTCGTCCATGGTGTACTCCGCCATGCTCACATTCCTTTCCACGCCAGAGTATTGCGCTCGACGAACTCGACGTCGTTGTGTTCGGATCCGCCGGATCCGAGGCGGTCCCGTACCGCGTGCGCGGCGAGCTCGGGCGCCGACAGGACCTGGACGCCCACCTCCTGTGCCACTGACTCGCGAACACCGGCCAGCGAGTACTGGGCCAGGCAGATCAGGTCGAAGGTGCCCGGCGCGGTCCGCACTCCCTCGACCAGCGCCGCCACCAGCGCCGGTGTGTCGTCAGCCGAGGCCGCCTCGGCGGCGCCCGCGCAGAACAGCGGAACCACTTCCGCGGCCGACCCGCCTTCCGCGACAGCGGTCCGCAGCCGGGAACCCGAGTCGGCTGCCGAACCGCGCAGGGACGCGACCACCCCGATGCGCCGGGCACCGGACCTCGCCGCCTGCCGCATCATGTCCTCGTCGGCGGGGAGGACGGGAACGGACCAGAGTCCGGCGGACACGGCCGCCGCCGACCCGTACATCGAACAGGCGATCACCACGGCGTCGGCTCCTTCGGCGACGGCGTGGTGCACCAGGCGCAGCACACGGCGGCGGAGCGCGAGGTCGACGGCGCCGGTGGCATCGGCCGCCGCAGCGAGGCGACTGTCCAGCAGGTGCCACACCAGTGCGCCGGGCAGTTCCGCCGCCAGCGCCTCCTCGATCGGACGCATCGAGGAGATCCCGCTGTGGATGACGGCGACCGTCTTGCCAGGTGTCACGGTCGATCCTTCCGCTCGTAGCTCGTGCGTCCGGTCGAGCGGCAACGGTGTCCGTCGGGTCGGGGATCCCTCCACCAGCCAGCAGGATCACCGTCGACCACCGGAATCCAACCACATTGGTTGACAGGTCGATAGGTTACCGGGACTGTAGCTCGCCACCGTGTCGAAGGCCAGGGCTGACTGCCGGTTCGCCCGAGGAGCCCAGTGGCACAAAAGAGCGCAACCCCGGGCACGAGCCCGGGGCTGCGCAGGTACCGACCGGCGGGCGGCCTCAGCTGGTGGTGGCCGCCTCGTTCTCGATGGCGCCGCCGGCCGCGAGACGCTCGCGGACCCGGTCGATGTGGGTCCGCATCGCGTAGGCCGCGGCTGCGGGGTCCCGATCCTCGATCGCCAGGAGGATCCGCTCGTGCTCGCGGTACTTGACGTCGTTGCTGGCCTCGTGGTCCGCCTGTTGCCGGTTGTGCCGGACGGAGGAGTCGAGCAGGGACCGCAGCCGGAACAGCACGTCGGCCAGGGTTCCGCTGTGCGCCGAGCGGGCGATCTGCAGGTGGAACTCGACATCGCTGTCCACCCATTCGGAGACGGTCCGGGAGAGCCGCAAGGCCTCCAGGCGCTCGCGGAGCGCGGCGAGGTCCTCCTCGGTGCGCCGCTGGGCGGCCAGCTCGGCTAGTCCGCCTTCGATCACCCGACGGGCGTCCATCAGCTCGGCGGCGTTCTTGTCGCCGAGCAGCATGCCCCACTGGATGACCTGGGGCAGCAGCGTGGATGTCGCACTGCGCAGGTAGGTCCCGTCCCCCTGTCGAATCTCGAGCAGTCCCAGCACGCTCAGCAGCTTCAGGGCCTCGCGCACGGCGGAACGGCCCACCTCGAAGGTCTCGCAGAGTTCGCGCTCACTGGGCAGCCGGTCCCCGACCCCGATGTTTCCCGACTGCAGGAGGTAGTCCAGCAGTTGGCGGGTGACCTCGAGCGCCGGGGTGAACCGTTCGACTCGCTCGACCTTCCGAAGCTCGGTCACGGTGGTCCTTTCTGCAGTGTGGGACCCCTGACAGTGAATAGGTTGACCTTTGCACGCTACACCCCCGGGCGGTGCCCTCAGTCGACCGCCCGGGAGGAGGGGAAGGTGCGTGTTTCCGGTGAGGGGACTACCGCCGCGGCGGTACCAACACGCGCTCTTCATGGCAGGCCGTGACCATAGTGCCAGCTCGGACCGCTGATGAGCTGCCGCGAGCAGCCTTGACAAGCCATACATCAACCTGTCAACCTTTGCGGGTCAGGCGAGAGTGAGTTCGCCATGAGGAGAGTGCCCGTGAAGTGGTCCTACCCCTACGGCACGCCCGAGGTAGAAGCAGACATCCTGGGAATGCGTGGTGACCCGGAGGACGTGCTGACGGCCCTCGCCGGGCTGGGCTACGACGGGGTCGAGCTGTTCGTGCGCGATCCCACCCGCATCGACCTGGCCGCGCTCGACGCGGCGGTGGCCGCGGCAGGGCTGGCCGTGACCGCGATCGGCACCGGTCCCGCCGTGGCCGACGACAAGCTGACCTTCACCGACCCCCACGCGGCCGTCCGCTCGGCGGCGGTGGCGCGGACCGTGTCCGTGATCGATCTCGCCGCGCACTACGACAGTCAGGTGAACATCGGCAAGCTGCGTGGAAGGACCCGCGGTCACCCGGATGCGCGGCGATGGATGCGCGAGTGCCTCCTGGAAAGCGCGGAGCACGCGGCGCGGGTGGGGGTCACGCTCACGCTCGAGCCGCAGAACGGCTCGGTCATTGACAACCTCAACACCACCCAGGCCGGCGTCGAGTTCGTGCGGGAACTCGGTCACCCGAACGTCGCGCTGATGGTCGACATCTACCACGCGCAGATCGAGGACCGGCGACCGAGCCTCGCGTACCTGATCGCCGGCGACCAGCTGCGCCACGTGCACTTCGCCGACAGCAATCGCGGTGCGCCGGGACGGGGCAACATCGACTTCGGCCTGCACGTCGCGACCTTGACAGCACTGGGCTACCAGGGCGCAGTCACCTTCGAACTGGACCAGCGCGACGACAGCCTCGCCACCGCGGCGGAAGCGCTGGCCCACCTCACCACACTCGATCGCTGACCATCAACGAGACAGGAGCGCGGATCCATGCGAGTGGGTGTCCTCAAGGGCAACGGCATCGGGCCGGAGATCACCGAAGCGACCAAGAGTGTCCTCGAAGCCACGGGCCTGCCGCTGGAGTGGCAGGACATCCCGATCGCCGAAGAGGCGGTGGCTCTCCACGGGCATCCGTTGCCGCGTGCGGTGGTGCAGGCTCTGGCCGACGTCAAGGTGGCTATCAAGGCACCATTGATCGTGAACAAGCTCGAGGGCCGGATCACCTGTATCCAGCCCGACGGCTCGGAGGAGACCTACCCGTCGCTGAACAACGCCATCCGGCGTGAGCTCGGTCTGTTCGTCAACCCGCGCCCGGTCCGCGGCTACCGCGGGGTCTCCGGGCGGCACGCGGACCTCGACCTCGTCGTGATGCGCGAGATCACCGAGGACGTCTACATCGGGTTGGAACATCGAATCGGTGACATCGCGGCCGAAGCGATCAAGCTCACCACCCGGCAGGCCGCCACGCGCGTTGCTCGCTACTCGTTCGACTACGCGCGCGAGCACGGCCGCGGGCGAGTGACCTGCCTGCACAAGGCGAACGTTCTGAACTACACCGACGGCCTGTTCCTGCGCTGCTTCCGTGAGGTCGCCGAGGAGTATCCGGAGATCGAGTCGGACGACATGATGATCGACGCGGCGTGCTACTCCATCGTCCGGGACCCGCGGCGGTTCGACATCATCTGCACCACCAACCAGTACGGTGACATCTTCTCCGACCTCGCCGCCGGGTTGGCGGGCTCGCTGGGACTGGCACCGGGGATGAACATCGGCGACAGCGTCTCGGTCTTCGAGGCCGCGCACGGCGCCGCACCCGACATCGCCGGCAAGGGCATCGCCAACCCGCTCGCCCTCGTGCTGTCCGGGGCGGAGCTGCTGGCACTGACCGGGCACCACGGGGAGGCCAGCGCGGTACGCGATGCCGTGGACGAGCTGGTGACCGTGGGTTCCGGGCTCACCCCGGACCTGGGGGGAAGTGCGACGACGGCACATGTCGCTGAGACGCTCGCCGCGGGTGTGCGCGCCCGCATCGGCTAGTACGCGCCCGGGTGGACCCGACCGAAATGACGAACGCGAGCAAAGGGAGTTGGCAATGACAGGGTGGGACATCCCGCTCATCGAGATCAGTGGTGGGCCCCGGGAACGCGGCCTGGCCTACGGAGAGGCCGCCCGCCCCCTGATCCGGGCATCGGTGGACTACTACCGCGAGGGCTTCCACTACTCCTCCGCCCTGGACTGGGCGGACGTCTGCGAACGGGCCCGCGCCTGGCGCGATCCGGTGGCCGAGGTCGCCCCCGACTTGCTGACCGAGATCGACGCCATCGCCGAGGGCGCCGGCCTGCGGGCTGACGAGGTGTTCGCGCTCAACGCCCGCGGCGAGATCGTCCGGGCGCACGACAGCGGATTCGGCCCGCAGGAGGTCGACGGCTGCTCGTCCTTCGCCCTGCTTGCCGAGGCCACCGGCGACGGCCACGTCTACTGCGGCCAGAACTGGGACTGGCGCGTGGGAACGGCGCGGACCGTGGTGATGCTGCGCGTGGTGCAGCCGCCGAAACCGACGATCATCATGCAGGTCGAGGCCGGGCAGATCGGCCGGCACGGTGTCAACTCGGCGGGCATCGCGCTCAACGGCAACGGACTGGACGGCGCGTTCCGCACCCCGCTCGGGCTTCCCCAGCCCTTCCTGCGGCGGATGATCCTCGACAGTGCCTACCTGCGCGACGCCCTCCGAGTGCCCTACGACGTCCACCAGCACATCGCCACCAACCTGCTGTTCACCGCCCGCGGCGGGGTGGCGATCGACCTGGAGACCACCCCGGTGACCCATCGCTGGGGCTACCCGGACAACGGGATCCTGGTACACGCCAACCACTACCAGTACGGCGTGCCGCCGGAGATCGCGGAAGGCTACCGGCCCTCGTCGGTCGACTCGCTCTACCGCGTACCGGTCATCGAACGCGGGCTGGCCGGCGTCCGCAGCGCCGCCGGCTCCGACGAGGTCCGCGCGACGATCCGGCGGACGATGAGCGACCACATCGGCTTCCCGCACGCAGTGTGCGAACACCCTGACCCGCGACAGCCGGAAGTGCGGCACAGCATGACGATGATGTCTGCCCTGGCGGACCTGACCACCGGCGAATACCGTGTGACCGGCGGCAACCCCTGCGAGAACGAGTACACCCTGCTGCCCTGGAACATCAACGACGGCCCCGGCGGCGACGAATGACCCCGCCTGCACCGGGGTCCGGCACGGACGTGATCGCGTGCGGCGAAGGAAGGTGAGCGAAGATCGTGGCCTCCCCGGTTCCAGAGAGCGAGGTGAACAACATGAAGGATTGCGTCGATTGTTCCAACCCCCGGCTGATCCAATTCTCCAGATTCGTAGGATCCGCAGACACCTCCCGCGCGCGCACCGGGCGGCCAGGAACTCGGCGAACGAATGGTGCAGAAATTGCAGGTCGGTCTCGGTCCGCACGAAGATCCCGGTGCCCGCGAGCAGGGCCGAGAGGTTGTCCTGCCGGCCGTCCGGCAGCGTTTTTCCCGCCGGTAGAACCGTTTGCCGTTCCTCGACCCAATTCTCGGCTGTGGTCTTTAGGGAGCTGTCCGATTTGAGTCGGCACTCCGCCAGGTGCTCGATGAGGGCGACTTGGGTGCTCGTCCAGCCACTCGATCAAGCGCATCCGCTGCGGTTGATGCCCGAGCCTGCGGCGAAGTTCAGCGAGCGTGTCGCGACCGCCGACTGAGCGGTCGAGTAGGTGCTGCATGAACGTGGTGTAGAGGTCGACTCGGCTGTCCGGCAGCGGGCGGCCGGGGTTCAGCGTCGCGACGATGGCGGCGATTGTGGCGAGCAGCGGGTTGCGGACCAGTCCACTCAGCTTGCCGTCGCTGACCTGCCTGATGAACTCGCGCGCCCGGTCCGGCGCGGTCAGCGGGTCCTGAGCGCGGAACCAGGCGTGCGCGAAGTCGGTGAGCTCGTCCGGTCCGAAGGGCGGAATCGAGTACTTGGTGACGCCGGCGTCTTCCAGTCGCCTCAGCTCGCCGCCTTCAAGGGGCCGGGTCGTGATCACCAGTCGTTGGTCCGGGTTCCGGCGGACCTGATGCGCGATCGCCGCGATGACTTCCTTCCGGGTTTCGGCTTCGGTGATTTCGTCGAGGCCGTCGATGAACACAAGCCAGCGGGCACCCACGGTGCGCCGGGTGAACAGTTTGGCCGCTGGTGCATGGGTGAGCCGGCGCTGCAGCGCGTCCCGCACTCCGGCCGCGACCAGTTCGCTCCATGCCCAGGAGCCGGCGAGCGCGCGAGCCGAGATCCGGACGGCAGCATCGGTTCACCGATCGGCGGTACTCCCGTACCATTCAGTCAAATTTCGGAGAGCCGGTAGGCGTACATGTGCCCAAAGGTCGACTTTCCCGCGCCCGGCGGACCCTGGATCAGCACGTGTCCGTCGCGGGCGAGTACTTCGGTGATGTCGATCGGCCGCTCCGGCTCCGGGCTCGGGTGACCGTGCTGTTCGAACGCGTTGCCTGACCCTCGCCGTTGGCGGTCCGGCCCGACGTCTTCGCGAGTTCACTCGCAGGCTCGATGTCGCGGTGAGGGTGAGCGGTGGATTTGCGCGACCACGGGAGTTGTGAGGGCAGGTACTGGGGGAGTGTGCACAGCGCGTAGGCGTCAGCTACTCTAATGACATGATCTCCCGAAATCTGGGAGATCTCCCATGCGAAGGGGTTCAAGTCCCCCCTCGGACACACACGTTAACCACACGGGGAGAGGCGGTCACCACGACCGCCTCTTTTTTGTTGTCGTAGACGACTTGCAGGCCCAGGTCTCTCGGTACACCTGCATGATCCGGTCGGGGTTCCGTGAGTTGAGGTGCCGTGCGACGTCGCCGAGCTGGTCGAGCATCGCGTGCACCTCTGCCGCGTCGATCGTCTGCGCTTCTGGCAGGTGCTGAAGCTCTTCCTTCGCTGCTTGCCGCTCGGCCTGAGCGATGTTCATCGCGTCGACCAGGGCCGCCGGGTCAACCCCTGCTTCGATCGCCGCCTGGTGCCTGCGCAGCCGTGCTTCCGCGTCCTTAAGTCGTTTCTCCACGGCGTCCCGGCCCCTGCCTGGCTGGCCGCCCTGCGCTCCGACCAGCGCGGCCACTGTCTCGTCCCGGTTGGCCGGGTCGAAGACCTGACACAGCCAATCGTTGATCGGCGGAGTCACGACGTCCTCTCGCAGATTCACCGTCTTCGGGTGGTCGGCGAGCGCCGCCGAGCCCGGCGCCAGTGTCCGCGCGATGCACCGGTAGTACACGCCTTTGCGAATCGCCGCGCCCTGCATCTTCCGCGTACAGATCTCGCAGCGCACCAACGCTGTCCGGTGTCATGACGCTCGGTGTGGCCGCGTGGCCCGCTTGTACCGGGGGCGCGGCCCGCCCCGCCGGCTCCGAGCTGACGGCCGCCCCGGCACCGGCGAACGCCACCGGCGACCGCGGCGATGGTCGCATGCACGGTCCGGGCCAGGACGTAGAGCCCACCGATGATGGCGTCGCGTTCCTGCGCGGTGAACCCGCTTGTGACAAGGACTGTTTCGGTGGCGGTGTCGGTGTGCGCGTTCAACCTCTACGACACCGACACCCCGGCCGCGATGAAGCGGTTCGCGCGGCTGGAAACCCAGGTGCGTGGCCTCGACGCGGACGTGCTGGCGGTGCGAGAGGTCGTCGCCCGCGAACCCAGCCCCGGTAACGAGCCCGGCAAGCGGGAGCTCGCGACAGCGGGGGTGCGGTGGGCGGCCAAGCTGTGAGCCGTCGATGGAAGCCGGGCGGGCGCCGGTGCTCGCGATGGGCGGCGGGATCCACCACGCTGCGCTGCTCTGGCGCGACGGGATCAACGCGGCGCCCGGCACGGTAGGCCGGTTCGAGCGCGCCGCACGGGCACGTGGCACTCCCTCGTGACCGAGGTGTTCGACCTTGGCTGCGCGTCGGGCCCGTGCACCTGTCGCCGTTCGATCAGGTCTGCGCGTGGTCGGACGCCGCGCAGATCCTGCGCGCGATGCACGGCGACGACCTGCCCGGGTTCGTCGGCGGCGACTTCAACGGCGTCGACGCGACGAAAGTGTAGGTGCTCGACGGCGGCGAGTCCTTCTATGACGGGAACCCGTACCTGCACCATCCCTGGCAGCAGGCTCCGCTCCGATGTTGGACGACCGGCGAATACTCGACACCATGAACACATCCGCACCGCTGGCGAACCTCATCACTCTTGGTGCGCGTGATCTTCGCGCGCTGCGCGACTTCTACCGCGCGCTCGGCTGGCCGCAGATCATGGACGACGGCGAGTTCGTGGCCTTCGAGCTTCGCGGCATCGTGCTGGCCTTGTTCCCGCTCGCCAAGCTCGCACGCGACGGGAACACCGATCCCGACCCCGGCACAGGCGGCATCCGGTTCACGATCGGCGTGATGGTCGACAGCGCCGATGAGGTCGACCGGCTGACCGAGCAGATGCGCGCCGCCGGCGCTCGCGTGACCAAGGAACCCGTCGACGCGGAGTTTTTCACCGGGCGTTCGGCCTACCTCTGCGACCCGGAAGGCAACTACTTCGAGATCGCCTGGGCCGACATGCCGGACAACCCCGTCGTCATCGCGACGCGCCGAGCGGCCGGCACCTGAACCTGAACCAACGGCCAAGTACTGCTCCCGGAAGCGACGCCATTCCGGCGACCCACGTCAGCCGGATGGAGCCACTGATCTCCGCCGCGGTGACGCCACTGTCCGCCTCTCCCACAACACGCCGACATAACGATCAGTGGAAGTCTTGTGCCCGGTTCGCTCCGGTCCTGGCCATGAACCCCTCCCACCCCGCAGACCTGCCCGACCCCCACGCGGTGCTCGGCGTGGCACCCGGCGCCAGCACCGCCGAGATCACCGCCGCCTACCGGCGCGCCGTGCGTGAGTGCCACCCCGACACACCACACCCGGACCGCGAACGACTCGCGGCCGTGATCACCGCCTACCGCCACCTCCGCGACCACCTCGCGCGGCAACCCACCGAACCGCACCAGCGCCCCACACCAGGCCACGACATCCACGTGCGCGTGCACCCCCGCACCACACCGCCAGAACCAGACGTGCGCGCCGGCCCCGTCCACCGCCACCCTCACCGAAAAGCTGGTGACCGTGATCCCCTCGAGCGCGGACAGGGAGCAGATGCGCCGACTACTCAACGTTGGCTGAGAACCTCCGTCACGCATCCAGGCGAGGCTCAAGGCTCGAGGGTTACCCGTTGCCGCGGGCCCATCCCGTCATCCCCGCGGGGATGGTCCAGGTCGACTCCGGTGAAGCGTTGCGGGCCGCCTCGCGGGATGGCCACTATCGCCGTGGCGACAGACGTCACCGTCGGACCGCATACTGACTCGAGAGAGACTTCGCCTTCGCGATCGCCTCATCCCACGGCACCACGAAGCCGTTGATCTCGGCGAGGTATCCCGCGCACAACACCATTGACCGGACTACGGCCGCCGCAAGTCCGATCCGGCTATCCGGGGTCTAATCTCGCTCGTCACAGGTCGCGGCGGTGCTCAACGAGCCAGGCGGCGACCTCGTGCAACTTCATGTTGCCGTGCTGCGACGCGTCGACGAACATGCGGAACGCGGGTGTGGCGTCCACATCGCGGCGTTGCATGAGTATGCCCTTTGCCATGCTGTTCACGCCCCGGCTTTCCATGGCAAGGTGCAGGTGAGCTTCGGTTTGGGCACCGACGAGCGCGATCGCGGCGTGAATGACGAACATGCGGCCGTTCTACTCGGTCTCGTCGCCGAAGGCGTCCGTCTCGGTGGAGACGAGTCCGCGGTGACCCGGCGAGCGGCCGGGTCGATCCTCAGCCGGCCGAGCGTGATCTCAACCTGGCTGCGATCGGACGAGTGGCGCCGCAGGTTCGCGCGCAAACGAGCATGCAATTCGCCCAGCGCCACCGGTTTCACGAGGTAGTCGTCCGCGCCCGCCCGAGTCCCACGACCACGTCCATCTCGTCAGCACGCGCAGTGAGCATCACGATCACGCACGCCGGCAGCGCACCACGCAGCGCGTGGACACCTCCGTACCGTCCACGTCCGACAGGTCCAGATCGAGCAGGACCAGGTCGCACGGCTGTTTCGCCGCGTCCTGCAAGGCCGTGCGGCCACAGGTGTGCCACGCGACCTCGTGCCCGTGCTGGGCCAGGCTCGTGTGCAGAACCTCACCGATAGTGCCGTCGTCTTCGACGACAAGGACCGGGCCATGCCCCGAGAATATCCGCGTTTCCCGATTCCAGGGCAGTGCGCGATCATTTTGCCTACCGCTAACCTGAGCGGACTGTTCGTTTGCCCGCGCGAACGGCGAAATCGGTTCGCATCCGCCCGTGAATGCGTTTTGATCGGCACGCGCCGACCGGATCACCGGAGCGGCGTCGCGACAGCCCGGTCACGTCGCGGGTGGCGTCGTTCCCAGGCGTAGGAAGAAAAAATCTAAGATCCAATTGGTGCGACTGCGGCACAAAGGCTGCACCAATTCCGCGCCGCCTCCTGCGTGGCATTGGAAATTATCGCTCCAGAAAGGCTTGACAGCCGGGCGTCGTCCACCACTAGTCTGGATTGCGAGCACAAAAACAGATGTTCTTGTGGAGCTAGCTCCGACCATTCCGTATCGGGCTGGGGCGTGTCAAGAACGTCTTCGTTGAGGATTCGGGTTGGCGGGAGTTCAGTCGCATGAGACACGGGTCGGCACCGCGAAGGCTCAGGCGACGCCCGCCCTGCCCGACGGCGGGCGGCACCTTTCGCGGCACGGCCCAGTGCAAGGCGCCGGCCATCGAGGCCGAGCGCGCTGGCCGACACTCGTTGCCGCCCGCGTCTCGGCTTGCGGCCACTTCTCCGATGATCTCGGCGCTTACTCCCTGCCGCGGGCCCGGTTCCGCATCTTACGGGCGAAGACGGGCCTGCCGCCGGTGTTGGTCGATGCGTACCTACATCCGGCGGTAACCCCGCTGTGCTCAGGACGCGAGGCCGCAGTCGGAGGCTGCACCCATCCTTCCTGCTGCGCACCGCGCCGGTTTACGGCTAGCCGTGTTCTGGCCCCAGCTCCGATAGCAGTCCAGGCAAGTGTGGATGTCGTTCATGAGTCAGGCCCGCTTGTCGCGCCGATCCCTCCAATTTCTGATTCAAGAGGTTCACCAAATGGGAAACTCCCACGGCGTCCTGACCGCTGAGCCGGCTGACAATCTGACCACGCTCGCCGAATGCGAGCGGGTCTTTGCCGAGGTGCTCGCCGATATCGTGGGCGCCGACCACGTACCGGTCGACAGCCACTTTTTCGACGATCTCGGCGCGGACTCCATGGTGATGGCCCGTTTCTGCGCGCGGGTACGCAAGTGGCCCGACTTGCCGTCGGTGTCGATGCCGGACGTCTACAAGCATCCGACGATTCGGAGTCTTGCCGCAGCCCTCACGAGCACCACAACCGACACCGCAACCACGCCTGCCTCACAACCGGCAACCACGCTCGCCGAATGCGAGCAACTCTTCGCCGAAGTGCTCGCCGACATCATGGGCACCGACCACGTACCGGTCGACAGCCACTTTTTCGACGATCTCGGCGCCGACTCCATGGTCATGGCCCGCTTCTGCGCGCGGGTACGCAAACGGCCCGACTTGCCGTCGGTGTCGATGCCGGACGTCTACAAGCATCCGACGATTCGGAGTCTTGCCGCAGCCCTCACGAGCACCACAACCGACACCGCAACCACGCCAGCCTCACAACCGGCAACCACGCCCGCCGAATGCGAGCAACTCTTCGCCGAAGTGCTCGCCGACATCATGGGCACCGACCACGTACCGGTCGACAGCCACTTCTTCGACGACCTCGGCGCCGACTCCATGGTCATGGCCCGCTTCTGCGCACGCATACGCAAACGGCCCGACCTGCCCTCGGTATCCATGCCCGACACCTACAAGCACCCGACCATCCGAAGCCTCGCAGCGGCCCTCACCACCACAACCGACACCGAAACCGCCGCGTCGCAGCCGGCAACTCCGGCGGCTCCCAATGAGCCGCCGAGGCACGCCCGCAATGGCAAGTACGTCCTCTGCGGGACGTTGCAACTCCTGTTCCTCCTCGGCTACCCCGGCCTCACCGCGGCCGTCTGGGTGGCGGGTTTCAAGTGGGTCTCGGCCAGCCCGAACCTGGTCGACGTCTACCTGCGTTCGGTCGCGTTCGGCGCCGCGATGTTCCTCGGCCTGTGCACCCTTCCGATCCTCGTCAAGTGGGTGTTCGTCGGCCGGTGGAAGCCTCAGGAGATCCGGGTCTGGAGCATGGCGTACGTCCGCTTCTGGCTCGTCAAAACCCTGATCCAGCGCAACCCGATGATCTTGTTCGTCGGTTCACCGCTCTACGCGCTCTACCTGAGGGCACTGGGCGCGGAGATCGGGCGTGGCGCCGTCATCTTCTCCAGGAACCTGCCCGCGTGCACCGACCTGCTCAGCATCGGCGACGGCGCGGTGATCCGGAAGGACTCGTTCTTCAACGGCTACCGAGCCCACGATGGTGTCATCCAGACGGGCGCGGTGAGCATCGGCAAGGACGCGCTCGTCGGCGAGGCGACGGTGCTCGACATCCGGACCTCGCTCGGTGACGGGGCCCAGCTCGGACACTCGTCCGCGCTGCACGCGGGTCAGGCAATACCTGCTGGGGAGCGCTGGGTCGGCGCGCCTGCCCAGCGGGCCGAGAAGACGAACCAGATGGCGGTCTCAGCGCGCGACGTGGGCACAGGGCGGCGGGTGGTCTTCTCGGCCGTGCAGCTCGGGAACCTGCTCCTGCTGGGTCTGCCACTGACGTTCGGCATCGCGGACTTCGCGATCCCTCAGCTCCCGGAGTTCGGCCCCCTGCTGGACTCGGCACCGGTGTCGCTCACGACCTGGACGTTCTTCCGTGACGCGCTGGTCGTCTCCGCCGTGGTCTTCTTCGGCGCCGTGCTCGTCGGCCTCGTGCTTGTGGGAACGGTTCCGCGCGTGCTGAACCTCTTCATCAAGCCGGACAAGGTCTATCCGCTGTACGGATTCCGTTACTGGGTCCATCGCGCGATCGCCCGCACGACCAACATCAGATTATTCACAACTCTCTTCGGTGGAACCTCCTACATCATCTACTACCTCCGCTGGTTGGGCTACAGCCTTCGCGGCGTGCGGCAGACCGGTTCGAACTTCGGCGAAATGGTCAAGCACGACACCCCGTTCCTCAGCGCGGCCGGCAGCGGAACGATGGTCGCGGACGGGCTGTCCATCATCAATGCCGATTTCTCGAGCACTTCCTTCCGCTTGTCCCACGCGTCGATCGGACCGGACAACTTCCTGGGGAACATGATCGCCTACCCCCCGCAGAGCAAGGCGGGCGAGAACTGCCTTCTCGCGACGAAGGTCATGGTTCCTCTCGACGGACAGGTGCGGGAAGGCGTGGGCTTGCTCGGCGCGCCCAGTTTCGAGATCCCGCGGTCGGTCAAGCGCGACAGGCAGCTCGACGTGACCAGCGCGGACGAGCTGCGCCGCGGCCTCCGGGCCAAGACCATCTACAACACCATCAGCATGGCGCTGTTCCTGCTGGTGCGCTGGACCTTCGTCTTGTCCCTCACCGTGGTCTATCTGGCTGCGATCAACCTCTTGCACTTCCTGGGCTCGCTCGCACTCGCGGTCGCATTGGCCACCGCAGTGGTCATCGTTTTCACGGTCGCCTACAACGTCCTCGTCGACCGGCTGTTCCGGCCGCTGCAGGCCTTGGTGCCGCAGGGGTGCTCGATCTACGACCGCACCTTCTGGCGGCACGAACGCTTCTGGAAAGTGAGTTCCCTGACCTATGTCCTCGCCTTCAATGGCACCCCGCTCAAGAACGTGATCTGGCGGCTGCTGGGTATGCGGGTCGGCCGCCGGGTCTTCGACGACGGCCTCCGCGTGCCCGAGCGGAGTTTCACCACGATCGGTGAGAACTGCACCCTCAACGCGGACACCATCGTCCAGTGCCACTCGCAGGAGGACGGCGGGTTCAAGTCGGACCGCATCGCGATCGGTGCCGGCTGCACCCTCGGTGTCGGCGCGTTCGTCCACTATGGCGTGACGACGGGCGACCGCGCGGTGCTCGCCACCAGTTCTTTCCTCATGAAGGGCGAGGAAATGCCACCGAACGCACTGTGGGGCGGAAACCCCGCCACAGAGATGCGCGAGCACTCGGTCGATCTGCAGGTCCGAAAGATCAGCATCGATGACAACGGCGCCGCCGTGCTCGTCCGCGGTGGCTGACCCGGCAAACGTGGAATGTAGGGATGATTCGATGGACAAGCGGGGAGAAACCGGCCGGGAAGTTCTGGCGGGCTGTCCTGCTCGCGGGCGGCGCGACCGCGATCTCGCGGTGGACGCTCGACCCGGCACCGGGCGGCGGCCAAGCACCGCGGCGACCCTCGATGACGACCTCGCGGCAGCGCTGCGCCGGCCGGCCGATGGGATGGCGCTGCCGCCGCACCCGGTCTGGCGCGTACGCGAAGGTGCAGTCGCGCGGTGTCCTTAAAGGACATCGCCGAGCTACCGCACCGCGAGCACGCCCCGAACTGCTCACGTCTTTCTCTGGTCGGAATGAAGGGAGATCAAGATGTCGTCCTCGTCATCATCGCTGGTGGACGTGGATCTGCAGCTCGGCAGCGTGCCGATGCTGCAGGCCGATGCCACCGGCGACGGGCCGGGCTGGGCGGCCGTGCACCGCGATGCCTTGCGCGCCGTCGTCGCCGAGCACGGTGCGGTCCTGGTCCGCGGTCTCGGGCTGCGCGATGCGGCCGAGGTCGCCGCGGTGTTCCGTGGGCTGGCCACCGCAGGCCTGATGACCGAGAGGGAGGCGTTCGCCCAGCGGCAGACCTACGCCGAGGGCGTGTACTCCTCGTCGAAGTGGCCATCGAACCAGCCGATGTGCATGCATCACGAAGTGAGCTACCGGCTCGAGTTTCCCGGCCTGATGTTGTTCGCGTGCCTGTCCGCGCCCGCCAAGGGTGGGGCAACCGGTGTGGCGGGCTCGACGGCCGTGCTCGAGGCGCTGCCCGGTGACCTCGTCGAACGGCTCGAGCGGGAGGGCTGGATGCTCGTTCGCAACTACAACGAGGAGATCGGCGCGTCGCTCGCCGAGGCGTTGGGCACCGAGGATCGTGTCGCGGTCGAGAGCTACTGCCGCGCCAATGCCATCGAGTTCGAGTGGCAACCCGATGGAGGGCTGCGCACCTGGCAGCGCCGCAGCGCGGTGGTGCGGCACCCGGCCACCGGCCGGCGCTGCTGGTTCAACCAGATCGCCTTCCTCAACGAGTGGACGCTCGACCCCGAGGTGCGCGAGTTCCTGGTCGACACCTACGGCGCCGAGGGGCTGCCGTTCACCACCCGCTTCGGCGGCGGCGACCCGATCGGCGAGGACGTCGTGCAGCTGATCAACGAGGTGTACGAGGCCAAAACCATGCGGGAGCCCTGGCAGGCGGGCGATCTGATGCTCGTCGACAACATCGGCAGCGCACACAGCAGGGAGCCCTTCACCGGACCGCGCGAAGTACTGGTCGGGATGGCTGACCCGGTTCGCCTGGCCGACTGCTCGCCGACCGTCGAGGTCAACGTCGGATGACCACGTCGCTCGTGCGACTGTTCGCGGTCATCCGACGGTGCCCAGGTGCAGCGCGCTGGAGGGGCGCGAGCAACGGCTTCCTCGGCACACGACTCGAGCACGTGCGGGAGGTGGGCGGCTCCAACGATCGGTGCGTGAACAGCATCGGGCAGGCACGGTTCCTGTCCGGCGGATCCACCGGCACGGCGGCGCGACGAGCCGGCTCACCCGCAACGGCGCCTGGCGTCACTGCGGCGATCGCCCCGGACCTCGGCGAGCGCTACCTCGACATCGCCTACTGGTCCAGCTGTGTGGAGGACCCAGAAAGACATCTCAGGTTCTTAAGAGTCAAGCCGCAGCGGTGAGTGGAGGTGGGAAGGCCTGATGTTCGTCGAAGAGTTGTCCTGTTTGGAGGCAGTGGTGAAGCTGTCCGAGGAACTTGTTGAACAGGTGTCGTTGGGCTTGGTGGTTCCAGTCTCCGGCGGCGCGGCGGGTGTCGAAGTGGCGTCTGGCGCCGGGGCTGGCGCGCAGCGAGGCCAGTGCCCAGATCGGGCCGACCGCGGCCAGGCGCCGGTTTTTGATGTGTCGGTGCGTGATCACGGTTTTTCGGCCGCTGGCGCGGGTGATGGGGGCGGATCCGGCGTAGGCCTTGAGGCCGCGGGGGTCGGTGAAGCGGGTGCGGTCGTCTCCGATTTCGGCGAGCACCCGGGCGCCGGCCAGCAGTCCCAGGCCGGGGAAGCTGGTGATGATCGTGGCGTCCGGGTGCTGCTCAAAATGGGTTCGTGCCGCTTCCGCCAGACTGTCAGCGGCGGCGCAGGCGGCCTCGAATTGGCTCAGCAAAGCCGAAAACTGGGTGCCCATCGCGTTCTCCACGATCGGTGGCTGCCGCAACCGATCAGACCGGAACACACCGTGGAGGCGATCAACGTCGGTATCGACGTTGCGGCGGCGCCCGGCCTTGGCCAGCAGTGTCCGCAGACGTGCTCGGGTGAGTTTCGCTGCGAGCGCGGGTGTGGGTGCGGCGGCGAGGACGGTGCGGGCGTCGCGACGGGCCAGGCCGCCCTCGGGCTGGCCGGCGAACGCGTCGAGCGCGGCGGGGTAGAACTGCTTGAGCAGCGATCGGAGCTGGTTGCCCAGCTGCTGGCGGGCCCAGACCGCGTCCTGCTGGGCCCGCGCGAGCACCCGCACCGCCTGGGCGAGATCGGTGTCGGCCGGCAGTGGGCGGTGTGCGTCGGCGTCGGTGCGCACGATGTTGGCCAGCATCACCGCGTCCGCGGCGTCGGACTTCGCGCCCGAGACCTGGTGCCGGGCCCGGTACCGCGATGCGGAGAGCGGGTTGATCGCGTAGATGGTGCGTCCGGTGGCGCGCAGCGCAGAGACGAGCAGTCCGTGGTCGGTCTCGATCCCGACCGGGATCGGGTTTCCGGCGGTGTCGCCGCCCTCGGCCAGCAGGTCGAGCAGGTGGGCGAACCCGGTCGCGTCGTCGCCGATGCGGGCTTTCGCGACCACGGTTCCGGTGTCGTTGACGATGGCGACATCGTGGTGGGATTCGGCCCAGTCGATGCCGCAGAACAGTGTCAAACCGTCACGCCTCCTTCGCTATTGCGGCTGCTCACGGGTCCAGGCAGGGTCACGCAGCGCCCTAATCGCGGGACTCGATGGTCCGTCATCTCAGTAGCCGTTCGTGACTCCAGCACACCGCAGGAACCTCGTTCTGCCGAAGAGCTCGCGGCTCGGGAACACACCGAGAGGTCACCTCCTGCGGCGGACTCGCGCCACGACATCCCACCACCACAAGCACCGGCCCACCGGCCGACGCGCCGTTCTTTCTTAAGTCGTCGAACGACCGGAAAACCTAGGCATCGCCCGCCGGCGGACCAGCACCAACCGGCTCGATCACGAGCCGGAAGAACTACTCCTACTACCGATTAGGAATCTTCCGAGATGATCATGCGGTTGCCGGACCTCGTTGCCAGGTCCGCCCAACGCGCCCCAGGCGCGCCCGCCCTGACCGCGCGAACGACCACAATCTCCTACGCGGATCTGTCCGAGCGGACGGAGCGAGCGGCCGCCGGCCTGCGCGATCTCGGGTTCGATGATGGTGAGCGCGTCGCGGTCTTCCTGGACAAGAGGATCGAGACCGTCGTGGCGCTGTTCGCCTGCTCGCGGGCCGGTGGCGTGTTCATCCCGGTGAATCCCGTGCTGCGGGGCAGGCAAGTGAGGCACATTCTCGATGACTGCGCCGCGCGGGTGGTGGTGACGTCCACGGATCGGCTGCGGGCCCTGCGCGACGAGCTCGCCGCCTGCAAGTCACTCGCCCACGTCCTCGTGCTGGGCGACTCGCCTGGTGAGGACAAGGAAGCCCCTTACCGCATACATGCCTGGTCAGAGGTCGCCGAGCGCGCAACCCAGGAGGTGTGTCCTCCCGCGGGTGGCGTCGACACGGATATGGCCGCGATCCTCTACACGTCGGGGAGCACCGGAGCCCCGAAGGGCGTCGTGCTGTCGCACCGCAACCTGCTCGTCGGCGCGGAGAGTGTCAGCACTTACCTGAACAACACGGCAGACGACCGGATCCTGGCGGTTCTCCCGCTGAGCTTCGACGCCGGACTGAGCCAATTGACGACCGGCTTTTACGTTGGTGCCAACGTGGTGCTCGCCGACTACCTGCTGCCGGGAGATGTCGTCCGGCTGTGCGCGGAGCACCGCATCAGCGGGATGGTTGGTGTACCGCCTTTGTGGATCCAGCTCGCGGCCCAGACGTGGCCATCCGAGGCCGTAGACGGGATGCGCTACTTCGCGAACACTGGAGGGCGCCTCCCGCGCGTCACCCTGCAACGGCTGCGAGCGATCTTCCCGGCTGCGGCGCCGTACCTGATGTACGGCCTCACAGAGGCGTTCCGCTCCACCTACCTCGATCCGCGGGAGGTCGACCGGCGGCCAGATTCGATCGGCAAGGCCATCCCGAACGCCGAGATCCTCGTAGTCCGGGAGGACGGCGGCCTGTGTGGTCCGGGTGAGCCGGGTGAGCTGGTACACCGAGGTCCGCTCGTTACGTTGGGCTATTGGAACGACGCGCAGCGGACGGCCGAGCGGTTCCGGCCGCCGCCGAACCGTCCAGTCGAGCTGTGTACGCCTGAACTGGCAGTCTGGTCCGGCGACGTCGTCGTCCGCGACGAGGAAGGCTTCCTGTACTTCGTCGGACGGCGCGACGACATGATCAAGACATCGGGGTATCGGGTCAGCCCCCAAGAGATCGAGGAAGTGGCCTACGAGACCGGACTGGTCCACGACGCCGTAGCAATCGGCATCGAGGACGAGGCGCTCGGCCACCGGGTCGTCCTCGTCGTAACCCCCCGCGATCCCGCCGGCTTCGATCCGGCCGCGGTGACCGCGCGCTTGCGACAGGAACTGCCCGGCTACATGGTTCCCGCCGAGGTCATGGTCCGAAGCGCCCTTCCCCAATCGCCGAACGGCAAGTTCGACCGGGCGGTCCTTCGCCACGAGCTCGCCGCCGCCCGCCCTCAGGAGCCCGCATGACCGCAGTCGCCCACGCGCGCCCCACGATCTGCCCGTTCGCAATCGCCAACGGCATGCTCGACATCGGCCGCCGCCCTCGGTCGGGTTGCTCGCTGACCGCGCCGGTGCCACCCACGGCAAGGAGTCGCGCGGCCACACCTTCCTCGTCGATGGCGGCCTCCGCCACCAGTTCGCTGCCATGGGGAACTTCGGACAGGTCATCCGCAAGACGAACTACCCGGTCGCCGTCACGAACCGAATGGGCGTCCCGGGTGCTGAGACCGGCGACCTTGTGGCGGTCGTTCAGGCCGGCGCCTGCCGGATGACGCCAGTCCTACAGCGTTCCTCGGCCATCCGACACCAGAGGGAGCTGTTGATGTAGATCGCAGGCCGCCGGGCCTGTACGACCGATGAGGAGGTTCTATATGGCTCGCTCGCAAGAGATCTCGCAAGCGATTTTCGAGGACGTCAAGGCCGTTGTGGTGGTCACGCTGGACATCGAGGACCAGGCCGATGACCTCGGGCCGAAAACGGGACTATACGGCAATCTTCCTGAGCTCGATTCGCTCACCGTCGTCAAGCTCATCGTGGCCTTGCAGAAACGGTTCGGGATCGTGATCGAGATCGACGAGATCGTCGGTGACATCTTCGACACACTCGGGCGGCTCGCGGCCTTCGTGGAGTCCAAAGTGGACTTGGAGCCGCACAGCGGAGTCAAGTGCTAGAGATGCGCGACGGCATGACGGCCGCCGACCCGGTCCCGCGCCCGGCGCGCGTCGCCGGGGCGGACGAGGCCCGCAGCGCCGCCTTGCATACCGCTCGCCGGTAGGTCGCCGGTTATACCGGCGTGGTCCAAGGCGTCGGCCGCGGACAGCATGGAGTCGGCGGCGTCACACCACTTGGCCGGTTCGTAGCAGCACTTGTCGTGGAATGCATGAGCCGCCGGCCCTGTCCAGGCTCTCGTATCGATCGCTTTTGAGGCCCTCGGACGCGTGGCCGGCTCGGTCGGCTCGGGCACCGCAGCACCCGGACGTTGTCTTCGATGGCCTCAGGCTTGCCTGGCACCAACTCGGTTGGATCCTGGGTTTGTCCAAGTTCAGCCGTCGTTGTCTGCTCCCTCGCCGGGGTCAGTCGTCAACGAGCGGGTGGCTGCGTCATCGACGGCGCGGTATGCCTGCGTAGCGCGGGAGAGTGTGTCCGAGATGGCGCCGGTGTCGTCGGTGAGGGTGTCGAAGCCGTCTCTCCAGCGCACGCAGAAATCCATCAACGCGTCGTGCACGCCAGTCCGTGAATTCGCAACTGCTTCAGCTCGTGCCGTCGAGCGTCACGGTCGCGGCTACCGCTGGGCCCGATATAGCCGGTAGGTGCCGGGTCCCACGTGGGCCAATTCGAGGAACTCTGGAGGCGGATCGTCCCCTAGGTCGTGGAAGATGAGTTCTCCGTCCTCCGACTCGATCGACACCTCGGCGACGTCGTCCCAGCCGTCGAGCTCGGCCGAGTCGGGTGCGGCGTCGAGCAGCTGCACGGTCACTGTGACCCAACCGTTAGCGATGCCGGCGAGGACGATCGCCCCGTTGAAATCCGCCCCCACGAGACCGTTGGCATAGGCAAGGTCCACGCTGGGTATCGAGCCGGTCTAGTCCGTAACGACGAAGCTCGCGTCACTCATTTGCAGATCAGCGGTTGCCGTCCTCACCGGCTGTTCATGTATCCCTCCTGGTCCGGCTACACGATGGTGACCCAGAACGGGTCGTTGTCGACCACTCGATTTTCGTTGTAGAAGTCCATCAAGGCGAGGCCGCCCTTCTGGTTCTGCTCTGAGTCGATCGCTTTGCTGGCGTACGGGCCGCCGGACGCCGCGCCTTCCCACGTCGACTTGAAAGGCGCCCTTTCGGCTGGAGTGGTCGCGGGGGAGACACGCGCGCGGGCCGAAGCGTTCCCGGTGCAGGCGCGATCAGGTCCGGCGGTCGTACCAAGTTGGCGGGGCCTGGCCGGTTACCACCGAGGGTTCGTCGGGCGTCGGCCGCGGCAGCTGCGCCAGGGGTGCGGCGTCGGTGTCGATGACCGGCGCCCACTGGGGCGCCGGCATGGCGGCGTCGCGGTCGGCCCAAGGCCGGGCCGGCGGCTCGGACTTGGGCAGCGGCCGAAGTGTCCAGGTGTCGTTCATGATCATGACGGTCGCACACCCGGCCGCTGACGTTCGGGCGTTTCGCGCGGGCTGGGTCGTCCGCCGCAGGCCGGAGACGGTCACGGTGCGGCGGGGTCAGGGTCGATGGTGGTCAGCAGGAGCGCGGTGAGGCGGATCGGCTGCTCGAGCACGGTGCTGGCGCGCTCGGTCGCGGCGGCGGCGAGGGACATCACCCGTGGTGGACCAGGCGCCGGGGTCCTGGCCATGGCCACACTGGGACGATGGATCAGACGTCGATCACTGCTGCCGGTGCGATCGACACGTTCCTGATACTGCTGATCGGTATTGGGCCGAAGATCGCGCTGGTCCCGTTCGTGGAAATCACGGCTTCCCTTGACGCGGACGCCAAGCGGCGCGTGCTGCGCAAGATGCTGACCACAGCGGCCGTGGTGGCCGTGGTACTCATGGTGCTGGGTGAGCTGTTGCGCGTGTTGCTGCACTTCACGATCGGATCCTTGTCGATCGCCGGTGGCGTGATCTTGCTCGTGCTGGCGGTGTGGATGGTGCTCTCGCCGCCTCAAAGCGGCAGCGGCCGCACTGCCGGGAAAGACCCGATGCAGCTTGCGGTGTTCCCGCTGGCAGTGCCCTACCTGCTCAACCCGGTGGGCATCGTCGGCCTGATGACGATCTCTGCGGAGACGAGTTCGGTCAGTGTTTTCGCCGTCGAGTTCGGCATCCTGGTCTTCGTCCTGCTACTGGATGTGCTGGTGTTCCGGTGGGCGAACCGAGTGAGCGAGAAGCTAGACGAGAACCGCATGCTGGTTACGGAGAAGGTCTTCGGGTTCCTCATCGCCGCGATCGCCGTGCAGCTGGTTCTCGATGGCCTGGCCTCGGTCGGTGTCATCGGACCTGTCCCGCATTAGGCCGGCGGGCGTGACGTGCTCGCTGATCTGTCCCGCAACGATGGCGCCAACGGGAACGACGGCCCGATTCGGCGTAGCTCCCCGCCCTCATCACGTCGTGCCAGCACGACCTCGACCGGTGCCGTCGGGCCAGCGGACGAACGTGACCGGCCGGCCGCGCAGGTGCGGGAGCAGGACCGGTGCGATGGTCGAGTAGTAGTGCACGATTATCTGGACTAAGACGAAACGTCTTTGACTACTGGGATGCGCAGTTTCGTCAAGCTGGTGTGCTGTATGCCGAGGTCTAAGCGTGACTCGCGAGGGTGTTGGTCTCAAGCCAGGGGACGATCGCTGCAACGAACCCGTCGGGGTCGGTCATGGGGCGGCCGTTCATGGTGGCGACCAGGTGGCCGACGCCGAACAGGGCGTCCCAAGTACGTGCGCGGCGATAGGTCGCGGCGGGAACGGCGCGGCGGACCTTGTCCCAGCCGTGCCAGGCCATCAGGGCGGCGTCGATGGCGGGGTCGGCGGGCATGGCCATGTCCCAGTCGAGGATGCCGAGAAGCTTGCCGTCCGCCGACCAGTGCACGTTGGACCCGCCGAGATCGCCGTGCACCAACGCATCGGGCACGGGCTCCAGAGCGAGGGCGGCGTCCAGACGCCGCCGTCCCTCGGACTGCCAGCGGGCCGGTAGGCGGGGCAGGATCTCCTCGGCGATGACCGTCGACCACGACGGACCCAGCGCCCGGCCATCCAGGGCCGCCAGCAGCGAATCACTGAGTGGCACGGAGTGCACAGCCGCCAACGCGTCGGCCACCTGCGGCGGATCGCCAACTCCCTGAGGCAAGGCGACACCGTCGATCCACGACACGGCAACGGCGGCCCGATCGCCGAACATGGTCACGGGCGTAAGCGGCTCCGGCACCTGGAACGGCAGGTCGGCGGAAGCCAGCTGCCGCAATACCTCCACCCGGCGGGGCATCGACGCGGCGGCCAGCGGCCGCTTGCTGACTCGGACGGCGGCGATGCCCGGGATCAGCAGCACGTGGTGGATATTGCCGTCGATTGCGGTGAAGGCGTTGTCCAGCCGTACGCCGGGCAGCAGCGCGGAGGCGATCGCCAGTAAGTCCGGAGCAGCCTTGGGCATGGCCGAAACCTAGCGCATCGCTGACGCCGTGTAGCGGGTCCTCGGTCGATGGTTCGCGCATCGCGACCGCGGACTTCGTCATTTCGGCGAGGACAAGGGTTCTCACGATGGGGCTGCGGGTCAATGATGACCGGCAGGCCGAGGTTGACAGGCCCGGCCAGCTGGCGTTCGCGGGCTCGGTCGAGGCCGACCAGCTTGCGGGCTGCTTCATTCAGGCTGGTCTGCAGGCCGGCGACTTCTCCGAACCATCCGTTGTTGTTGGCTTCGTCGATGCGTTCGCGGAGGTTGGCGATGATCTCCACGAGCCGCGATCGTGCGCGTGGGTCGAGGCGCAGGCTGGGGCAGCGGATGCAGGCGTGTTCGTGTTTGCAGGGGGTGCCCGGCTCCCCGGGCTGGCGGATGCGTACGGGCTTGGGCCGAAGGGGCAGGCCCTCGTCCACCGCGGCGGCCTCGGCTTCCGCGAGTGCCCGGTAGAGCGAGGCGACCGACGGCGACTTGCCCGCGTTCGTCCCGGCCTTGATGGTGAGCTTCTTCGCGATGTCGGGGGCGGGGACGCCCTTGTCCTTCAGCGCCCCGGCCTCACGCCGAGGAGCCCGCCTGGCAGTTGTCACACGCGCTCCACGTACGCCGCCGCGACGACGCTGTTAACGCTCGGTTTGAGCTGGGGTACCGCGAACGCCGCGACGAACGAGACCGACCAGGTCGCCCAGGCGGCGGTGCCGGCGGCCACCGCTCTGGCTGCCTGCGTGGGCCCCGGCTCGCCGGACGGGGGAGCGTTGGCCTGCTTCAACCCGACTGGGGAGCACCTGCTCAACTGCGACCTTCTCGCCGACGGCCACCACCCGGAGGCCTACTACTACCGGTCGACCTCGCCCAATACGCTGCGTCACATCAGTGACGCGCCCGAGGCCGGTAATTGCGTCGACCACGACCTGACCGACATTCCCGAATCCGGCTGGATCTATGTCCAGTCGTGCAACTACGAGGGCGACACGGAACTCAGCTGCAGCAACTTCGTGTACGTATACGCCGAGGGCTGAGCACTCACATCGAGGCGAGGTCTGAACCACCAAGAGACCAAGAGAACCTCGCACCACGCCGGCCCAACAAGAAACTCCGCAAACTCACCACATGAGACACGCTCTAAGCCTGGCACCGGAAGAAGATCGCCGACCCCGTCGCCTGCGGCAAGGGCAGTCACGGTGGCGCCGGAGGAGAAGGCGGTTTCGGTGGTGTCATGAGCTTGTCGTAGATGCGGGTGAGGTGCTGTTCGATGGTGCGGGGGCTGAGGAACAGCCGTTCGGCGATGTCGGGGTTGGTGTGGCCGGTCTGGGCGAGGTGGGCGATCTGGGCTTCTTGGGCGGTGAGGTCACTGCTGGTCTCGGTGGCGTGGGTGCGGATGGTTTCGCCGGTGGCGTGGAGTTCGCGGGCGGCGCGTTCGGCGAAGCCGGCCATGCCCATCGTCGAGTACAGGTCGTGCGCGGTGCGCAGCTGGTTGCGGGCGTCGCCACGGCGACGTTCGCGGTGCAGCCATTCGCCGTAGAGGAGGTGCGCGCGGGCCAGGTCGGGTCGGATGCGGGTGCGGGCGAGGTAGTCGATGGCGTCGCGGTAGGCGGCCTCGGCGGCCGGGCCCTCGGCCAGCAGGGCGCGTGTGCGGGCCTCCACGCCGAGCGCCCAGTCGGTGCCGGTGGCCCGCAGCAGCGGCGAGAGCCAGGCCCAGATGTCGGTGGCGCGCTCCCGCGCCCCGGCTCGGGCGGCCGCCTCAATCACCTCGGCCGCGCCCCACTGGGACACGAACCGCTGGCCCGGGTAGTCGTAGTCCATGAGCTGCCGGCCTGCCCTCAGGGCGTCCTCGTAGCGGCCGAGCCCGTTGTAGAGCACCACGCTCGCCCACGCGGCCGCAGTCAGCGCGACGCCCTCGCCCCGCTCGACCGCGCCCGTGACGGCTGACTCGCTCAGGGTGTGGAACTCGGCCTCCCGCCCCTGCCAGGCCCTGAGCAGCAGGCCACCGTAAGGGGCGATCTGGGTCCCTGTCGCCTCTGCGACCGCCTCGCATTCCTTGAGTAACGGCTCGGCCTCGGTCAGCTCGCCGGCAAACACGCGCCCGCACATGTGCGATTGCAGGGCGAGGGGGAGCCCGGCGAGCGTGCCGGTATCGCGGGCGATCTGGACGTGCCGGCCAGCGATCACGTCGAACGTCTCGTCGTCCCACAGGTTTTGGGCGGCGAAAAGGGCCAGCCATGTCCAGCGAAGCACCTCCTCAGGGGCGAGATCTGGGCTGCGGAACGCGGCCAGCGCCCGCTGCAACGGCACCACTGAGGCCGCGTATCCCTCCACAAGCTGCACGGCGAGGCCGTCGAGCAGCCGGTCAAGCGGGTGTGGCGGCTCCGGCGCCGGAGGCGCGCCGTGCGCAGCCTTCGCCGCCTCCCGAATTCCCTCGCCGCTGCCGGCAAAAACTGCCGCTTCCAGTGCATCGAGGTAGGTTTCGCGGGCCAGTCTCACATCGAGCGGCGCGAGCCGGGCGGCCGCTCTCAGCAGCAGCGGCGGAGCGTCGCGGCCGTGACTGAGTGCCAACGTGATCTGGGCGCGCAGCAGTTCGCACCGGGCGCTGCGGAATTCATCGGGCGGGCCCGCCTCGGCGATGGCCAGCAGGTCCTTCGCGGCGTCGAGCGCGCCGGCCTGGTGCTTGGCTCGTGCGGTGGCCAGGGCGCGTTCGGCGCGCAGGGCCGGGTCGAGGGTCAGTTCGGTGGCCCGTTGCAGGAATGCGGCGGCCGCGGCCACCCCGCCGCGCGCCTGCGCCCGCCCGGCCGAGCGGGCCAGCTCGGCCGCGACGTCCTCGTCCAGCCCCGCCGTCGCCAGGGCGCGGTGCCACGCCCGGCGATCCGGGTCCCGCTCCGGGTCGGCGACCGCGCCCAGCGCGGCGTGCACGCGGCGCCGATCCTGCGGGGAGGCGGCGCGGTAGAAGGCCGAGCGCACCAGCGGATGCCGGAACCGCACCCGCGGACCGAAGGTGACCAGGCCCGTTGCCTCCGCCGGTGCCGCCGCCGTGATCCCTATGCCGAGCCGCTCGGCCGCGCGCCACACCAGCACCGGCTCACCACTCTGCTCCGCCACCGCGACCAGCAGCAGCAACCGGGTCTCGCCAGGCAACGGCGCCAACCGACGCTGAAAACTCTCCTCGATCCGGCTCGGCAACCCCACGGTGCTCGGCAGCCCGAACCCACCCGCCAGCTCGGCCCGGCTCAGCCCGCGCGGGAGCTCCAACAGCGCCAACGGATTCCCCCGCGTCTCGGCCAGGACGCGGTCCCGCACCTGCGGGTCCAGCGGTCCCCGCAGCGCCGAGCTCAGCAACTCCCGCGCGTCCTCGGCGGGAAGACCACCGATCGCCAGGTCCAGAAGCCCCGCGAGCTCCCCGGTTTCCTGCGGCTCTCGCAGGGCGAAGACCATGCCCACCGATTCGGCCGACAGCCGCCGCGCCACGAACGCCAGCGCCTGCACCGACACCTGATCCAGCCACTGCACGTCGTCCACCAGACACACCAGCGGGCGCTCACGGGCGGCCTCGGCCAGCAGGCTCAGCACGGCCAACCCGACCAGGAACCGATCCGGCGGGCTCGCGCTGGTGCCCAGCCCCAGAACCGTTTCCAGCGCGACCCGCTGCGGGTCCGGCAACCACGCCAGCCGATCCAGCATCGGCGCGCACACCTGGTGCAGGCCCGCGAAGGCCAGCGCCGTCTCCGACTCGATTCCGGCCGCGCGCACCACCCGACACCCCCGGGCGACCTCGGCGACGTACTCCAGCAAGGCCGTCTTGCCCACACCCGGCTCGCCACGCACCACCAGGACCCGGCTCTGGCCCGCCCGCACGGCGTCGACCAACCGGTCGAACTCAACCCGCTCACTGTGTCGGTTTCGCAGCATCTCGCACCACCGCCACCAGCTCCTCCGCCACCACGCCGGCCTGAGCAGACAGACCCCAGGGCGACCTCAGTGGGCCCTTGAATATAACTCCGCCCTCGTGTCCCACAGTGTGCTTTCGTGCGTTATCCGGCTACATCTCCGCGCGCAGTCGCAGGGCTCACCACTCGCGCCAGCTCTGCTCCACCGGGTCGGGGCGCGGGCCGCGGGGGGTGATGAACTGCAGCAGGCAGGGGGAGCAGGGGACGCCGACGTCGCCGTCGACGAGTTCGATGCTGTCGTGGGGCAGCTCGGTGCCGCAGCGGGCGGTCATCGTGTTGCCGGGGTTGGCGAGTGCGGGGGAGGGCACGTGGTGCACCTCGCGGTCGGTCTCGCCGCAGACGCGGCCGGTGGGCAGTGGTACGCCGCGGCGGAGCCGGACGGCGACGACGCCGGAGGTGCGGTGCCGACCGTGGGGTGGTGTGTCGAAGGCGGGAGCGGTCATGACGTGGGTCCTCACTCGAATGCGTGATGGGCAGGGTCAGGCCGCGCGTCCCGGTGTAACTTGGTGGCCGCGCGGGAGTTACGTCTTGTGCGAAATGGGGCGGGGCCACACTCTGTCTCTCCAGCCACGGGGTCGACTCGCCCGCTATGAACAGACTGGACGTCGACGGCCTGATCCGATCCCGACCGTAGCCACGGGGAGCCGACGTCCCGCCCCTGGCCCACCACGCCTCGGCGCAGACCACAGCCCGATTCTTCCGCGCCGGCGCCGCCGAAGAAGCCAAGGTTGTCAACAGCTTCTTCGCGCAGCAATGGCCTCAGGAGTCCCCAGGTCACCGAGTGTGCACACGGCTCTCTGCGGTCGCGTCAGCCGACTCATCGTGAGTCGATCTGTCCATCAGGGCCCGGGGCTTTCAAGGCTGCAGCACGACGGTATGCAAATTCTGAGCCGATTTCGTCCTCATTGTTCAACGCCCTTGCACATGATAGATCGCTCTGACTTCCAGCAATGCACAACTCCGATTGAAGGGCGACTGTGCCGTAGTATGGACCATTGTCGCCAGGGTTATCACACTTTGGAGGAATTCCGGGCGGACAGTCCCGCCGGTCGGGATGGTGAAAACCGGCACAGTGCGTCATTTCATGCACCAGGGTCTGCGCTTGCTCGCGTGCTATCAAACTGAAGAAGTTTCCGCGGTTTAATTCAACCGCGCTTGCGCCAGGAAACGGCACGGACGCATTGGCGCCAGCAGGCGCACCGAGGGTATGGTTGATCGACCTTCGAAACGCTTCATTAATTCTTACCTTATCAGTGGCGCCCAACGTATTACAGACCTGCAGGCGCGCATAAGCGACCCCCCATCGCTCCAGTACCGTTACTCTTTCTCCATCGGTGAATCCACCCTCAAAGGTGTAATTCGAGTACATGCCGAGAATATTGGCAAAGATGTCCTGCCACGTGACTACACCTACGCTGAACAGGTTAATCCCGACAATCACGCCCGCATCATGGTCGGCCTGTTCAAATGTTGGAAACCCGGCGCTGAATCCATTTGCGATAGCGTAGTCGTTCGCCCCCCTCATCATTGCAGGAATGTCCATCACATCTTGGGCACCAATGATTGAAATCGGAACATCGCGCCATTGCGTCGTCTCCGGTCGCAGAATAAGAACTCCAAGAACTACTCCCGAACCGTGATCAGTCTGCTCGAATGTAGGAATTGCGCCTACAAATCCGTTAGCGTAAGACCATTGATTAATTGCACGACATACAGCTGAAACATTCTCTATGGCGTAAACCCCACTATCGAAGCCCGCCAGCGAGTCGCGATACACATCGCGCCACTCCACCGAGTTATTTGTAATTAGAAACGTACCATACACGACACCGAACCCGTAGTCGGCTTCGTGAAAATTCGAGAACCCGCCGATGAAGCCATGGGCGTTAGCCTACCGTCCAGCGTTTCGGAACCTCGCCCGTTCCCAGCTCGAGTAGGAGGACCTGCGGCTGCCCATCCACGGTGCGGCCGGAGTCGACGGCGAACTGCCGCCCGAGCCAGTCATAGCCGAACGGGCAGACGCGAGTCGCATACTAGGAGAACGCCTCCGCCATCAGCGTCAACGCCTGCGTGCCAGACGTGTGGTCGTGGACCCGGTACAGTCCGCCTCCGAAGGTCGCTCCGGCGAACTCCGAAGCGAAGTCGAGGTAGCCCTCGACGCCGACGAGCCGTTCGTGCTGCCACGTCGAGCCAGCCGGAACCGCGTCCCGGAGCGGGGCGTACTCGGCGCGGAAACGTTGGAACATCCGAAGTCCTCTCACCAGATCATCACTGATATCACGCATGTGCCTGGCTTGAGGCCCCGGAGCTGCCACATGATCTGCGACCCGAGACTCCGGTTTACCGACAGGTCCAGCGGATTCATGTTCGCGACGTTAATCCATCACTCGAGCGAAGGTGATCCAGGCGGAACGCGGACGGCCCGCCGGGTGTCCGGCGGGCCGTCGCGTCGTGCTGCTGTCGAGGTGTTGGTGCTGACTCGTCAGTTGGTGTCGGGGCCGGGGAGGTAGGCGCCGGGCACCTGGTTGGGTGGGTAGATCTTCGTGTCGCCCGGGTAGGGCGTCTTCCATTGGTGGGCCTGGTACCAGGTGTAGCGGTTCATCTGCTCGGGGTTCGAGTAGTCCGGGATCGCGCCGTTGCCGGTGGTGTGCTGGCCGGCGAGCCAGGTCTGCCACGCGGCGGCGGTGGCCTGCATGTCCGCCGGTACCGCGACTTTCTGCGCCTCGGCCTTGTTCAGCGCGGCCGCCGCAGCGCCCGTCTGGCCCAGGGTGTCGAGACCGCACGACGGCGCGGTGGCGATGCCCTCGGTGAGCGGAACCTGGTTCCGCACCGTGGTGAACGGCGTGTAGTCGGGCTTGTTGGTGAACGCGTCGACCATCGGTGTGGCCGCCGCGAGCTTCTCGTTGAGCGGCTGCGCTCCGAGCATCTGCTCGATGGTGCGGACCATGCTGATCTGCGAGTAGTAGGTACTCACGGTCTTGCCGTGCACCGCGTACGGGCTGATGACCTGGACCGGGGCGCGGTGTCCGTCGACGTGGTCGGCACCGTCCTGGCTGTCGTCGTCGACGACGAAGATGGCCGAGTCCTTCCAGTACTGGCTGTGCGAGATCGTGTCGACGATCTGGCCGATGGCGAGGTCGCCGTCGGCCACGCCCGACTCCGAAGTGGTCGGCCCGCCGGTGTGGTCGCTGGACAGCCACACCATGTTCAAGTTGGCCGGACCGTTCTTCTCGAAGTCCTGCTTCCACAGCTGGGCGCGGTAGACGTCCGGGATCGACAGGTCGAACGGCGGGGACTGCGGGTCGGCGATCGCGTTCAACGACGGGATCGCCGAGCCGTAGGTACCCTTCAGCGCGGGCGCGGTCAGCTGGCCGGCATCGCCGCCGTTCTGGACGCTCGTGGCCGCGCAGTAGTACTGCTGCCAGCTGCCGGAGGGCCTGCCCTCCATGTACTCGAACTCGCCGTAGTTCCTGGCCGTCTTGCCGGCGGCCTCGACCCCGGTCCACAGGAAACCGGCACGCTGGTGACCGAGGACGTCCTCTTCGGTGTCGTAGCTGCGCTGGTATTCACCGGCCGAGGATTCGGTGTACTCGGGGTTGTCACCCTCCATGAGCCAGTTGTGGCCCTCGGCGGAGTTCGTCGCGGGGTCGTAGGTGTTGTCGTAGAGGCCGAACTGCGTGGCCAGCGCGTGCTGGTTCGGCGTGGTCTGCGCGCCGAACTGCGTCAGGGTCGGATCACCGTTGCCCTGTTTCATGTCGCCGAGGATCTGGTCGTAGGTGCGGTTCTCGTTGATGATCAGGAAGACGTGCTTGATCGTCGAGGGATCGCCGATCCGGGCCGGCACCGGCACGGCCGCCGCTTTGCCGCCGTTGGACTGCTGGACGTCGTTCTTGCCCCAGCCGTTCTGGGCGAACACCGTGTCGGTGTACTTGCCGGCGATGTCCTTGTCGCTCGGCATGGTGAAACGGGTCAGCGACGCGGTGGTGCTGTGCGTGTCGTGGCCGGTCACCGGGACGGTGCCCTGTCCCTTGGACGTCGTGATGCCCGGGCCCCGCGCGTCGATACCGCGAGTGTTGGTGACCACGACCTGGCCGCCGACCGTCGCCACGTCCGACGGGTAGTAGTCCGTCGGCAGCAGGCCGATGTAGCTCACCGGCTGCTTCGGTGCGCCGTCATAGCGGTAGACCGCGACGGCGTTCGCCCGGCCGAGGGTCACCAGCAGGTGCCCGTCGGCGGTCAGCGCCATGCCGGTGGGCTCGTAGCCGACATCGGACGACGGCCACGGCTTGGTGTCGACCGTCTGCACGACCTGGTTCTTGGTGGCGTCGACGACCGAGAGGGTGTCGCTGCTGGTGTTGGCGACGAACAGCGCGTTGTTCTTGACGTACATCGCGGTGGGGTGCAGCCCGACCGCGATCGATCCGACCGCCGCTCCCGGGGTCGCGGTGTTGATGACGCTGACGGTGCCGGTCGTCGAGGCGCCGGTGGATCCGTTGGCGGGCACCTGGGTGCCGTACGAGTCCATCGTCGTGTCGCCGGCCTGGGCCTGGCGGCCACCCTCGTTGCTCACATAGAGCGTGTTGCCGACGAAGGCGAGCTCGCGGGGCGCGATGCCGACGTTCCAGGTCCGCTCGACCGCGCCGGTGGCGGGGTTGAGCGCCGCGACCGTGTTCTGCCCGTTGAACGCGGCGTACAGGGTCGAGCCGTCAGGCGAGTACTTGAGCTGGCCGACGAGTGCGGAGTTGGCCACCGTACTGCGGTCGTTACCCGAAAGGTGGGTGCCCGACGTCGGGATCGGGAAGCGGGTCGGCGTGCCGAAGGTGCCGTCGGCGTTCACCGGGAATCGGGTGATGGCGTCCTGCTCGGGCAGCCAGAAGAACTTGCCATCCGGCGAGTAGGTCGGCCCCTCTTGCCCGACGGTGCCGTCGGACAGCTTCTGGTTGACCCCGGACGCGGTGCCCACCGTCCAGATCAGCTTGTAGCTCTTCAGGTCGAAGACCTGCAGAGCCACCGACTTGTCGGTGCTGGTCGCCGCGAGGAACCGCCCATCGGGGCTGACCGTCGAGCCCATGAACTTGCCGAACTGGGTCATCAACCGGGCGCCGATCGGGTTGATGAGCTGGTCGTCGGCGACCTGCAGCCCGTTGCGGTACTGCGTACCGACCTGGTTGTCGCCCAGTGGCACTGTGGTGGCTGCGGCCACTCCCGTGCCGATCGTGAGAACACCGGCCAGACCGGCCACCACGATGCGGAACCGTTGGCCGTTCCGGCGCGAGAGCCCCAACCGGACTCCCGAGCCTTGCCTGCGTTGTCTCGTAACTTGCATACCTATCCCTTTCTACCGGGGCCGGCAGATCGTCCGGAGCGCCGAAATGGCACATTCCGAACTCCCACAGAGGGTCGGGCGCACCACCCGTTGTGACACAGACCGCGGAAGCTGCAGATCACCTGAACTTCGCGACCGGGGCCTCCAGGTCGCTGCGATCGGCCACGCAGCGCGAACAGCACCCGTCCCGGCGTCGTCTGACCGGTCTCGTCCGGCGCGACCAGATCAGGTACTTGGCATTCCTCGACATCGAGGTTCAGCCTGGCACCGGCGACGACCTCGTCGAAACGATTGTTGATCTCCGCGCATTACGAGCGGATTTATGCATTTGGACCCTCTAATGTGATCAGCGGCTTGAAGAAACCTAACTTCACTCCATGCAATGGACAGGGCGTACCCGGTGAACCTTGGGTAACGTACGAATGACATCGAATGAACCAATTTCGCGTGTTCATCGGACTGCTGGCAGAAATTGATCACGATGCTGCTCGCGTGGCTCGAATGGTAAGAAAAACAATCGAAATTGCCAAAGAAGTTGTAAAGTCCTGATCAGGTGATCATAATCAGTCAGGGTTCGTGGGCGGGTCTAGTGTCCGAAATGGTGCGATAATCCGGTTATCGGTGACGCGGCAGGACAGCGTCCGTCTACGACTTTTTCGGCCTGCTAACAATTTGCCCATACCTTACCTGTTTAACTTCTAGATTACCTGTTTAACTCATCGCTTTGCTGTTTCGGCGATTGGTCCCCGGTGGCTTCACGCCCGCCGGACAGCGATCGCGAAACTGACCTCCTTGACCACCTGCAACGTGTTCGGCTTGCCATCGCCACAGCAGGCCATGCTGGCCGGAATGAAGGCGTTCAAGGTGTCGTGCGGCGCGATGCTGGCCGTGCTGCTGCTGACGACCTGCTGCGCCGCGTCGCCTGCCTCGGCTCCGTCGCCGACCGCAAGTCGACCGCAGGGCTGACCTCTCCCGGTGTTGCCCATCAGCAGTCCGCACCAGGCTGGGAAGCACCCACCCCGCCCCCGCCTACGCGATCGAAGACTTCGCCGACCACGGTGGAGTACCCGCTGATCGATGAGCTAGGCCGCGCTGGAACTTCACGTTCCACAATGGACCATCGACGCCATCGGAACGAGACGCTCCGCGACCGACTGCTGACCGCACGACAAACGCCTTCGGCAAGTGCCTGGAGTCGGAGCGGTGGTCACGGCGGGGTAATATTTCGCCACGGATCGCTCGAAGGTGGCTCAAGGGACCGGCTTGGTGGCGAGCGACCAGGTGGTGGTCGTCTACCACCCACTATCCATCCGCTTGGACGGTCGGGTACGCGCCGCACGGACGGACGCGGGATAACGCCCAGTGGCGGACGAAGGGGGAGCCGATGAATCCGGCTGCTCCGGTGACAAGCAGACGCATGTCAGCCTTCCTGTTCGGTCCTGGTGATCGGGGCGGCGGTGTCGACGCCGCTGGGGGCGCAGCCGCGTCCTTCGACCTCTGCGTAGATCAGCAAGCTCAACACGGGCGCGGCGTTCGTGGCAGGCGGTGTCGACAGGTCGGGCGCTACTGCCGCGACGGCGTTGTGGTGCAGCATGGTGGCGGCGTGGTGAGCGCGCTGCCACCGCAGGAGCTTCCGGTCCCCCTGCGGGTTCGCAGCGCGACTGTGGGACGTCATGCAACCAGCATGGCCGACGCCAGTTGACCATCACCACCTACCTGCCGCCATCGTCGCGTCCGATGCTGAGGTCGCGCGCACGCGGGTGTGACGTCAGGCGTCAGTTGGCATCCTCCAGATCGCAGGTGGCTCGTGAGCACGCAGAGACAGGGAATGGGCGACACAGGTCTGCGCCAGGGCTTTGGGGGGGTCAGGGGCTGTGCGGGGCGACCAGGCCGGACTCGTAAGCGAGCACCACGAGCTGCGCGCGGTCACGGGCATGCAGCTTGACCATGGCTCGGTTGACGTGCGTCTTCGCAGTCAGCGGGCTGATCACCATTCGCGCGGCGATCTCGTCGTTGGACAGGCCCGCTGCGACCAGGGCGACTGCCTCGCGCTCGCGGTTGGTCAGGTCTGCCAGCCCCGCTCCGGTGGTGGGCGGCTGGGTGACGTACCGATCGATCAGCTTGCGGGTGATCGACGGCGCAAGCAGCGCGTCACCCCGCGCGGCGACGCGCACGGCGTGCAGGAAGTCTTCCGGCCGGATGTCCTTGACCAGGAACCCGGCCGCACCGGCGCGCAGCGCTTCGAAGACGTATTCGTCCAGGCCGTAGTTGGTCAGGATGACGACGTGCACCGCGGCCAGCGCCGGGTCCGCAGCGATGCGACGGGTCGCTTCGATGCCGTTGACGTCCGGCATCTGGACGTCGACCAGCGCGATATCAGGCAGGTGTTCCTTGGCGAGTGCCACGGCCTCGCGGCCGTCAGCTGCCTCAGCGACCACCTCGATATCGTCCTCGACCTCGAGGAGCGCGCGCAACCCGCTGCGGATGAGTGGTTGGTCGTCGGCCAGCAGGACGCGGATCATGCCGAGTGGTCCACGGGGAGTTCCGCTTGAACGCTAAAGCCGCCTTCGATCCGGGGCTCCGCCCGGAGGTGGCCGCCGAGGGCCGTGACGCGTTCGCGCATCCCGAGCAGGCCGACGCCCGGCACCGGCGCGGTGTCCACAGTGGCCTGACCGTCGTCGTCAACCCTGATGACCAGTGCCCCGGGCCGGTAGTCGATCCGGACCGACGCGGTGGCCGCGGCGGCGTGCCGGGCGACGTTGGTCAGCGACTCCTGGACGATCCGGTAGGCGGTCCGGCCCACCGCGGCCGGCACGTCGTCGCAGTGGCCCTCGATCGTCAGCTGCGCGTCCAGGCCGGCGGTCCGGGCCCGGTGCACCAGTTCGGCGACGTCGTCGAGTCCGTGAGGTGGGTTCGTGGCATCGTCGCGCAGCGCCTCCAGGGTCGCGCGCAGCTCCCGGGCCGCGTCACGGCCGGCGTCCCGGATCGCCAGCAGCGCGTCCGGCACCTCTTCGCCCCGCTTGCGGGCTAGGTGGACGGCGACTTCGGCCTGGATCTTGATGACGGAGATCTGGTGGGTGAGCGAATCGTGCAGCTCCCGCGCGATGTGCAACCGCTCCTCGTCGGCGCGCCGCCGCGCGGTCTCCTCCCGGGTGCGCTCGGCCTCGTTGGCCCGGCACTCCGCCTGACGCAGCGCCTCGCCCGCCGCCCCAGCGGCGATCAGCCAAGCCAACTGCAGGACGTCGCGCGACTGCGTGAACGCCTCGCCCACCGGCCAACCGTGGGGAGAAGCCAGGATCGCGAGCGGAACCGCGGCCAGCATGAGCACCGAAGCCACCACCGCGGCGACGCGATGTCCCGCCCGCACCGCGGTGTACACGGCGAACAGGTAGGCGACAACGGGCACTGCGAAACCGACGACCTGGTATCCCACCGCGCACACCGCAGTCACCGCCAGCACGGCGACCGGGGCCCGGCGTCGCGCGGCTAGTGCCAGCCCGCCGGCCACCAGCAGCACATAGCCCAGCGGGTCGTGACTTGTCGCGGTGGGCTGCTCGGAGAGCCCGGCGACCAGCAGGCTCGCCGCCACACCGGCGGCTATCACCCCGTCGACGATCCATCCCCTGCGCATGCGTGAACCCTAGCCGGATGTTCGCGCGTGCGACTCCCACAAACAGACGGTCAGGGGCCTACCGCGTCCGCAGTACCGTCGCCGGCTTGTGCGGCGTCCGCAGCAGGCGGCTACTGCACCGGCGGCAGCGTGAATTGTCCGCGTTCGCACGACGACCGGCGGTGGGTCCAGCGGACATGATCAGGTGGCGTCCAGTCCCAGGCAGAGAAGGAGCACCTCATGCCCGCCCGCTACGTAGTCGCCGCAGCAGCCGCTCTGCTCGGCATTGTCTTCGCTGCCACACCGGCAGCCGCGCAGGTCTCGCTCCAGTCGGCCGACGTGGGCGCGTACACCCTGACCGCCGCGCGTCTGTGGGCCACCGCGGCCGCGCTGCTCGGGCTAGTCGGAGCGGTCATCGGCGGGCGGGCCCTGGCTCGCTCTCTCCGTCGTATCGGCAGCGGCGGGAAGAGAGCAGCCATCGTGTCCCTGGCGTCAGGACTGACCGCCGTGGTCGTCGGCGCGCTGAACCTGGCCGTCGCCGACGGCGGCCCCGGCACTGGCAACGGCGTGATTGGTGGCGCCGCCGCCCTGGTGCTGGGGCTGCTCGCAATAGTCCTCGGCGGACTGGTGGCGGCTCGTTCCCGCCACACCGCCTGAGAGCTATACATCACTGCATTGATGTACCGCCGCGGCAGTCGACGACCGACAGGTCCAATTCACCGCCGTTCGTGCGGTTGGCCGGCGACCCGCGGCGCTGGCTGCGCATGCGCGAAACTCGCACACAGCGACCGCCGGGTACGGGAGTTGGTCGACGCCATCGGCCAGCCGCAGAACCCCAGTGCCCTACCACCGGTGGCAGCTGTGCACGGCTGAGCTGGTCACCGCCCGGTGGAGCAGCTTCGACGCGCGCGACACCTCCCTGCCACCTCCTGAGATCGCTTCCGGTACGCGACCGTGTCCGACGGCCGCGAGGTGGATATCTACGCCGACGGCGCGTCCAGCGATGGCGTGATGCTCTACCAGTTTCAGCTGGGGCCACGTGCTCGACTTGCTGCCCGACGTTGCGCGGGTGGGGGATACCCGTCACGATTGCGCGACCACGCAGGCGAGGTCTCGTCATCACCGCGCACCGGCGGTGCGCCGCGGCCGGACGCGATCCGCTCTCCCACCCGGCTCACCGCGGGATCAGGCGTCGTCTTACCGGACATGCACGGAGGAACGCGGGCTGCTGGAAATCTTGCACGTGCCCGACTGCCCGAACGTTGCGCTGCTGGAGCAGTGCCTGACCGAGGTTCTGGCTGGCCACGCCGTGCCGACCGAGTGGCCCTATCGGGTGGTCGAGGACGTGGCAATGGCACGTGCTGTCGGGATGACCGGGTCGCCGACCGTGCTGATCGACGGAGTCGACCCCTTCGCTGAACCAGGGCTGGAGCCGAGCGTGTCGTGCCGGGTTGTACCGCGGCGACGACGGCCGGATGCAGGGTGCGCCCTCGGCCGCCGCGTTGCGTCGGGCACTGCGCGCCTAACGCCGGTCGGGTCCGTCAATGCGCTGGGCGGCGCCGTGGACGCGAACAGCTGAGTGGTTGAGTAGATCGCGCAGTCAGCCGGCAATTCGCTGATCTTGACGACGGATCCCTGTGGCCAGGTGCGGTAGGAAGGATCCATGGAGCAGGTGGAGGTTTGGCGGGGCGACCATGGTGACCCGGTGCCACTGGTCGGACCACTGCCCGGGGTCCGCGACGGTGACACGCTGGCCTACGAATTCCAGCTGCCGCAGCAGTTTGAGCCGTGGCCGGGGCGCACCCGACTGGAGCGCGTGTTCGTCCTCCTGGATCTCGAAGTGGGCATGGCCCAGCCCTGCTGGCAGCGGGTGCGGGACACACACGGCCGCACCACCGTGGGGGTCGACGGTGACCTGCCCGCACCGGCCACCTGGTACGTCGACCTCCTGCACGTGACGATCGAGCCCGGCGGATCGTGCTGCGCGACCTGTACCTGGACGTCATGGTGCCCACCGACGGCCGCCACCAGAGACTGCTCGACCTCGACGAGTTCGCCGACGCGATCGACGCCGGCCAGCTCGACCTGGCCACCGCCCTGGACGGAATGCGGCGCTGGCACCGGTTCCAGGATCTGCACCTGCACACCCACCGCTTCCCCCGCGCCGACTGGAGCGACTTCCCGCCCCGCAGGCTGGCCGGACTCGCCGCGCTGCCGATGCCGCTCGGACCGATCGTCGAGGTCACCGGCTGAGTCCAGAGGATGTCCCGTTACCCCTCGTGTGGGCCGAGGTGTGCATTGCGGCCGCTCGACGCGGCACGTCATGTCGCGAGCCGCCCGGGCCGCAAGGCTTGGTGCTCACGGGTGTGCCCGCCATGGAGGGCGCCGGGTGGTTCGCTCCGATGGTCGTGGGCCATCCGGCTGTTGACATCGGGAAAGTTCGTGTCCGTGATCTGATGCTGACACGGGGTGTTCACGCTGGTGGTTTCTTCTCCTGGTCACGGCCGATGAGGTGCGATGTCCACAGCCCCGGCGACTCGGCCCGGGGACTGCCTTCGGAGGTTCCCCATGCGCGTAGCCGTGCGCTCGGTCACCGCAATTCCTCGCCGCTGTCGCTCTCGCCGGTGGTGGCGTGATCGTGACCGGTGGTGTCGCCGTGGCCGCGACCTGTTCCACGGCCCGTCTGCCGCTGCCTGATTCGAGCTGCACTCCGGGTACGTACAACCCGGACGTCACCCAGTCCAACATCCACAGCACGATCTGCGTGTCCGGCTGGACCGCCACCGTCCGCCCGCCCACGTCGTACACCAACCCTCTGAAGGTGCAGGGCATCGCCGACTACGAGGAAGACCACATGGTGCCACTCGAGCTCGGCGGCGCGCCCCGGGATCCGAAGAACCTGTGGCCCGAGCCCTACTCCGGCACCCAGGCCGCGCACACCAAGGACGGCACCGAAACCAAGTCATCTGGCCCTGGCGGCGTGAATAGCTCCGATGTCGCAGGTCAAGTCGTCGCGGACGCGTCCGCGACGTTCACGGGTAGTTCGTCAGACAAAGATCGACTCGAAACGAAGTTGAAGGTCTTGGTCTGTTCGGGACAGGTCCTTCTGGCGACCGCCCAGCAAGCGATCACGACGGACTGGGTTGCTGCGTATCACAAGTATGTAGGTTCGTGACCAGACTGCTAGCTAGATGCGCCCCCAGCGCCCGCTCCCGTGGGAGCGGGCGTGTCCATTTGGTTTTGTCCGCCGAGATGCGACCGCGTTTCTCCGTGACAACCGATCGCACCCGGTTCGGTGGGGAGGCTTGTGTTCGTGAGGCCTGATCGCGCTCGATCCCCGGCTCGTGCGGCGGGCGCGCTCCACCTTTCCTCGCTCCTTTCCGCCTTTGGCTGCCACGAAGGAGCCAGTCCCTGTTGCCAACTGTTGCGGGATCACCGCGTTGCCGGCCGGTGGACCACCAACGGCAGGTGATTCATCGGGAGAACGTGTTCCAGATCTGCCGTGTGGACCGATCATGGGTAAGGGCAACCGAGTGTCCGGAAATGCCCATGTGCGCGTTCCATCGTCTGCCAGGATGCCGTTCATTGGGGACAGGTTCCGGCCTTCCTTGATCGGTGGACGTCAGCTGCATGATCGCCTTGATCGCGGCGAACAGGTCGAGCATCAGCCGTTGCAGGTCAAGGAGGTTCAGGTGCTGCCGAGTGTGAGTACCTCGTCGGCGGCTTGGGCGATCAGGATGTTCAGGCCGAGGCTGGGGTCGTCGGCCCAGGACCGGCTGGCGCGGTCGAAGGCTGCCATCCCGACCTGCGCTGCAAGTCGTGCTGTCGGTCGTGTGATCCCGCGCGCGGTGAGGGCGTCGGCGAGGGCGTCGGCGAGGCTGGCGGTCTTGGCGTAGGCGCGTTCCCGTAGGGCGGGGGTCACGGCGATCACCTCCGCTCGCTGCTGTGCCACCGCGCGGTTGGCGAGGACGAGCGGGACCGCGGCGGTGAACGCGCGAACCATGACGGGCAGCGGTGCCAGGTCGTCCGGCGCTGCGGCGACGGCGTCGACGAGGATCGCGCGCAACTCCGCTTCACCGTCGAAGAGCACCTCGCGCTTGTCGGCGAAGTGGCGAAAGTAGGTTCGCTCGGTCACCCCGGCCCGCGCGGCGATCTGCGCGGTGGTCGTCTCGTCGTAGCCGCGTTCGCGGTACAGCTCCAGAGCCGCCGCCCGTAGCCGGGCGCGTGCCTGCGATCCATCTCTCGGCATGCCCTGCATTCTACGTAATGTCAGTGACTGCCGCTATCCGGTAGTGTCAGTGACTGTCACTACAGGCGTTCGGAGGAGAACCGATGAGTCCCGTTCCCGCTACCGCAATCCGCTTCCATGAATACGGCGAACCGGCCGACGTCCTGCGCGAGGAGCGTGTCGAGATCGCCGACCCCGGCGCCGGCCGCGTCCGTGTGCGGGTGACCGCGGCCGGGCTCAACCCTGCCGACTGGGAGCTCTGCCGCGGATTCATGCCGGGCAACTTGCCGCGCGGCATCGGCTACGACGTCGCCGGAGTGGTCGACGCGGTGGGTGAGCACGTCGACGACACCGCGATCGGCGAGCTCGTCTTCGGGACGGCGGACTTCCTCACGCAGCCCAGCGCGGGCGCCGCCGACGTCGCGATCCTCGACAGCTGGTATCGCGTGCCCGAGGGCCTCGAACCCGTCGCGGCTGCCGTCTTGCCGATGGCCGCGCAAACCGCCACCTGGACCCTCGATGCGATGGACGTCGCGCCCGGGGCCACACTGCTGGTCAACGGCGCCGGCGCGACGGTCGGGTTCGCCGCCGCCCAGATCGCCCTTCGCCGGGGCGTCCGGGTCATCGCCACCGCCGGCCCCACCTACGCGGCGAAGCTCACCGCCCTGGGTGCTCAGGTCACGTCGTACGGCGCGGGGATGGCCGATCGGGTGCGCGAACTGGCCGGTGGCCCGGTCGACTTCGTATTCGACGCTCCGCCGCCGAATGCGGGATCCATCCCCGAACTCATCGCCATCACCGGGAACCCGCACCGCGTCATGACGATCAGCAACCACGACGAGGCGAGGCGACTCGGCGCGCGGGTCAACCTCGACCACGCCACCGATCCAGTACCAGCCGACACGTTCCTGCCCGACTACGCCGCGCTCGCAGCCGACGGCGCGTTCACTATCCCGATCGCACGCACCTACCCACTTGGTGAGTGGCGGTCCGCTGTCGAACTCAGCATGTCCGGCCACCCCCGCGGCAAGCTCGTCCTGCTCCCCGAACAAAACGCCCTCTAAGGCCGCATGCCGGCCGTTCGAGAACGCAGCGTTCGCCAGTCATCAGCGCGATAATCTGTTCCACTTCCGCGTTGCTGTCGGTCGCTCCACGACTGGCAATGTGGTGGCCCTGCAACGAGGAAACGACAGGTGGAGCGCCCGGTGCGAAGCGGATGACGAATGATCTGAAGAGGCGTCAAGTAGCGGCCAGACTTGATCACGAGTAATGCCATAGTGCGGTCAAAACTCGGCGACATTGATCATGACAGGCGATCAACATGTGCGTTCAGAATCCACGAACAAGTGCGATCGAAACTCGCGGACATAAGCATCCATTGTTAGCCCACCATGGAGGGAGTCATCGCGCTGGTCGATAGTCGGGCTCGCCCTGCAGGTCACAGGCAGCGGCTGAGGCCCACCGCCCTCGAGCCACTCCCTCACGTGTGAGCCGCTGCTGCCCGCCGGGGCTGGGACGCCCCGGCGGGCTGTAGGTTCTCGCCGAGCGTGACATCTCGCGGGTCGCGACCTTGTCGGTCGGGGGAGTACGTAAGGTCGTGGCGTGCGATCTCATCGACGTTTCGAGAACCCTGCTGCGCTGGCGCACGATGTGGTCGTCGAAAAGTTGGAGCGAGCGCTCGGGAACCGGGTATTTGAGCCCGAGGCGGCGAGTGTGCTGGTCGGAACCGCGTTGAACGACGACGAGCAGTCGTTCGTCGAGCGCTGGTGCGTTGAGGTCGGGACGCGGGCCGTGTCGGGCAGCCCTTTGCTCGGGTTGGCCGGCCTGTGCTTGGGACATGCCGCTCGGCGTTTCGGTTGTCTCAGCGATGAGGCCTTGGCGCTGGCACCGTCGTTGGCGGCGCGTGCTGAGGCGGACCCGACAGACGTGGACGGGCGGGCAATCGACGGCTTTGATGACGTCCGGGACTTCCTGCACCTTTGGTGACTCGGGCTCCGCGGCGTCTCCGAGGTCGACTTCCTGGCGGCCGTCGATCGGGTGGAGGGCCGACGCCATCATCCGGGTTCGCATACGACATCCGTGCGACATCGCTCGTACGACTACGTCATCAGCCGCGAGACCCTACACGGGCAGCAGTCCCTGACAACGGTCACCGAAAGTCGTGGGACGTCGCGGCGAGACTCTTCAGGTCCAGCGGGGTGACCTGGTCGGCGACGAGCGACACGGTGCCCTGCCCGACCCTGCGCGATGCAGCGCACGAGCAGCGCCGGGCTGGACAGCCACAGCTGCCGGTGCCGGCGCCAGACCGTTGATCGGACTACGGGGTGGCCTCGGTGGGGATCAGCCGAGCCCGCCGTGCGGGCGGGCGGCGTCCACGAGCCAGACCGCGCCCGGGATGCGGACTCCGGTCGAGGTTTCGTAGGCGGCGAGCCCGGTCCGCAGTTCGTCGCGGATGCTGTCGACAGCGAGTTGGTCTTTTCCTCGGAGATTGAACCGCACCGGTCCCTGGCTGAGGATGAAGTCGGCCGCATCGCTGGCGTCGTGGCCGTAGTCCATGAGTGCCTCGACCGGTCTGATGTTCGCGTCAGTGAACCCTGCCTGGTCGAGTACTGCGCGAATGCGGGCTGGGTCGACCAGGGAGCCCATCCCGCGTGCGGCTGGCGACGGGCTGTGCAGGTGCGGATTCAACGCGGAGGTGGCGCGCGCGTAGGCGCTGTCGGGGCCACCTGCCTGCGGCCCCATGAAGACGAGTCGGCCGCGTGGCCGTAACGCGCGGCGGATGTTGGCGAAGGCGGCGACGGGGTCACTGAAGAACATCACCCCGCCGCGGCTGATCGCGAGGTCGAAGGCACGCTCGGGAAACCCCTGGACCTGGGCGTCGCCCTGCTCGAATTCGACGTTGGCAATTCCCTCTCGCGCGGCGTCGGCCTGAGCGCGGTCGAGCATCGGCGCCGAGAGGTCTACGCCGGTCACGTGTCCGTGGGCCGCCCGGCGTGCTGCCTGCAGAGTCACCTGGCCAGTGCCGCAGCCGATGTCGAGGACGCGGTCGTCCTCCCCGATGGCGGCGGTTTGAAAGAACTCGTCGGTGAACGCGGCGACGATCGCGTTGTAGCGGGCTGGGTTCTGGGCCCAGTGGACGCCCTCCCAGCCATTCCACGCGTCGGCGTGCCCGGTGTTGGCGATGTTCTGCATGGAATCCTCCACCGCTAGACCACTCACTAGAGTCTCCATCTAGTGATTTCTACTAGAGTTAAGCTCTAGTCATGAGCGAGGTCAAGGGCGGGGGAACGCGAGCCCGCAAGGCGCGGGAGACGCGCATGCGCATGCTGGACGCCGCACGGGATCTGTTCCTCGAGCGCGGCTACGGCGCGACGGCGCTCCAGGAGGTCGCCGACCGGGCCGGGGTCGCGGTGCAGACGATCTACTTCACCTTCGGCACGAAGCGTGTATTGCTCAAGGAGCTGGCCGACGTGGCGATCGCCGGCGACCAGGAGCCCGTTGCGACGATGGACCGCCCGTGGTTCTGCGACGCCCTCGCGGCGGAGACCGCCGCCGATCAGCTGCGCCTGCATGTCCGGGGCACGCGCGGGATCCTGGACCGGGTGGCCCCGATTCTCGAAATGCTGCGCGCCGCCGCGCTCGCCGACCCCCAGATCGCCGCGCTGTGGGACGGCGAGGCCGACCCCAGGTTCACCGTCCACGCTGCCGCTGCCCGATCGCTGGTGACCAAACCGGGGATCCGCGCCGGTTCGGATGCGGGGTACGTGGCCGATGTTCTCTTCGGGCTGCTCAGCCCCGAGCTGTACTTGGTGTTGGTCCGCGATCGCGGCTGGTCACCAGAGAGCTGGGAGCGCTGGGCTTTCGACACTCTCAGCGGCCAGTTGTGCGCACCGCTGCGGCCAGACTCTTCAGGTCGAGCGGGGTGACCTGGTCAGCGACCAGGGACGCGGTGCCCTGGCCGAGCTGGGCGATGCCGCGCACGAGCAGCGCCGGGCTGCTCAGCCACAGCTGCCGGTGCCGGCGCCAAACCGTTGACCGGATTAGGGCCGTCGTGCTGGGCTTCGGTACGTGGTTGGGGGTTGAGCCTCCGGCGGTCGTATCCTGCGAACGTTGCAGGGATGAGCCAGGGGTTTCTGTTGCCGCGCACCATGCGACTACAGCGGCAGGAAGCGGGGGAGGGCGGCGGTGGGTAACCACGGGCTACGCCCTATGGGGCAACTCATGGTGATTGCGGCCGGACGGGCGTGCCGTACACCGTGGTCTGGATTCGACGTGAGGACACGTGTTTGCGGAAGAAATCGGGCCGGCGGGGGCAGGTGGCGAAGTCAGTGAACGCGCAGGGCAGGTTTGGTGGTGTCGAGAACGTTCTTTTTGCAGCAACAAGAACGATTTCAAGGCAGCGTTGTCACCACCGGCACCGACCCGGCCCATCGATCGTCCTCGCCGGCGGGATGCCCGGTGATGTCGGTCAGCAATTGCACGTTCGGGGCGCCGGCGGTGAAGTCCAGCGGATCAGGTCGTCGCGCAACGGCGGACGCTTTGCGAGAAGGTCCTTCTTCGTGGCGTGCTGAGAGAAGATCTGCTGCATCGAGCAAATCCGCCGCTTTGAGGACACGCTCTGGGTCGGGTTTTCGTTTTTCGCGCAAGGGGCCGGTAGCTCACGGTTGTTGATCCGTGAGGTTGAGCGTGGACCAGAACAGGACGGCGACGACGAGCAGGAACGCATCTGCGAGGCCGGAGGTGCCTGCGACGAGCACGACCGCGAGCACCAGGGGGATGAGCACGGCTTCGCGACGCGAAATCGCCAACTGGCCTGATGGAGTCTGCTGGGGGGACACGGGATCTCCTGTGGGCGGGCGGCTGCTGCGGATGGGTGTGGCGGGGGCCACTGCGGCGGCTGGGCTTGGGCATGGTTCGCTGGGTCTGCAGCAGAGGGATCGGCGGCGACGCGGGCTGGTGGTGTCGATGGATCGTTCGTGAGCGAGGACAGGGCCTTGGACGGTGGCGGCCGTCGGCTCAGACCTTCGTGCGGCAGGTCATTCCGGCGTCCGGGAGCACCAAGCCAGACGACGCACGTCCGTCGGGCGGCGCAGGGAGCCACGCGAACGCCACGCGCTTAACCGGTTTCGGCACCCGAGGACGGCGCAGGATGCGCCGCCACCCATAGCGGCCGTCCAGACGGTGCCCGGGTGCTCACTCGCGAGGGCATTCGAGCAACAGCCCCTGTTCGTGCTCCTTCGTTGCCGCGAAGCCACTGAACAGGCTCGTGGCGACGCTGTTCATGCACTGCCACAGCCGCATCGGGAACGGCTGGGTAGCGGCGGTCATACGATGCGGCAGCCCGCGCGATACCAGGCGTGCCGGCTTTCGGACGACGTAGAAGGCGTCCGCCGGTTTGTCTCGCCGCACGCCTTGCAAGTCTGCGCACAGGCACCGCCGAAGCCCCAGGATCGATCTCAGAGTGCGCCTCGCTGTCGACGTCGGCGCACCACGCGCGCGAGACCTCGGCGGGGCGTCCCGACACACTCCTTGGCGGCCGTCACTGGGCGCCGTCGAGGAGCGTGCGCTTATGTGCGAGGTGGACCCGTTCGCGCGGTCGTGCGAGCCGAGCTTGCGGAGAGTGTTGGTGATGTGCGCCTTGGTCGTCTCGGTGGATACGCACAGGGCGCGTGCGATCGCAGGATCGGACAGGCCGTCGGCGACGAGCTTCAACACCTCGCGTTCCCGCGCGCCCAGCTGCTCGGCAACCTCGTCCTGCGGCGCCGCTCTGAGCGGGGCCACACGGTAATGCTGAATACGGTAAAGCCTGTCCGGCTCGGTCGCCTGGGCGACGCGGTCGAGCTTCGCGCGCACGGTCTCACGCGCGGCGGCGGTCACGAGCAGCACAGCGATGTAGTCGTGCCGCCGCGCGGTCGGCAGTGACGAGGATTTCGTTTCAGGCTCTGCAGTCATGGGGATCTCCTGATCTCGGTGGCTTCGCGGCAGTGGGTGGCGGCCCACAGGTCGAGCTGCTCGCGCTCGGGCAGCCGACGCGGTCATGGTCGGCATTTCAGCAGCAAGCGAACGCAGTGGGCGAGGCGGCGCCACTGCGCGCGTTACGGAATCACCTCGGCGTCGCCGGGCCAGACTCGGAGCACCCGATCGGCACGGTCGGCGAGCTCGTCGGTTGCCTGGTGCGCGGCGGGCCAGCCGGGCGGGCCACACAGGGTGTCCACTTGAGGTCGCACAGGTATCGCAGCACGCGCAATGTGTTGTTCGCGTCCGGGAACACACGAGGGCGTCCGACCAGTCGAGGTGCCATACAGGCCTGGCTCGGCGCCGAGCTGGGTGTGCCGACCCGGACCGTGTCGCGGGTGCTGGCCCGCCACCGGGTTCCGCGGTTGGCCGCACTGGACCCGATCACCGGACTGCTGATCCGCGCCAGCACCACCACGGCGGTGCGGTATGAGCGGGAACGGCCCGGCGAGCTGGTCCACATGGACCTCAAGAAGATCGGCCGCATCCCCGACGACGGCGGCTGGCGAGCCCACGGCCGGGCCCAAGCGGGAAGCCACCCGCGACCGCAGCGTCAAGATCGGGTTCGACGACGTCCACTCCCTGGTCGACGACCACAGCCGGCTGGCCCACTCCGAAATCCTCTCGGACGAGAAAGGCCCAACCTGCGCCGGCTTCCTGGACCGCGCGATCACCTACTTCGCACATCACGGCATCACCCGCATCGAACGGCCGATGACCGGCAACGCCTGGGCCGCAGTGGCGCTGCGCTGACTGAGCGTGACGAGGAGCTGTCTCGTCACGCAGCGGGTGTGGTCCTGTTGGAGCGGTTGGCCAGCTCAAAGCTTTTCGCTCGCTCATTGCGGCTGAACAGCTACGGCCGCCTGTGACTGATGAATGTCGGGGTAGAACGCTCGCGACCAAGCCCAGAACGCTCAGGTGGTCGCTGCGGGGCCGCACCGTGGCGTCGGCGAGTTCGACCTCGCGGTGGCGTTCTTTTCAGGCTCGGACGACGTCGTCAGGCAAGCCTGAATCTCGTTGCTGCCGAAGGCGTTGTTGCGTGGCATCGGCAGCGCGCCCTGCGGCCGGCGACCTGGTCCGGACCTTGGCCGACGGACAGCGCGAGGCTGCGGCGCAGATCTGGCACGCGTCGGCGCGCGAGCTGGTGACTCCAGGCCCCCCGACGGCACTGCTTTGCTCTTTACCAACCCTCTTCCCGCCTATATGTTGTTGCCCGCAACATATACGCCGTGGTGGGTATCGGAATGTGGCCAGGCCGCTCAGCTAGCGGTTGGCTTGTCTCGCCGCCGGGCGTTCCGCCGCGAGGAGGTGCCGTTTCGATGAAGATGCACGGCGAGGCCACGAAAGCCGGCAGAACGAGGCTTCGCGCCTCGCGCCGCGGGCGGGCGTGGGGCCGTTTCCGCTCGGGCGGGCTCAGGGGCAGGGCGGGCTTCCTGCTGGCGGTCGGTGGTCTGCTGCTGGGCTTGGTGACGGTGCCGGCCTCGGCCGCCCCGGTGGCGGGGCCGGGCGGCGGTGGCGACGGCTGGGTGCTGAGCACGAGCGACACGGCGGAGAACTACTCGCCGACGTTTGTCGGCAACGGCTACCTCGCCGCACGGGTGCCCGCGGCGGGCCACGGGTACAGCACCATGCCCATCGTCACCCAGTCCGAGCTCGCCGGCTTCTACGGCGCGCCCGCGGCGGGGCAGGAGGAGCGAGCGAGCCTGCCGGCCTGGACCACGCTCGGGTTCGGCCGCGGCGGCGACGTCTACGGGATCGAGGGTTGGTCCTGCGGGTTCGGCCAGTTGTGCCCGACCGCGTACGGGAAGGTTTCCGGGGGCGCGTTCCTCGAGTCCTCCCACCCCGGCTCGATCGTCGGGAGCTACTTGGCCGGCCTGAACAGCAACGACACCCCGACAGTCGGCGGCGGCGGCGTCATCCCGGTCCGGAACGCGCCGGCCGGCCCGGCGACGCTGGCCGTGCGGTACGGCAACGGCAGCGGCAGCCCGCAGACCATCCACATCGGCGTGAACGGCACGTTCCGGCAACTGTCCGTGCCCAGCCTGGCCAGCTGGGACGACTGGGCGGTGGTGACTGTGCCGGTGACGTTGAACGCGGGCGCGAACACGCTCGAGGTCACCGTCACCGAGGGGGACACCGCGCGGGTGAACGTCGACTACCTCGCGCTGTATCCGGACGGCGCACAGCCACCGACGCAGATCGCCCCGGCCACGGTCGGCACCACCACGAAGTACCGGCAGTCGATGGACCTGCGCACCGGTTTGCTGACCACGTCGTTCGACTGGACCTCGCCCGCGGGCGATACGACCAGCCTTGCCTACGAGGTCAACGCCAACCGCGCGGACGGCCACCTGGGCACGGTGAGCGTGCAGGCCGTTCCGCACTGGAGCGGAACGGCCACCGTCGTCGACGAGTTCGACGGCAGGGGCCTGGACCACGCCTCGACGACGGACCCGCGCGTGGACGGCAAGACCGCGACACTGTCGCAGACCGTCGTGAGCAACGGGAACCTGGTCACCGCCGGCCTGAACTCGGTACTGCGCATCGGCGGGAAGACGGTGCCGACCCAGGCGATCGCCGACCCGGGTGACGGCGGTGCCGGACAGCGAGCGACTTTCCCGGTCCGCGCCGGAGAGCCGTTGCGGATCACCAAATACGTTGGCGTCGGTTCCAGCGTCGACACCGACCGGCCGCTCGCAGCCGCGACTCCGCAGCAGGCCGCCGCGAAGACCGCGGCCCACGCCGCCGCGGACGGCTATCAGCGCGCGCTGGCACGCAACCGCGATGCCTGGTCACGCCTGTGGCGGTCGAGCATCTCGATTCCCGGTGACCCCACCATGACCACGCAGGTCCACGCGTCGATGTTCTACCTGCTCGCGAGCGTGCGCGCCGGCGTCGTCTGGAGCGCCAGCCCCGGCGGTCTGTCCTCGGACGGCTACAGCGGTCACGTGTTCTGGGACACGGAGACGTGGATGTACCCGGCGCTGCTCGCCCAGTACCCCGACATCGCCGCCGACGCGAACACCTACCGGCAGCAGCGCCTGCCGGCGGCTCAGGCCGCCGCCGCGGCACTGTCCACTCCGGACCACCCGATCAAGGGCGCTAAGTTCCCGTGGCAGAGCGCGCTGACCGGCAAGGAGACAACCCCGGACTGGTCCCCCGACGGCAAGCAGGAAATCCACATCAACTCCGACATCGCCTTGGCGCAGTGGCAGTACTACGAAGCGTCCGGTGACAAGACCTGGCTGCGGGACAAGGCCTGGCCCGTGCTGCAGGGCATCGCCGACTACTGGGCCACGCGTGCCGTCCCCGACCCGGCCGGCGGTTACGCCATCAGGGATGTCAAAGGTCCGGACGAGTACCACGACAACGTCGACAACAGCGTGACCACCAACGCCGGAGCGCAAGCCTCGCTGCGCATCGCGATCCGCGCCGCGGGCATCCTCGGCCGGGCCGCCGATCCGGCCTGGCACAAGGTCGCCGACGGCCTGAAGATCCCGGTCGACACCACGACGAACATCCATCCCGAGTTCGACGGGTACTCCGGGCAGACGATCAAACAGGCTGACGTCACGCTGTTGCAGTACCCGTTGGCGGTGCCGATGTCGCCTGGCCTCGCCCAGAACGACCTCGACTACTACCAGCAGCGCACCGACCTCGACGGCCCGTCCATGACGGACGCGATCGCCACCATCGCCGGTGCCGCCCTCGGGTCGCGGGGCTGCGACGTCTACACCTCCCTGCGCAAGAGCGCGGACCCGTACCTGGCGGCACCGTTCGACCAGTGGTACGAGACCCGCACCGGCGGAGCGTTCGACTTCACCACCGGCCAGGGCGGCTATCTGCAGGAGTTCCTCTACGGGTTCACCGGGCTGCGCTGGGGAACCGACGCCGTCACCGTCGATCCCTTCCTGCCGCCGCAACTGCCGGGTGTCGACCTCACCGGGATCAAGTGGCACGGCCGCTCGTTCGACCTGTCCGTCGGCGCGCGAACGACGAAACTGACCCTGCGCTCCGGCCCGCCGCTCCCGGTCCGGGTCGGCAGCGGCAGCGATGACGTGCGCCAGGTCAGGCCCGGGACCGTGCTGCAGGTGCCCACAAGGCACCCGGCAGGCGACGCCACGAACTGCGGCTCCTGACCAGCACCCTCGGCCGGACTCCCCAGGGACTCCGGCCGAGGGAGCAGCAGCCTGGACCCCGGCTGGCTGCGACCCGAGATGCCCGCGCAAGCGTTGAGCGGACCCCGTTCACCTTCGCGTCCGCCACCCCAGGGCTGAGCGCACGTCGGCTCGACGACCGGGTCGCGGTGGCGCTGCTTGGAAGTGAAGTGACGAGGCCGGAGCGCGTCACGGGTTCGCGGTGAGGAAGTCCGAGCCGTAGACCTCGAGGCAGCGCAGGGCGAGTTCGACGTACATCCAGCGCTGGTCGATGGGGTGGCCGAGGAGTAGTTCGGCCTGGTGGATCCGGTAACGAACGGTGTTGCGGCGCAGGCGCAGCTCCCGACCGGTCGCGGCCGCGTTGCCCGCATTCGCGAAGAAGCGGATCACCGTCGTGCGGAGCCGCCATCACCCGCGAATTGTTCGGTCCATCGATCGTGCGCTGGTACCCCACCGTTCAGTGGTTCAACGGGGACGGATTTGCCGACCTCCTTCGCGCGATGTCGCTGTATCGGAGGCTCGACCACGACGTCCGCGAGCCCCTGCTCGACGCCATTGCCGAGCCCATCCGCAAGCGGATGGGCTCTCGAGTATCACGCCATTATCTGAGCGTCCTCCGTGTCGGACAGCGAGCCGAATGAAGCCAGGGCCCGATCTTCGAACCACCTGCTGCGGCCTAGCTAGCCGACCCCGTCTCCGGTTGGGCTCCGTTGCTCACGGAGCGCCCGATACGGAGCGACACCGGCCGACACAAACGCTCATGAAAAATGCGCCTTGACCTGCGCAGATCAACCCTGGGCGCACTATGTAACACTCGTTGACATCACTAACGAGGGGATTGAAAGTCCGCGGGCGTTGAGACGTGGCGCGGTCGGCCACGATGCTGTGGATGTAGTGCGTGGTGAGTGTGAGTCTGGCTTCGTGTTGGCGGTTGGCCACTGGGCGAGAGGCATCTCGGATGTCCGCTGCCGCGCCCTCGATGTGGCTCTGACCTGCGGAGAAACGTACAGTCGCTACCCGTCGTTGAGCGGTCGGAGTGTCGCTGCTGTCGGTGACTGCTTGGGCACGCTGAAGCTGGCGGGCTCGGTGAGCTCATGGTTTTGCTGATGCACGCGTACGCGGTGGGTTTCCATGCCGCGCGTGAAGCGTCGCGTTGGCAGGGCTTCGGTGGGAGCCGGCGGGTGTTGTTGGATGCGGATGTGGAGGTGCTGCTCGCGCCCTGGTTCGCGACGCGGTAGGACGCCGCACCACACTCGCGGTGTGGTGCGGCGTCCTGTCAGCGGCTTCTCAGTTGATTTGTTGGGCGAGCGCCGTTACCTGGGTGGGTGTGAGGGTGTAGTTCCAGGCTTGCAGGTGGCTGATGCTGCCGGGGAAGTAGAACGTACTCGTGCTGCCGTATTTGCCTCGGCCGATGGTGAAGGGGCCGGTGGCGTTCCATCCGGTGACGTCGGTGACGGTTTGGGCGAGTGTTCCGTTGATGTAGAGGGCCATGGTGTGGGTGGGCGTACCCGGTGCTGCCGTCGGTGGTCAGGACGGTGCCGCGGGTGGCGTCTGGTGTGTAGGTGGCGCCTGCGGTGAGTGTTGCGGGGTTTACAGAAAACGTGTGATCAACAACGACCCGTTCTGGGTAACGATCACGTAGCCGAGCGAGGGGACGCATGAACAAGCCGGTGAGGACAACGACCGCTGACCTGCACATGAGTCACGGTCACTTCGTCATCAGGGACGTGAGTGCGGACTTGCCCGCGCCACGCCTTGCCCGCGTCAACGGTTTCGTGGGGACGGATCTCGTCAACGGCGCGGTTGTCCTCACCGGCATCCATACGGGTTCGGTCACCGTGACCCTGCAACTGCTCGACACCGCACCCGACTCGGTCGACCTCGACGGCTGGGACGAAGTCGCCGAAGTCTCGCTCGAGTCGGAGTACGGAGAACTCATCGTGCACGGCATCATGGAAGACCCGCCGGATTTCCCCGAGCTGGCCCACACAGGACCCGGCACCTACCGGGTACGCGTGCACGCCCGCGGCCGCGACATCGCCCCCCATCTCAACGTCCAGGAACCCGTCGAGAACTACCTGCTTTCCGTGTGGCCGGCACCGCAAGCACCCGACGTCGTCTACAAACAGTCGGACGAGCGCGGACAGGAATACCGGGCAGCACGGAAGCCGAGACCCTGACGTGTTGAGGCGGCCGCGCCGGTGATCTTTCCTGGAGACGAGTTTCGCGAGGCCGGTTTGAGGCAAGCGTGGAACGTCCTGTCCTCCGACGCCTGCCCGTGGTGCACGGGAGTGGCAGGATTCCGGCGTGGCAGCGCGCAAGAACCCCGAGTACCCGAAGGCGCCGGCGGTCCTGACTGGCGGCCTGCCGTGGCGCGTCGACCGGGGCGCGACGGGCTTTTGGGACGCGGGTGGAAAACCGTTGCCCAGCACGGACCTGACCCGCTTCCGCGCGGTCTGCTTCGCGGCGGCGAGGACCGCTGGCGGCCGCGTCGGTGTGGTGACCCGTCTCGCGACGGCGACCTTCCACGTGGTCACGATCACCGGCCGCGGATGGTCCCGTACGGTCCTGTGTCACGCCCACCTCGCCGTGGTCGCGTTTCCGTCGGCACCACCGCAAGGCTGGGGATCGCCACGGACTTTCGATGAGCCGCCGGACTGGGCGGGGCAGTTCGCCCTGGCCGGGTTCCGGGTGCTCGGCCAAGTCGAACTCGCGACGCCGGTCGAGGAGTTGGACTTGTCCAGCCTCGCCGGGGCCGAACGCACCCAGGCGCGCCACTGGCGGCCGGCCACCCTGGGCGAGCTGCTGTTCAACTGCTGGGACTGACCAGCGTCGGCCGGAAACGACCGGAGCCCCGGCAGATCACCGACGCCCTGCGCGGTGGGCCGCGAAGGCGGACGGTGGTGCGGACATTCCGCTGGTGCGAGAGCTGAACAACCGACACGGCCAAGCGGCGCACCGCAGCCTGGCGGATCGGCGGCGCAGTTGAGAAACGGCCGGTGCCACCCCATCGAGATTGATCATCTCTGGGCCATTCGAGTGCGGCTCGTTCGATCTTCTTCCCCGCGGAGCTCCGCCCACAGCACGAGCGCAGGTGGTGACCTCCGCCATGCAACGGGTTGGACGCTGCGCTCCGTCTACCCATCACCGGCTGCCCAGCGCTGGTACCCGACGGGCGCCGGCGAAGAGTCTGCTCGCACGAACCCGACGGAGGGCGGAAGACATGAACGTTCCCACAGCTGACGGCACGGTACGCATGCTGCTGCTCGCCGCCGACGTCGACGAGCCGGGCACTGTTCAGCTCGACGCGGTCATCCCCTACCAGGTGGGCGTCGACGGCATCGTGTACTGGAATGCGCCCTGCGAATCCGGGTTGACCTTCGTGCTCCTTAACCTCGATCCCACAGATCTGCCCAGCGGCGTTGTGCACCAGCGGCCCGACGGTTCCGAAGTGCTGCGCACGATCGACGGCTACCGCCTGGAGGTCGACACCGGAAACGGAGTGGCCGTCTTCGCACCGAACGGACAGCGTCGATCGGTGGCCGGAATCTTCCTCGTCAAGCCCTAGCTGCCGGCGCCCGCCTGGCCCGCCGGTAACGGCATCGGCGGCGAGGGCGGTCGGGCCGTGTGCGCACCGAGGACTCGGCCGACGAGCGGCCAACGCGGCTGCTCGCCGCGTGGCGCCGCGGGTCAAGGCAGAACCTTTCGCGCCGTCGCTGGACGTCGCAACGATGAAGTACCTGTGGTCGGTACCGGAGTCATACCGGGAAGACCTGGCACTCGTCCGCGCGGTCGACGAGGACCACGCCGACCGGTTCTGGCTGGAGCTGGCCGGGCGAACGGTCGGTGACTGCGCTCCCCAGCGTTTCGCGAAGCCCGTGACGGTTCGCGCTGACGCGACGTTGTTCGAGGCCGCCGTGTTGATGGCCCGGCAGCACAGTCCGCTCGTGGCCGTTGTCGACGACATGGGCTTGCTCGTCGGCGCCATTACCCTCGAGCGGCTGATCACGGGGCTGGCGGTGTTCGGCCCCGAGGAATAGCGCGCACCCGGGCCATCTGCCGAAGCCGTCGGCGACGGCACCTAGGTTCGGAGGTTCGTGTGGTGCGTCATTCTGCCGCCGATGACGTCGCTCGTCGCCCCGTCCGGGTCCGGTGTGCCTGGCCGCGGGGAGGGTCGCCGTGACCGCAGTTCTCTCGCTGGTGATCTTCGTCGTCGCGTTCTTCTTCATCGCTACGGAGAAGGCCGACAAGACGAAAGTGGCGCTGGTCGCCGCCGGTCTCATGGCGGTGCTGGGCCTGATCCCGGGTACCGAGGTGTTTTTCTCCGAGCATGCGGGCGTCGACTGGCGTGTTCGACTACCTCGCCATCTGGGCGGCCAAAAGGGCCAAAGGCCGGCCCTACCGGCTGATGGTGATGTTCATGACGATCACGGCGATCGCTTCCCCGTTCCTGGACAACGTCACCACGATCATGCTGGTCGCCCCGGTCACGGTGGTCGTCTGCAACCGGCTGCGCATCCCCGCCCAGCCCTATCTGATCACCGAGATCCTCGCGTCCAATATCGGTGGCGCGGCCACGTTGATCGGCGATCCTCCCAACATCATCATCGGCAGCCGCGCCGGGCTCACGTTCACCGACTTCCCCGTCCACATGGCACCGATCGTGGTGATCGTCTTCGTGGCTTTCGTGCTGTTCACCAGACTGTTGTTCCGCAAGTCTTTCCGCTACCACCCCGAGCACGTGGCCGCGGTGCTGGCTCTGCACGAACGGCGCGCGATCACCGATCCGCGCATGCTGCGCCGTTGCCTGGTCGTGTTCGCCGCGGTAGTGCTCTGCTTCGGGCTGCATTCCGTGCTCCGCTCGTCTTCTTCATGAGCTTGTTCGTGATGGTCGCCGGGCTCGCGCACACCGGCGTCATCGAGACCGCCGGCGGCTGGACGACACAGATTTTCGGCGACAACCACCTCGCCGCGGCAACCGCGTTGCTCTTCGGATCGAGCGCGCTGGGCGCGTTCTTCGACAACATTCCCTACGTCGCCACCATGACTCCGATCGTCGAAGGCATGGTCGCCGAGGTACCCGACGCCCAGACGGGACAAGCCCTCTGGTGGGCCTTCGCGCTCGGAGCCGACTTCGGCGGCAACGGCACCGCGGTCGCGGCCAGCGCCGACGTCGTCGCCATCGGCATCGCCGCCCGCACCGGCCACGCCATCACCTTCTGGCAGTTCACCCGCTACGGCCTTGTCGTCACTGTCCTCAGTACGGCGATGGCTTGGGGATACGTCTGGCTGCGCTACTTCACCTGACTCCCATCGCCCCACAGAGCCGGCTCGTGACAGCCACGCTCACGGCGTTGCGGAAGCACAGCGGCAGCATCGCCTGGCGATCGGTCTCCAGCAGTTCGACCGGTCGGCCCTGGATCGCCCGGACGATCCGGTTGTTCGCCGTGGCCAGACACTCGTCGAGCTGGGTGTTGGAGCCCGCCGGACCGGTGAAGACCCGGCCGGGCAGAAACGAGGTCTCCAGGAACTGGTTGTTCCGCTCGACCATGCCCTTGAACTCACGGTCTCGCGGCGGCGCGAGCACGATCTTCGTGGCCAGGGTGCCGGCGAACGCCGCCGCCGGGGTGCTCACCCGCGCGGTCCCGCCGATCGCGAACTCCCGGTCCCAGACCAGCCGCTTCGTGACTCGTCCGATCCCGTTGATCCGCTGCCGCATCCCGGACAGAATGTCCCCGGCCTGCCGCGACGCGTTCCTGACCCGCGGCGACCGGGATCCGCGGCTCGTGGGAACCACAGGTCGCACTGGGCGATCTGGCCGGGCTCGTAAACCACCCGGTCGACCGGGTCGATCCCCGCATACTCCGGCCGCGACGCCGCCAGCTTCTTCTTCAGCGGCGACATCGAGTACAGCCACCCGATCTTCTGCGCGATCACCGGTCCCGGCATCCGCGGCCACTCCGCCGGCAACACCCGGATCCGCGGCTCGAACGCATCCCGCCAACGACCCCTGCGCAGCCCGTTGATACGACGGCGCCCCTTCTACCTCAACGCCGCCCGAACCGTGTTCCGCGCGATCCCCAACCGCCGGTCAATCTCCTTGATCGGCACGCCCTCAGCCCGATGCAACCGGGGGATCTCCGCCCAGTCCTCCACGTTCAACACCCTCCTACATCAGAGGGGGTCAACTTTCGGAAGACTCCTGGGGGTCAGTTTTCACGAGTCGGCGGCACGGCGGCGTACACAACTTCGCTCATGGCGACATCGCGGAGGGTTCGTCGACCTCGCGAGCGTCGGCTGCCCGCCGACGCCCGACGTCCTTGGCCACGCATAGCAACTGTCTCCCATGATCGCCGAGAACGGCAGGCGTGAAACCCGAAGTGCTGGGCGCCGATCACCAAGTCCTGGGATACGGCCACCTCCGGTTCAACCGCTGCTGTCACAGGCTACGTGCGGCTCGTTGGATTCGGGGCCGGGGCCGGGCGCTCGCACCCGGTGGCGGTTGACAGGGACACCGAGCGACCTTGTCGGTGAGGATTTCATACGGATCAGCACGATGGGCGTGCCTCGATACCACGGTTCCTCGAGCGGCTCCCACGCCTACGACCGGCTCGCCTGCGCGCCCGACACGTTCCCGCACTGAAGCAGCCAGGCGCAAGGCGCGAGTTCACCGTTCTGGCCGAGGTCACGCTCCCCTGACCACCCGGCGCATACCTCCGAATGTTCGACCGAGGACGAACGTAGGCTCCGTGACGGGATGGGTGGGTGTGATTCCTCAACCTCGGTTACCGCCGCCGGTCGGCTCCTACGAAGGTAGGCCGTCACGGCGGCGCGCCCACCGCAACGGGACTTGTTGCGGCCCGGTGGCAGTTTGAGCCTGCACCGGGCGATGACGTCTGCCAGCCAGTCGGGAGTAGCGAACTTCAGTCCGTACTGAGCTACCAGGCCTGCCCCGAACCTTGAAACAGACCAGGAGGGGTAGTCAGCTCGAACGACTCTTCGAAAGCGTGGCGAACGTGCGAGTCGAACCGACCCCACACGTTAGCCACGTTATTCGCGTTCGGCGTCATGATCAGGATCACAAGGCTTTCGATACCGTGCCGGTCGTACGTTCGAGTAATTCCCTGCCCTCACCGCGCGGAGCAGCACTTGACCACCGACGCCCAACCCTCGCTGACCTAATCACCGCAGGCGAAGACCCGCCTCTGCCATCCGAACCCGGGCGCTGAGTTCGGTTTCCCAGTGATCGTTTTGACCGAACTCAGCGCCGCCGGTTCCGCGACCGCCGCGGGTGGATGGAATTCGCCACCGAGCGGCGGAACTCGACAAAAATGCGGACGCGCACCCGCTCCGCACACCCCCAGGACACGTCTAAGAGGTGCAGGAAACGAAACCGTCGCCGCAGGCGGGTATTGCCGGGCAACGCTGGGAAGTCGAATTCGGTGGTCCGGCGCGGGTCGAGCGCGATGCGTTCGATGTCTTCGCCGAAGGGGTCGCGGCAGCCGGAGTAGAGCATTACTCGATCCGAGCTCAGACAATCAGAGGCGACGGCCCGCAGAACCGGCTTCGATGCCTCATGCCGGTACGTACGCTGCGACGGCCCGGCGGTTCAGGCGGACCGTGACGGGGGTCCGTGTGGCTTCACCGGTCGGGGACGGGTCTTCCTGACGTCAGAAATGTGGCCGCCCGCTCGGCGATGGCGAGCACGGTGGCGTTAGTGTTGCTCGAAACGACCGAGGGCATGACGGACGCGTCGGCTATGCGGACATTCTCGATGCCATGCACCCGCAGATCCGGCGCCACAACCGCATGTGTGTCCGTACCAATGCGGCAGGTGCCCACAAAGTGATGGTAGGTGGATAAACTCCGCCGAACGTGGTCGCGCAGGTCGGCGTCGCCGCGTGCGGCAGCTCCGGGGGATGTCTCGCGTTCGCGCCAGCCGTCGAGGAATCTCGCCTCGCCGAGTTCCCTGGCTCGTTGGAGACCGACGACGAGGCGGTCGAGGTCGCGCTCGTCGCCCAGGTAGTTCGGGTCGATGCGCGGCGCCGTGCGGGGATCCGCGTCGGCCAGGCGGAGCGAGCCGCGGCTGAACGGGGTCATCAGCGCTACGCGTACCGAGTACCCGCTCTCCTCTCCCGGCCGCAAACGAGGATAGAGGGGGCTGTCGAAAAAGATCATCTGCAAATCTGGCTGGTCGTCAAGTCCGCTGCTGAACCGGACTTCCGGCTTACGGAAGAAGCCCCTCTCAACCGGTTGACGCGCCGTGTACGCAAGAGAGACGAGCGGATGGTCGTGCAGGTTCTCACCCACACCGGGTAGGTCTGCCCGTACCTTGACGCCGACTTCGCGCAGCTGGTCGGCCGGTCCCACTCCTGACACCATCAGCAGTTGCGCCGAGCCGAACGCGCCGGCGGTGAGGACGACCTCACCCCGAGCCTCGACCGTATGCTCCTCGCCGTCCCTGACGTAGACGACACCGCGGCATCTCTGCCGCTCGAGGACGAGCCTGGAGGCGAAAGCGCGGTCGACGACGGTGAGATTGCGGCGATGCAGGATCGGGCGCAGGTAGGCGTCAGCGGCGGACTGTCGCTTCCTACCGACGACATTCACTTCAATCCACGACGAGCCCTCGCCTTGTGCCCCATTGAGGTCGTCGCGGTAGGAATGGCCCGTTTCGATCGCGGCGCCTAGAAGGGACTCGAACAGTGGATGGGTGTCGGGGGCCGGCGCCACTGTCATCGGTCCACTGGTTCCCCGGTACGCTGGATCGCGTCCCGGCGCGCTCTCGCTGCGCTTCAGAAACGGCAGCATCTCCTGATAATTCCACCCCACCGCACCTCCCTTCTCCCAAGCGTCGTAACTGAGAGCGTGCCCGCGGATATGCATCAATGCGTTGATACTGCTCGATCCCCCGAGAACTTTTCCCCGCGGAACGGGATGCACGGCGCCTTCAGTGTGCGTCTGGGGAGTTGTGGAGAACGCCCAGTCTGCCCCCGTGCCAGCCAGCGACAACCAGGAACCCGGGTCCGACACGGCGGGAGGAGCGTCGGCGTTACCGGCCTCCAGGAGCATCACCGTCACCGTCGGGTCCGCGGAGAGCCGCGAGGCCAGGACGCATCCGGCTGTCCCGCCTCCAATCACGACAAAGTCATATTCTTCCATGATCATCCAAAAAAGTAACGGTCGCTTGTGAAAACACGCCAAAATTTGACCTGCGGGCCACATTAAAGACAGCAAATATGGTGGAAATCACAGCATTGAGGGGCTGGCATAGCTGGTGTTGAACCCCGAATCAGAACGGATGGGGTAGTCATCGCAAAAGACCCTTCGAAAGCGTGACGAACGTGCGCGCCGACCTACCCCACTTACACGTTAGCCATGCTAGTTGCGTTCAGCGTCATGATCACGGTCACAAGGCTGCCGAGGCGTTGCCGGTCCCGTGCCCGAGCGCTTCCCTGCCCTGAATGGCGTGGATGCGCACGCGGCCACGGTGACCACCGACGCCCACCCTCGCCTGAACCGGCCGGTAGCTGACTCGGCGGGTAGCCGTCCGGCTGCGCGCGACTATTTGGAGTCGCCGCGGGGTGAAGCAGCAGCAAACGAAAGATCCAGACGGTGCGGACCGCGCTCTCACTGATTGGATGAACTTTGGGCAAAACTGCAAACCTGCGGGTCGTTCGAACTGCCCTAAGTGCAGGGAAGTGCGGCGCGTTCGTCCCGATCAGCGGTGCCGGCGAGTGTCTGGCTGGGAATATCGCTGTGGCCCATCTGGTAGAAGGAGTCATGGACTTTGGGATCTCGACGTTTGTGACTGATGAAGGCATCCGGCCCGACGTGCTGGGTGAGGCCCTGGAGGAGCGGGGCTTCGACTCGCTGTTCCTGGCCGAGCATTCGCACATCCCCGTGAGCCGGAAGAGCCCCCACCCCCGCTACGACGACATCCCGCGCTGGTACTACCGCACGCTGGACCCGTTCGTCGCGCTGACCGCGGCCGCGGTGAACACGTCGAACCTTGTGCTGGGCACGGGCATCGCGTTGCTGATCCAGCGCGATGTGTTCTACACGGCCAAGGAGGTCGCGTCACTCGACCTGGTGTCGCGCGGGCGGGTGGCGTTCGGCGTCGGCGTGGGCTGGAACCGCGAGGAGACGGCCAACCACGGCATCGACCTGCGCACCCGCGGTGAGCGGCTCGACGAGCAGATCGAGGCGCTCAAGGCGATCTGGACCCAGGAGCAGGCCGAATATCACGGCAAGCACGTCGACTTCGACCCGATCTTCGCCTGGCCCAAGCCCGTGCAGACCCCGCACCCGCCGATCTACATCGGCGGAGGGAGCCCGGCCGCGCTGCGCCGGCTCGCCCGCCACGGTGACGCTTGGCTGCCGACCCAGCAGACCTCCGCCGACGAGATCCGCCGCGTCCGCGACTGGCTCGGTGAACAGGGTCGCACCAACGTGCCGTTCACCGTTTTCGGCGACGGCTCCACCGACGCCGACGCGATCAAGCGTTTCGCCGAAGCCGGCGTCGAGCGCTACACGTTCCTGCTGCCCACGCTGCCCGAAGCCGAGACACTCACCGCCCTCGACGACCTCGCACGGCTGGCGGCAGATCACCGGTGAACCGCGGTTTTATGCGCATGCGAGGTTCGGGATAGTTCGCCACGGACGAGGGCATCCGTCCCGAAGCACTGTTCGTCGGAGAGCGCTCGCGCATCCTTGCCGGCCGGCAGTCGCCGCGCCCGGCCGGTACCTGCGCCGCAGCCTGCTGCGCGGCGCCGCGGCGCGAACTCGTTCCGCGCGCACGCCGCTACTGTCCGCGCGACCGCCGATTCCGTGCACTTGCGCGCGGCTCGGTACCTCTACGCCATCGCCGCTGAAGTCCACGGTCTTCTGCCAGATCTCCCGTAACCTCGGCCACGTCAGCCTCGCCACCACTGAGGCCTACCTCGAACAAGGCCGCTACCGGGCCGGCACCACCGACCCCCCCTGACCTCATCACCGCAGGTGAAGGAACCGCTCCTGCTATTCAGCCGGAACACCACGCGTTGACGGGTGCGCGAGCTGGTCGTGGCAGCGGTCAGCCCGGTTATGGACGACTAGCCCGTCACTATGGTCTGCCACATACTTCTCAGCAGCTGGGCGGACAACACGCCTCCCGTTCACCCGCGTCCTGGTCCTGATCTGCCAACTGGTCGCAACTCCGTGCCGTGACTGCACTTCTTGCCTGCGCCGACCACGACGTCTGGGCCGCAGCGCAACTACTCCTCTTCGCAGGCTCCAACCTCCGCGTCGGCGAGCACGGCTCCGACTGCGAGGGAACCTGCGGTAGATGGTGGTCGAGTCCATCGGCGTCGACGCGCTCGACAACGCGGCGAACGTGATCGGCGAACTCGCCGGGACAGCAAACTGTGGTAGAGGGGTTGCCCGACGTGGGGTTGGTTCCTCTTGACGGTGGAGCCGGGGTGAGAGCATCTCGCAGCGTCCACTGTGGAATACCCGCGGTCGGGCAGCGTTGCAAGTCATTGCTGGTGCGGTGGTGTCCTCGGGCTCCACCCACTGGCCTCCCGGGCCGCGAGTCTTCGGCTCCGGGCTGCGGCACTCGCCTGGAGGCGACCCCGCGCCGGCTTCATGCCACCCGTTCCGCTGCATCCCTCCCCACAGCAGCTCGGGGGGCTGATGTGCTTCCTGCTCATCCCGCCGGACTCCCGAGCGCGGCGGGAGCGGGGCATCCAGTCCCACCACGAATGAACTCCCGCTCGCACCCACCGACCCCCAGCGACAAGGCGGGGCGGGACCGAGTGCCGGCGGAGGGTAAGGACCCCGGACAAGGAGACGCTGTCTTCGTGGCTAACGAACCAGGAGGGAGCACGAATGCTTGAGGGTGACGAGCACGTCGGCCGCTACGAGGAGCCTGACGGCGAAGTCGGCCACGACCGGCGACCAGGGGTACCGACACTGGTCACCACTACCAAGGGCCGCAAACTCGTGTTGATCTACTAGTGTCCTGCGTCAGAAATTCGTCGGCAGAAGTTGGCGAGTGACTCGAGGATCTCAGCGGCGGTCTTGGTCCAGATGAAAGGCCTGGGGTTGT
>NZ_JBFAHL010000035.1:0-45558 GCF_040654155.1 Amycolatopsis sp. NPDC050768
AGAGCCCGCTCACACGCAACCATCGACTCCGCAAACACCGCAGACGCTTCCCACAACGCCCGACCCATGCCAACCCACTGACCACCCTGACCAGCAAAAACACCAGCCACACCACCGGAACCCGACACCAACCCCCGCACCACATCCGGAGACTCGACACCCTCGGCCACCGCACGCACACCCGCCACCAGCGCCGCACGGTCGCCACCGATCACCACCGCGCGATGCTCGAACCGCGACCGCCCCGCCGCCAGCGCCCACCCGAGGTCACCGGCCTGCCACGCCGACTCCGACGCCACCGTGTCCAGCCGCCGGGCCTGCTCCCGCAAGGCGGCTTCCGACCCAGCGGACACCACCCACGACGCCGGCCCGCCGGAACCGGCGCCCGCCTCGGCCGGCTCCTCCTCGGGTGTCTGCTCCAGCACGACGTGCGCGTTCGTGCCGCTCATCCCGAACGACGACACCGCCGCCCGCCGCGGCCGATCCGTTTCCGGCCACTCCCGCGCCTTGGTCAGCAGTTCCACCGCGCCCGCGGACCAGTCGACCTCCGCCGACCGCTCCCCGACGTGCAACGTCGCCGGCAGCACCCCATGCCGCAACGACTCGACCATCTTGATCACGCCGGCCACACCGGAAACGGCCTGCGTGTGGCCGATGTTCGACTTCACCGAACCCAGCCACAGCGGCTCGCCCCCGAGCCGGTCCTGCCCGTACGTCGCCAGCAACGCCTGCGCCTCGATCGGATCGCCCAGCTTCGTGCCCGTCCCGTGGGCCTCGACGGCGTCCACCTCGGCCGCCGAAAGCCCGGCACTCGCCAGCGCGTCGCGGATCACCCGTTCCTGCGAAGGACCATTCGGTGCCGTGAGCCCGTTGGACGCACCATCCTGGTTCACCGCCGAACCCCGCACCACCGCCAGCACCCGATGCCCGTTGCGACGCGCATCCGACAGCCGCTCCAGCAGCACGACCGCGGCACCCTCGCCCCAGCCGATCCCGTCGGCCGCGTCGGAAAACGCCTTGCACCGGCCGTCGACCGCCAGCCCGCGCTGACGCGCGAACGCCACGAATCCCGACGGGGTGGCGAGAATCGCGGCCCCACCCGCCAGGGCGAGCGAGCAGTCGTTCTGCCGCAGGGACTGGATGGCCGTGTGCATCGCGACGAGCGACGAAGAGCAGGCCGTGTCGACCGACACGGCCGGTCCCTCGAGCCCGAGGACGTAGGCGATGCGGCCGGACATCACGCTGCCCGTGCCGCCGGTCAGCGCGTACGCCTCCCCGCCCGGCACGCCCATCAGCGCCGCGGTGTGTTCGAGCGCCGCGCCGCCGACGAACACCCCGGTCCGGCTGCCCCGCAACGACAACGGCGCGATCCCCGCCCGCTCCACCGCTTCCCACGAGATCTCGAGCAGCAACCGCTGCTGCGGATCCATCATCGAGGCCTCGCGCGGCGAAATGCCGAACACCGACGGGTCGAAGTTGCCCGCGCCGCGCAGGAACGCGCCCTGCGTCGTGTACGTGGTGCCCGACCGGTCCGGGTCGGCGTCGTACAGCGCGGCCAGGTCCCAGCCGCGGTCGGTCGGGAACGGGCCGACCGCGTCCACCTCGTCGACGACCAGCTGCCACAGCTGCTCAGGCGTGTCGGCCCCGCCCGGCAGCCGGCAGGCCATACCGACCACGGCGATCGGCTCGCGCTGCCGCTCCTGGCTCTCCTTCAGCCGCTGACGCGTCTGCTGCAGGTCGGTCGTCACGCGCTTGAGGTAGGTGCGCAGCTTGTCCTCGGTCATGCTTCCTCATTCCGGGGTGATGGTCGCGTAAGCGGGGACGGGTCAGGACACACCCAGGTCGTGATCGATGAAGTCGAAGATCTCGTCGTCGGACGCGGTGTCGAGGTCGACGTCGGCGTCCGGGTCCTCGCCGGGGCCGTCGAGCGCGGCCAGGAGCTCCCGCAGCCGCCGGGCGACGTCGTCCCGCGCCGCGCCGAGGCCCGGCAGCGCGCCGGCGATCCGGTTGAGCTCGCGGGCGACGTCCACGAAGTCGGTGAGCGACTGCTCGGCCGGCACGAGTCGCGCGAGCACGAACCGCGCCAACGCCGCGGGTGTCGGGTGGTCGAACACGAGCGTGGCCGGCAGGACGAGCCCGGTCTCGGCACCCAGGCGCGTGCGCAGTTCGACCGCCGTGAGCGAGTCGAACCCGAGCTCCGCCAGTGCCCGGTCGTCGGCGATGGCGTCCGGCGAGTCGTATCGCAGCACCGCGGCGAGATGCTTGCGGACGAGGCCGAGCAGCACCGCGTGACGCTCGGCCTCCAGCAGACCGGCGAGGCGCTCGCGCAGCTCGTCTCCGGTCGAGGTGTCCGCTGTGGTCTCGGCCTGCTCCCTCAGCACGGCGGCGACCTCGGGGATGTCCTCGATCAGCGGACGGCGCCGCGCCATCGTGTAAGCCGGGGTGAACCGGGCCCAGTCCATATCGGACACCGTCAACGCCGTCTCACCGCTGGCCACGGCCTCGGCCATCGCCGCCACGGCCAGCTCGGGGTCCATCATCCGCAGGCCCAGCCGCGTCAGTGCCTCGGCCGCGCCTTCGTTGTCCTGCAGCATGCCGCCGGATCCCCACGCGCCCCAGGCGATCGCCGTGGCCGGCAGACCGCGGGCCCGCCGCTGCTCCGCCAGCCCGTCCAGGAACGCGTTGCCGGCGGCGTAGGCGCCGTTGCCCGCGCTGCCCCATACCGCCGAGCCCGACGAGAAGAGCACGAAGGCGTCGAGGTCGAGATCCGCGGTCAGCTCGTCGAGGTTCCGCGCGCCCGCGACCTTCCCGAGCGTCGCCTCGGCGAGATCGTCCGGGGTGAGGCCGGCAGTGGGCCCGTAGCTGGCGACACCGGCGGCATGGACAACGGCGGTGAGCTCATCCGAAAGGCCGGCCACAACTTCCGCCAGCGCATCCCGATCGGCCACGTCACAGCGGACCACCGAAACCACGGAACCCACCGAATCCGGCTCGCTCACGGCGTCGGCACCGCGGCGCGACACCAGCACTACCCGGTCGGCGCCGTTCGCGACGAGCCAGCGGGTGAGGTGCGAGCCCACGCCACCGGTCCCGCCGGTGACCAGCACCGTCCCTCGCGGGGTCCACGTCCCGGGGCCGCCCGCGCCGCGCACGAGCCGGCGCGCCCACACGCCCGATGCTCGCACCGCGACCTGGTCCTCACCGGAGGTGAGCACGCCCAGCACCCGACGGGCGGTGTGCTCGTCCGGCGCGGCCGGGAGATCCACCAGGCCGCCCCAGGACCGGGGGTTCTCGAGCCCGTGCACCTGCCCGAGGCCCCAGCTCTCGCGCTGGCCGGCCGACACCGGCTCGGCGTCGTCGACCGCGACCGCGCCCCGGGTGAACAGCCACACCGGCACCTCGATCTCCAGCGCCCCCAACGCCTGCGTCACCGCGACGGTGCCGGCGAGACCGGCGGGGACCACGGGGTGCCGGGTCAGCGGACGTTCGTCCAGCGGCGTCAGGCAGAGGACACCGGTCAGGTCGCCGGCCTGGTTCCCGTGCCGCGCCAGGGCGTCCGTGATGTCCTCGGCAATCCGCTCCCGGGTCGCCTCGGCCTCGGCCGGCACGACGAAGCCGTCGAGGCCTTCGGCGAGCAGTGCGTCGACCGTGCTCTGCTCGGCGGCCGGAGCGACGACGAGCCAGGTTCCCGACGGCCTCGCCGGTCGGTCTCCGGTCTGCCGTTTCCAGGTGAGGCGGTAGCGCCACGCGTCGAGGCGCTCGCTGCGCCGGCGCCCTTCGTGCCACTGCGCCAGCACCGGCAAGGCCTGCCCCCAGAACTCCGCCGGCGGGTCGCCGCCGAGGACTTCCGCGAACGCGGGCACGTCGTGCTTCTCCACCGCGGACCAGAACGCGTCGTCCGCCGCGCCGCCCGCGGCCGTGGTCCGCGGGGTGAGCCAGAAGTGCTGGTGCTGGAACGGATACGTCGGCAGTTCGAGCAGGTACGCCGGCCGAGGCGTCGGTTGGGGCAACGTGAGGTCGATCCCCTTGACGTAGGCCGTGGCCACGGCGGTGAGCCACTGGCGGTGGTCGCCGTTGTCGCGGGTGAGGGTGGTGAGCACGGTGGCCGGTGCCCCGGACTCGTACGTGGTGTCTTCGACGGCAGCGCTCAGCACGGGGTGGGCGCTGATCTCGAGGAACCGGCTGAACCCACTCTCGGCGACGGCGGTGATCGCGTCGGCGAACCGCACGGTGGAGCGCAAGTTCTGCACCCAGTAGTCCGCGTCGAGGGTGGTCGTGTCGATGCGTTGCCCGGTGACACTGGAGACCATCGGGATGACCGAGGTCTGCGGGGTGATTCCCTTCAGCGCGGTACGCAGTTCGTCGGCGATCGTGTCGACCTGGGCCGAGTGCGAGGCGTAGTCCACCGGAATCCGACGCGCCCGCGCGCCTTTGGCCGCGCAGTGCGCGACCAAGGTTTCGAGTTCGCCGACCGGCCCGGACACGATCACCGCGGCCGGGCTGTTCACCGCGGCAACGCCGACACCGGCCAGGCCCAACGTGCTGATCGCTTCCTCGACCCGCTCGGCCGGCCACGCGATCGACCCCATCGTGCCCAGCCCGGACAAGGACCGTTCGATCAAGCCCGATCGCACCGCGACGACCCGTGCCGCGTCGTCGAGGCTCAGCGCCCCGGCAACACACGCGGCCGCGATCTCCCCTTGCGAATGGCCCACCACCACGGCCGGAACCACACCCACGTCCGCCCACAGCGCCGCGAGCGAGGTCGCCACCGCCCATGACACGGGCTGCACCACCGAGACCCGGCCCATCGCCACCGGATCGTCCAGCACGTCGGACAACGACCAGTCGACCCACGGAGCAAGAGCCCGTTCACAGGCGGCCATCGACTCCGCGAACACCGGCGACGCTTCCCACAGCGCCCGGCCCATGCCGACCCACTGGCCGCCCTGCCCAGCGAAAATCCCGGCCACACCACCGGAACCCGACACCGTCCCGCGCACCACATCCGGAGACTCGGCGCCCTCGGCCACCGCGGACAATCCCGCCGGCATCGACGTCCGGTCACCGATCACCACCGCACGATGCTCGAACCGCGACCGCCCCACCGAGAGCGTGTGCGCGACCGCCACCTCCGAAACATCCGGATGTGAAGCCAGATGCGCGGACAGCCGCCCGGCCTGACCGGCCAGCGCCGCGTCCGTCACCCCCGACAACGGCACCAGCACCACACCGTCCGACGGCTCGGAAACCACCGGCTCTTCCTCAAGAGCCTGCTCCAGCACCACGTGCGCGTTCGTCCCGCTCATGCCGAACGACGACACCCCCACCCGCCGGGGGCGGCCCGTCGCCGGCCACTCTCGGGCCTCCGTGAGCAATTCCACCGCGCCCGACGACCAGTCCACCTCTCCCGACGGCGCGTCGACGTGCAGCGTCGCCGGCAACCTTCCGTGCCGCAGCGCCGCCACGGCCTTGATCACTCCCGCCACGCCCGCGGCGGCCTGCGTGTGGCCGAGGTTCGACTTGAGCGAACCCAGCCACAGCGGCTCACCACCGAGCCGGTCGCGCCCGTAGGTCGCCAGCAGCGCCTCGACCTCGATCGGGTCCCCGAGTTTCGTGCCGGTCCCGTGCCCTTCGACCGCGTCCACTTCGGACGGTTCAAGGCCGGCAGCGGCCAGCGCGTCCCGGATCACCCGCTCCTGCGAAGGACCGTTCGGTGCCGTCAGACCATTGGACGCACCATCCTGGTTCACCGCCGAACCCCGCACCACCGCCAGCACCCGATGCCCATTGCGACGCGCATCCGACAGCCGCTCCAGAACGAGCACACCGACGCCTTCCGCCCAGCCGGTCCCGTCGGCGGCGGAGGAGAACGCCTTGCACCGGCCGTCCGCGGCCAGCCCGCCCTGCCGCGAGAACTCGACGAAGTTGCCCGGCGTCGACATCACGGCGACCCCACCGGCCAGAGCCAGGTCGCACTCACCGCCGCGCAACGCCTGCGCCGCCAGGTGCAGCCCGACCAACGACGACGAACACGCCGTGTCCACCGAGACCGCCGGGCCCTGCAGGCCGAGGAAGTACGACAACCGTCCGGAAAGGACACTCCCGGCGGCACCGGTCAGCACGTAGCCGGAGTCGGATTCGGCGGAGTTCACCAGGACGGTCGAGTACTCCTGCACCGTCCCGCCGACGTAGACGCCGGTGCGGCTGCCGTGCAACGACAACGGATCGATCCCCGCCCGCTCCACCGCCTCCCACGACACCTCCAACAACAACCGCTGCTGCGGATCCATCGCCAACGCCTCCCGCGGCGACACCCCGAAAAACCCCGCGTCGAACCCACCCACCTCGGCAAGAAACCCGCCACGGCCACCGGCAGAACCAGGCCACGCCTCCCAGCCGCGGTCAGCCGGAAACCCCGACACAGCGTCGACCCCGTCCGACACCAGCCGCCACAGATCCTCCGGCGAGCTCACCCCGCCTGGCAGCCGGCACCCCATCCCGACCACTGCCACCGGCTCGTCGGCGACGGCCCGGGCCACGGCCGCTTCCCGTGCGGTGGTGACGCCCAGCAGCCGCTCGCGCAGCGCGTCGGCCAGCTCCGCAGGCGTCGGAAAATCGAACACGAGCGCCGCGGGCAGGGTCAGGCCGGTCGCGGTACCGAGGCGGGTCCGCAGCTCCATGGCGGTCAGCGAGTCGAACCCCTGACTGCCGAACGCGGTGCCGGCCCCGATCGAGGTAGGCCCGGGCAGGCCCAGCACCTCCGCGGCCGCGCGGCGGACCAGCTCGAGCAGGCTCATCCGCTGCTCGGCCTCCGCCATCGCCGCGAGGCGGGTCCGCAGCTCGTCGCCGGCCTCGGTGCCGGCCGGCTCCTCCTCCGCACTCAGGATTCCCACGACCTCGGGCACGCCCTCGATCAGTGGACGGCGCCGCGCCATCGTGTACGCGGGGGTGAACCGCGCCCAGTCGATCGCCGCGATCGTGCAAGTCGCCGCTCCGGACCCGACCGCCTCGCCGAGCGCGGCGAGCGCCGGCTCCGGGTCCATGGCGCGCAGGCCACGTCGCAGCAGCGCCTCGTCGTCCACGTCGGCGGCCATCCCTCCGGCCCGCCAAGGGCCCCAGGCGATCGAGGTGGCCGTGAGTCCTCGTGCTCGTCGGTGCTCGGCAAGGCCGTCGAGGTAGGCGTTCGCGCTCGCGTACGCGGCCTGACCGGCACCTCCCCAGGCGGCCGCGCCCGAGGAGAACAGCACGAACGCGTCGAGGTCGAGCTGCGCGGTCAGGTCGTGCAGGTGCCGGGCGCCCGCCGCCTTGGCCCCCGCGGCCACGGCGAAATCGGCCGCCGAGCTGCTCAGCAGATCTCGGTACTCGGCAATTCCGGCCGCGTGCACGACCGCGCGCAACGGCTGCTCGTCCGGCACTCGGGCCAGCAACGCCGTGACAGCTTCGCGGTCGGCCACGTCGCACGCCTCGATCACGACCTCGGCGCCCGCCGCGGACAGCTCCGCACGCAGTTCGCCGGCCCCGGCGGCCGCCGGTCCGCGCCGGCTCGCGAGCACCAGCCGCTCCGCGCCGTTGGCGACGAGCCAGCGGGCCACCTGCGCACCGAGGCCGCCCGTGCCACCGGTCACCAGCACCGTGCCCCGCGGCCGCCAGCCGCCCCGCCCGCGCCCCGGCCCGCCCGCTGCCCGGACCAGCCGGCGGCCGAACACCCCGGCGGCGCGGATCGCGACCTGGTCCTCGCCGCCGGTCGCGGTGAGGACCCCGGCCAGCCGGTCCAGCACCCGCTCGTCCGGATCCGCCGGGAGATCGACCAGCCCACCCCAGGACCGCGGCAGCTCCAGCCCCGCGACCTGGCCAAGACCCCACAGCTGTCGCTGCGCCGGGGAGACGACCTCGTCGGTCCGGCCGACGGCCACGGCCGACCGCGTGAGAATCCACAGTGGAGCGTCGACACCGGCCAGTGTCCCGAAGAGCGACACCGTGGTGCTCAGGCCCGAAGACAGCGCCGGGAATTCGGGATCCGCGCCCTCGGCCAGGCCGAGCAACGACAGCACACCGGCCGGGGTGAAACCGTCCAACGCCCCGGAAAGCCGGGCCGCCAGGTCCTCGGCCGACGTCGCGGACACCGTGCGCACCGTCGCGCCGTGCTCCCGAAGCGCTCCAGTCACGCGGGCCGCGAACTCGTCCTCGCCCTCGGGCAGCATCACCAGCCAGTCACCGAGCGCCCGGGCGGAGGCCACCGGCACGGGCGACCAGTCCGTGCGATACCGCCAGGACCCGAGCAGCGCGTGCCGGTCGCGGTCACGGTGCCACCGCGCGAGCGCGGGCAGCACCGGTTCCCACACCGCCGCGTCGGAGCCCAGCAGGTCCGCGAACCGCACCGGCTCGGCCTGCTCGACCGCGGCCCAGAATTCGGCATCGGCGGGCGGGTTCGGGGTTCGCGAGCCGGGTTCGCCGTCGAGCCAGTAGCGGCGGTGCCGGAACGCGTATGTCGGGAGCTCGACGGCCGAGCGCGGCCGCCCGCCGGTGAAGGCTTCCCGGTCCAGGGCCGCGCCTCGGACGTAGGCGCGCGTGACGGCGGCGTAGAGGGCGTCGACCTCACCGCGATCCCCGCGCATCCCGGCCGCGCACACCACAGCGTCGGGCTCGGTTTCCCGAAACGCCAGGCATTCCTCGGCCATCGCGGTACCGGCGCTGCCGGGTCCCAGTTCCAGGATCGTGGCGACCCCGCGGTCCACGAGCGTGCCCACGCCGTCGGCGAACCGCACGGTCTCGCGCACGTGCCGGACCCAGTAGCCCGGATCGCGCCACTGCTCCGCGGTGACGAGCGCACCGGTGAGACCCGAGACCGCGGGCAGCTGCGGGACACCGAAGGTGACCCGCTCGAGGACGGCGCGGAAGGCGTCGAGCATCGGTGCCATCAGCGGCGAGTGGAACGCGTGGCTCACCGCGAGCCGCCGGGTGCGAGCACCCTGCGCGGCGAACTGCGCGGCCACCTCCAGCACCGCCGGCTCGACGCCGGACACGACCACGGAGGCGGGCCCGTTCACCGCCGCCACGCCGACCTGGTCCCCGTGCTCGGCGAGCACGGCCCGCACCTGCTCCTCGGGCAGCCCGACGGCCACCATCGCCCCGCCGGCCGGAAGCTCCCCCATCAGCCGGGCGCGGGCCAGCACCACGGCACAGGCGTCGGCGAGCGTCCACAGCCCCGCCACGTGCGCCGCGGCCAGCTCGCCGATCGAATGGCCGAGCACCACGTCCGGCCGCACACCCCAGCTCTCGAGCAGCCGGTACAGCGCGACCTCGACCGCGAACAACGCCGGCTGGGTGTAGGTGGTGGTGCCGAGCGCCGCCGCGGCGTCCGTGCCCTCGACGGCGAAAACGACGTCGGCGAGCGGCCGGTCGAGCCCCGGCGCGAACGCCGCGCAGATCTCGTCGAACGCGGCCGCGAACACCGGGAACGCCTCGTACAGCGACCGGGCCATCCCCGGGCGCTGGGCTCCCTGTCCCGCAAAGGAAAATGCGAGCCGGCCCTCCCGCACCCGGTCGCGCACGACGCCGGGCACGACCTCGCCGCCGGCCAGGGCGCGGAGCCCGGCGAGCACGCCGGCCCGATCCCCCGCGACGACGGCGGCCCGCTCCTCGAGGCTCGCCCGGCCGGCCGCCATCGCCCGCGCGACGTCACCGGGATCGGCGTCGGGGGTGCGGCTCAGCCAGGTGGCCAGCTGCGCGGCCTGCTCGCCCAGCGCGTCACTCCCCCTGGCCGACACCAGCACCGGCGGCAGCGGGATCTGGGCCGGCTCGGCTGCCGAGGGTTCCGTGGGTTCGAAGGGTTCGGCCTGCTCGAGGACGACGTGGGCGTTGGTGCCGCTGATGCCGAACGAGGACACCCCCGCCCGGCGGACCCGGCCCGGATCCGGCCACGGCCGGTTCTCCCCCAGCAGCTCCACCGCGCCGGCCGTCCAGTCGACCTGCGAGGTGGGCCGGTCCACGTGCAGCGTCCGCGGCAGCACTCGGTGCCGCAGCGCCATCACCATCTTGATCACCCCGGCCACCCCGGCGGCGTACTGCGTGTGCCCGATGTTCGACTTGATCGAACCGATCCACAGCGGCCGGTCGCCGGAGCGGTCCTGGCCGTACGTCGCGAGCAATGCGTGGGCCTCGATCGGGTCACCGAGCCGCGTGCCGGTCCCGTGCGCCTCGACGGCGTCCACATCGGACAGTGACAGGCCCGCATCGGCGAGCGCCGCCCGGATCACCCGCTGCTGCGACGGGCCGCTCGGCGCGGTCAGGCCGTTGGAGGCGCCGTCGGAGTTCACGGCCGTGCCGCGAACCGTCGCGAGCACGCGAAGCCCCCGCCGGCGCGCGTCCGACAGCCGCATCACCGCGAGCAGCCCGACCCCCTCACCCCAGCCCGTACCGTCGGCCGCGTCGGCGAACGGCTTGCACCGCCCATTGCCCGCCGAGCCACCCTGGCCCGCGAACTCGGCGAAGATGGCCGGAGTGGACATCACCAGCACCCCGCCGGCGAGCGCGAGGTCGCACTCCCCCGACCGCAGCGACCGGGTCGCCAGGTGCAGAGCCACCAGCGAAGAAGAGCACGCGGTGTCGACCGTGACCGCGGGACCTTCCAGCCCGAGGCAGTAGGCGATCCGGCCGGACATCACGCTTCCCGGCACCCCGGTGAGCGCGTAACCCGGCGCCTGGCCGGACTCCGCGAGCAAGGCGCCGTACTCCTGCGACGCACCACCGACGAACACCCCGGCCCGGCTGCCCCGCAGGGAAACCGGGTCGACACCGGCGTGTTCCACCGCCTCCCAGGCCGCCTCCAGCAGAAGCCGCTGCTGCGGGTCCATCGTCAGCGCTTCGCGGGGCGAGATCCCGAAGAACGGCGCGTCGAACTCCCCCGCCTCGGTGAGGAAGGCGGCCTCGCGGGCCGTCGGCACGTCGAAACCGTCCCACCCGCGGTCCGCCGGGAACGCCGTCATGGCGTCCCGGCCGTCCGCGACGAGCCGCCAGAGCTCCTCCGGCCCGTGCACCCCGCCCGGGAACCGGCACGCGATCCCGACGATCGCGACGGGTTCGGCCGCGGCGGAGGCCAGGCGCTGGTTCTGCCGGCGCAGGCGCTCGTTCTCCACCAGCGACGCACGCAGGGCGTCGACGACCTCGGTGGCGGAAGTACTCATCACGGGGCTCCCACTGTTCGCCGCTGTTCCCACTGTTGCCCTCATCGGATTCCGAACTCGTCGCCGATCATGTCCAGCAGCTCCTCGGCGCTGACCGACGCCAGATCGGCGTCCGGCACCCGATCGGGCGCCGCACCCGCCGAGCGGTCTTCCAGCTGTGCCAGCAGCAGGCGCAGCCGCGCGGCCACCGCGACGTGCTCACCGCCGTCGGCGTCCGGGCCCAGCGCCACCTCTTCCAGAGCGGCGAGCGCGGTCAACGCCGGGGTGAGCACCGGGACGGGATCCAGCTTCAGCTCCGCGCGGAGGAACTCCGCCAGCGCGGCCGGGGTCGGATGGTCGAAGATCATGGTCGCGGGCAGCCGCAGACCGGTGACCTGCGTGAGGCGGTTGCGCAGTTCGAGCGCCATCAGCGAGTCGAAACCCACGGTGGCGAACGTCTTCCCGGCGCTGACCTCCGGCACGGCCAGCGCCGCCGTGGCCGCCGCCTCCGATCGGACGAGATCCACGAGCGTAGTGATTCGGTCCAATTCGGACAGTCCGGCCAGCCGGTCGCGCAGCGCCGGTCCGACGGCCGGTGCGGTGACCGCCCGGCCCGGCCGGACCAGGCCGCGCAGCAACGCCGGCACCGCTCCCGCGGGAAGCTCCTCGAGCGCACGAGTGTCCACCCGCACAGGCACGACCACCGCCTGACCCGCGCCCAAACCGCGGTCGAACAGGGCCAGGCCCTGCTCCTCCGTGAGCGGGCGCAGGCCACCACGCTCGATCCGCCGGCGGTCGGACTCGGCGAGCGCGGCCACCATGCCGCCGCTGCCTTCCCACGGGCCCCAGGCCAACGAGCACGCCGGTAGCCCGGCCTCGTGCCGCTGCTCGCAGAGCGCGTCGACCGCGGCGTTCGCGGCCGCGTAGTTGGCCTGCCCGGCCGAGCCGAGGGTGCCCGCGAGCGAGGAGAACACCACGAACGACGAGAGCGGCAGCTCCCGCGTCAGCTCGTGCAGGTGGGCGACAGCATCGACCTTCGCGCGCAGGACCTCGTCCACCTGCTCCGTGCCGAGCGTTTCGAGCACCCCGTCGCGGACCACGCCCGCCACGTGGACGACCGAGGTGAGCGGCCGCTCGGCGGGGATCGCTTCGACCAACCGCGCGAGCTGCTCGCGGTCGGTGACATCGCACGCGGCGAACCGCGCCGTCGCGCCCAGTGCGGCCAGGTCCCGGGCGAGCGCGGAGTCCGCCGCCCCGGCCGCGGACCGCGCGGCGAGCAGGAGGTGCCGCACGCCATGTTCGGCCACCAGGTGGCGGGCCACCCAGCCCCCCAGCAGACCGGTGGCTCCGGTCACGAGCACCGTGCCGGCCGCCGGGTCCGGTCCGAACGGCGCCACCGCGGCGGGTGCGTCCGCGACGGTCTTGACCAGCCGCGGTACGAGCAGCTGTCCGTCGCGCAGCGCGAACTCGGTCTCCCCTGTGGTGCGGGCGACGGCCAGCGCCCGGCCGGCCATCACGTCGTCGAGGGCTCCTTCGGAGTCGACGAGGACGAACCGGTCCGGGTGTTCCAGCCGGGCGGAGCGCAGGACACCCCAGGCGGCCGCGGCGGCCGGGTCGGGCGCGGAGTCACCGGCCCCGACCCGCACCGCGGCCGAGGTCCGGACCAGGATCGGACCGTCCGCCCGCCGTGCGCGCACGAGGCGCAGCGTCTCGTGCACCGCGTCGTGCACGCGCTCGGCGACCGTTTCTCCGGGCGCAGTTTCCCCGGGCGCGCTCTCTCCGGACGCGTCCGGCGGCACCGGAGCTTCCAGGATCCCCGGGACCGCTCCAGCCGGATCGCCCGCCTCTTCGGGTTCCGGCGCGGGCGACCAGTCCACAGTGAACAGTGCGCCGCCGGGCGTCCCGCCGCCGAGGCGGTCGAGGACGGCTTCCCGCAGCGCGAGCGCGTCGACCCGCGCGACGGGCTGCCCCGCGGCGTCGTCGAGCTGCACGGAAACCGTGTCCGGCCCGGCTTCGGTCAACCGCACGCGCAGCTCGCCCGCGCCGCGGCGGTGGACGGTGACCCCGCGCCAGGAGAACGGCAGCTGCGGCCGGCCACCCGCCGGGGCGGACGGGCGGAACGCGAGGATCTGCAGGGCGGCGTCCAGCAGAGCCGGGTGCAGGGCGAACGCCGCTTCTCCGCCGGCCACCGCGGGCGGCGCCGCGACCTCGGCGAAGATCTCGCCACCGCGTCGCCACGCCGTCCGCAGGCCTCGGAACGCCGGCCCGTAGGCGAATCCGGCCTCGGCCAGGTTCTCGTGGAACGTCGTGACGTCAACCGGGACCGCCCCGGCCGGCGGCCACGCACCGGGTGCCGCCGCCGGCGCCGGCGCGGACTCGTGCCGCAGGAAACCGCGGCCGTGCGCGGTCCACTCCCCTTCTTCCGGCCGCGCGTACACCGTCACGGCCCGCGCGCCGTCCTCGTCGGGCACGCCGACCACGACCTGCACCTGCACGCCCTCACGCGGCGGCAGCACGAGTGGCGCGGCCAGGGTGAGCTCGTCGAGGGTCTCGCAGCCCACCGCTTGTCCGGCGACCAGCGCCAGCTCCGCGAAACCGGTGGCGGGGAACAGGATCCGGCCGCCGACGACGTGGTCCGCGAGCCACGGCAGCGCGGCCGCGGACAACTCGCCGGTGAAGATCGACTCGCCGCCCGCGGCGGCGACCTCCGCCGCCAGCAACGGATGCCCGGTGCCGCGCAGCCCGGCCGAGCCGAGATCCGCGCGTGCGCCCCGTTCGTGGTCGGGCCAGTACCGGCGCCGCTGGAACGCGTACGTCGGCAGCGGAATCGTCCGCCCGCCCGTGCCGCCGAGGACCGAGGCCCAGTCGACCGCACAGCCGTGCACGTGCAGTCCGAGCACTGCGCCGAGCAGGCTCTCCACCTCGGGCCGGTCCCGGCGCGCCGCCCCCACACAGGTGAGAGCGGCAGCGGGCAGGTCGCGGTCGAGCACTTCGCCCGCGGCCGCCGCGAGCGCGCCGGAGGGACCGAGCTCCAGGACCGCCCGGACCCCGGCGCGCCCCAGGGCACTGACGCCGTCGGCGAAGCGGACGGTCCGTTCGACCTGCCGGACCCAATACCCGGGTGAGCACAGCTCGTCGGCGTCCGCGACCGCGCCGGTCACGGCGGACACGACCGGGATCCGCGGCGGCCGGTACGTCAGCTCGCCGAGCACGGCCTCGAACTCGCCGAGCATCGGCGTCATCAGCGGCGAGTGGAACGCGTGGCTGACCGCCAGCTCCCGCGCCCGGTACCCGGCCGCCTCGACGCGGACCCGGATCTCGGCAAGCGCGGGCAACGGTCCGGCCAGCACTACGGCGGCCGGGCCGTTCACCGCGGCGATCACCACGGGACCGTCGCCGAGCAGGGCGCGCACCTGGGCTTCCGGAGCGGCCACCGCCAGCATGCCGCCGCCGGCCGGCAGCGCCTGCATCAGCCGGCCGCGGGCGACGACCATCGCGGCCGCATCGGCCAGGCTCAGCACGCCGGCGACATGCGCGGCCGTGATCTCGCCGACCGAGTGCCCGAGCACGTAGTCCGGCGTGACGCCCCACGACTCGACCAGCCGGTACAGCGCCACCTCGACCGCGAACAACGCCGGCTGGGCCACGGCCGTGCGGTCCAGTTCCGCCGCGTCAGCGCGGAAAACCAGCTCCCGCAGCGACGCGCCCATCGGCTCGTCGACCTGTGCGCAGACCTCGTCGAAGGCCGCCGCGAACACCGGGAACGTGTCGTAGAGCTGCGCGCCCATCCCGGGCCGCTGGGCGCCCTGGCCGGAGAACACGAAGGCCGGACCGCCGGTCGCCGAGGTGCCCGCGAAGATCTCTCGCGGCGCCTCACCGGCGGCGTACCCCGCCAGAGCCGCGAGCGCGGCCGTCCGGTCGGCGGCGAGCAGGCCGAGCCGGCAGGCGAGCGGGCCGCGGCTGGTGGCCAACGACCATGCGACATCCACAGAGGACAGTTCCGGGTTCCGCTCCAGGTACTCGTGCAGCCGGTGGGCCTGAGCCCGAAGCGCGGTCTCGTCGTGTCCGGAAAGAACCCAGGGCAGGGCCGGCAGCGTGGTCACTGCTTCCGGGCCCGCAGGGGCGGCGAGATCGGGCGCCTGTTCGAGGATGACGTGGGCGTTGGTTCCGCTGATCCCGAAGGAGGACACCGCCGCACGCCGCCGGTCTCCGGCCCACGGCTGCGCGGTCGTGAGGAGCTCGACCGCACCGTCGGTCCAGTCCACGAACGGCGTGGGTTCGGTCAGGTGCAAGGTCTTCGGCAGCACGCCCTCGGTGAGCGCGTGCACCATCTTGATCACCCCGCCGACCCCCGCCGCGGCCTGGGAATGGCCGATGTTCGATTTCAGCGAGCCGAGCCGCAGCGGCCCGGTGCCCGCGCGGTCCTGGCCGTACACCGCGAGAACCGCCTGGGCCTCGATCGGGTCCCCGAGCACGGTGCCGGTGCCGTGCGCCTCGACCGCGTCCACATCGGACGGGTCGAGGCCCGCGTCGGCGAGCGCCGCCCGCATCACGCGCTGCTGCGCGGGGCCGCTGGGCGCGGTCAGCCCGTTCGACGCGCCGTCCTGGTTGATCGCGGAACCCCGCAGCACGGCGAGCACCCGGTGCCCGGCGCGGCGGGCGGCCGAAAGCCGCTCCAGCACCAGCACGCCCGCGCCCTCCGACCAGCCGGTGCCGTCGGCCGAGGCGTCGAAGGCCTTGCACCGGCCGTCTTCCGCGAGCCCGCCCTGCTTGGCGAAGTCGTCGAACAGGAACGGGCCGGCCATGATCGCGACGCCCCCCGCCAGCGCGAGGTCGCACTCACCCGAGCGCAGCGACCGCGCCGCCATGTGCAGGGCGACCAGCGACGAGGAACAGGCGGTGTCCACGGTGACCGCCGGGCCTTCGAGTCCCAGCGCGTAGGAGACGCGGCCCGACACGACGCTCGTCGACGTCCCGGTGACGCCGTAGCCGGTCATGTTCTCCGAGCCGGGCGCGAACAGCGTGGCGTACCCCTGGGCGGAGGCACCGACGAACACCCCCGTCTTGCTGCCCCGCAATGAACTGGGAGCGACTCCGGCCCGCTCGATCGCCTCCCAGGAGATCTCGAGCAGCACGCGTTGCTGCGGATCCATGGTCAGTGCTTCGCGGGGCGTGATCGAGAAGAAGCCGGCGTCGAACGAAGCGGCCTCGGTGAGGAACCCACCGGCCCGCTCCGGCCCGGTCCAGCCGCGGTCGGCCGGGAAACCGCCGACCGCGTCGCGCTCGTCGAGCACGAGCTGCCACAGCTCGTCGGGCGAGGCGACCCCGCCGGGATACCGGCACGCCATGCCCACGATCACCACCGGATCGTCCACTTCGGACACCACCGGTGTGGCCCGCACCGGCACGGCGGGCGCGGCCGGGGTGTCACCGAGCAGCTCTGTGTGGAGGAACTCGGTGAGCTCGTCCGGTGTCGGGTGGTCGAAAACGAGGGTCACGGGGAGTTTGAGCGCGGTGGCCGTAGTGAGGCGGTTGCGGAACTCCACGGCCGTGAGGGAGTCGAAACCGAGCTCCTTGAACGCGCGGTCCGCGCCGATCGCGTCGGCGTCGCCGTACCCGAGCACGGTGGCGGCGTTGTCCCGCACAAGGGCGAGCACACTCCGGCGGCGCTCGCCCTCGGTCATGGCGGCGAGCCGGTCGCGCAGTGATTCCTCGCCGGCCGAGGCGGTGGCACGGATCCGCCGGCGCTCCGGCCGGCGCACAAGGGCCCGCAGCATCGCGGGTACCGGTTCGGTCGACGAGGCGAGTCGTCCGACGTCCAGCTTCGCCGGGACGAGGAACGGTTCGCCGGTGCGCAGCGCCAGGTCGAACAGCGCGAGACCCTCCTCTGTGGACAGCGGCAGCACGCCACCCCGGCTGAGCCGGCTCATGTCCACCTCGTCCAGGTGCGCCGACATTTCGCTGCGCTGCTCCCAGAAACCCCAGGCGAGGGAAAGCGACGGCAGGCCCTGAGCCCGGCGGTGCTGCGCCAGCGCGTCGAGCATCGCGTTCGCCGCCGCGTAGTTGGCCTGCCCCGGACCGCCCATCGTCGCGGCCAGGGAGGAAAAGGTGATGAGGGTCGGCGGAGGCCGGTGGCCGTGGTGGTGGATCGTCAGCGCCGGCGTGACTTTGGGGTGCGCCGTGGTGGTGAGGGTGGCGGGAGTCTGAGTGTGGAAGGGGGTGTCGAGGAGGGCGGCCGCGGTGTGGACGATCGCCGTGAGGTCGTCGGTACCGGCGATGAGGCCGGTGAGCGTCTCCGGGTCGGTGACGTCGGCGGCGGTGATGGTGACCGTGGTGCCGAGTTGTTCGAGGTCGTGTTCGAGCGCGGTGGCGCCGGGAGCGGCGCGGCCGCGGCGGGAGACCAGGTGCAGGTGCGGGGTGCGGTGGTGGGTCGCGAGGTGGCGGGCCAGCAACGAGCCGAGGGTGCCGGTGCCACCGGTGATGAGCACGGTCCCTGACAGCGGATCGGCGGCCGGCATGGTCAGCACCGCTTTGCCCGTGAGGGTGGCCTGTGCGAGGTGGCGGAACGCGGTCCGGGCCTGGCGGACGTCGTAGGCGGTGACCCGCGGAGGAGTGAGCTGCCCTTCGCCGAACAGGGCGGTCAGCCGCTTCAGGAGGGTGTGGGTGTCGTCCGGAGTCAGGTCGCGCAGATCGTAGGCCTGGTAACGGATCCCCGGGTAGCCGGTGTGGACGGTGCCGGGATCGCGCCGGTCGGTTTTGCCGAGCTCCAGGAAAAAGCCGCCGGGGGCGACGAGACGCAGGCCGGCGTCGGTGAGCTCACCGGTCAGGCAGTTGAGGACGAGGTCCACCCCCCGGCCCTGCGTCGCGGCTCGCACCTCATCCTCGAAATCCGCGGTCCGGGAGTTGAACACCCGCTCCGCCGGGACACCGGCCGCGATGACGGCGGCGTGTTTGCCGGGGCTGGCGGTGGCGTACACCGTGGCCCCCGAATGGCGCGCGATCTGCACGGCTGCGGTCCCCACGCCACCCGCGGCGGCGTGGATCAGCACCGTCGAACCCGGCCCGATCTTCGCGAGCTCCGTCAGGCCCAGGTACGCGGTCAGGTAGGCGACGGGGACCGACGCCGCTTCCACCCAGCCCCAGCCCTCCGGAACCCCCACGAGGTACCGCTCGTCGGTGGTCCCGATCGGACCGAACGTCTCCGTGCTCAGGCCGAGCACGCGGTCTCCGACCGCGACCGACGTGACCTCGTCGCCGATCTCGAGGACCTCACCGGCCACCTCACCGCCGAGGCCGGTCAGCCCCGGCACGAGGTTCAACGCGACCACGACGTCCTTGAAGTTGATGCCGGCCGCGTGGATCCGCAGCCGGACCGCGCGCGGCCCGAGCGGTGCCAGCGCCTCCGGGTACGGCAGGAGCTCCAGTCCTTCGAAGGTGCCCGGCCGGGTGTTCGTGAGCCGCCACGCGGCTTCGCCCGCCGGCGGCAGCAGCTTCTGCCCGGGGTCCCAGTTCACGAGCCGCGGCACGAGCAAAGCCCCACCACGCAAGGCGAGCTGATCTTCTCCGGTGCCGAGCGCGCCGGGCAGTGCGGCGAGCGACTCGGCCGTGTCGTCGAGGTCCGCGAGCACGAGCCGGCCCGGGTGTTCCGACTGCGCCGACCGCACGAGGCCCCAGACACCGGCGGCACCGGGATCGGGCACGTCCTCGTCCGTCACGCCGACGCCGCCGCGGGTGACGAGCACCAGCCGGGTATCGGCGAAGGCCTCGTCCGCGAGCCACGTCTGTACGAACTCCAGCGCGGATTCGGCCGGTTGCCAAGGAATTTCACCCGGTCCGGCCGGTGCGATCCGGTGCAGGACGTGGCCGCCGGCCGGGAGTGCGGCGGTAACGCCGGCGAGGTCCGCGACCACGACCGCGCCGTCGGGCGAGGGGCAGTCGCCGAGCACGGCGACCGACACCGGTTCCGCGATCGGCATCGGCTGCCAGCGAACCTGGTACAGCGAATCGGCCCGGTCCGGCCGGGCGGTGTCGCGCAGTGGGCGGACCACCAGCGATTCCGCGGTGAGGACGGGAAGCCCGGTTTCGTCGAACAGCTCGACCGACGCCGAGTCGTCGTCACGCGCGGTCATCCGCACTCGCAGCCGGCCGGCCCCGGCGGCGTGCAGCTGGACACCCGTCCACGTGAACGGCAGCCGCACGCCGTCCTGGCCGGAGCCGAGCACGTACATCGCGTGCAGGGCGGAGTCGAACAACGCCGGGTGGATGCCGAACCCGTCGACCGGCAGGTCCGCGCCGAGGCTCACCTCCGCGAAGACTTCCCGGCCGCGGTGCCACAATGCCGACAGGGCACGGAACTGCGGGCCGTACCCGTAGCCGGACCCGGTCATCCGCTCGTAGTGCGCACCGACATCGACAGTATCCACATCGGACGGTGGCCATTGCCCCGGCGGCAGCGCGGCCGTCGCGGCACCGGGGGCGGTGACGGTGCCTGCGGCGTGCCGGGTCCACACGGGATCGAGCCCGGTACCGGCCGGGCGCGAGTAGACACCGATCGCCCGCTGCCCCGACTCGTCCGGGGCTTCCACCCGCACCTGCACGAACACCCCGGCCCCGTCGGGCACGACCAGGGGCGTGTGCAGCACGAGCTCCTCCAGACGGCCGGCGCCGACCTGGTCGCCCGCGAAGATCGCGAGTTCCACCAACCCGGTGCCCGGGAAGATCACGTCGTTGCCGACGCGGTGGCCCGCCAGCCACTCGTGGGTCCGCACCGAGATCCGCCCGCTGAGCACGATCCCGTCGCCGTCGGCCAGCCGGACCAGTGCGCCGAGCATCGGGTGCTCGGCCGCGTCCAGCCCCGCGGCCGACACGTCTGCGGTCTCCGCGCGCACGTCCGACCAGTGCCGGCTCCGCTGGAACGCGTACGTCGGCAGGTCGATCCGCGGCCGCGCACCACCGAAGACCCGGTCCCAGTCAAGCGCGACGCCGTTCGCGTTCGCCTGCGCGACCGACCGCAGCAGCCGGGCGAGCTCACCCTCGTCCCGGCGGAGGCTGCTGACCACCCGCGCCGTCACGCCGGCGTCGTCGATGGTCTGCTGCAGCGACAACGCGAGCAACGGGTGCGGGCTCATCTCGAGAAAATGCCGGTGGCCGTCGGCCAGCAGCTCGCGCACGGCGCCCTCGAACGCGACGGGCTCCCGCATGTTGCGGTACCAGTAGGTGTGGTCCAGCTCCGTGGTGTCGAGCGGCCCCGCGGTCACCGTCGAGTAGAAAGCCACCGTGCCGGACACCGGCGCCACCGGCGCCAGCACGTCGAGGATGTGGTCGCGCACCACCTCGACCCCACGCGAATGTCCTGCCGCACCACCGATCCCGTGGAGCCGGCGCGCACGGATCCCATCCGCGAGGCACGCCTCGACGAACTCGTCGCACGCCTGCGCCTCACCGGCCACCGCGCACGATTGCGGACTGTTCTTCGCGGCCACCGAAAGCCGGTCGCCCCACTTCTCGATCCGGGCCTCGGCCTCGGCGGGCGACAACAGAGCCGACGCCATCCCGCCCTTGCCCTCCAAGGGAACCCACGCCTTGCTGCGCAGCACCACCACGCGGACGGCGTCGGTGAGCGAGAGCCCGCCGCTGAGATAGGCCGCCGCGATCTCGCCCTGCGAATGGCCGACGACGGCGTCCGGCACCACACCCAGCGAACGCCAGACCTCGGCCAGCGACACCATCATGGTGAACAGGACCGGCTGGATCACGTCGATCCGGTCGAGCGAGGCGGCGCCCGGCTCGTCACGCAGCACGTCGAGCACGCGCCAGTCGACCAGCCGCTCGATCTCCCGGGCGCACCGCTGCGCCGACTCGGCGAACACCTCCGAGGACTCCAGGAGGTGCCGGCCCATCCCCCGCCACTGCGAGCTCTGGCCAGGGAAGACGAACACGACCTTGCCCCCGACGGCCGTGCCGTCGACCACACCGTCCGCGCGGCCGCCGCTCGCGATCGCGTCCAGCCCGCGCAGCAGGCCTTCGCGGTCCTCGCCCACCACGGCGGCGCGGTGTTCGAGAGCCGTCCTCGTGGTCGCGAGCGCGAACCCGAGATCCGCCACGTCGAGGTCCGCGTCCGCACGGACCCGGGCGGCCACCCGCTCGGCCTGCCCGCGCAGCGCGGCCGGTGAGTGCGCGGACAGCACCCACGGCAGCAACGCGGGGGCCGGGCCGGCGACCGGCGTCTGGCCGGCCGGTGCCTCCTCGAGCACGACGTGCGCATTGGTCCCGCTGATGCCGAACGACGACACCCCGGCGCGGCGCACCGAACGCGGCCCGTCTTCGGCGACCGGCCACGGACGGGCGTGCGTGAGCAGCTCGACGGCACCGGAATCCCAGTTCACGAACGGAGTCCGCTCGTCGGCGTGCAGGGTCCGGGGCAGCTCGCGGCGGCGCAGCGCCTCGACCATCTTGATCACCCCGGCCACCCCGGACGCGGCCTGCGTGTGGCCGAGGTTCGACTTCACCGAGCCCAGCCACAGCGGGTCGGCCGGTGTGTGGGCCTGGCCGTAGGTGGCGAGCAGCGCGTCCGCTTCGATCGGATCGCCGAGTTTCGTGCCGGTGCCGTGTGCCTCGACAGCCGTCACGTCGGCCGGCGTCAGCCCGGCCTGCGCCAGCGCAGCGCGGATCACCCGCTGCTGCGCGGGGCCGTTCGGGGCGGTCAGGCCGTTCGACGCGCCATCCTGATTCACCGCGCTCCCGCGCACCACGGCCAGCACGGGATGGCCCAGCCGCCGGGCGTCGGACAGCCGTTCCACGAGCAGCACACCGGCGCCCTCGCTCCAGCCCGCGCCGTCGGCGTCGGCCGAGAAGGCCTTGCACCGCCCGTCCTGGCCGAGCGCGCGCTGGCGCGACAGCGCGACGAGGACCGCGGGGGTCGACATCACCGTGGCACCACCGGCGAACGCGAGATCGCATTCACCGGTGCGCAAGGCCTGAACCGCGAGGTGCAGCGCCACGAGCGACGACGAGCACGCGGTGTCCACGGTGACCGCCGGGCCCTCCAGCCCGAGCACGTACGACACCCGGCCGGACAGGACGCTGTTCGCGATGCCGGTCGCGGCGTACCCGTCGATGCCGATCTCCGACGACGCCAGCAGCGTCGCGTAGTCCTGTTGCGACACTCCGGCGTACACCCCGGTGCGGCTGCCGCGCAACGCGTCCGCGGTAAGGCCGGCCTGTTCCACGGCCTCCCAGCAGGATTCCAGCAGGAGCCGCTGCTGGGGGTCCATCGCGGTCGACTCGCGGGGCGAGATCCCGAAGAACCCGCCGTCGAACTCCGCCACATCGGTCAGGAAGCCGCCTTCACGCACGTAGCACGTGCCGGGGTTGTCCGGGTCGGGATCGTAGAGCGCGTCCAGATCTCCCCACCCGCGGTCGTCCGGGAGCGGCCCGATCACGTCGACGCCCTCGGAGACCGTGCGCCACAGATCGGCGGGCGACTTGATCCCGCCCGGGTAACGGCACGCCATGCCGATGACGGCGATCGGCTCGGTGGCTCCGTCCTCCAGCTCGGCCAGCCGCTGCCGGGTCCGGTGCAGGTCGGTCGTGACCCACTTCAGGTAGTCCCGGAGCTCCTGCTCATCGGCCATCGAAAGCACTCCTCGTCATCGGTCCCGCCCGAGCTCGGTGCGGATGAAATCGAAGATCTCTTCGTCGGACGCGGTGTCGAGCCGCGCTTCGACGGAAACGTCCGAAGTGGACTGGTCGGCCTGCTCGCACGCGAGGACCAGCGCCTTGAGCCGCTCCGCGATGCGCGAGCGCTCACGGTCGTCCGCGGCGAGCCCGGCGACGGTGGCCTCGAGCTGGTCCAGCTGGGTCGCCACCACCGGCGGCGGGCCACCCGGTTCCGCCTTGCGCAAGCCGGCTTCGAGGTGCGCGGCGAGCTCCGCGGGGGTCGGGTAGTCGAACACGACGGCCGCGGAAAGCGGCAGGTCCGTGGCGGCGGTCAGGGCGTTGCGCAGCTCGATCGCGGTCAACGAGTCGAAGCCGAGGTCGCGGAACTGCTTGCGCTCGTCCACGCCGGCGGGGTCGCCGAGGGAAAGCACCGCGGCGACCTGCCGGCGCACCACGTCGAGCAGTTCCTCGGCGCGGCGCTGCGCTGAGAGGCCCGCGAGGCGTTCGGCGAACGGCAACTGGGCGACCTCCGCGGTCGCGGCCCGGCGCAACGGGGCCGGCACCAGGCCCCGCAAGGCGGCGGGCAGCGTGCCGGACCGCGCGTTTCCGCGCAGCACCCCCAGGTCGAGGTGCATCGGCAGCAGCACCGCCTCGCCGGACGCCCAGGCCGCCTCGAAGAGCCCGCGCCCGGCGTCCTCGGTCAGGGGGACGACACCCGCGCGAGCCATCCGCCGCCGGTCGACCTCGTCGAGCCCACCGCTCATGCCGCCGCCGGTGCCCCACAGCCCCCACGCGAGCGACGTCCCGGGCAACCCGGCCGCGCGGCGCTGCCGGGCAAGGGCGTCGAGGAAGGCGTTCCCGGCCGCGTAGTTCGCCTGCCCGGCGGCACCCAGCGTGCCCACCGCGGAGGAGAAGAGCACGAACCTGGCGAGGTCGAGCCCCGCGGTCAGCTCGTGGAGGTTCACCGCCGCGTCGACCTTCGGCCGCAGCACGGCGTGCAACCGCGCGGGGGTGAGCGCGGTGAGGGTGCCGTCGTCGACCACGCCGGCCACGTGCACGACCGCGCTGAGCGGGAACTCGGCGGGGATGTCGTCGAGCACCGCCGCGAGGGCGTCCCGGTCGCCGACGTCGCAGGCGACGACTTCGGCCACGGTGCCGTGCGTCGCGAGGTCGGCCACGAGCCGGTCGGCACCCGGGGCACCGGGCCCGCCGCGGCTGAGCAGCAGCAGCCGCTCGGCACCCGCCGCGGCCAGGTGCCGGGCGATCACCTCGCCGATCGCGCCGGTGGCGCCGGTGACGAGCACCGTCCCCGCAGGCCAGGGTTCGGTATCAGGGCCGGGCACCTCGACCGCGAGCCGCGGCACGAGCACCTCACCTGCGCGGATCGCCAGCTGCTGCTCACCGGTGGCCAGTGCGACGGCCACCGCCGCCGGAACCTGCTCGGCGTCACCCGCCCAGTCGTCGAGGTCCACGAGGACGAACCGGTCCGGGTACTCGGCCTGGGCGGAGAGCAGCAGCCCCCACCCGGCCGCCGCGGCGGGCCGGGCACTCGTCGCGGCGCCGGTCGCGCCCCGGGTCAGCGTCACGAACCGCGTGCCGGCCAGGTGCTCCTCGGCGACGAGCGCACGAACCAGCTCGAGCACCTCTTCGGCGCTGTGGTGCGCGGCGTCGGCGAGACCGCGCACCGGTGGCTCGACGACCACCACGAGCAGGTCCGGTGCGACGGCGTCGGTTCGGCCGGTGCCGAGGTCCTCGCGCAACGCGGCGAGGTCGGGCCAGCTGCGGATCTGTCGCCCCGGCTGCGATCCGAGCGCGCGGGCGAAGTCCACACCGTCGTGCCCGCCGAGTACGGCCCAGCTGACGTCGAGCTCCGCGGCCGGGCCCGCCGGCACCCAGTCGAGCCGGTGCAGCGCCGCCCCCGCCACAGTGGGCCGGACGGGTGCCGGATCACCCAGCTCCAGGCGTTCGGCCACCGCGACCGGCCGACCTGCCGGGTCCGCGAGCCGCAGGGTGAGCCCATCGGGATCGCTGGGCGTGAGGTGGACGCGCAGGGTTTCGGCGCCGGTCGCGACGAGCGTGACGCCGTGCCAGGCGCGGATCCGCCGCCCCTGCCCGCCTCGCGCGCGGTCGGCTTGCGGGACCAGCGTGTCGAGCGCGGCGAGCAGATCCGGGGCCAGGACACCGAGCGTGTCCGCCTCGCCTGCGCCGGACTCGAGGCGCACTTCCGCATAGAGGTCCGCAGCGGCGGCCCAGACCGCGGTGCCGCCGGTCCCGTCGAGCTCCAGCGCACCGGCCGGTGGCCACGCCGAGAGGTCGAACGACGGTTCGCCCGCCGCCGGCCGCAGTGTGGCAATGATCGTGTGCTCCCAGGCTTGCTCGGGAGTGGCGGCGAGCCGGTGGTGCACGGTCAGCTCCCGGCGGCCGTCCGATTCCGGTGCGCTCACCCGAAGCTGCACGGCCAGGTCGGCACCGGCCGGAACGGGCCGGTGCGCGCCGAGCCGGTCGATCCGCGCGCAGCCGAGGTCGGCGGCCACCCACAGCGCTGCCGCAGTCAGGTCCGCCTCCCCCGCACCGGTCACGCGACCGTGGTAGAGCCGGGCGCCGCCCGGGAGATCGGCCCTCGTCGTGAACACCGGATGGCCGGTCGCCGCGAGCCCGGCCGACGCCGGATCCGTCGTCGCGTGGTCGCGCTGCAACCAGAACCTGCGGCGCTGGAACGCGTACGTCGGCAGCTCGACCCGGCGGGCGCCGGTGCCCTCGAACACCGCGGGAACGTCGACGGCCACGCCGCGGGCGTGCAGCCGGCCGAGAGTGGTGAACAAGGCCCGCACCTCGTCCCCGTCGCGGCGCAGGCACGCGAGCGCGCCCACCGGTTCCTCGACCACCGACAGCACCGCGGCCGTCAGCTCGGCCCCGGGGCCGGCCTCCAGGAACGTGGTGACGCCCCGGGACACCAGGGTGCGGACCCCGTCGGCGAACCGGACCTCGCGGCGGACCTGGTCGACCCAGTACGCCGGATCGGCCAGTTGCCCGGCCTTCACGGGTTCGCCCGTGACGTCGGAGATCACCACCACCGCCGGGTCGGCGGCCTCGACGCCGGCGAGGATCCCGGCGAACTCCGCGAGCATCGGCTCCATCAGCGGCGAGTGGAACGCGTGCGAGACCGCCAGCCGCCGGGTGCGGGCACCGCGCTCCGCCAGGGTGGCGGCGACCGCGAGCACTGCGTCCTCGGCACCCGAGACGACCACGGCCTCGGGTCCGTTGACGGCTGCGATCGTCGCCTGCCCGGCGAGCCCGGCCAGGCACTCGCGCACCACCGGCTCCGCGGCGGCGACGGCGATCATCGCGCCTCCGGCCGGCAGCTCCTGCATCAGCCGGCCCCGTGCGGCGACGACCCGAGCCGCGTCTTCCAGCGTCCAAACGCCGGCGAGGTGCGCCGCGGTCAGCTCGCCGATCGAATGCCCGAGCAGCGCGTCCGGGCGCACGCCCCACTGTTCGAGGAGGCGGAAGAGCGCGACCTCGAACGCGAACAGCGCGCACTGGGCGTACTCGGTCCGGTCGAGCAGCGCCGCGTCCTCGGTGCCGGCCTTCGCGAACATGACGTTCCGCAGTGGCCGCCGCAGGTGCCGGTCGAGCTGAGCGCACACCTCGTCGAGGGCTCGGGCGAACACCGGGAACCGTTGGTACAGAACGCTTCCCATCCCGGTCCGCTGTGCACCCTGTCCGGCGAACACCACGGCGAGCTCGCCCTCGGCGGAACGTTCCCGGATCACGTCCGAGCCGTCCGGTGTGGCGAGGCGCGCCAGACCGGCCAGCAGCTCGTCGCGGTCCTCGGCCACCAGCACGGCGCTGTGGTCCAGCACCGCGCGTGAGGTCAGCGAGGAGAACGCGAGGTCGGCGGGAGGCAGGGCCGGATCCGCGGTCACCAGGGCCGAGAAGCGTGCGGCCTGCTCGGCCAGCGCCGCCCGGCTGCGCGCCGAGACGACCACGGGCAGCGGTCCGGGTTCCGCCACGGGGTCGGGTGCCGGCTCCGGCTCGGCTGCCGGCGCCTGCTCCAGCACCACGTGCGCGTTGGTGCCGCTGATTCCGAACGAGGACACGCCGAAGCGGCGCGGGCGCCCGGTCTCCGGCCACGGCCGGGCCTCCGTGAGCAGTTCGACCGCGCCGGCCGACCAGTCGACGTGCGGCGACGGCGCGTCGACGTGGAGGGTCCGCGGCAACGTCGCGTGGCGCATGGCCATGACCATCTTGATGATCCCGGCGGCACCGGCCGCGTGCTGGGTGTGGCCGATGTTGGACTTCACCGACCCGACCCAGAGCGGGGCCTCGGCGGAGTGCGCCCGGCCGTAGGTCGCGAGCAGCGCCTGGGCCTCGATGGGATCGCCGAGCCGGGTGCCGGTGCCGTGCGCTTCGACAGCGTCCACTTCGGACGGTTCGAGCCCGGCGTCGGCGAGCGCGCCGAGGATCACCCGCTCCTGCGACGGGCCATTGGGCGCGGTGAGCCCGTTGGACGCGCCGTCGGAGTTGATCGCGCTCCCCCGCACCAGCCCGAGGACCTCATGGCCGTGCCGGCGCGCGTCGGAAAGCCGTTCGAGCAGGAGCAGGCCGGCGCCTTCGGCCAGCGTGAACCCGTCGGCCGCCGCGGCGAACGACTTGCACCGCCCGTCGGCGGCCAGCGCGCGCTGGCGGCTGAAGGCGACGAACGACGTCGGGTCCGACATCACCATCACGCCACCGGCGAGCGCGAGGTCGCTCTCGCCGCTGCGCAGCGACCCCGCGGCGAGGTGCAGTGCGACGAGCGAAGCCGAGCAGGCCGTGTCGATGCTGACCGCGGGTCCTTCGAAGCCGAACAGGTAGGAGATCCGGCCGGACGCGACGCTGGTCGAGCCACCCGTGGCCAGGTAGCCCTCCATGCCCGCGCCCGGTGCCGTCAGGCGGCCGCCGTAGGCCTGGTCCGTCGTGCCGACGTAGACGCCGGTCCGGCTGCCCCGCAACGACTTCGGGTCGATCCCGGCGCGCTCCAGCACCTCCCACGCCGTCTCGAGCAGCACCCGCTGCTGCGGATCCATCGCCACGGCCTCGCGAGGCGAGATGCCGAAGAACTCCGGGTCGAACATCGTGGCGTCGCGCAGGAATCCGGCGTGGTCGACGTAGCTGGTCCCGGGCGCGTCCGGGTCCGGATCGAACAGGCTCCCCAGCGGCCAGCCGCGGTCGGCCGGGAACGGGGTGATGAGGTCGGCTTCACCGGACACCGCCTGCCACAGCTGCTCCGGCGAGTCGATGCCGCCCGGGAACCGGCAGCTCATCGCGACGATCGCGATCGGGTCGGCGGTCTCGGGCTTGGCCACGATCCGTGCCGGGCCCGGCGCCGCGGCGGTGGTTCGCGCACCGAACGCCAACCGGTCCAGGAAGGCGGCGAGGGCGACGGGCGTGGGGTGGTCGAACACGACCGTGGTCGGCAACCGGACCTCGGTGGCCTTGGTCAGCCGGTCACGCAGCTCGACGGCGGTAAGCGAGTCGAGCCCCGCGTCGGAGAACGCGCGCCGCGGCTCGACGGCCGCCGCGTCCGGGTGGCCGAGGACCGCGGCGGTGTGTTCGCGAACCAGCTCGCGCAGCGCGCGCACCCGCTGGGATTCGTCCAGTTCGGACAGCCGGCGCAGCGTCGTGTTTCCCGCCACCGGGCCGGTTTCCGCGACTTCCGGCTCGGGCTGGGCCTCGGGCAGGGCGTCGAGCAGGCGGGAAGCGCGGCCGGAGGTGAACACCGGCACGAACCGCGCCCAGTCGACCTCCGCGAGGATCGCGGCACCGCTGCCCTCGGCCAGCAGGCGGAGCAGACCGGCGACCGCCAGGTCGGGGTCGAGCACCGGCAGCCCGCGCCGGCGCAGGGTGTCGTGGATCTCGTCGGCGACCATGCCGCCACCCGCCCACGGGCCCCAGGCCACCGACAGGGTCGGCACGCCGTCGGCCGTCCGCCTCTGGGCGCGGGCGTCGAGCACTGCGTTGGCCGCGGCGTAGGCCCCGTGGTCACCCGCGCCCCAGACGGCGGTGATCGACGAGAAGTACACGACCGCCTCCAGCCGGGCGGTCTCCAGCGCCGCCTCGACGTTCTCGATCCCGGCGACCTTCGCGCCCAGCACCGTCCGCAGGTCGGCGAACGACGCCTCGGCCAGCGGGCCCAGCACGCCGGCGCCTGCCGCGTGCACCACGGCTGTGACCGGCCCGGAGTCCCGCTGCACGCGGTCGAGGACGGCCGCGACCTCGGTCCGGTCGGCGGTGTCGCAGGCGGCGACGGTGACCCCGACGCCGTGTGCACCGGCGAGTTCGGCAACCAGGTCGGCGACCCCCGGCGCGGCGTCCCCGCTCCGGCTGATCAGGACGAGGTGCCCGGCCCCGCCGGCGGCGAGCGCCCGGGCGACGCGCAGGCCGAGCGCGCCCGTTCCCCCGGTGACCAGCACCGTGCCCGACGGCCGCCAGCCGCCGCCGGTGACGCGACCGCCGTCGCCGTGGGTCAGGCGCCGGCCGTACAGGCCGTCCTCGCGAAGGGCGAGCTGGTCCTCACCGTCTTCCCGGCAGAGGGCAGCCGCGAGCCCGTCGATCACCGGCTGGTCCAGGTGCCGGGGCAGGTCGATCAGACCGCCCCACAGCTTGGGGTGCTCGAGCGCGGCGACCCGGCCGAGAGCCCAGGCCGCCGCCTGCTCGGGCCGGCGCGGGCCGCCGTCGCCGGGCACCCCGACCGCCCCGTCGGTGCAGCACCACAGCGGTACGCCGGCGCCGAGGTCCACCAAGGCCTGGACGAGCGCCAGAGTGAGTGCGAGCCCGGCCGGGACCACGTCGTCGGCCGGGTGCGCGCCGGTGTCGAGCGCGGTCAGCGACAGGATTCCGGTGATCGCCGGGTCGGCCAACGCGGTGCGCAACCGCTCCGTGAGGGCGCCGGCGGCAGTGTTCCCTTCGCCGCCGTGTTCTTCACCGCCGTGTTCTTCACCGCCGGGTCCTTCACCACCGGTCCGGACGTCTTCCGCCCCGACCGGCACGAGCACGTGGTCCGGGACGGCCCTCAGCACGACGGTGACCGCCGGGTCGGCGGCGAGCCGGTCCGGGACCACCACCAGCCACCGGCCGCCGCGCACCGCCGCGGGCGGGAGCGGCTGCCAGGTCTCGGCGTAGCGCCACGAGTCGAGCGCGGCCTGATCGCGGCGGCCACGCCGCCACGACGAGAGCGCCGGCAGCACTTCGCTCAGCGGGGCGGTGTCCGCGAGCCCCAGGGTGCCGGCCATCTTCTCGGCGTCCAGGCCGTCGACCAGCTCCCAGAACCGGGCGTCCTCGGGGTCGCCGGTCGCGGTCGCCGGCGCACCTTCGGGCCAGAACCGCCTGCGCTGGAACGGATACGTCGGCAGCTCGGGCAATGGCCGGGCGGCCGCGGGCAGCACCGGTGAGAAGTCGGCCGGGGCACCGGCCACGAACACCTCGGCCACGGAGGTGAGCATCCGCTCGAGCCCGCCGTCGTCCCGGCGCAGCGTTCCCGCGACGGCGGTCTCGAGCTCGGCCAGGTCCGCGGCCTCCGTGATCGCGACACCCAGCACCGGGTGCGGACTGACCTCGACGAACGAGCGGAACCCTTCGGCCATCAGCGTTTCCACGGCTTCGTGGAACCGCACCTGCGCACGCAGGTTGCGGTACCAGTAGGCGGCGTCCGCTGTGGTCCCGTCCAGCCACTCGCCGGTCACGGTCGAGAAGAACGGCACGGTTCCCTGGCGGGGCCGGATGCCGGCCAGCACCGACTCGACCTCGTCCCGGATCACCTCGACCTGGGCGGAGTGCGACGCGTAGTCGACGTCGATCCGCCGGTTGCGGATGCCGCGCTCGCCCGCCTCGGCGAGGATCTCCGCCAGCGCGGCCGGCTCACCGGACACGACGACGGCGGCCGGGCCGTTGACCGCGGCCACGGAAGCCCGCCCGGACCAGGCGCCCACGAGCTCGGCGACGACGTCGACCGGCGCGGCGAGCGAGATCATGCCGCCGGCACCCGCCAGCGCGGTGAGAGCCTTGGCCCGCAGCGCGACCACCTTCGCGGCGTCTTCGAGCGACAGCACCCCGGCCACACACGCGGCGGCGATCTCGCCCTGGGAGTGGCCGACGACGGCCGCGGGCTCGACTCCGAACGACTGCCACACCTCGGCGAGCGAAACCATCATCGCGAACAACGCGGGCTGCACCACGTCCACCCGGCCGCCCGCCAGGTACCCCTCGTCCGCCGCGGCCAGCTCGGTGAGCGACCGCTCGAGGTAGGGCGCCAGCGCGCGTTCGCACTCGGCCCAGCGGACCGCGAACACGGGCGAGCTTTCGAGCAGCGCGGCCGCCATCCCGGCCCACTGGCCACCTTGGCCGGGGAACACCCAGACGTGCCCGCGAACCGGGGGCAAGGCGACACCCCGCACCACACCGGCGGGCTCGGGCTCGACCGCGAGCCGGGCGAGCCGGTCGAGCAGCTGCGCGCGATCCCGGCCGAGGACCACCGCGCGGTGCTCCAGCCGGGTCCGCGAATCCAGCAGCGCCCGCCCGAGCAGCGCGGGCGGCACGTCCGCCAGCGCACCGCCGGCGACCTCTTCGGTCAGCCGTCCCGCCAACCCGGCCAGTGCCTCCGGCGAGCGGGCACTGAGCACCCAGGGCAGAACGGTTTCCGGGGCGTCCGGCGTAGCGGTGTCGGACACCGGATCGGCTGCAGGCTCCGGGTCGGGCTGCGCCAGCACCAGGTGCGCGTTGGTACCGCTCATCCCGAACGACGACACGCCGGCGCGGCGCGGACGCCCGGTCTCCGGCCACGACCGGGTCTCCGTCAGCAGACGGACCGCCCCGGCCGTCCAGTCGACCTTGCCGGTCGGCTGGTCCACGTGCAGGGTGGCGGGCAGGTGCCCGTGCCGCATCGCGAGGATCATCTTGATCACGCCGCCGACGCCGGCGGCCGCCATGGTGTGCCCGATGTTGGACTTGAGGGAGCCGAGCCAGAGGGGCTGCTCGTCCGCGCGGGCCCGGCCGTAGGTGGCGAGCAGCGCCTGCGCCTCGATCGGGTCGCCGAGCACGGTGCCCGTGCCGTGGGCCTCCACCGCGTCCACATCGGACGGACGGAGGCCGGCGTCGGCCAGCGCCGCGCGGATCACACGCTGCTGCGCGGGCCCGTTCGGGGCGGTGAGGCCGTTGGACGCGCCGTCGGAGTTCAGCGCGCTGCCGGCGATCACGGCCAGCACCCGGTTGCCGTCGCGCCGGGCGTCGGAAAGCCGTTGCAGCACAAGCACTCCGGCACCTTCGGACCAGCCCGTCCCGTCCGCGGTGGCGGCGAACGACTTGCAGCGGCCGTCGGGCGCGAGGCCACCCTGGCGGGCGAACTCGAGGAAACCACCCGGCGTGTTCATCACGGTGACGCCGCCCGCGAGCGCGAGGTCGCACTCGCCGGCCCGCAGCGCGCGGGCGGCGAGGTGGATGGCCACCAGCGACGACGAACACGCGGTGTCCACCGTCAGCGCCGGGCCTTCGAAGCCGAACGTGTAGCTCACCCGGCCGGACACGACGCTCGAGGCGGTGCCGGTCATCGCGTGGCCGTCGGCCCCGGTGGCCCGGTCCAGCACGCCCTGGTAGTCGGAGCCGGCGACGCCGACGAACACACCGGTCCGGCTGCCGCGCAGCGCGCCCGCGTCGAGCCCGGCTCGTTCGAGCGACTCCCAGCAGACCTCCAGCAACACCCGCTGCTGCGGATCCATCGCGGTCGCCTCGCGGGGCGAGATACCGAAGAAGGCGGCGTCGAACTCCGCGGCGCCGGCCAGGAAACCACCCTTGAGCGGCAGCGCACGGCCCGCTTCGGCGTCCCCGGCCTGCCGCAGCTCGCGCAGGTCCCAGCCACGATCGGCCGGGAACGGCCCGATCGCGTCGCGCCCGTCGGACACGAGGTCCCACAACTGTTCCGGCGCGGTCACGCCGCCCGGGTACCGGCAGGCCATCGCGACGACCGCGATCGGGTCGCCGCTGTGCACGGCCGGGGTGGGGCGCTCGTCGGCGCCGTCGGCGCTGTCGGCGCCGCGCACGAGATCGCCGAGGAACGTGGCGACGGCGAGCGGGGTCGGGTGGTCGTAGCCGACCGTCGCCGGCACCGCCAGCCCGGTCGCCTCGGCCAGGGCGTCACGGAACCGGACGGCGAGCAGCGAGTCGAAACCCAGTTCCTGGAACCGGCTCTCAGGTGGCACGGCGTCCGCGGACGGGTGGCCGAGCACCAGCGCGGCCGCCGTCCGGACGACGGTGAGCAGGCGGCCGTCGAGTTCGCCCGCCGGCAGGCCGGTGAGCGGTCCCGGCCGTGGCGCCGGCGCGGCCGGCAGAGCGCGGACCTCGTCGAGCAGAGACACGAGCGGGCGCGGCCGAAGAGCGGCGAACGTCGGGTGGAACGCCGGCCAGTCGACGTCGGCGATCACCTGGACCGCGTCCCCGGCCGCGTTGATCTCGCCGAGCGCGCGGGCGGGCTCCATCGGCACGAGACCCGCGGCGCCGGCTCGCTCACCGGAACCCGCGAACGGGCCCCACGCGACGAGGCAGGCGGGCTGCCCGGCGAGCCGGCGACGGTGCACCAGGGCCGCGAGGCGGGTGTGTGCGGCCAGGTGCCGCGGATCGCCGGCGCCGCCCCAGATCCCGGCGACCGTGGAGAACACGAGGAACGCGTCGAGGCCGGGCCACGTCGCGGCCAGTTCGGCGAGCGCGGTGCGCTCCGCCACCTCGTCGGGGCCAGGCCGCGCGGACCCGTCCGGGCTCAGGTTTTCCAGGTGCAGCACCACGTGCACGGGGTCGGTGTCCAGCGCCGGAGGGCGTGGGGCGCCGGTCGGCCAAGGCGCCACCTCGACGTCCTCGGGAAGACCGGCCGGCACCTCGGCGCCGGGCCGGAGCGCGAGCAGCACCCGACGGGGACCGTCGGCCCGCAGCCGGCCCAGCACGTCGGGGGTGAACCCGCCCAGGTCGCCGGTCACGAGCACGGTGCCGCCGGCCCGGCCGAACGGATCCGCGCCGGACGGTGCCCCGGCCGGCAACAGGCGCCGGCCGAAGAGACCGGCCGCGCGCACCGCGACCTCGTCCTCGCCCCGCGGGTCGGCGAGCAGCGAGACGAGCAGCTCGGCGTCGCGCCGGCCGGCGACCGGCGGCAGGTCGACCAGGCCGCCCCGGCCGCGGAGCACGCCGGTGAGACTCGCCTGCCCGGGCTCGACGGCCCGGTCGTCGGCGGTGGCCACCACGGCCGAGGCGGTGATAATCCACAGTGGAATGTCGGCGCCTGCCGAGTCGAGCGCTTCGAGCACGGCCGACGTCGGCCCGAGCGGCTCGGTGTCCGGCGCCAGTGCGAGCAGCGACAGAACGCCGGCTGCCGGCGCCTGGAGCGCCTCGCCCAGCCCGTCGGCCCCGTCGACCCTGACCAGCCGCTCGGCTCGCCGGCCGAGGGCGTCGAGCACCCCCGTGACGGCCGGGAGGCCGCGGCCGTCACGGGGCAGCACAGCCACCCACGTTCCGGCCAGGTGGCCGTCGTCCCGCGTGATCGGCACCCACGCCTCGCGGTAGCGGATTCCGCGGCCGGCCGCCGGTGTGCCCGAGACGTCGGGCTGGTGCGCGGGCAGCCAGTACCGCCGGCGCTGGAACGCGTAGGTCGGCAGAGCCACGCGCCGGCCACCGGCGCGACCGACCACTGTGGACCAGTCCACTTCGGACCCGTGGACGTGCAGGCCGGCGACGGCCGAGAGCAGCGACGCCTGCTCGGCCTGGTCGCGCACGAGCGTGGCCTCAGTCAGCGCGACGGAGTCGCCGAGGCAGTCCCGGGCCATCGCGGTGAGCACCCCGCCAGGGCCGAGCTCCAGGAAGGCGCTCACTCCGGCCTCGGCGAGGAACCGCACTCCGTCGTGGAACCGGACCGCCTCACGGGCGTGGGTGACCCAGTAGTCCGCCCGGCAGAGCTCATCCGCCAGGGGTCGGCCCGTCACGCCGGACACGATGGGGATCCGCGGCGACCGGAACGCCAGCGTTTCCGCGACGGCCCGGAACTCGGCCAGCATCGGCTCCATCAGGGGCGAGTGGAACGCGTGGCTCACCCGCAGCCGCCGGGTGCGCAGCCCCTGTGCCGCGGCGAGGCCGGCCAGGCGCAGCACGGCGTCCTCGGCTCCGGACAGGACCACGGATTCGGGACCGTTCACCGCGGCGATCGACACCGGCTCACCGCCGCCCTCGGCGGCCAGCAGTTCGAGCATCCGCGCCTCGGCGGCCTCGACGGCGACCATCGCTCCGCCCACTGGCAGCGCGCTCATGAGCCGGCCGCGGGCGGCGACCAGCCGGGCCGCGTCGGGCAGGGACAGCACCCCGGCCACGTGCGCGGCGCTCAGCTCGCCGATCGAGTGCCCCAGCAGGAAATCCGGGTGCACCCCCCAGTGCTCCAGCACCCGGAACAGCGCCACCTCCAGGGCGAACAACACGGGCTGCGCGTACCGGGTGTCGTCTAGCGGCCCGGCCCCCGGACTGCCGAACGCCAGCGGCCGCAGCGGTTCACCGAGCTCGCCGCCGAACGCCGCGCACACCTCGTCGAACGCCGCGGCGAACACCGGGTCGAGCTCCGCCAGCTCGGCGCCGGTTCCGGCGCGCTGCGAGCCCTGGCCCGTGAAGAGGAACGCGAGCCCACCGGGCGAACCCGCCCGGCCTCGCCGGACCCGCGGGTCCGGCCGCCCTTCGGCGACCGACGCCAGCGCCGAGCGAAGATCCTCGGCGCCGTCCGCGACCACGACCGCGCGGTCGGTGAGGCGGGCGCGGGTCGTCACGAGCGACGTGGCCAGGTCGGCGAGCTCGGTGCCGGAGCGCTGGTCGAGCAGTGCGGCCAGGCGGCGGGCCTGCCCGCGGAGCGCGTCTTCGCCCCGCGCCGAGAAGACGAACGGCAGCCGGTACCCCGGCGGCAGGGGTACCGGAGTACCGGCCGGGACCTGCGCGGCTGAGCCGGCCACCTCGTCGCCACCGATCGGCAGCGCCTGCCCCTCGCCGGAAAGCCGCACCGAAGGCACGGCGGCGGTATCGGCGGAATCCGGCGCCTGCTCGAGAACGACGTGGGCGTTGGTGCCGCTGATGCCGAACGCGGACACCGCCGCGCGGCGCGGCCGGCCGGTCCGCGGCCACGGGCGGGCCTCGGTCAGCAACCGCACCGTGCCAGTGGTCCAGTCCACCTGCGTGGTGGGCTCGTCGGCGTGCAGCGTCCGGGGCAGGGTGCCGTGCCGCATCGCCTGGACCATCTTGATGACACCCGCCATGCCGGCGGCCGCCTGGCTGTGCCCGATGTTCGACTTGACCGACCCGAGCCACAGCGGTTCCGCAGCGGTCCGCGCGGCGCCGTAGGTCGCGATCAGCGCCTGCGCCTCCACGGGGTCCCCGAGGCGGGTGCCGGTCCCGTGGGCCTCGACGACGTCGATCTGCCCGGGGCCGAGCCCGGCGTCCTGCAGCGCCGCGCGGATCACGCGCTGCTGCGAAGGGCCGTTGGGCGCGGTCAGGCCGTTGGAGGCGCCGTCGGAGTTCACCGCGCTGCCGGCGATCACGGCGAGCACGGGGTGCCCGAGCCGCTGGGCGTCCTCGAGGCGGCAGAGCGCGAGCACACCGGCGCCTTCGCTCCAGCCGGTGCCGTCGGCGTTCGCGGCGAAGGACTTGCAGCGCCCGTCGCCGGCGAGACCGCCCTGCTGGGCGAACTCGGCGAACAGCCCGGGATCGGCCATCACGGCCGCGCCGGCGGCGAAGGCGAACGTGCTCTCCCCCGCGCGCAGCGAGCGCACCGCGAGGTGCAGCGCGACCAGGGCGGACGAGCAGGCGGTGTCCACCGTGACCGCCGGCCCCTCGAGACCGAGGACGTAGGCCAGCCGGCCCGACGCGACGCTGGTCGTGCCGCCGGTCAGCACGTGGCCCCGCACCAGCTGCAGCGCCTCGGCGTCGGCCAGGCCGTAGTGCTGGTTGGCGGCTCCCACGAAGACCCCCGTCGCGGTGCCGCGCAGGGTCTCCGGGTCGATCCCCGCGTTTTCGAGGGCCTCCCACGCCGTCTCCAGCACCAGACGCTGCTGCGGGTCCATCGCGAGGGCCTCGTGCGGCGAGATCCCGAAGAACGCAGGGTCGAACTCGGCCGCGTCGTAGAGGAACCCGCCTTGCTTGCGGACACCGTCGCCCAGGTGCGCCGTCTGCCAGCCCCGGTCGGCGGGGAAGTCGGAGATCGCGTCGACACCGGTGTCGACGAGGTCCCAGAGCCGCTCCGGGGAGTCGGCCCCACCGGGGAACCGGCAGCCCATCCCGACCACGGCGATCGGGCCGTCGGCCGCGTCCTCCAGTTCGGCGACGCGGCGGCGGGCCTCCTGCAGGTCGCCGGTGACCTGCTTCAGATAAGCGACGAGTTGCTCGGTGTTCGCCATGCGATTCGCTCCTGGGCCGGGATGGGCGGGACGGTGGTCGGGGCCGGGCCGGGTCAGCTCACGTCGCCGAACTCCTTGTCGATGAAGGCCAGCACCTCGAGCGGATCGACCTGCCCAGGCCCGGCGCTCGCGGGAGCAGGCCCGCCGACGCGCTCCAGCCGGCGCAGCAGGCGCCGCAGCCGGCCGGCGATCTCGTCGGTTCCGCCGGCGGCCGCCTCGAGCGCCTCGATGGCCGGTTCGAGTCGGTCCAGCTGGTGCACCACGGTTTCGCGGGGGTCACGCGGCTCGGGCACGAGCAGGCCGAGCAGGTGCTCGCTCAGGGTCCGGGGCGTCGGGTGGTCGAACACCAGCGTCGCCGGCAGCACCAGGTCCGTCGCCCGTTGCAGGTGGTTGCGCAGTTCGACCGCGGTCAGCGAGTCGAACCCGAGCTCGCGGAACGCCTGGCCGGGATCGACCTCCCCTGCCTCACCGTGGCCGAGCACGAGAGCCGCCTGCTCACGCACGAGCCCCAGCACCGCCTGTGCGCGGTCGGCCTCGGGCAGCGCCCGCAGGTCGAGCGCCGGACCGGGCTGCGGGCGCGGCGACGGGTCGGGGCGCCGGGCCGGGACCAGCTCGGTGAGCAGTGCCGGCACCGTATCGGCCCGGGATCGCAGGCCCGCCACGGAAATCCGCGCGGTGACGAAGTCCGGGGCCGCCTCGGCGAGTGCCCGGTCGAACAGGTCAAGTCCTTGCCCGGTGGTGATCGGGCCGACCCCGAGCGTGGCCATCCGGGCGCGGTCACGCTCGGTCAGGTCCGCGGTGAGCCCGTCGGCCTGTTCCCACGGTCCCCAGGCCAGCGCCGTGCCCGGCAGGCCGCGCTCGTGGCGGTAGCGGGCAAGCGTGTCGAGGAAACTGTTGGCCGCGGCGTAGTTTCCCTGTCCGGCGGCGCCGAACGCGGCCGAGGCCGACGAGAAGAGTGCGAAGACGTCGAGGCCGAGCCCTTCCGTGAGCCGGTGCAGCAGCCAGCCTCCGTCCACTTTGGACCTGAGCACGGACGCGAGCCGATCGGGGCCGAGGGCGGTGAGCACGCCGTCGTCGGTGACGCCCGCGGTGTGCACCACCCCGGCCAGCCGCCCGCGCTCGGTGATCGACGCCAGCAGCGCAGACATCGCGGCCTCGTCCGCGACGTCGCACGCCGCGAACTCGACCGTCACCCCGAGCTCACCGAGCTCGGTCCGCAGCCGCGCGACCTCCGGCCGCTCACGGCGCCCGGTGAGCACGAGGTGCCGCACTCCGTGCTCGACGGCGAGGTGTTTCGCGACGACGCGGCCCAGCGAACCCGCGCCGCCGGTGACGAGCACGGTGTCGCCGGGGGCGAACCCGGGGCCGAACGTCAGCACCGCCTTGCCGACGAGCGCGGCCTGGCTCAGCGCGCGCAACGCCGCCGGCGATTCGGTCACCGGCCAGCACGTGACCGGAGGCGCGACGAGAGTACCGCCGGCAAATCCCTCGGCCAGCTCGTCGAGGATCTCCGCCGTGCGCGCCGGCGGGATGTCGCCGAGGTCGTAGGTGTGGTACGGAAAACGCAGCCGCGCCGGGTCCCGGACGTCCAGTTTGCCGATCTCCACGAACCGCCCGCCGTCGGCGACGAGGTCCAGAGACGTGTCGGCGACGGGTCCGGTCAGCGAGTTCAGCACCACGTCCACCCCGCGCCCGCCGGTGGCGGCGCGGAACGCCGCGCCGAACTCTGTGGTCCGCGACGACGCCACGTGGTCGCCGGGCAAACCCATGGCCCGCAACGCGTTCTGCTTGCCTTCGCTCGCGGTGGCGAACACCTCCGCGCCCCACGAGCGGGCCAGCTGCACGGCCGCGCCGCCGACCCCGCCCGCCGCGGCGTGCACGAGGACCGACTCGCCCGAGCGCAGCCCGGCCAGGTCGCGCAGGCCGTAGGAGGCGGTGAGGAAGGCGACGGTCGCCGAGGCACCCTGGACAAAGCTCCAGGTCCGGGGCAGCCGGACGACCGCGTGCTGTCCTGTGATCGCGATCGGCGCGAACGCGTCGGGCACGAGGCCCATCACCCGGTCGCCGACGGCGACGCGGTCGACCCCGGAGCCGGTCTCGACGACGATCCCGGCCGCCTCGGTGCCGGGGCGGGCGTCCCCCGGGTACATGCCGAGCGTGATGAGGACGTCGCGGAAGTTCACGCCCGCCGCCCGCACCGCGATCCGCACCTCGCCGGGCGCGAGCGGCCGCAGGGCCTCCGGTGCCGGGACCAGGGCGACGTCGTCGGGTGAGTCCCCGTTCGTCCGGTCGAGGCGCCAAGACTCCGCGCCCGCGGGCGGGACCAGGCGCGCCGGGTTCCCGGCGGGGAGCAGCTTCGGCACCGTGACGCCGGCCGCGGTCACCGTGAGTTCCGGTTCACCGCTGCTCGCCAGGCCGGCCAGCACGGCGGGCTCCACGTCCTCCTCGGTGTCGAGCAGGACGAAGCGGCCGGGGTGTTCGGTGTGCGCGGTGCGTACGAGGCCGGCGACGGCGGCGTGTGCGGGTTCGGTGCGGGCGTCGCGGGTCACCACCGCGAGCACCGCGTCCGTGGCCCGCGGATCGGCCAGGAAGGCTTGCATGAGGGCGAGCACGTCGGCGGTTATGCGGTGCGCTGCCGTGCGCGGATCCGGGCCGGGCGGCGGGCACTGGGCGAGCACGACCGGCACAACCGCGGGCAGGTCGGACACAGCCCCGGCCGCGACGGGCACGACCGTCCACTCCGGACAGATCGGGGCCGGCTCGGGGTGCGGGACCTGCGTGACGCGGTAGAGGGGGTCCGGCTCGGCGCCGGGGACGTCCGCCAGCGCGGCCGCGGTCACCGGGCGCAGCACGAGCGAGCCGACCTCGAGCACCGGCCGGCCGGTGCCGTCGGCGACCTCGACCCGCACGGTGCCGTCGCCGGCCCGGGTGAGCCGCACCCGGCTCGGGGTGCGGCCCGGACCGGCCACCCGAACGCCGGACCACACGAACGGCAAGCGCGCGGAGCCCGGGGCGTCCTCGGGCCGGCGAGCCGGGCCGAGCGCGTGCATCGCGGCGTCGAGCAAGGCCGGGTCGACCGCGTGCCCGGCGCGGGGCTCGGTCTCGGTCGCGACGTCGGCGTAGACGTCGGCACCCACCCGCCACGCGGTGCGCAGGCCGCGGAACGCCGGGCCGTAGTCGAACCCGGCGGCGATCAGGTCCGGGTAGAAGCCGTCCAGATCGACCGGGTCCGCGTCCGCCGGTGGCCAGGTGGCGGCCCAGTCCATGGTGGCCGGCGGCCCGGCCGGTTCGGCCACGGTTCCCTCGGCGTGACAGGTCCACGGCGCGTCCGCGTCGCCGTCGGGTCGCGAGTGGACGGTCACCGCGCGGACACCACTGTCGTCGGGCGCCCCGACGAGGACCTGGATCGCCACCGCGCGGTCGTCGGGGACCCGCAGCGGCACCGGCAGAGCCAGTTCGCGGACTTCGGTACAGCCGGCCTGCAGGCCCGCCCAGGCGACGACGTCGAGGAACGCCGTGCCCGGCACGAGGACGGAGCCGAGCACGGTGTGGTCCGCGAGCCAGCGCTGGTCGCGGTGGCTCACCGTCCCGGTGAACACGCGTTCGTCGCGCCCGGCCGGGGTTAGGGCGGCCCGCAGCAACGGGTGCTCCGCCCCGGCGAGCCCGGCGCTCGCCAGGTTCGCCGGCGCCGTGCCCGGCTCCGGCCAGAACCGGCGGTGTTCGAACGGGTACGTGGGGAGCTCGACGTGCTCGCCGGTGCCGCCCTCGACGAGCACGGACCAGTCGAGGGCGGCGCCCCTCACGTGCATCTCGGCGAGGCCGAGCAGCAACGACTCCGTCTCCGGCCGGTTCGGCCGCAGGACGGTGGCCGACGCCACGGCCGGGCTCTCGGCGCTGCCGGTCACCTCGTCGGCGACGTCGGGCACCAGTGCGGAAAGGGCGCCGCTCGGGCCGATCTCGAGGAAGCTCCGCACGCCTTCGGTGTGCATCGTCCGCACCGCGTCGGCGAAGCGGACCGTCTCTCGCACCTGACGGACCCAATAGTCCGGGGTGCACAGCTCCGGTCCGGCGGGCCGGCCGGTGAGGGTGGAGACGATCGTCAGGGCGGGCCGCTCGAACCCGATGCCGGCGAGGACTTCCCGGAACCGGCCGAGCATCGGCTCCATGAGCGGTGAGTGGAACGCGTGCGAGACCGTCAGGGCCGTGATCTTGCGGCCGAGCTCCGCGAACTCGGCACCCAGCCGGGCGACGGCGTCGCTCTCGCCCGAAATCACCACGGCCGCCGGACCGTTCACGGCCGCGATGTCCACATCGGACCGTCCGCCGAGCCGGGCGCGCACCTCGTCCTCGGTCGCGCGGACGGCGAGCATCGCGCCGCCGGCCGGCAACGCCTGCATCAGCCGGCCACGGGCGGAGACCACCCTGCAGGCGTCCGCCAGCGACCACACCCCGGCCACGTGCGCCGCGGCGAGCTCGCCGATCGAATGCCCGGCCAGGAAGTCCGGCCGCAGTCCCGCGTGCTCGACGAGCCGGAACAACGCGACCTGCAGCGCGAACAACCCGGCCTGCGTGTAGCGGGTCCGGTCCAGCAGACCCGGTTCGGACTGGCCGAAGACGATGTCCCGCAGGTCCTCGTCGAGGTCACGCTGAAGCTCGGCGCACGCGGCGTCGAACGTCTCCGCGAACACCGGGAACGCGCGGTACAGCTCGTGGCCCATCCCCGGGCGCTGCGAACCCTGACCGGAGAACAGCACCGCGGACGGTGCCCCGCCCGCGACGCCCCGGACGAGGCCGGGGGCCGGGCGGTCCTCGGCGAGGGCGGTCAGCGCCGCCTCGATCCGGTCCGGAGTGTCGCCGACGATCACCGCGCGGTGTTCGAGCGCGGCCCGCCCGGACGCCAGCGACCGGGCGGTGTCAGCCGGATGCGCGCCCGCGAACAGGCGCAGCCGGCGAGCCTGCGCGGACAACGCCGCGGCACTGCGAGCCGAGACGGCCCACGGCACGAACCCCCCGGCCGCGGCGACGGGATTTGCGACGGGCTCCGGACCCTGCTCGAGGATCACGTGGGCGTTGGTGCCGCTGATGCCGAACGCGGACACCCCGACCCGGCGCGCGTGTCCCGTCTCCGGCCACGGCCGCTGCCGGGTGAGGACCTCGACCCGGCCGCCCGACCACTCCACTCGCGAGGAGGGCACCGAAGCGTGCAGGGTCGCCGGCAGGATGCCGTGGCGCAGGCTCAGCACGGCCTTGATCAGGCCCGCGACCCCGGCGGCCGCCTGCGTGTGGCCCAGGTTGGACTTCACGGAGCCGAGCCACAGCGGAGGGGCGTCGGGTCCCCGCTCGCCGTAGGTGGCGAGCAGGGCCTCCGCTTCGATCGGGTCGCCGAGGCGGGTGGCCGTGCCGTGCGCTTCCACCGCGTCGACGGCTTCCGGCCCGAGCCCGGCGGCCGCCAGCGCCTGCCGGATCACCCGTTGCTGGGCCCGGCCGTTGGGCGCGGTGAGCCCGTTCGAGGCCCCGTCCGAGTTGACCGCGGACCCCTTCACGACGGCGAGGATCGGGCGGCCGAGCCGTTCCGCGTCCGAGCGGCGGGCGAGCACGAGCATTCCCGCGCCCTCACCCCACCCCGTGCCGTCGGCGTCGTCGGCGAAGGCGCGGCAGCGGCCGTCCGGCGCGAGCCCGCCCTGCCGGGCGAACGCGACGAAGGCGTTCGGCGTGGCCATCACCGACGCACCGCCCGCCAGGGCGAGATCGCATTCGCCGCCGCGCAGCGCCTGCGCCGCGTTGTGCACGCTCACCAGCGAAGACGAGCACGCGGTGTCGATCGTGACCGCCGGTCCTTCCAGGCCGAGCACGTAGGCGATGCGACCGGACATCACGCTGCCCACCGCGCCGGTCAGCGCATAGTCGTGAGCGGCGTCGCCGTCGTCGGCCGCGGCGACCACCGCCGCGTAGTCGTGGGCCGAGGAGCCGACGAAAACCCCGGTCCGGCTACCCTGCAGCGCTCGCGGGTCGATCCCCGCGCGTTCGAGCGCCTCCCACGACGTCTCCAGCAGCAACCGCTGCTGCGGGTCCATCGCCGTCGCCTCTCGCGGGGAGATGCCGAAGAAGGCAGCGTCGAAGTCGGCCGGTGCGTCCAGGAAACCGCCGCGCAGGGCGAACCCGCCGGACGCTCCGTCACGCAATGCGCCGAGGTCCCAGCCCCGGTCGTCCGGGAAGTCGCGGATCCCGTCCCGGCCGGCGAGCAGCAGCTGCCACAAGGAGTCCGGCGAGTCGACGTCGCCGGGGAACCGGCAGGCCATCCCGACCACGACCACCTCGTCGACCCCTTCGCCCCCGTCCTCCTCGGCCCGGGCGGCGACCGGCGCGGCGGTGTCCCGCGCGCCGAACAGCGCGTCCCGCAGCAACTCCGCGACGGCGGCGACGGTCGGGTGGTCGAACACCACGGTCACCGGCAGGGTCAGCCCCGTCGCGGTGGCGAGTCGGTTGCGCAGATCCACGGCGGTCAGCGAATCGACGCCGAGGTCCCGGAACGAGCGGTCGACGGCGATGTCCACCGCGGCCGCGTGCCCGAGGGCGACGGCCGCCTGCGACCGCACCAGCTCCACCAGCCGCCGGTGCCGCTCGCCCGGCGCCAGCTCGGCCAGGCTCTCGCGCAGTTCACCGCCGGGTGCGGGGTCCGCGACCGGCTGCGCGCGGAGCGCGGCCGCCGCCTCCGGCACCGCGGCGATCAGCGGGCGGCGCCGGGCGAGCGAGTACGTCCGGGCGAAGAGCTCCCAGTCGATGTCGGCCACGGTAAGCCCGGTGAGGTCCAGCTCGACCGCCCGTCCCAGCACGGCGAGGGCGGACTCCGGCGGCATCGACCGCAGGCCGGTGCGGGCGAACGCCGCCGCGGTGTCGTCGTCGACCATGCCGCCACCGGCCCAGCTGCCCCAGGCGATCGAGGTGGCAGGCAGGCCGCGGGCGCGGCGGTGCTGGGCGAGGCTGTCGAGGAAGGCGTTGCCGGCCGCGTAGGCACCGGATCCCGCGCTCCCCCACACCGCGGCGCCGGAGGAGAACAGGACGAACGCGTCCAGATCCAGGCTGGTGGTCAGCTCGTCGAGGTGGCGGGCACCGTCCACTTTGGCCGTGAGCTCCGGCAGGGCCGCGGTGGGTGTCGCGTCCTTCAGCAAACCCCGCCCGCTGACGCCGGCGGCGTGCACGACGACCCGCAGCGGGTTGTCCTCCGGGATCTCCGCGAGAACCGCCGCCAATGCGGCACGATCGGCCACGTCGCAAGCGGCGATGGTGACGGTGCAGCCCAGCTCGCCCAACTCGGCGACAAGCTCAGCGGCGCCCGGCGCGGCCGGCCCGCGCCGGCTGGTCAGCACGAGGTGCTCGGCACCGCGTACGGCGAGCTCACGGGCGACCCGGGCACCGAGCGCGCCGGTTCCGCCGGTCACGAGCGCGGTCCCGCGCACGGTCCAGGGCCGGCCCGGCGCCGCGGTCCCGAGGGGACGGCGCACCAGCCGCCTGACGAAGGTGCCCGACGGGCGGATCGCGAACTCCTGTTCGTCGCCGCCGGCGGCGAGGATCGCGCACAGCCGGGCGGCCATGGCGTTGTCCACGACCGGGGGCAGGTCGGCAAGACCGCCCCAGATCTGCGGGTGCTCGAGGCCCGCGACCCGGCCGAGTCCCCAGAGCGCCGCCGCGTCGACGGCGCGCGGGGCTTCGGTGTCGTCGATGCCCACGGCACCGGCGGTCACCCACCACATCGGGACCGGCCCGCGGCGCGCCGCGGTCAGCAGCTCGATCCCCTTGCGCACCAGGGCGTCCGCGGTCTCCCCGGCCCGGCCCAGCACAGCGATCACGCCATCCACTTCGGACAGATCCGACGGCAGGTCGGCCACGCTCAGGCGGTCGACCTCGGCGCCGCGCGCGATCAGCCCGCCGGCCACCGTTTCGGCAACCACGTCATCCGGCTCGGCGACGAGCGCCCACCTGCCGCGCAGGGGGGTGGGCGCGGGCTCGTCGACGCGGCTCCAGGCCACGTCGTAGCACCAGTCGTCGGGGGTGTGGCGCCGGCGGTCGCGCCACTGGTTCAGCGCAGGCAGTGCCTGTTCCCACAACTCGGCCGGGACGTCGCCACCGACCGCTTCCGCGAAGGCCGCCGGATCTTTCTTCTCCACAATGGACCAGAACTCGGCGTCGAGCGGTTCGGGCGTGTCCGGGGTGAGCCAGAAGTGCTGGTGCTGGAAGGGATACGTCGGCAGGTCGGCCAGGTAGGTGGGACGGGGGGTGGGTTGCGGGAGGGTGACGTC
>NZ_JBFAHL010000036.1:0-39168 GCF_040654155.1 Amycolatopsis sp. NPDC050768
TCCGCGTAGGCGCCGAACTCGTCGCCGCCTACCGCGCCGAAACAGGCGACCTGCACACCGTCGAAGCCCACTGCACGCACCTCGGCTGCCTGGTGGCCTTCAACGACGCGGAACACACCTGGGACTGCCCATGCCACGGCTCCCGCTTCGACCCCGACGGCGCCGTCGTCCAGGGCCCCGCCGTCCGGCCGTTGCGCCGCCATCCGCGCTGAACCGCCGCAGGCCACGGACGCGACGGGCAACCACCTCGAAACATGGTTTTCGGTGGCCACGTCAAGGGTATTTCCCGGGGATGACGCGGCTGCAAGGCAGCACGCTGACCGGCCCCGGCATGCGGCGGGTGCGGCGCGGGCGCGGGTTCTTCTGTCTCGTGCCCGCGGCCTGAGCCGGCGCATGCTGCGAGCGAAAGGTACCCTCGACCTACTTGCCAACAGCAACGACCTTGGCGCGTTGCTACTGGCCGTGAGCACTCTCGCGAGGCCGGGCCCGCCGCTTTGATATCACGGGCCTCTCCCCTACACAGCTGCCGGTTACTCCGTTCGATCGATCCCGTCAACGAGCTGGTCGTGGTCGGTCGCCCGGTCGGCCACGAGCACGGTCGCCGACCCGTGGCGTCCCTGCGGGACGGCCCATCCTGCAGCGGGGGACGCGTGCCGGACCGTGGCCCCACCACGCCGCGCGCCACCGCAGTTTCCGGCGTCCGCGCCTGCATGAGTGCAGGACACTCCGCACTCGCATTGAATCTCGGAGCACATCGTCCCAGCAGGTGCCTGCCCGCGCCGAGCGCAGTGGCCGCGATGGAGCGGGTGACGGGCCGCACGGCGAGAGCGATCTGGCGGAGCGCCACCGCGCCGCGCACACCGAGGTGGAGCAGTTGCGGCCGACGTTGTCCTCACGGGCGCCGATCGAACAGGCCAAGGGCGTCCTGATGGCGCAACGTCACTGTACGGCCGCCGAGGCATTCGAGATCCTTCGCATGCTGTCGCAGGACACCAACGTCAAACTCCGCGACGTGGACCGCGGCGCTGAAGCTGGTTGCCACCGATGAATGGAGCCAGCAACCGCTGCCCTCGCTCATCCCAGCGGCTTGGGACCCACGTTGGGGCTCATGCACAGCACGTCCCCCGTCGAGCCGTGCCCGCGCCTGCACCTCGGCCTTCTCGTCGACACTGCGGCCGAATAGAAGGCCGAAATCTTCGGACTCAAGGAACTCGGCACGCGCGATGTCGGCTGGGACAGGTACACAACGGCAACCGCTTCTGCGTTGTCGACCTCAGCCACACACCCTCTGGCTCCTGAACCCCACCGGCTACCGATGGCCGGCGACGTCGGCGACACCATGCGAGACCGTCAGCCATTCCCGGGCGGCTGCGAGATTCTCGTGCAGCAGGAGGACGTGGTCCAGCTTCAGCAGGGTGATCGGGCGCCGAACCGCTTGCTGATCGCTCACGGTCACACACGGGATGCCGGCGGCGTGGGCTTCGGCCGAAGCCGCGAGCAGAGCGCGCAAAGCCCGCGCGGAGCAGAAGCCCACGCGAGTCAAGTCGACGATCAACGCGCGCGGGCGCAGCGTAATCTCGGCGAGCAGCCGGCCGTGCAAGTGGTCGGCGACGGTGCAGTCGAGGTCGCCGGTCGCGGCGAACACGGTCGAGTCGAGGTTGCCGGTGACGGTGAACGTCGCCGCGCTGTGCGGAAATGGGCCCGTCATGAACGCTGTCACCTCCGTTGAGGCCGGCGACCTACGGGTCACACCGGCGTCGCGGGTCTGGCAGCACCCCGGGTGGCACCGGGGTGCTGCGACTGGCGGCTGCTCGGCTGAACCGCATACATCACCAACGTACCCAGGTGGAGTGAATCTCATGCACCCCGTGAGACTTGCCGGTTTTGCCGCTGTCACGAGCGGGTAGCCACGAGTCACGACGAAGGAGGAGCCGTGCCTGAGCAAAGCTGGAGCACCAAGCGCGAACGTCAGTACGAGCACATCAAGTCGTCGCAGAAGAAGCAGGGCGCCAGCACCGGGCGAGCCGAGGAAATCGCCGCGCGCACGGTCAACAAGAACCGGGCCCAGTCCGGCGAATCCCGCACGGCCAGCAAGAGTTCGACCCGCGACACCTCGCCGCAGAAACGCGGCGGGAAGCGTTCCGGCAACCGGCAAGGCCCCGGTGGGCCGACGAAGGACCAGCTTTACACCGAGGCCAAGAAGCGCAACATCAAGGGCCGCTCCAGTATGACCAAAAAGGAGCTGCAGAACGCCCTCGGACGCTGATCGCGGAGTATCGTGCCCTCCTTCGGATTCAGCGAGCCCTCGGCTCGGTCTCTTGCCGAGTGATTGACGCTTCGCCACGCGACTCGGTGGTCCTGCGGAGAAATTGCCGGTTGGGCTCAGTTCAACCGCACTTGACCACCGGATCGAAGATATCCGTCAGACGGCTGGGGCCGCTCGAGCCGGACGCGGGCGACGGCGCGAGTAGCTCTCTCGGTGATGTTGTCGAGCGAGCGGATCGCTGTACCGCTCGGTCACCGGCGTTGGGCCACAGACGGGCGACGCCACCTCGTTTGCCTCGCCGAACGCACGACCGAGGTAGTGGACCTGGCCAGCACGCGAAAGGACCGTGGATGAAGCCGCCGCTGAAAACCCTGAAGAACGCTGTCACCAATCGGCCGAGGCTGCGGATCCCCGACCGAGCGTCCGATGTGGAGTCAGCCACCCTGCGCTACCTGCTCTACGGCATCCTCCCCGCGTGGTTCGTCCCCGGCGTGCTCGACTGGTGGCAGCACCGCCGCACCCACATCCAGGACACCGCCGGCGCCCGCGAATCGCTGATCCACCTGCTGATGATGGCCGAAGTGGGCGTACCGATCACCCTCGCCCTGCTGTGCGAGATCAACCCGCTCATCCTCACCATCATGGCCGCCACCATCGCCGCCCACGAGGCCACCGCCCTGTGGGACGTCAAGACCGCCGTCGACAGCGGCCGCGAAGTCACCCCCGTCGAACAGCACATCCACAGCTTCCTCGAATCCCTGCCGTTCATGGGCACGGCCGCGATCGCCTGCCTGCACTGGAAAGACGCCTGTGAACTCCTGCACGCCGACGGCCACCGCAGCGCCTGGCGGCTGCGGCTCAAACGCCACCGTCTACCCGCCGGCTACCTCGCCGGCATCGCCACCGCGATCACCGGCCTGATCGCCCTGCCCTACGGCGAAGAACTCAACCGCTGCATCCGCACCGCGACGCACCGGCGCCTGACGGCCTGAGCCGCAACAAGGAGCGGCCACGGCCCGCTCACGAGTGCCGGTGCCAGATGCGATCAAGCCGTACCGCAACATAGACAGGTTGTCCTTCAGATGACAACCGGCGGTGCAAACGCTCGCGGAACCGATGCGTTTCCTTTCAGGCTGGTGTGCCCGCCTTCGGCAGTACGACCAGCGCTTGCAGCAGCGCGCCGAGGTCGTTGCTGTCGGCGAGAACGTCCAGAATTCCCGCGACTCGTAGGACCTCGCGGACCGGCCCATGCGCGTGCAGCACGCGATAGGTCGTTCCGCAGTCGATCGCCCCACCGCAACCGATCAAGAACTTCGGCCAGCGTGTCTTGGACGTGTCGGCGCAGCCGCTTCACCTGCTTACCCGTCGGCGGGTCCGCGGTGAGGAACTCAGGCGTACGCCTGCCCGCGCCCAACGGGAGCGAGATCGCCAGTTCGGGTTCCACATCGCGGCCGAGCACCAGTTCCATCGACCCGCCGCCGATGTCGATCAGCAGCAGCCGCCCGGCCGACCAGCCGTACCAGCGGCGCACGGCGAAATGCGTCAGACGCGCTTCCTCCTCACCCGAGAGGAACTGGGGCCGAATCCCGGATGCCGCCTCGATCCGGTCGATGACCTCGTCACGGTTCGTCGCATCACGGATCGCGGCCGTGACGAACGGGTAGAGGTGGTCGACGCCGAGGCGCACCGCCTGGCCCACAGCGCGAGTCACGGCGATCGTCGCGCGTTCGATCCCGGTCTCGCTCAGCGCACCGTCGTGTTGCAGTTCTTCGGCGAGCAGCGTCGGTTCCTGACCGCGTGCCCCGGCACCGGCGGCGCCCCGGTAGACACGTCGACCACCTGCAGCTGGGCCGAATTCGACCCGATGTCCAGCACAGCGAGTTTCACCCGTCCCGCATCCCCCGTCGCGACATGCCCACACCAAGAGATTCGAGCAGCGCTGAGACTCGATCGCGCCGGCAGGTTTTCGAGCCGGACCACCGGGTAGTCCCAGCGGGCGGCTTCGTGTCCGGCCCGAAGGAGGTTTCATGCACCCACAGCGTGAACGGCGCACAGTCATCGAGGACGGCACGGAGCACGGGGGAACCGCGGCACCCTGCGAGCCCGCGTCGAGCCTCACCGAGACTGCTGTGCACTACCGGCTGCGGGCGAAATTCGCCGCCACCCAGCCGTGGATCCAACGGCTGCTGGGCGAACGCAACGGCCTCCAGCTGGACACCGACGGCCTGCGGGTGCGGCTGGGCCCCTGGGCGGTCATGACTCCGTTGACCAATCTCGCCGGCGCCGAGATAACCGGCCCGTTCAACGCTCTTCGCGGCCTCGGCGCCCGGCTGTCACTCGCCGACCACGGCCTCACACTCGGCACGACAACCCGCCACGGGGTCTGCATCCGTTTCCACAGGCCGATTCCCGGCATCGACCCCTGGGGCCTCGTCCGCCACCCCTCCCTGACCGCGACCGTCGCCGAGCCGGAGCTGATCGCCGCGGCCATCAACTGGATCGCTGCGCGCGAATGACCTGACACGCGGGTACGCGTCGACAACCAGCCCGCCCCGCTGTCCGCATGCGGGCCCTTCATCCCGGCCAAGGCTTCCCGCTTGCCGTACGAGGCGACGCCGGAACCGGTTGCAACACAGGTGTTGGCGGTCGGTTGATTGGGTAATCGGCGCGAGCCATTGCGCCGAAGCAGGGAAGCACCCGGCCGCCTGTGGGCTGCTGAGCTTGGACACCGACGTGGTCGTTGCGCTCACGCACTACTCCCCCGTGCCCGGCACCCTGCACGGCGAACCACCGGAAATTCACCCCGTCCCTCGGGTCGTACCTGCTGTGCGAACCCATCGACGAGGCGCAGGCCGACTTAGCCCCGCACGGTCACGCCCATTTCGGTACGGAACAAGGCGTGACGCCGGGCGGGGTGCGGGTCCGCAACGTCGCCCAGCCGGTGCTCCGCTCGGCTTACGCGGTCTACTCCGTTGCGCGGGAACCGGCCAGGGTGCGGGACTGAAAGCGGGCGGCCAGCGCGTCTGCCGACCCCCCTCCGGCGGAAATCACGCGACGTCCAGCACCGTCTCAGCCAGCCGTCCTCGCCGCGGTCGAACGTTTCGTATTCCTCGATCGCCGCGGTGGGCTTCTCCTGCCGGGTGATGCCCGGCAGATAACGGCGGTGTGCCCGGGCAGAGGATCGGCGACCCCCGTGGGCGCTTTCACGGCTTCCCGGCTCGCCCTGCTCAGCCGCCACGAACTCTCGGCTTGATGGTGGCGCAGCGGTATCACGGGGTCAGTGCTCGGCGCCGAGCCGCTGGGCGAGCAGCTTCTTGCCTTGTTCCCCTCCCTTTCGGCTCTCCTCCTGCGCACGGCGGAAGAAGGCCGCCAGCTCGCGGTCGCCTGTGCGGTCGGCGTCGGCGATGTAGGACTCCATCCGCAGGGCGTTACTCAGGCATGCCTCCACGAACCAAATGATGTTGTAGTCCTTGTCCTGGGTGCCTGTGACTTGGCCGGTTTCGGTGGTGGCCATGATTCCTCCTGGAGCTCGCGTTCGATGGCCTCAAGCCCCGGCTACCCGGACTCCGCCACTTGACACCTCGAACCGCCGCATCCTCGCGGAGTGAGTTCGGCTCGACGGAACAACCGGCACGGCGTCTGCCTAAACCGTGCGGGGGAGGCAGGCAGCCCGGCAATGCGCGTCCTCCCCGCCTCACGGCACCAGCCGGCAGGCGGGGTTGATCAGACCGGTGCCGACACGAGCGCCTGCGCGGCTTCGGCGATGCCCTCGTGGTCGATACCCGCCGCCGCCAGGAGTTCCTCGGGTGTCCCAGAAGCGGGCATCTCCCGGACCGCGAGTTTGCGCACGACGACGGCGTCAGGGAGCTCGGCAAGTGCCTCCAGCACGGCGTCACCGAGACCGCCCTCGGGCCAATGGTCCTCCACCGTGATCACCGCGCCCGTTTCCCGGGCGGCCGCGCGGACAGCGGCGACGTCGATGGGTTTCACCGAATAGCAGTCGAGCACACGTGCTTGCACGCCCTCGTCCGCGAGGCGCGCGGCGGCGTGTTCGGCCTCGCCGACCGTGATACCGCAGGCGACGATGGTGACCTGGTCGTCGGCGGAACTGCGGAGTGTGCGGCTGCCTCCGATGTGGACGTTCTCGTCCTTGCCGGTGCGCACCATCGTCTTCGCGCGCAGCGTCCGCAAGTACGAGATGCCTTCCCGGTCGGCCAGTTCGGCCACCAGCCGGGCGGTCTGGTTGGCGTCCGACGGGTGCAGGACCACGCTGCCGTGCACCGCGCGCAGGGCCGCGAGATCCTCCAGCGCCATCTGCGACGGGCCGTCCGGGCCGATCGAGACCCCGGCATGGGATCCCGAGAGCCGCAGGTTCGCCCGCGAGATCGCGGCCATGCGGATGAAATCGTAGGCTCGGCTGAGGAACGCGGCGAACGTCGACGCGTACGCCGTCCAGCCGCGGACTCCGAACCCCACCGCCGCCGCGATCATCTGCTGCTCCGCGATGTACATCTCGAAGTAGCGGTCCGGGTGAGCCTTCGCGAACATCTCGCTCTTGGTCGAGTTCGACACTTCGCCGTCGAGCGCGACCACGTCGGAACGCGCGGCGCCCAACGCGGTCAGCGCCTCACCGTAGGCCTCCCGGGTCGCGACCTCCTCGCCCAGGTCCCACAAGGGCAACGACAGCTCAACGCGGCTGTGCGACCGCACCGGCGCGGAAGTGTCCGGCTCGGCGAGCGTCACCTCGAGGTCACGGCGACCACCGAGCTCGGCGATCGCCGCGTTCGGGTCGTCGAGGGGTTTGCCGTGGTTGCCGGGCCGGTTCTCGACCGCTTCGACGCCGCTGCCCTTCTTCGTTTTGGCGAACAGTACGGTGGGACGACCGGTGGTCGCCTCCGCCTCGACATAAGCCGCTTCGATGGCCTCGACGTCGTGACCGTCGAGGGTGATGGCGTGCCAGCCGAAGGCCCGCGCACGGGCGGCGTATGTGTCGACGTCCCAGCCGAGCATCGTTTCCGTCGTCTGCCCGAGCCGGTTCACGTCGACGACAACGGTGAGATTGTCCAGCTCATAGTGCGCGGCGTGCTCGAAGGCTTCCCAGATCGAGCCCTCAGCCATCTCCGAGTCACCGCACAGCACCCAGACGCGGAACGGGAGGTGATCGAGGCGCTTGCCCGCCAGCGCGATCCCGGCACCGATCGGCAGGCCCTGGCCGAGCGAGCCGGTCGCGACGTCGGTGGGCGCGAAGCGCGGTGTCGGGTGCCCCTCGAGGCGGCTGCCGAACGTCCGGTAGGTCAGGAACTCGTCCTCGCTGATCACGCCCACCGCCTTGTACATCGAGTAGTACAGCGGTGAGGCGTGCCCCTTGGAGAAGACGAGGTGGTCGCGGTGGGGATCGCCCGGCTGCGCCGGGTCGAGGCGCAGGTGCCCGTCCAGTAGCACCGCCATCAGATCGGCGGCGGACATCGACGACGTCGGGTGCCCAGAGCCCGCCTTGGCGCTCACGCGCACCGAGTCGACCCGCAGCTGCTTACCGAGCTCACGGCGGAAGTCGTTGTCGCCCATGCCGTCTCCTTTCACGCGTCGAGCAGCTGCCCGCGCTTGTTTTCGATCCCGTCGATCAGCCCTCGGAACGAATCGGTGAACTTCTCGACGCCCTCGCGCTCCAGCGCGCTCCAGCGTGGCCACCACGTCGTCGTAGTCGACGCCGGCCGCCGCGAACGCCTCGAGGGTGTGCCGGGCGCCGGCCACGCCCTCGGCCAGCCGGTCGGCCACTGACCCGTGGTCCGCGAACGCCTCGACCGTCTCCGGCGGCATCGTGACCACGGTGCCCGGTCCGATGAGCTGCTCGACGTAGAACACGTCCGGGCGCGACCGGTCCTTCATCGAAGTCGAGGCCCACAGACACCACTGCGGAGTCGCACCGTCCTCGGACAGGTCCCTCCACTCGGGACCGTTGAACACCTTGAGGTAGGTCCCGTAGGCCAGCCGCGCGTTCGCGACCGCTAGTGTCCCGAGCAGGTCGTCGTGCCCACCCAGCTCACGCAACCGCCGGTCGGCCTCGGTGTCCACACGGGACACAAAGAACGACGCGACCGAAGCCACCTTCCGCAGATCACCACCCGAGTCACGCAGCCTGCGCAGGCCCCGCAGGTAGGCTTCCGCGGCCTGGCGGTGGCGCTTCAGGGAGAACAGCAGCGTCACGTTGACCGGAATCCCGCGTGCGATCGTTTCCTCGATGGCCGGCAGCCCCTCGGTGGTGCCCGGGATCTTCACCATCAGGTTGGGTCGCGCAACCAGCTCGGACAGCCGGACCGCCTCGGTGATCGTGCCGTCGGTGTCGTGCGCCAGCCGCGGATCGACCTCCAGCGAAACCCAGCCGTCCTGCCTTGTCCTGCTCGCCTCGAACACCGACCGCAGCTCGTCACACGCCGCCCGCACGTCCTGCACAGCCAACCCCAGGAAAGTCTCCTTCGGGTCGCTGTCGCGCCGCAGTTGCTCACGGAGCTGCTCGTCGTAGGCGTCTCCCTCGGTCATCGCGCCCCGGAAGATCGTCGGGTTCGACGTCACGCCCGACACACCCCGGGCGGCGAGCCGGTCAAGCTCACCGCCGCGGACGAACGGCCGCGACAAGTAGTCGACCCAGGGACTCTGCCCGTGCTCGACGAGGTCGTGCAACGGGGTGTGCATCGGCAACCCTCCTCATCGTCCGTGTGTTCTCCCCCGTCGGCTACCCGTCCGCGCCCGGGCTACACACGGCTTGGCACCTCTCGTGAAAGGATTCGTGTCATCCGAGGGGCGAGGATCAAGGCCTCCGAACGAGCAACCGCGCGACTCGGGAAACGGCCGACACGAGGCTGTCCCACAGGGACCGGGAATCGGTAACGCCCTGGTAGAGCCGGATCCCCCCAGATCTCGACTGCCAGCGCAGTGGACACCTCCACCGAGGCCAACCGCCAGGCGGGAATCTCCTCGCACCACCGGATGACGTCCTCGACGGCATGGCCTGCCGCGACCAGGCACGCCAGGAGGAATACCACGTCGACGACGGCGGCGCCCTTGCGGGACCAGGCCCAGTCGATAACCGAGGCTTTCTCGTCGACGAGGATGTTCAGCGAATCGTCCTCACCGGCATCGATAACGGTTGGCGCCACGGTGACCGTGCAGTTGTTCGACACCGCACCCAACTCGGTCGAGGAGAACTCATCGTCCACGGCCTGGGGGGACGTTCCGCCCTCGGAGTTGCTCGAATTGGCCCACGCGGAACCCCGCGCCTACCGGGTCCGCGTGCACGCACGCGGGCGCCGGAAGCACCGGAGACCGTCTACAAACAGTCGGACAAGCGCGGACACGAATACCGGACCCGGCGGCGGCCGTGACGCTCGGCGGAACAGGCTGGAGCAGTGACCTGGCGAGTTCGCGGACTCGCGGCCACCGCAGACCGCTACCTGCGAAACCCCCGCGCACCATCCGCCGAGGCCGGTGTGAATGCTCCGGGCCCCGGGAGTGGTGCGTCGTGGCGACTGGTGCGAGACGATCGGGCCATGCCGGCATCCGATCCTGAGCGCGCGCGAGGCGCGGGCGAGACGGGCGTCAGCCTGCGCCGCGAGGGTTCCGCCGTGGTGCTTACCGCGCGCGGCGAATTCGACGCGCTCACCACGCCGCAACTCCAGGCGGCGGTCCGCGAGGCGCTGCACGACCAGGACCCGCCCGACGTGCTGGTGATCGACCTGACCGCGGTCAACTTCTTCGCCTCGATGGCGCTCGCAGCCCTGGCCGAGGCACGTCAAGCCGCCGGCGAGCGCACCACGCTGCGTCTCGCGGTCGAGCACTCCCTTGACCGCACCCTGCGGCTGATCGGCCTCGATCAGCGGTTCGCGCTGTATTCCTCAGCGACCGAAGCGCTGGCCGCTGAGAAAACCTGACCCGCTCGACGCCACGGGAGGTGTACCCGAGCAGGGCGCGGGTATCACGCCAGCGAGGCCCAAACCGGGCCGATCACGACCGCGTGAGGTGGTGCCCATGTCCCCGGCTGCCAACCGTGTCGCGGCCGCGAACTTCGAGCTGCGGGCACACCGCCCCGCCCGCGCCGACGACATTGCCCTCATGCGGTACGCCCTGGCGGACTGGATCAGCGCCCACGGCCTGACGGGGGATCTCGCCCACGACGTCGAGCTGGCCACCTACGAGGCATTGATCAACACGGCGAACCACGCCTACCCCGCCGGCATCGTCGGCACTGTCGAGTTGCATGCCCACCACCAGCACGACCTGATCCGGATCACGGTCACCGACCACGGCCGCTGGCAACCGCCTGCCGCCGACCCCGGCCAGCTGCGCGGACGAGGCCTCACCCTCATCCGCGCCCTCGCCGACCACACCATCCTCGCCCCCACCGACGTGGGCACCACCGTGACGATGACGTGGTACCTGACACTGCCCGAAACCCTCGGCACAAGCTGACCCGAACAGTCGGCCGGTTTTCCACAGACCGGTGAGCCAGGGGTGAGCGCACCAGCCGCCGGCACCGCTCTGTGAACGGCGCTGGCTCGAGCGTGATGACCCCGCCGGTTCGGAGTTTGAGGTGACCGACCGGCGTTACAGCCGCCGGGCGTCGGGCTTGCCGTCGTCAGTGACGGAAGGCGACGACGGTATGCAGCGGCGCGTCCGCGTTCAAGACGGTGTCGGACACACGGAAGTCGGTCAGCCACTGGTGCCGCGTGATCTCGACACGGATGTAGCCGCGTTGGTTGTTCTGGAACATCATTCGCGGGTTGTTCGCGGTGGGGCCGTACACGGTTGTCGGGTTCGTGTCGCCACCGTTGCTGATCCAAGTGCCGAGGTACTCGGGCGCCAGCCCTCGGCTGACTTGCCGTTTACCCGGCGGTAGACGTGGGGACCCCCCACCGGGCCACGGGCACGATCTTCCTACGTTCCTGGCCGGCCTACCCTCAGCCAGTCGTGCCCGGGAGCACGGCGACTGCGCACGAACCAGACGATCCCGCCCGCCCCCATCGCGGCGATTCGTTTCCCCGCTCACCAAGCTCCGCGATGTCGCCAGTGCGCCCATCGAACGCGTCACCGCCCGTGCCTGAAGGCCCGGTGGTCAGGCCTCGTCGATCGCCACCAGCGTCGCGTGCGGGAGCAGTCCCAGCGCCCGCCGGACTTGGCGGGCTTCGCCGACGTGCACGGTGAAGCGCACACCACGTTCGCTGGCCAAAAGGTGAGCGCGTTCCAACGTACTCAACCCGGCTGTGCCGAGGAACGTCACCGTGGAGATGTCGAGCAGCACCGCGGGCACGGCGCTGCGCAGCCGCGCGTCGAGCAACTCCCGGAGCCGTGGTGCCGAGGCCGCGTCCAGATCGCCGGCCACCCGGACTATGACGAGGTCACGATCCGGGCGTTCGACGGAGAGCCGGAGCGGTTCCACGCCGATGGATCGGGTCGGCACAGGTCCAGCGGAACGATTCAGGATAGTGGTCAAGATGGCCTGCTTTCTTCGCCCACCGGAACTCAACGCTGAGGCGAGATCCCGACCACGCGTCAGCTCGTGCCCGGTGCGCAAGGAGATCACGGGCACGGCCCGCTGCTGGACCGCTGCCGGTCACCATAACCCGTGCCGGGACGACCGACAAGGGCCCGAGAAACCAGCAGGAACGTCCACAAAGGACTTCGAGGCTGAGACCTGCGCTCAGCGCATTCGCACACCGGGCGCGTCCTTGACGACTGTGTGCCACGCTCTGGCCGGCGCGCAAGTCGAGCACACCCGGCGCCCATGGGCGCGCGCCGAGGGCAAGGCGAGCTGAGGTCTCCCAGAGCGCGCGGCAGAAGGGTTCCGCCACTAACCTCGATTTCATGCTCAGGCTGGGTTTTCCGGTTATCGGTGTTTCCGATCTGCCGCGTGCGGTGACATTCTGGACGGCGGCTCTGAACCTTGCGGAGACCGAAGAATGGGCGAGTGATCGCTGGCGCACTCTCCGACCACGCGGACGGTTCCGGCCATGCGCTGGGCCTCATGTACAGCGAGTCGCCCGTGGAAGAATATCCTCGGCTGCATCTCGACCTTCTGGCCGACACCGCGGAGGAGCAGCTCGCCGAGATCGAGCGACTGGTCGAGCTGGGCGCGCACCAGGTCGACTGGAACAACTATCCGGCCGAAGCGGACTTCGTCGTCCTCGCCGACCCGGACGGCAACCGCTTCTGCGTCGTCGACCTGAGCAAAGCTCCCTCAGGCAGCTGAACAACCTCCGCGGCACGGAAAGAAATCTTCGCACCGAGTGCCTTACCACTCGCCACGTCAACGGAACGCCGGCAGAACGTGCTCCTCCCAGCCCTGGAAGAACCCCTCGTGATCGGGACCGATCTGCTGAACGTAGATCTCGTCCGCCCCGGCCTCGACATACTGTCGTACCCGATCGAGGTGCGCCTTCGGATCGTCCCCGCACACGATCGCTTCACGGACATCATCACGCGGCACCAGCTTCGTGACAGCCTCGAAGTCCTGTGGCCGCGGCAAAACCTGGCCCAGCTGACCCGGCAGGACGTCGTTGGCCCACAGACGATGCGCTTCGTCGAGCGCCACGTCGGCGTCCGGACCCCACGCGACCTTCATCCCGGCCTGCACCGGCTTGTCGCCACCGCCGGACTCTCGGAAGGCGCGGATCAGGTCCGCGTCCGGGAGCACCGTGCAGTAGCCGTCACCGATCCGCCCGGCGAGCTGGGTAGCTTGCGGCCCGAACCCCGACACGTAGATCGACACTGGCTCATCCAGCACCGTGTAGATCCTCGCCTCCTGCACCTCGTAGTACGTCCCCTGATAGCTCACCTGCTCACCGCGCGCGCCCGCCGAGTGCAACAGCCTGATGACCTCGACCGCCTCTTCGAGCATGGCCAGCCGCTGTCCCGCCGACGGCCACGGGTCGCCGAGGATGTGCTCGTTCAGGGCCTCCCCGGACCCGACGCCAAGCACGAAGCCGCCATCCAGCTGAACGGCAGCGGTCGCGGCAGCCTGGGCAATCACCGCTGGGTGAATTCGCACGGTCGGACACGTCACAGCGGTCGTCACCGGCAGCGACACCGCTTCCGACAAAGCCCCGATCACCGACCACACGAACGGACTCTGGCCCTGCTGGTCGTGCCACGGGTGAAAGTGATCCGAGATCCACAACCGCTCGAACCCCGCGCGTTCGGCCGCGCGTGCCTGGGCCACGAGTTCACGCGGACCGTACTGCTCGCAGGAAAGGAAGTAGCCGATCGATGTCATGACCGGCGGGTACCCCGCCCTCACCCGCGCACACACCCGTGCGAGCAGCCTGAACGGCCAGCCGTACGAGAGGGCCTCGACCGGCGCACCCACATCCGTAAGACACCTGAACGAAGGATTTTCGCGCTCGTCGGCGAGGGGCGCGGGACATCCCGTCGGCGCGTCGGAGGAGGGCGACGGCGTGGCCACCGGCCCACCCGCGGCCATCTGGCTGCAAAAGCTGGCGCCGACGGCCTGTCTCTGATCGGCGACCGCACCGAACTGCTGCGGGCCGACCTGACGGTCGAGAAAAACGTGGTAGAAACCCCCTCGGTGGTGAAGACACCATCCCGCTACCTGCTCTTCTATTCCGCCGACACCTTCCAAAGCACCGGCTATCACACCTGCTACGCCACCGCGCCCACCCTGACGGGCCCCTTCGTGAAGGCGGACGCCCCAGTTCCTCTCCACCGACCTCCTCGGCGGGAAAGCCGACGCCCCGGGGGCGCCGATGTCGTCGACGGCCACATCTACTTCCACGGCTGGCTCGACGGAGGCCGTTCAGCCCCGCGGCCTGTACGAGCTACCGATCACGTTCCCCGGAGATGTGCCACAACTCGGCTGAAGCAGGCGACTGCCACGGCCACGCGGCGTGGGCGAGCACCGCCTCCAGCATCGGCTTGCCGAACCACCGCCGCTTCACATCCGTAGGAGCAAGGCGTAAACCACCGAAGTGCGGGGTACTCAACAGCGTGCGGAAGACCATCGTCAGCGTGGTGCTAGCGGCGTTCCTCCTCGCGGCCGCCGGATGCGGCGCTGCCGACGCGCCAGGCGCCCAAGTCGCCGCCCAGGCATTCGTCACCGCAGCTGCGACGGGTGCCGCCGTCGAAGCCTGCACGCTTCTCGCGCCTCGCGCCCGAGACACGCTCGGCCCTGCTGAGTGTCCGCCGGTGCTCCCCGAGGTGCCGCGCGCACCCGTCGTCTCCGCGTCCGTCTGGGGTGACGAAGCACAAGCGCGCTCCGCCGCCGACACCCTGTTCCTGCACGAGTTCCCCGACGGCTGGCGCATCACCGGCGCCGGGTGCCACCTGCGCAACGAGCAGGTCTACGACTGCGCGATCGGTGGGCGATGAGGGCCCGTGCGGTGTTTGCCGTCTACTTGCTGCTAGTCCTCGCCGGACTGGCCTACTTCATCGCGCTCGGGGTGCTGGGCCGATGACCTGGCTGCGGACCCTGCTGCGCAACAACGGCCTCTCACTCGCGTTCGGCGCGTTGTTCCTGCTCAGCCTGGTCGGGCAAGCGTGGTCCGGCCTCGTCGAGTTCAACGACCAGCAGCTCGCCCACGGTGCCCAGACCGTCGGGATGGGCGACTACCTCACCTCCTCCTCGTTCGCGGTCGACGTCGCCGAGAACTGGCAGTCCGAATACCTGCAATTCTTCCTGTACGTCTTCGCCACCGTCTGGCTCGTGCAGCGCGGCTCTCCCGAGTCGAAGGCATCGCACAAGATCGGCCCGGAATCCGACCGGGACCAGCTACTCGGCGCTCACGTCCGCGCCGGATCTCCTCGATGGGCCAAGGCCGGAGGCTGGCGGACAACGGTGTTCTCCCGCTCGCTCGGCCTGGTCATGGGGACCATCTTCCTGCTTTCCTTGCTGGCCCAGTCGATCGCCGGCGTCAGCGCCTACAACGCCGAACAGCTCAGCGACTTCGGTGACCCAGTCAGCTGGGGCGAATACCTGCTCTCCGCCGACTTCTGGAACCGCACCCTGCAAAACTGGCAATCGGAATTCCTCGCCATCGGCTGCATGGCGATCTTCAGCGTCTACCTCCGCCAACGCGGCTCGCCCGAATCGAAACCCGTCGGCGCCGAACACCACGTCACCGACGAGTCGGGCTGACTTCGGCCGGTCCTCCCAGCCGCACCTTCGGCGTGCGGGTGCCTTGAGCTACCCACCGCCCTCATCCTCGGGCCTTCGAACGAGGATCGACTTGCGAGCTCGCTTAAGCCGAGTTATGCATGAGTCATGCAATCAAGAACGGCGAATCTGCTGGGCGCGACCGCGCTGGCGGTGACCGACAGGGTGTTGATGGACGCGCACCACGCGGTGGGCGTCAGCGCCAGCGGCGCGGCTGCCCTGGTGGTCGTCTCGGCCGGCCCGGGGTTGAGTGTGACCGAACTGGGCCGCCGGGTGGGGCTGAGCCAGTCCGCGGCAGCCCGCATGGTCGACTCGCTGGAGCAGAGCCGATTGCTGGAACGCCTCCCTCGCCAAGGCCGGGAGGTGACCGTGGAGCTCACCCCAGAGGGCCGGCGCGCGGCGCACACCCTGCTGGAGGCCCGCGGAACTGGGCTGAGCGGCTTGATCGAAGTGCTCAGCGAGCACGAGCAGGACCAGTTCGCCGACCTGCTGGGCAAACTGCTGGCTCGCCTGTACGACGACGTGGGCAGCGCCGAGCTGTTGTGCCGGCTGTGTGATCGGGCCAGCTGCACCCGCGGCGCGGTGTGCCCCGTCGGGCAAGCCGAGCGGGACCGAGGGAGCTGACCCGTGGGTACGCTGCTCGCCTTGGCCTCCGCGGTCTGCTACGGCCTGTCCGACTTCGTCGGCGGTCTCGTCTCACGCCGCGCGCCCTTCGCCGCGGTGGCACTGATCGGGCAGGGCGGCGGGCTGCTGCTCGCGCTGCTCCTCACGCCGATCCTGTCCTCCGGCGCCGTCACACCGCCGCCGGAGGTATGTCGGCCGCGGGCCGGCGGGCCGCGGCGGGCGTAGCCAAGGCGCCGGCGGAGGACGACGCGTCGGCGCTGCTGGCGCCGCTCGGGGAGGCGCGGCGCCACCACCTGGCGGCCGACCACGCCGACCTGGCGGCGCGCGTCGGCGAGCTTGGCGAAGAGACCGGCCGCGTACGTGAGGAGGCGATCTCCGACCGGCGCCGCCGGACCCACGGCTGACGGGACGACCGACGTCGGCGCCGCACGCGAGGACCGTCCGACCGTGCTACTCGCCCACAGGCTCGGGCAAGTCCAACGTGAGCGCGTGGAGACCCGAGCGCTACGGCAGCCTCAAGGATCAGACCCGGTCCGCCACCGCGGCACCCGTGATCATGGGCAACGAGGACCGCCCGGAAGTCGGCGAGGAGCTGAAGAACTCCTTCTGCCGCACGGATCCCGCAATCGCGCGGCTGTTCGCGCGGGCCAGCCCGGCAACGGGACCTTCCGAAGGTCTCCGTTCGGCGCTGATCGTGCAGTGCCGCCATAACGCCACCGCTCCGCCGGCCGTTGGGCAGATCAGCCACGAACAGATCACCGGCAGCGAACTGGTGACGCCCGACCGAAGAGCCACGCCCCCAGCCCGACGCCCCAAGCCGGCCACCGCGGTGATCACTGCGTTCGTGGGTGGGCTGATCCGCGCCTGTGGTCAGCGCCGGGCGTGGCGGTCCATCGGACCCCACTCGCGGAACCTTGCTCGTCCACCAGGTGCCGCGCCTCGCGCAGCACGGTATCGGCCACCCAGGCCAGCGGCTGGGCGTCGACGACCAGGGGCTCATTGTCGGGGCCGCGGGCAATCTCGCGGCCCCGCAGCACCCACGGGCGGACGCCGGGGCCGCGCAGGTCGCGCAGGTGCTCGTAGTCGTACAGTCGGCGCGCGAGCCACAGCCGTATGGAACGGTCACGCCACCAGGACTCCGTCCGCAGCGGGTTCGCCGACAGGCCCGGCAGCGACATGCCGGTGAGCCCGTCAAGGCTCGTCGGGGCGCGGTGGTCGTCGGCGAGGTCGGCGTCGGGGCCCCGCGACCAGCGCACGTACAGATTGTCGCCGCCTTCGGTCTCGAACAGGCGGGCCAGGTCCACGAGGTCGGAGACCGTGGGCAGATCCGTGCCGATGCGAGTCATGCTGCCCCGGTACCCAGGTGGCCACGCGCGAAACGCGGTGGTCGTCACACCCACGACCGGGTAAGCCCGGACATGCGCGACGGCCCCGATCAACCGACATCGCCGGCCCGACGACGCCGACCCACGCCGCGAGAACGACCTACTCATCGAGGGCGATCCGTGGGCATCTGCGTGCTCGCGGCATTGTCGCGGTGATTCCCGAACCTGTCGATCAGGCCGGCACCGCACACGCCGGTGTTCCCACGGCGGTCGCCCACCGGCATTCGACTCAAAGCCAAGGGGAAACCCGAAAACAAGGGCAAAGCCCACATCCCGCGCAGCCGATCGAACTTCGCCTCCACAGGCCCACCGCGCTTACGTACGGCGGGGAAGCCGCATCCAGCCCCGAAGCGCGTCCTCATCATCAAGCCGAGCCGTGGGCGTTTCGACCCGCCCATCCACAATAGACAGCACCCCAGTCGCAGCCTGTCTCCGACCAGGCTCCCCCGCTGTTGGTCATGGTGCCGCCCCGACCTGGCTTTGCCAGCGCCGAGACGGCAGTGTTGACAGTGACTTCCGGAGGCCGTCGCCGTGGGGTCGCAGACCCTAGGCGACAGGAACGTCCCGTTCGTGCCGAAAAGGCCGGTGCTGACGGTGACTCGCTGGCCAACGTTGCCGATCCCCTGACCGGCCGTGGCGTGAATTTCCGGGCCAGGAAACGAAAATCCGGGGATACCTCAATTCCCCACTTCCTCGCGGTGACGTGCCGTCATTTGCCGCCGATTACCCGACGACAGCGACCAGACACGTCCTCGCCCAAATTTTCTGCCGCCAACGGCCGCCTAGTTGATGATCTGCGAATCACCGCGCGCGTTGAGCTGCACACAGAATTTCTGACTTGATCTTGCGCTGACTTCGATTGGAACCGGTTCACGAAATAAGTTCGCCGACGACGTTGGTATCCGGTCAATCGCAGCCTTCTGCACGCCGCGGCCCGTGAGTTTGGTGCCGACTAATCCGGGTATGCGCACGTCATACGACGCGACTGGAGCTCCGGCTGGTCCCGTCGTATGCAGCGACCAGCACAACTCATCCGGCTTGTGACATCTCACCAAGATGCTCGGACATGCGGACAATGATCGACGGAGGATCTCCCTGACCAGACCGGAACCGCGCGGTTGTCCACCAACCCGCATCGACGTTTCAGCCCAGATGACATTTGCACGTGAACCCTGATGTTTCGCCGATCAGTGGCGAGCCACAGCGTTCCTTGGAGGGATAGATCAATGGATACAGGTTTCAACGTCCTGCAGAGTCTGCAGAGTGCGTTCACGACATTCGTGGGCTACCTGCCCCAGCTGATCGGCGCGTTGCTCGTGCTGCTGATCGGTTTCATCATCGCCAAGCTGCTGGACAAGGCCATCACCAAAGGCCTCCAGAAGGCCAAGGTCGACGACAAGCTGAAGACCGGCGGCGGCGCGAACTACGTGGAGAAGCTCTCCCCCCAGGGCAGCCCCTCCAAGCTCGTCGGCCTGGTCGTGTTCTGGGTGATCATGTTCTTCGTGATCTCCTCGGCCATCGGGACGCTGGGAATTCCGGCGTTGACCGCGTTCATGAACCAAGTGCTGAGCTACCTGCCCAACGTCATCGCCGCGCTGCTGATCTTCATCGTCGCGGCCGCGGTCGCCGGCGCGGTCGGCGGGCTGCTGCACCGCACCATGGGCGACACCCCGACCGGGAAGATCGCCCGCACCCTCGCCCCGGCGATGATCATGGGGATCGCCGTGTTCATGATCCTCACCCAGCTGGGTATCTCGCCGGTGATCGTTACGATCACCTACGTCGCCCTGGTCGGCGCGGCAGCTCTGGCCGCGGCAATGGCCTTCGGCATCGGCGGCCGCGACGCCGCCGCGAAGCTGGTCAATTCCGGATACGAGAAGGCCAGGGAACAGAACGACACCGTCAAGTCGGACCTGGCGATCGGCAAACAGCGCGCCGCCGAGGACGCCGCCGATACCAAGCAGAAGACCGAGCGGAAGGTCGGCGACCAACACCGCAAGGTCGACCGCATCGGCTTCGAGCAGTAGTCCCGCGCCGCCGGTCACGTTCGAAGCGCACTCCCTACACGGAGGAGAAAGCCATGTCGACACGCGCACCTTCACCCACTTCCACCGGACGGTCGTCCGCCCGGCTCGCCGCCGGCATCGTCGCCGTCGTTTTCCTGCTGGTCGGCGTGCTCGGGTTCATCCCCGGCGTCACGACCGACTACGACCAGATGGGCTTCGCCGGGCACGGCTCGATGGCCATGCTCTTCGGCGTGTTCATGGTCTCCACCCTGCACAACATCGTGCACTTGCTCTTCGGCGTCGTCGGCCTGGCGTGCGCCCGCACCTCACGCGCGGCCCGGCTGTACCTCCTCGTCGGCGGAGTCGTGTACCTCGTGCTGTGGCTCTACGGCCTGCTCATCAACTACGGCAGCGACGCCAACTTCGTCCCGTTCAACAACGCGGACAACTGGCTGCACCTGGGTCTCGGCATCGGCATGATCGCCCTCGGCCTTCTCACCGGCCGCGAGGCACACGGTGTCCCCGCACCGCACGCCACCGACGGGCCCCGCGCCCGCTAGCCAGCACGCGCCGGCGTTTCCCCCATGGCGGGGACAGCGACCGACGTGCAGGGGAAAGCCCGCAGCCGACAAGAAGGAGATTTTCATGGTGGAGAACAACGAGGACGTCATTGATTTGCTGCAGCGGCAGCACCGGGAGATCCGCGAGCTGTTCACACAGCTGGAAACAGCGGAGGACGACCAGCGACGGAAAGTGTTCCGCAGCCTCGTACGGCTCCTGGCCGTGCACGAGACAGCGGAGGAAGAAGTAGTGCACCCGGAGATCCGCGACCTCGAACCAGCGGCCGAGCCCGTGGTCGAGGCGCGACTGGGCGAGGAGCACCGCGCCAAGGAACTACTGACCACCCAAAAATGGGCCCGGACGCCGACGGATTCGACACACTGCTGGTCCAGCTCCGAGACGACGTGTTCGCACACGCCGAACACGAAGAACGCGAGGAGTTCCCCATGCTGCGAGCCCACCGGCCGCCGGAGCGCCTGCGGGCGATGGCGGCGACCGTACGGCTCGCCGAGGCCGTGGCGCCGACCCGGCCGCATCCCGGTGCAGAGAGCGCGAAGGCCAACCTCCTACTGGGGCCACCGGCCGCGATCATCGACCGGGCGCGCGACGCCATCCGCGCCGCGCTCGGAAGGTGAACTGCAGCGCACGAAGAAAACTGCACAACGGTGGGGTTGTTGCCGGCCCGAACGAGTTCACGTCAGAAGTCGGGCGGACCTAACGCCCGGGAGGTGGATGAATCCAATGCCAGCGAGGAAACGCCCACCGCGGCCGGCCGGCGCCGTCCCCTGACCCTCCGCAACGAAGGCGAGGCACGCCGGCCGGCCCGGTGAACGCCTGGGCCTTGGCGGCGTCGCGTGTCAACGGGCCACTCAGCTTCTTCCTCCGCGGCGGTGGGGTTGTAAGTGGCGCGGATGACTGCGGGGTTTTCGCGTGTGCGCAGCAGGTGGCGCTCGTTCACGAACTCCCGCTGCCGGCGGGCGCGTGGCTGAGCTCTACGACGCAGAACACGTTCCCGTCGGGGTCGGCGAGGACCACGAAGTCGGGATCCGGCGGGTAGCTGTCCCATCGACCTGCTGGGCACCCAGCGCGACCAGGCGTTCAACTTCGGCCCGTTGTTCGTCGGAGGTGTCCACGAAGAGGTCGAGATGCACACGGGGGCGCCGCTCGACCGGCGAGGAACTTCGCATCAAGCCCAAGCCCACAGCCGGTCCCCGCCATCCCGGCGCCGAAGGGTTTGCCAGTTGCCGCTCTCCCACTCCGGCGAGTTTTCGAGCCCGAGCGCGGCGCTCCAGAAGATACTGGCACGAGACAGATCGGCGACCCCGACCACGGGAAATCCCAGCCTCAGCACCATCGGCGCCTCGCCTCGTCCTCCGCGCCACGCGCGGACAGTTGGTTCTCGTCGCGTCCGGATGACCGCGGCCGCGTGCCCGCAAACGTCCGTTCGCCGCGGTCGGCGCCAGTGATGAGTGCGCGATGGCAACGCGGAGACCGGGTCGGCCACAAAGGGTTGGTTTCGCGCCTCCGCCTGCGGGAATCCAGCTAGCGCATGGTGCATCCATCCACGGGGCAGGCTCAGGTGAAGGTGGTGGTGACCGGTGAAACCGGAGCCCACGTATCGAGAAGAACTGCTGCTGCGCCACTACATAGAGTCGGTCGCCCAGCAGGTGGGAGTGGAAGCGACCGCGGTGCTGTGCGAGTGCGGCACGCCCTCGACCGCATACGTCGCGCTCGCCGACACGTCACGCGCGTGGCCCGGGCGGCTGCTGATGCTCGCGTGGAGCAGTGACGACGGCTGGCGGCTGGCGCTCGAACCCGAAAGCGGTGAACCGCCTGTGATCGTTGCCGCGTGGCCGGAACCAGTCCGCCCGGCCCCGGCACGGGTCGCGCGCCGCCTCCAGAACGAGCTGCGAACGCGGGCGCAGTCAGCCGCGACGGTGGCGCCAACGCCGTCGGAAATTGCGGCCCACCCGACGCGGCAGCCGGAACTTGCCTCCACGCCGATCAGTCAGTGAAGTCTTGCCGTGCGCCCGCGGGGGACCGGCAGCTGTGAGTCGACATTCTCCCGACGCGGGCGCACAAGCGATGCTGATGCGGCGGCCCGCCCGTGTTGACCGCAATGGCGCGGGTACCCCACCTGCGCAGCGGTGTCAGCCGCCGCGCGACCCAGTTCCAGAGAGGAGACATCATGGCCACCGGCGAAACCGGATTCGACGACGTCACCTACGACCTGGTGTCTGTGCAATACCACTGCAATACCACGCCCTGAAGGCGGGACACGACTACGGCCAGTACGTCAGGGACGCGGACAACGCGGGCAAGCAGGACATCGCCGATTTTTTCCGCACAGTGATGGAGGAAGACTCGGCGCGGGCCAAGCAGTGTCACGAATTCATCAAAGAGCTGTTTGGCAGCTCGGAATCAGGCCCAGCCGTCACGTAAGGCCACCCGGCTCCGTCCGTCTGGCAAGGCGAGGGCAGAGCTGCACACGGCCGCCGGCTCAGCCGGTGGCCGTGTGCTCAGCGGTGTGAGGACGTCGGTCCATCGGGACCTATTCGCGCGACCCGTGGGCATCGACGAGGGCGCGTGTTTCACGCAGCACGGTGTCCGCGACCAAACAGCGGTTCGTCGCAGCGTACGAGCGGCTCGTTATCCGGTCCACGCGCGACTTCCGTGCCACGCAGAACCCATGGGCGCACGCCGGGACCGCGCAGTTCGCCCAGATGTTGGGTGATCCCATCACGCCTCGACACTGGCGCACCTCCTGATACCTACTCAGCGGCCTTGCCGCTGACGACACCTGACCAGCTCGGCGCAACACAGGACGGGTGTGCACCCGGGCCGGGCGCGGTATGCCGCAGGCACGGCCCACCAGGACTCAGAGAAGCCGGCGCTCAGGGTTGCTTCGCTTGCCTTCGCGCCGGCTCAACGAGGAGCGGTGCGCTCCGCGCTCCAAATTTCGGCGGATTTGAGCTCGACGAGCACGGCGGCGGTCGTCTCCTGCGGTACCGCCGCCGTGCTCCGGGTACCGGCCGCGACCACCACCGCTGCGACATCGTGCAGCTTCACGTTCGTGTGCTGGGAAATCTCGCGCAACGCCGTGAACGCGTCGTCCGCCGAACAGGTCCGCAGGACCATGAGCATGCCCTTGGCCTGCTCGATCACCGGCCGCGTCGCGAGCGCGTCCTCCAGCTGCTTTACCTTGGTGGCCTGGTCCACACGCTCTGAATCAAGGTTCACTCGAAAATCCTTACACCGCCCCGGTCCAAGTTCTGTGCCGGCGGAGCTGTTCACCCGCCCGTATCGAGCTTCGCGCAAGCCTTTCCGCGAGCCCACCCTGCCAGCCCACGCGCCCGGCGAGTCCACATCGGACCCTGACTGGTTCGATCACGCAGCCGCATGCAGCGCCACCCCCTCTTCCAGAACTGACTCCGCGTCGGCGAGAACTGCGTCGATCGCACGCAGCTGCGCTTGGGTGCGGCGGACGGTGCCCTCGGCTTCCGCGCGCAGGGCGGCCGCGCGGTGCTGCGCCGCCAGGACGAGGTCGTCGGCTTCCGACCGGGCCAGAGCGAGGAGGCGGCTCACCTTCGCACCGACGGCGGCCGGGTCGGCCGGGGCGCGGCAGAGGCGGTCGAGCTGTTCACGCAGCACGGTGATTTCCGCGCGGGCCTGGGTGAGGCGGTCGGCGAGGAATTCGGCCCGGGAGTGTGCGCCGTCGCGGTCGAGGGTGAGCAGGCGCAGATCCTCGTGGAGCTCGGCGATCCGGTCGTCAACCTGCCCACGGTCGTAGCCACGCAGTGTGAGTGCGAAGCTATCGGGCAGGGGCAGGGTCGTCACGGCTTTACCCTCCCGCTGAGCAGGGCGATCAGTTCCTCGGCGCGTCCCGCGGTCCGGAGGCGGGGCGGATCGGGTGTGCCGACCGTGTGGTCGTCGGCCAGCACGGCTTCGGCGAAGCGGGCTACGTGCTCGGGCGGCGGCGCAACGGTGCCGCCGAGATAGCGGACGACGATGAGGTCTTCACCGGAGTGGGTCTCGACGGCGGCGGCCCAACCACGCTCCTCGTCCCACAGCAGCGCGAAATCGCGGTTCGGGTACGCCGGGTGCCGCTGGTCGAGCGCGAGGTAGGCCGACAGCGGTGAGGCGTGGTCCAGCGTGCACGACTCGAGCCCGATGCCGAGTTCGGCTGTCACGGCTCGCAGATAGGCGGTCAAGGCGGGGGCGGCGGCGTGGTGGCCGGTCGGGATGTCGATCGATGCGGTCACAGGAGCCGATGTCCTTTCTCGTGCGGGAGGGCCGGGCCGCGCGACGGGCCCGGCCCTCAGTGGCAGCACAACGTCGTCAGGAAGTGATCTCTTTGCGGTCCGCACCGGCGGTTCCGGTGGAGACGGTGATCCGGCGTGGCTGTGCGGTTTCGGCGACCGGGATCCGCACGGTCAGCACACCGGCTTCGTACGCGGCCGAGATCCGCGTGGTGTCGAGCCCATCTCCCAGCAGCAGCTGCCGGGAGAACACGCCGTAGGGGCGCTCCGAGACCTGCAGCCGTGCGTCGTCGCCAGTGGGCAGCGGGCGGCGCTCGGCCTTGACGGTCAGGACGTTGCGTTCGACTTCGAGCTCGACCGCGTCGGGATCGACGCCGGGGAGGTCGAAGCAGGCAACGAACTCGTCGCCGGCTCGGTAGGCGTCCATTGGCATCGGGGCGGGCCGCGACCACGTCCCGGGAGACGCGCTGCCCATCAGCTGCTGCGTGAGCCGGTCGAACTCGCGGAACGGATCGGTGCGCATCAACATCGGTTCCACCTCCTGGGGTCGTATCGGACTTGTCAACGCGCAGGACTGTTCTAACATGTCATCGAAACGTTGACAAGTCTGAAGTCGTCGAAAGGTTGACAGGATGGACGAGGCGGGTGTCATGGCCCTCGTGGGCCAGGCGGTCGCGGACGCGCGTGCCGCTGCCGCGAATGGAGAACAGCTGCTCGCGGCGCTCAGCGCGCTGCACGCTCTGCGGGTGACGCTCGCCGAGTGGGAGCCGGAGCTCATCACCGCGGCGCGCATGGCCGGCGTGAGCTGGGCGGCCCTGGCGCCGGCGCTCGGGGTCGCGAGCCGGCAGGCGGCGGAACGACGCTACCTGCGGCTCCAGCCGTCCACGACGGGCGAGGCCACGGGCGAGGGCCGCATCGACGCCCAGCGCGACCGCCGGGCCGGCGACCGCGCCGTGTCCGAGTGGGCCCGGCGTAACGCCGTGGTCCTGCGCCAGCTCGCGGCGCGCATCACCGTGGCCGAAGGCATGTCCGCCGCCGGTCGGCGAGCCGCAGCGGGCGTCGCGCAGGCCCTGGCCGCCGACGACGCGTCGGCGCTGTTGGAACCGCTCGCGGCGGCCCGGCGACACCTCGTGGCCGGGCACGCCGACCTCGCCGGCAGCGTCGGCGACATCGGCGCGGAGAGCGGCCGGGTACGAGACCGGGCGATCTCCGACCGCCGACGCCGCACCACCGGCGAGGGTCCCGCCGGCGGCGTCCTGGAAGGAGGAAGCACCCCCGGAACGACGGAATGATCACCGGCAGCGCTGCCGGGCCGACCGCACGGCGCATGGCCTCGCTAGCCCGAAGCGGGGACGGCGCGTCCGCGTGGCGCTGTTCGGCCACCTCGGCTCAGGCACGTCGGACTTGCCACAGGTATCGCTCGGCCGAGGACGCTCTCGCCCGGCACGGGTGAGGGCCAGGGCAACCGGTCAGCGGCCGGCGCGCCGGTCCATCGGCCCCCGCTCACGCGAGCCCTGCTCGTCGACCAGGCAGCGGGCCTCGTGCAGAACCGCGTCGGCGACCCAGGCGAGCGGCTCGGCCGCGACGACCAGCGGTTCGTTGTCTGGCCCGCGGGCGATCTCCCGGCCACGCAACACCCAAGGTCGCACGCCAGGGCCACGCAGGTCACGCAGGTGCTCGTAGTCGTAGAGCCGGCGCGCCAGCCAGAACCGCACCGAGCGGTCCCGCCACCACGCCTCCCTCCGCAGCGGGTTGGCCGACAGCCCCAGCAACCGGATCCCCGTGAGACCGTCCAGACTCGTCTGCGCCCGCTCCCCTTCCGCGAGGTCGGTCCCGGGTCCCCGAGACCAGCGGACATACAGGTCATCGCCACCCTCGGCCTCGAACAACCGGGCCACGTCCGCCAGACCGTTCACCGTGGGCAACCGCATGCGGGTCCGGGCGCAAAAAGTCACGCACGCCCGTTACCCGCCCGAACCACGGGATTCGCCGGATCACAGACCGGGTACGGGAACGACATGCGCGACCGAACCGAACACTCCGACATCGCCCGGCCCACCACGCCCGACCCGGGGCGCGCCGACGACGGCACCCTCTACGACCCCGGCGAGGGCCAGCCGCCCGAGGACGTCGACGACGCCGAGGACACCGGGCAGCGCGTGATCGCCGAGCAACGCGAATGCCGGCGGCAGTGAACGACGGCCACCTCCGCTCGTTCCCGGACGTGCGGCGACCACGCCCAAACCGGACGGTTCCGCCTGCGCCCCCGCGGCGATTCGTTTCCCCGCTCCGGCACGAGGGTAGCCGGTCGATCGGAACCGCGAATACGTCCGCTGCACGCACCGCCCTCGCAGGCGGAGAGGAGCGAAATTGTCGACCTGGAAAAGCGAGGACCTCGAAGCCGGACGGGAGGACGGCAACGGTGCCCTGGCCCGGGAGCTGGCGAGCCTCACCCGGCTGCTGCTCGACGCCACCACGGTCGGTGAAGCGCTGGAGCGGGTCGTCGAGGCCGCTCCCGTGGTGATTCCGGGCGCCGACCTGGTAAGCATCACGCTGTGTGCGCCTGACGGCCAGTTCAACACCCCCGTCCGCACCGAACCGGTTGCCCGCGAGCTGGACCAGGTGCAGTACGACGCCGATGAGGGTCCCTGCGTTGACATCGCCCGGCACGTGGAGCCCGGTTACGCGCTCAGCGACGACCTCGGCCAGGAGCCGCGCTGGCCGACGTTCGCACCGGCCGCGGCGGCGCGCGGCTACCACTCCGTGCTCTCCACCGCCCTGGTGCCGTCGTCAACGGACGACGGGGTGTCCGGCGCCGCACTGAACGTCTACTCGAACCGCGCGCACGCCTTCTCCGAGGAGTCACGCGACGCGGCGCTGCTCCTGGCCGCTCACGCATCTCTGGCGCTGGCACGAACCTCCGCCCTCACGCGGGCTGAGCTGGATCGGCTTAACCTGGAACGCGCCATCGAGAGCCGCGACGTCATCGGGCAGGCGAAGGGCATCTTGATGAGCCGCCGGGGGATCACCGCGGACGAGGCGTTCGACCTGCTGCGCCGTACCTCGCAGGACGTCAACGTGAAGCTGGCCGAGCTGGCCCGGACACTCGCGGAGCGCCACACGGAGCTCGATCTGCCGCCGCACGCCTGAAACGCTGCTCACCGTGCCGGGTCGTGGTAACCGACCGGGTGGTCGAGACCCCGGTCCACGAACACCTCGTTGAGCGCCTGGGCGATCAAGTTGTGCTGGAGACGGTCAGGGCAGAGGATGCCCAGCACGTAAGCCTCGACCTCCAACTGGTCCGCCCCTCCCCCGACGGCCAGGTACTCCGCCCACAGCTCGAACGCGCTCAGCTCGGAAAGCCGATATCCCTCGTACAGGCCGAGTTCACTCATCGGCGTCCCTCCGAAGCAACTCGCGCGCCACGGCCGTCATCGTCACGCCTCGATGGATGGCCCCGGCCGACAGGGCGCGCAGGGCCTCGTCCACGGTGATTCCGTCCCGCTTCGCCAGCCTCGCGCAGGCTCGCTCGAGCTCCCTTCGCCGCGCCAGCGCGGCCTCGAGCCGCGCGCCGGTCGGAACGGTCTCGGACGGATGCCCACCAAGCAAGGCCGCCGCGGTGCGGCCGAACAGATCGAGCCGCGCCTCCGCCAATCCGCCCGCGATCGTGGCGCTACCGGCCGCGTAGCAGTTGAGCCCCGCATGGTCGGCCGGCGGGGGAAGCGGAATCGACAACACCGAGCGGACCTTGGTGGACCCTGCCGCGGCGGCGAACCCTTGTCCCGTGTCCGTGAGGTCCGAGATGAGCGTCCGGCGCCCTTGGCGGGCCGCGTCCACACACGGCCCGCGATCTGCCGCGTACTGCCACTCGTCGAGCCGCACAGCCACCCGGTCGCTCGCCGCCACGGTCTGAAACCGACCACCGTCCCAGCACGTCAAACTGACGGACACCACACCCGAAACCATCTCGGGAACAGCGGCGATCACGGTACGCAGGAGAATGTCACGCTCTCCCGGCGACACACCACGCGCCGCCGCCCGAAACGTCTCGGCCAAACCAGGTCCGCGGTCGGCAACAGGTTCCGCCGCGGACACAGCATGCTCAAGGCGCCGAGGATCCATCCCAGTCCCCACGTTCTTGCTTCAGATGGCTCTGCTCCACTACCCATAGACTCTTGCTTCGCCCCAATTCGTACCCACTCCGACGCGGAGTAAACATCGGCGGCGTGGAAGCAGCGTGCCTGCACAGCCCATGAGGTATTCGAGACTCTCCGCGCACTGTCACAAAACACGAACGTCAAACTTCGCGACGTGGCCCGCCGCTGATCGAGGAAGCCGTGCCTGCCCAGCGCCAGGACAACCCTTCCGAGAGTCCAGTCGGCCGAGCAGGCCGCGAACCCCCGTCGGCCGCTTCTTGACCGACAGGAGCCGGGCACCCGCGCCTCTTCACCGCAGGCACCAAACCGGGCTAACCGCCCAGTCCGCGTGCGAAACGCCTCAAGCCGAACCCTCATCGCAACGTCCGAATGGAGGCCTGGCCGTTTTGCCGATGCGGCCAGCCGATAATCGCGCTTGAGATCCAAGGAGGAGCGGTGCCTGAGAAGAGTGAGAGCACCAAGCGCGAACGTCAGTACGAGCACATCAAGTCTTCGCAGAGGAAGCAGGGCGCCAGCACCCGGCCGTGCCAAGGAAATTGCCGCACGGACGGTCAACAAGAACCAGGCCCAGTCCGGCGAATCCCGTACCGCCAGCAAGAGTTCGACCCGCGACACCCCACCCCAGACCGGCGGCGCTTACCACGGGCGTAGAGGTCGCAGCTGGGGAGGTGTACCGCGCAGGTCGGCCATACACCCTGGCCGAGGTTACTCGTTCGAACGCAGTTCGGTGTTCTGGCGCTGGGATTCGTGGAGTTGGTCTTCGAGGGAGATGATGCGGCAGGCGGCGTCGATGGCGGTGCCCTCGTCGACGAGTTCTCGCACTCGCGCGGCGATGCGCAGCTGGTGGCGGGAGTAGCGGCGGTGCCCGCCGGCGGAGCGCTGCGGCTCGATCAGGCCGGCTTCATCCAGGCTGCGCAAGAAGTTCTGGGTGGTGCCGAGCATGTCCGCGGCCCGGCCCATGGTGTAGGCGGGGTATTGGTCGTCGTCGAACTTGTCAGCCCCGCCCGAACCGGGTGCGGGGGCCTTGCGTTGGTCAGGAGTCATTCCACCTCCACGTCACAAGGGACCCCGGATGCCGTGCACGGCATCCGGGGTCCCAGGGGTTGGGTTTCACCATTGTCAACCGACGCGGACGTCGGCTTCCTGTACCCGCGTCGTCCGTCCGAGAGGCGGAGACTGCGGGGATCGCTTACTCGTAACCGAGAACCACCTTCCAATCCGATGGGACTGCGGTACCCGCGCGGCACTACTGCACAGCCGCCGCGGGCGATCCAATGATGCGCCCTTTCCCTTCTTTCCGGGTTTTTCTTCTTACTGTGCACTTCCACTGCTACCGCTGCGGTCGTCACCGGGCTGGAACCCTTTCCCTGATCGGCCCCAGCATGCGTAACACCGCTGGTCACTGCCCGGAACCCCGTCCGTGATCGGCTCCGGCCACCTGACCGTCCTGCACACACTGACTTGCCTTACCACTACCTGATTCGATACCGCGGTAATGACTTGTTGCTGCGGTACAACAACCTCACAAGCGCACCTGCACCGCTTGCGTCCTGCACCGGGACCGTCCGGCCAATTCCGTCTTCCGTGCCCAATCCCGGATCGTTCACCGGTCACCAGCCGAGACCTGTCCGTTGATTGGCCCCGCCCTGCCTGACCGCCTTGTCTCACCTCGCGGGTAGTTCCGTCATCTCCCGCGCCTGCTTGACGTTGTCTCTCTCGGTACATGGAGAACACTACACACGGCCCGGGTTGAATGTCTACCCCAGCCACCATAGATTTGCTCCCGGGCCGGCGACATGAACCCCTGCCGGCAGGAACTCGCAGGTCAGCGCCGACACGCGATGGACATTGGGTACACAGAAGGGTGACGAGGCATGGCCGACTCCACCGCGCGGCAGGATCCGTTTGGCCTGAACAAGGTGCGCGACCGCCGGGAGTACGCCCGCGAGCTCACCGAGCTGATCGAGCGCGGCCGCCGGGAGCCGTGGACAGCGCTCCTGTCGGGCACCGAGGCCTATGCCGTGGCCGAACTGCTCGGCCAATACGCCCAACTCGACCCCACCGCCGAGCTCAGCCAGCTGGCCGCCGCCCTCGCCAGCCGCCTCTACAGCCGACTCGGCGCGTGACCAACCGCGCCAGCCACCTCATGGCCCCCACCGGAAATCAGCTCACGCAATCGCCCGGAAGGCGCTGAAGTTCGACTTGCTCGCCGACCTGCACGAGACCCGCGTGGCGTTGCCCGACCGCTGACCCGCCGCGGCTGGGCAACGCCGGCAGGGGTGTCAGCTGGGATCTTGCGGGAATCGGCGCTGCGCGGATAGGTGTCGCGCTCCGCGATCCTTGCCCTCCATGTCGCGGACGAACTGCTCCGCGCTGGGCTCGAGCGCCATCTCCGAGCCCCGCCACGGCCTCCGCTTTCGTGCCGTGCGTGTGCGAGGCCTGCTGGTTCCCCTCGACCTTGGTCTTCCACTGGCCGGCCCCGTAGTAACTCCCGACGCTACCCTTCACGAGCTTTCCTCGCTTCCTGCGGGCGCGCCCAGCGCGCGCCCTTTAGCGTTGAATGCCCGACCTCCCACCAGCAGGAACGACGGTTTCGCACGACCACCCGACGGGGTAAATTCGAATGCCCTGCGGATCGGATGGCCAGCGGATCGAGGGGAGCGACCGTGTCCACGGTGGAGTCACAGCCTCAGCGGACGAGCCGGTCGGCGCCGACTCCTCGGCACGCGCCCGAAGGCATTGATGCCATGGCGGTGCTCGCCGAGGAGAACCGACAGCTGCGTCAGGCGCTGCAGAGCCGAGGGGTGATCGAACAGGCCAAGGGTGTGCTGATGGCACAGCGCTGCTGCGGTCCGGACGAGGCGTTCGCCGTGCTCGTGAAGCTGTCCCAGGACACCAACGTCAAACTCTGCGACGTCGCACGCGCGTTCCTCGACGAGTTCCTCACCACCGCACCCCCGAACCCGCAAGGAGGCCCGACGGCCTCGACTTGACCGACGTGCCACGTACGGACATACCGCTTCCGGGCCATCACCCAGTCCGTCGCCGGCGTCAGTGCGTGCACCGCCGAGCCGTTGAGGGACTTCGGGGTGACCCCGCCGGGATCGCTCAGCCCGGTGTCGTCTCGCCGCCCAGTGCTGCCATGACTTCGCCGCTGTAGTACGAGGAAAGCCGGTTGGCGGCGAGAAAAACGTAGGACGGCGCGAGGTCGTCCGGGTGCGCGGCGCGCTCGAACGGCACCTGCAACCCGAACTTCTCGACCTTCTCCGGTGGGAACGTGGACGGGATCAGCGGCGTCCACACGGGGCCGGGCGCCACGCAGTTGATCCGGATGCCGCGATCGGCCAGTGCCTGCGCCATAGCCATGGTCCACGCGTGTATCGCACCCTTCGTCGCGGAGTAGTCGATGAGGGACTTGTTGCCACGAAGGCCGTTCACCGAACCGGTATTGATGACGACCGCGCCCTCGCGTAGGTGCGGCAGTGCGGCCGCGGTGACCCGGAAGTAGCTGTGCATGTTGACGTCGAACGTGTGCATCCACTGTTCTTCGGTCAGGTCTTCGGGTTTGTCCACAGGCCACTGAGTCGCGGCGTTGTTCACCAGGATGTCGAGCCCGTGCAGGTGGCGCACAGTCTGGTCGACGACCTCGCGGCACTGGTGCGCGACAGCCAGATCCCCCGGCAGCAACAGGCATTCGCGGCCCTCGGCGCGAACCCGCTCGGCGGTGTACTCGGCGTCCTCGTGCTCGCTGAGGTACGCGATCGCGACGTCGGCGCCCTCCTTCGCGAACGCGATCGCCACGGCGCGTCCGATCCCGGAGTCCCCGCCGGTGATCAGGGCCCGTTTCCCGGCGAGCAGGCCGCGCCCCTCGTAGTCGGCCATCGTGTCTCGCGGCCGCGGGTCCATGTCCTCGGTCAGGCCTGGGGGTTCCTGTCGCTGCGGCGGGCGTAGTCGTTCTTCGGCCATGGGTCCTCCTCGGATACGGATCGACGGTGTATTCGCGGGTGGTGCACCGGTTAGGCAGCCGGCTGTAGCAGGATCTTCTGTGCGCCCTCGAGCTTCTTCTGGAAGATGTCGTACGCCCGCGGCGCGTCGGCCAGCGGCAGCTTGTGCGTGGCGAAACCCTCGACACCGAGCGGGTCGCCGTCGGCGGTGAGGACCGGCATGATGTCGTCGATCCAATGCCGAACGTTGGCCTGGCCCATGCGCAGCTGGATCTGCTTGTCGAACAGCTCCATCATCGGCAGCGGGTCGACCATCCCGCCGTACACACCCGAGAGTGAGATCGTGCCGCCACGACGGACGCTGTCGATCGCCGCGTACAGCACGCTCAGGCGGTCGATGCCCGCCTTCTCGGTGATCTTCGCACCGACCTGCTGCGGCAACAGAGCGACGAGATTCTGCGCCAGTCGGCCGATCGGCGCGCCGTGGGCCTCCATGCCGACGGCGTCGATCACCGCGTCCGCGCCCCGCCCGCCGGTGAGCTGCCGGATCGACTCGGCAATGTCCTTGTGGTCGCGGAGGTCAAGGGTGGTGGCGCCGTGCTCCCGGGCCCGTGCGAGCCGCTCGGGCACCAGGTCGACGCCGATCACCTGAGCGGCCCCGCGGTGCTTCGCGATGCGGCAGCACATCTGCCCGATCGGCCCGAGCCCGAACACCACGACCGAACCGCCTTCGGGCACCTCCGCGTACTCGACGGCCTGCCACGCAGTCGGGACCACGTCGGACAAGTAGACGAACCGCTCGTCCGGCGGGCCATCCGGGACCTTGATCGGCCCGTACTGCGCCTGCGGCACCCGCAGGTACTCCGCCTGCCCGCCCGGCACCCGGCCGTACAGCTTCGTGTAGCCGAGCAGCGACGCACCCTTGCCCTGACTCGTCACCTGCGTGGTCTCGCATTGCGACTGCAGGCCGCGTTCGCACATCCAGCAATGGCCGCACGAGATGTTGAAGGGGACGACGACACGGTCGCCGGGCTTGATCCCGGTCACGCCCGCGCCGACCTCCTCCACCACGCCCATCGGCTCGTGACCCAGGATGTCGCCCTCGGTCATGAACGCGCCAAGTACCTCGTACAGGTGCAGATCCGACCCGCAGATCCCGGTGGACGTGATCCGCACGATCGCGTCCGTCGGCTCCTCGAGCTTCGGATCGGGCACGGTGTCCACGCGGACGTCGCGCTTGCCATGCCAGGTCACTGCCTTCATCGATCTCCCTTTCACCGTGGAGAAAGTCAACTGGTTTCGGGATTTCCTGACCACCGGCCGGGCAAACGCGATTCACCTGTCGGGAACCCGCTCACGTGGGCTGCTCAGGCTGTCGCGCTGTGCAGTTTCAGTGGATTTTTCGGCGCCTGTGCCCGCGCGTCGACCATGCGCTGCCCCAGTTCCTGCAGGCGTTTGCGTCCCATCGCGGAGCGCACCTGCGGAAACCAGTCGTTCTCCTCCTCGCCCACGTGGTGGCGGACGTTCTCGGTGAGCACGGTGACCTTCGCGTCGAACGTCTCGTCCGCGGCGTCCAAGCCCGTGAGCTCGGACAGCATCCAGACGACGACGTGGTGCTCCTCCACGCTTTCCAGCACATGATCCGCCGTCTCCGGCACGGCTTCCCGAGCAGCCGGGTAGAAGATCTCTTCCTCGATGTAGGCGTGGACAGTCAACTCTTCGATGATCGAGTCGACCACCCGCCGCTTCTCCTGATACGCCTTATCCCCCGCTTTTTCGAACTGCTTGAAGAGCTTCTCGACTGTCTTGTGGTCGTCCTTCAGCAACACGATCGCGTCAGTGGACACAGACCCTCCTCCTTCACCCTCGCCGACTCGCCCCCGAATCCCCCGAGGGCAACATGCACGCCGGAGTACCCCCGAGGCCACGGGGGAAACATCCGGCGTGCCGTTGCTGCGCGCCTTCTCGGCGCGGCGAATCGTTCTGGTCGGGGCACCAGCACAGGGGGAAACCTCGAGCCAGGTTGCCGCTTTACGAGCCGGCGACTCGTGCACCACGCACCCGACATCGCACAGGTCCTCAGGGATGACCGCACCCCGGAAAGCTCAGTGCAGAAGCATGCCCTTCAGGCTGAGGACCGGTTTACTCGTCATCGCAAGGGGCGGGACAGTATGTGGCCCTTCGCCGACGCGGCGTGGACGCCGATCATTTCGCCTTGTTCCGGAGCTTCTTGGCTTTGCCCTTGGCCGTGCCCACGGCGTCCTGCACCGGCGCATAAGTACCGAAAAGCGCCGGATCCGGCTTTGGCGCAGTGCCGGGCCCTCCGAGCGGCTTCGGATCCTTGAGGTACTCGATCTCCTCCCCCACGAAGCTCCAGCCGGCCTTGACGCCGTCGGGGCCGTCGGACAGGTGCCAGATGGTGTTGTTGTGCTCCTGGTTTTCTTCGTCGAACAGAGCGGTCGGAGCAATGGCGCTCTCCAACCCGTCGGCCTCCAGTTCCTCGATCGCCGCGAGCCACTGCTTCTGGTGCACAGTGTCGCGCGCGAGGTTGAACTGCAGCATGGCCTTCACGCCTGGATCATCGGTCATGTTGTAGAGCCGTGCCGTCTGCAGCCGTCCTTGGGCTTTGGCGGCCGCGTTGGCGCGGAAGTCGGCCAGCAGGTTGCCCGAGGCGACGATGTACTTGCCGTTCCACGGGGTGCCGTTGCTGTCGGCCGGCAGCGCGCCGCCACCGGCAACGATGGCCTGCTGCGGATCCATCCCCCCGATCATCGCGGCCATCACAGGGTCCTTCACCGCTTTTGCCGTGGCCGTGGCGGGAGCACCTTCCAGGAGCCGGGCAACCATGGTGGCGAGCATCTCGACATGCCCGATCTCCTCGGTCGCGGTGTCCATGATCAGATCCTTGTACTTGCCCTCGACGCGGCAGTTCCACCCTTGGAACAGGTACTGCATCGTCACGGTCATCTCACCGAACGCGCCGCCGATAAGTTCCTGCAGCTTGTGCGCATACACCGGATCTGGCTTCTCCGGCTTGGCCTCGAACTGAAGGGAAATCGCCTCCAGCGTCAGGAAATGTGGATGTGCTGCCTTCGTTGCGTGCGGCGGAACACCGGCTGCGTACCCACACTTCCGTCCGCTACACACCTCCCGCCCGGTCACCGCTCATACGTCATAGGTGAGTTCCTTTCGGGGAGCGGAATGAGCCCGAGCACGATCATGCCTACGCCCAGCCCCAAGTGCAGCCAGTCATCGGAGGTGTTCACGGGCACGAAATTCGCCGCGCTGCCGTGGTCGATGATCAGACCGTAGAGCCAGAGCACGAGATAGATGACTCCGCCGCCGAGCAGGAAGCCGCGCGCGCCTCGGGCGGTGCCCGAAAGCGCCAGCCCGGCCACGCCGAAGGCGAGGTGGACGATGTTGTGCAGCACGGACACGGCAAAGACTCCGAGCAGCAGCGCTCCGGAGTCGTGCCCTGCCCAGCTGAGCTGGTCGTAATGGGTGGTGACGCCCGGAATGAACCCCAGCACACCGACCGCCAGAAAGACCGCTCCGACAACCGCCGCGATCAGCTGTCGAGGACCGCGCCGGACCGCAGTTTTCGTTGACGTCATAATGGTGATCCTTTTCCTTGAAACTATTCGGTCTTGTCAGCGTGCGACCATGGAGAGGGCCGCCGATTCGCCCGGTTTGCCCACAGCGGGCACAAACAAACACCGCCGGGAACTGTCCCTCCGGCGTTCCACGTATTCGCCGCGCTCGCGCAGTCGTAACCACCGCAGACGGCAGGGTCCGGGACGAGTGGGTGAGCTTCGCCGACGAAACGAACCGCCGGTGATACGACGTCACGCCAGCGCTGTAAGAACGAGCAGGCGGAACGGACAAGCAGCCACCATGCCGGTGTTCTGTGTCGCTCAGCGTTACTGCGCGCGAGTACCGCCACACACTCACGCTGAGCGAATACCCCTATCGCACCAACGGACAGCCACCGCCTGCCGAGCACCACAGGTGGTTAGCGTGTCGCGGGGTTCACTGTAGGCCAGCTAGAAACTCACAGACCGCACCACCGATGCCTGGCCTGCCAGATCACGAAAGTTATCCCGCACGACACCGTGGCGGGCGTGAGGTCTGGTGCCGGCGCTGTGGTGGCGGGGGTGCACGTGCACTGGGATCTCGCGGCCCTGTGCTGGAGTCTGACGGCGTCACATGCTCGCAGGCAGAAGCGCCGAGCGCCGCGCGAGCACGAGAGCGGCTGGATGACGACGCCGCGGGAGACGGAATCGCAATCAGCGGCTCATCGATTCTTCGTGCAGCCCTCGCGCCGGAGGCGACGCTCGAGGTGCATGCATACGGCGACGTTGCCCAGCAGGAATCCCGCGAAGGCAACCGGCAGCACCACGAGAACGCCGAACAAGACAAGACCCAGCGCGATCACGTCCAAGACGACGGTCATCGCCAACCAGCTGCGTCGCAAAGGCCACGCGATGTCGCCGAATGTCTGCCGCACCCAGGCAGCGTCCGTGGTCTTCAGGTGCCGTTCGGTCGCCCGGAGATGACGTGCCGCGCCCCGTGTCGAGACGGTTCTCCGTCCGCCGGGAATCGCTGAGTCCATCGTCGCACCTCGATCCGGAAACGCGCGCCCAATGCTGTTGCCCGGTCCCGCCATGCGTACCCGCCACCCGCCGCAGCCAACCGTCGACTTCCGGCAGGTTTAGCGACAACCGAAACGGGTAGGCGAGCCGGCAATGACCAGGATGTTCCGGCGACGACGTAACCGAGGATCCGATGACCGACACCGCCGCGCGGCCGACTCCGATCCCGCACCGACCCGCTAATAGGGCTCCGCTTGGCTCGGTGATCCTCAAGACGATCCGCACGACCGACCACAAGACGATCGGCGTGCTCTACCTGACGACGTCGTTCGGGTTCTTCCTCGTTGGTGGCCTGACCGCGCTGCTGATGCGAGGCGAGCTGGCGCAGCCGGGGATGCAGTTCCTGTCACCGGAGCAGTACAACCAGCTGTTCACCATGCACGGCACGATCATGCTGCTGCTCTACGCGACCCCGAACCTCTTCGGGTTCGCGAACTTCGTCGTGCCCCTGCAAATCGGGTCGCCCGACGTGTCCTTCCCCCGGTTGAACGCGTTCTCGTACTGGCTTTACCTCTTCGGCGGCTTGATTGTCCTGTCCGGCTACATCACGCCGGGCGGACCCCCCGACTTCGGCTGGACCGCATACACCCCACTGTCGAGCGCCATCCACTCCCCCGGTGTCGGCGGGGACCTGTGGATCACCGGGCTGATCGTCACCGGCCTCGGCACCATCCTCGGCGCGGTCAACATGATCACCACCATCGTGTGCCTGCGGGCACCCGGGATGCTGATGTGGCGGATGCCCATCTTCACCTGGAACATCCTGTTCACCGGCATCCTGATCCTGCTCGCGTTCCCGATCCTCACCGCCGCGCTGTTCGGTCTGCTGGCCGACAGACACATCGGCGCACACGTGTTCGACCCGGCCAACGGCGGCGCGATCCTCTGGCAGCACCTGTTCTGGTTCTTCGGCCACCCGGAGGTCTACATCGTCGCACTGCCGTACTTCGGCATCGTCACCGAGATCATCCCCGTGTTCAGCCGCAAACCGTTGTTCGGCTACAAGACCATGGTATTCGCCACCATCGGCATCACCGCGCTGTCGGTGGCGGTGTGGGCCCACCACATGTTCGCCACCGGTGCCGTGCTGCTGCCGTTCTTCTCGTTCATGACCTTCCTCATCGCCGTGCCCACCGGCATCAAGTTCTTCAACTGGATCGGCACAATGTGGAAGGGCACCCTCACGTTCGAGTCGCCCATGCTGTGGTCGATCGGCTTCCTCGTCACGTTCCTGCTCGGCGGGCTCACCGGCGTCATCCTCGCCGCACCTCCACTCGACTTCCACGTGCACGACAGCTACTTCGTCGTCGCCCACTTCCACTACGTGCTGTTCGGGACGATCGTGTTCGCCACCTTCGCCGGCATCTACTTCTGGTTCCCCAAGATCACCGGCCGCATGCTCGACGAACCGCTGGCCAAGTGGCACTTCTGGACGACGTTCATCGGCTTCCACACCACGTTCCTGATCCAGCACTGGCTCGGCGACGCCGGCATGCCCCGCCGCTACGCCGACTACCTGTCCACCGACGGGTTCACGTGGATGCACACCATCTCCACGATCGGGTCGTTCATCCTGGGCGCCTCGGTGCTGCCGTTCATCTGGAACGTGGTGAAGAGCTACCGCTTCGGCGACCGCGTCGAGACCGACGACCCCTGGGGGTACGGAAATTCGCTGGAATGGGCGACCACCTCGCCACCGCCTCGGCACAACTTCCTCGAGCTGCCCCGCATCCGTTCCGAACGGCCGGCATTCGAGCTGCACTACCCGCACATGGTCGAACGCCTGCGCGACGAAGCCCACGTGACCCGTGGTCACCCCCGAGACAAACCATCGCTCTTCGAGGTCGCAGCGGGCGCGACCCAGCCGAAAGAGCAAGGCGACAGCGAAGACCCCCGCGGCCGCTGAAGCGAAGAGCCCTTCGTGCCGGGTCTCACTGCGGACGCCCATCCCGAACCGGTCGCGGAATCTCGGATCAGGGTGACTCCGCCGACCCGACAATTCTGCTTGCGCTTCGGAGGGAGGACTTCCTCGACGGGGACGCCGAGGGCAACGGTCAGCCGGGACTGTTCCAAGATCGGTGTTTCCGGCCCGACACGCCGGGCTGAGGTCCGGCGGGATGGGCACTGTGAGTGATGACATCGGACCTTGTGAGTC
>NZ_JBFAHL010000037.1:0-38376 GCF_040654155.1 Amycolatopsis sp. NPDC050768
GCCTTGGAAGATGGCGTCGTCGGTGAAGTGGGCGGCGACCTGGTCGGGCTGGTGCTTGTCGACGGCGGCCTTCCAGCCGTCGAGGACGCCGCGCAAGATCGTCTCGCTGTCCGCGGTGTTCTGGTTCAAGGTGGTGCTCCGTGGAAGGAGTGAGTGAGCGTGGTCAGTGACCGGCACTCATGCCGCCGTTACGAGGGCATCGGTGTCGAGCTGGTTCCCGCGAAGCCGTTCAGCCAGGTTGGTAACGGGCCGCTGTTCGGGCAGCTCGGCGTCTTCAAAGATGTGCATGACAGACGGTGCCCCGGTCGGCGCCGGCCGTCCTCGATCCGAGTTCCGAGCCGGGTTTCCGCGTGATGGCTGGTTTTCAGACATGATCATGGCCGGGTCGGGCCCGGATTCGCTCGGCTTTCATCCAGGGAAAGGCCGCCGTCAGCGGGGATGCCGGCGTCGTCCGACTCGACCCGCGGCGAGGCCGCTTCAGCGGGCGCGGCTTCGCGGTCGCGAGCGAGCTGGGCGATGAAGTATTCCGGGTCGTCAGGCTCGAAACGCCGTTCGGTGCTCTCCACTGGCTTAGCACGCTCCCATCACCATGGGGCCGTGGCTTGTACCGTCGGCCCGCCGTCGTCACCTCGATTGGTGTCAACCCATGGGGGAATCTTTCGGGGTTCGCCGAAAACTTGCCGTGAAATTTCCGTCGGGCACCGGTGATCTGCGTCTTCGCCGACGCCAACGACCTCTGAGCTGCACCGATTGCCCATGCGAGCGGGCCCACTGCCCTCAACGGCTGCGAGAGATGGTGGTCGAGTCCATGGGCGTCGACGCGCTCGACAACGCGGCGAACGTGATCACCGAACTCGCCGGGACGGCGAACTGTGGTAAGGGGGAACGTCCACTGCGGAATGTCCGTGGCGGGGCAGCGTTACTTTGATTGCCGGTGCGGTGGTGTCGCCAGGCTCCGCGCACTGCCCTGCCGGATCGCCGAGTCTTCGGCCCCGGGTCGCGCCGCCCGCCGAGAGGCGACCCCGCGCCGGCATCAAGCCACCCCGCCTCGCTGCGCCCTGCCCCCACGGCAGCGCGGGGCGGGCTCATGTGCCTCCTGCTCCTGCCGCCGGACTCCCGCTGTCGCACCAGGAGCTGAGGCATCTAGCCTCACCACGAAAGAACTCCCGCTCATTCCCACCGACCCCCGTAGACGCGGCGTGGTCTTTTACTTGCGGTGACGGGCTGAGCCACTCATGGGGGCCGAGGCGGGCCCGCTCGGCTGCCCGAGGTCTGAGGGTAAGAAGTCGCTACCCCCAGGCGCTCACTGTCTGAAGCGATCTACCGAGCCATAACTCGATCGGGTTGCTGTCTTGTAGCTCGATCGGGTTGAAGCGGGGTATCGGCTGGCGGCTGGCTCCAGCCTTCAGTCGAACGGACGGGAGGGGGGAGCGTGGTCCAACAGCACGTTTCCATCCGGCCGATTCCGAGCACGAACGTGCATGGCCGACTGGGTCGCTTCATCGTCCCGTGCGTCTGGTGACGCGTAACGAGTATCGACTCCAAGTAGGAGAATGATGGGCATCAAAATAGGAAAGGTCAACAGACCCTTCACGTTTATTGCGGCTTTTGCGGCCTTACTGCTCGTGATCTCCGCGACTTCGAGCTCCGCAGCGCGGGACGAGAACGACGGGAATTCCTCCCCGGCGGCGCAATCACTATCGCATTACCCGCAATCTCAACCGCCTGCCGGTTTTCAGTCCAAGTACGCGGAAGTAAATGGCTTTCGTATGCACTACGTGCGGGGCGGAAAAGGTTCGCCTGTGGTGATGATCCACGGGTTCCCCGAGAATTGGTCCGAGTGGCGACAGCAGATGGTCCCGCTCTCCAAGAACCACACTGTGATCGCAGTCGACATGCGTGGTGCTGGTGAGTCCGAGGTCACCAAGAGTGGTTATGATACAGCGCAGTTGGCGAAGGACGTGCATCAGCTGCTGACGCAGCTTAACCTCAACAAGGGCGTCCAGGTAATCGCCCACGATCTTGGTGAGTGGGTCGCCTACGCCTACGGGGCGCAATTCCGGTCGGAAGTGCGGAGCATGGCCGTGATGGAAGCCACCATCCCGGATGAGAGCTGGTACCAATACTCCGTGCTCAACGCCGACCCGGTCCAGCCCGCGGCGTGGCATTTCGGCTTGTTCCAGCTGCCCCTCGCCGAAAAGCTCATCGCCGGTCACGAGCGCGACCTCGTCCACGACATGATGCTTGAGTACGTGGCGGGCGATGAGTCGCCGTTCACGGCGTCGGACTTTGACTACTACGCCCACTTCCTGAAGGAGCCCGGCCGCACAACGGCCTTCATGAGTATATACCGTGGGATCCGCACAGATGTTCAGCAGAACAAGGAATTCCTGGCTCAGGGCAAGTTGAAGATGCCCATCCTCGCGATCGGTGGTGAGCGTTCCTTCGGTTCACTCATCCCCGATCAGTGGCGCGAGTACGCCGTGAACGTCGAGGGACGAGTCCTGAAGGGTTCGGGCCACTTCGTGACGCAGGAGAGGCCGGAGGAAGTGACGGCTATGCTGCAGTCCTTCCTGCAGAAGTAGCTTTCACCGCCAAGGGACGAACCACAACGATCCCGGCAACCTGCGAGAATCATCTACGCCGGTAGGTTCGCGCTGGTGGCGACTGCAGCGCCACCAGCGCGAACCAGCGGGTGTGCCGCGCCAGGTGGGTTCGTCGCACGAAATCGTTCAACGAACGAGTGCGCAGCATGGCGCCAGAAATGGCGAGGAGCGGCGTCACCATGGACGACGTGTTGCCCGGGCGTCTCGCTGACCGAAGGTATGCGCTCGTTCGTGCGGAGGTCGCGAACCTCATCACCTACGTCGCCTCCGACCAGGCCGCCGGCGACCACCGGCGGTGCCCTGCGCGTCGGCGGTGGGGTTGCGAGTTCGATTGTTCCGTGAGTTTCGTTCGTTCCTACAGAAGGGTTTCTGAGTTGACCAGCGTTCCTGTCACCAAGTTGAACAACGGCGTCGAGATGCCGCAGCTCGGCTTCGGCGTCTTCCAGGTGCCGCCCGCCGAGACGAAGGCCGCGGTGAAAACCGCGCTCGACGCCGGCTACCGCAGCATCGACACCGCCACCGCGTACGGCAACGAAGCCGCCGTCGGCGAGGCCCTCGCCGAATCCGGCATCACCCGCGACGGGCTGTTCATCACCACCAAGCTGTGGAACAGCGACCAGGGCTACGACCAGACGCTGCGCGCGTTCGACTCCAGCTTGTCCGCGCTCGGGCTCGAGCAGCTCGACCTCTACCTCATCCACTGGCCGCTGCCCGCGCGCGACAAGTACGTCGACACGTGGAAGGCGCTGGAGAAGCTCTACGCCGACGGTCGCGTCCGAGCCATCGGCGTGTCCAACTTCCAGCCGGCGCACCTGCGCCGCGTGCTCGACGAGGGCAGCGTGGTGCCGGCGGTGAACCAGATCGAGCTGTCGCCGTACCTCGTCCAGCAGGAACTGCGCGCCTTCCACGCCGAGCACGGCATCGCCACCGAAGCCTGGAGCCCTCTCGCCAAGGGCGGCGACCTGCTGGCCGAATCCGTCGTCACCGACGTGGCCGCACGGCACAGGCGCACGCCCGCCCAGGTGGTGCTGCGGTGGCACCTGCAGCTGGGCAACGTGGTCATCCCGAAGTCCGTCACGCCCTCGCGCGTGGCCGAGAACTTCGACGTCTTCGGCTTCACCCTCACCGACGGCGACCTCGCCGCCCTCTCGGCCCTCGACCGCGACGGGCGCACCGGCCCAGACCCCGACACCTTCGATCTCGCCTGATCCGCGCCGACAGCGCGCGATGAACCGGGCGGTTTCCACGAGGGGGAGTCGCTCGGTTCCTTGGCAGCGCTATTCAACGCTCGTGACGGAACTCTCCTTCGAAGTGGTAAGACCCCACTTGGGCTCGACGCTGAGCGCCTGTGCAGCAACGTCGACGACGAACGTGCATGACGTGTGTGGACCACGGCGGCCCTCGGCGATCCCACAATCTTGGGCGACGGGCGTGGCTAAGGCTCGTGCACAGGGACTCCGTGGGTCCAGGCAACGGCTCCGGCGTCGAGTCAGGACGACGGCTCTCTTTTTCCTTCATGGGCTGCGGCGCGGTCGCAGCCCATGATCGCGGCACAGGTGCAGCTCCAGAGTTGCGTTGACCCTCCGCCGGTGGGATTGCCAATAGGGAGTCGAGCTGCGCTGAGCTACTGAGGAGTGAGGGGAACATCATGACGGATGCCGAAGGGGAGACGCCGGGGCGTCACGCAAGGCTCGTGCGTGTGGTCTCGACATCGTCGTGCGCCGCGGCCGTCCCGATTCAGCCTGCGGCCGCGCGCGCTGCCGTCACTATTGCAGAGCCAAGGAGCAAGCGAGGCTGGGCCGCAGTCGGCGCCATTGCGCTCGGCGCGTTCATAGTCGTGATGACGGAAACGATGCCGGTGGGGCTGCTGCCGCGGATCGCCGACGGATTACATGTTTCACTGGGCCTTGCGGGGTTGATGGTGCTCGTGCCGGGTTTCAGCGCCGCAGTGTCGGCGCCGCTGTTCTTCCTCAGCTCCGGCCGATTTGACCGGCGCTCGGTCATCCTCGTCCTAGGTTTGACGGTGCTGGTGTCGAACGCCATCGTCGCGGTGGCACCGAACTTCGTCGTGGTGCTGATAGCCCGCATGTTCTTTGGTGCCACCCTCGGAGCCTTCTGGACCGTGGTCTCACCGGTCGGCCCCAAGCTGGTAGGCCCCGCCGGCGGCACTCGCGCCATCACCATTATCGCGGCAGGTATTTCCGGTGGGACAGTGGTGGGGCTGCCGGCGGGACAGTTCCTCGGCAACCTCGTGGGCTGGCGTCTCACTTTCGCCACCGCCGCGGCGGCGACACTGCTGGTCGTGGTCGCGCAGAGGTTCGTCCTGCCGGGTATTCCGCCGGACGGGCGCACGCACCTGCGTGATCTTGTGGGAGTCGTGACGCAGCGCGCCGTCCGGTTCGGGATGGCGGCGGGCGCATTGGTGTTCATCGGACAGTTCACCGCCTGGACCTACATCACCCCGTTCCTGATGGACCACACGCATCTGTCCAGCGGTGTGATCTCGCTGCTGTACGTCATCTACGGCTGCGGTGGCATCGTCGGCTCACTCGTCGCCGGATCGCTGTTCAAGCGTGGAGTGATCGGCAGCTTCGCCGGGGCGGCGACGGTCGTGGCCGCATTGCTGATCGCGCTGGCGAACGCGGGCACCTTACCCTGGCTGGCCGGCCTGTTGTTCGTGATGTGGGGCCTGTTCTGGGGAATTGTGAACCCGGGAACGCTGGTCTGGATGCTCGACGCTGCCCCGGAAACCCCGGAGGCCGCGTCGGCGGTGAATGTGACGAACCTTCAGATAGCCCTGGCGGTGGGATCCGGTGTCGGCGCGATCCTCGTTTCATCGACAACCCTGCAGACGGTGTTCCTCACGGCCGGTTTGATCGTCCTTGCCTCCGCCGTGCTCGCCGCCGTGGCGGCACGGTTCCTGACACTCGCCCGGAGGGAATGAGGACATCAGGGCGAGGCCGGGGAATGGTCGGCGCCCGGTGTCGGCGTCGGCCGGCGGTAAGAGCCGACGATCGGCTGACGCCGACAAGAAGACCAGCGCAGAGGAGAGAGTCGTATGGCGAAATCGAACACGCGACTGCGCTCCGCCGGCAAGGCTTTGCTCGCAGCGAGTGCAGCGAGTCTCCGTCAAAACCCACTGCTGTCGCGGTGGAAGGTGGAGACGTCACAGCTGTTCTCACGGTCGAACACTCCGACCACGGCGTTGCGCGGGGCGCTGTGACGCGCCGCGAACGGGTCGTGGGCCAGGAGCCGCCGGTCGACTTGATGAACACCGTGTGGGGGAGCGGCAAGGGTACCGAGGACGCGCTCGCGACCGCGGACGGTGCACGCGAGTGGATTCGTGAGATCGTTCCCCGTCTTGAGCAACGTCCGAGGTCTCTCGACCACTGGTTGCCTTGCGCAAGCCCGTTGAGCGTGAAGGAGACGGCATTCGACCTGCGTCGGCTCCGCGATGCGCTGAGACGGCTCGCTGCCGACGCAACAGTGGACGAGCGACCGGCCGGGGTGGTGTCCGACTTGCCTGGCCGCCAGGCCGCGGTGGACACGCTCAACACCACCGCGGCCCGTGCGGCTGCGTCGTCCGCCCTCGTGTGGCCCGGTGCGGGCGTGCCGACGATCGCGCTCCAGGGCGACCTGCCCGGCGGCATCGCCGTGAGTTCGCTCGTGGCGCTCCAAGCCGTGCGGCTTTTCGGCGGCGAAGAGCGGAAGCGCCTGCGGGCCTGCCTCGCACCGAGCTGCGCGAACTACTACCTGTCCGGCCACGGACGGCGAAGGTGGTGCTCGCAGGCTTGTGGAAACAGGGGGCGCGTCGCGCGGTTCAACAACAAGCAGTCGTCGAACGTGATCGGCTGATCGGCACGGGACCGCGACAACGGAACGTCTCGGAACCGCTCTCGGTGGCCGCTACGGTGCCGGCGCCTTCTGACTCTCGCCAGTTTCCGACAACCCGAAGGAGAAACCATGGGCAACAACACCGTGAAGGTGACCGACAAGTCGTTCGTGGACGACGTTCTGACCAGCGAAAAGCCGGTCCTGGTCGACTTCTGGGCGACCTGGTGCGGGCCTTGTAAGATGGTCGCCCCGGTGCTCGAGGAGATCGCGGCCGAGAACGGCGAGAAGCTGACCGTCGCGAAGCTCGACATCGACGAAAACCCGAAGACGGCGCGTGACTACCATGTGATGTCCATCCCGACGCTGATCCTGTTCCAGGGTGGCAAGCCGGTGAAGCAGATCGTCGGCGCGAAGCCAAAGGCAGCTCTGCTGTCGGATCTGAAGGACGTGCTCTGACCGAGCCCGCGCCCAGCTGCTGAGAAACCCGGGCCTGCGAGAATCGCCTCCCTGACTTGATTAGGACTATATAGTCCACGTAGGGTCTCGTCGAGGTCGTGGTGACCCCGGTGACGAAGCAGGTCCGCCTGAGTGGCGCCGGGGCTCACGGACTGCCCGGATTTCGACAAAGGTGAGTTCTCCCGGGAGATCCGGCGGGGCGGGTGCCGTCGAACGGTGCCCGGCCCGAGCCCAGGATCGAAAAGCCAGCCAGTGCAGCATTCAGCCGGAGGAAACCATGAGGACCGTCGCGCCCAGGCCGATTGCGACGCGGCCGTATCCCGCGCGCATTGCCCCGAAGGGCACGGCGCTGCTTCGGCTGATGCGGACGACGGACCACAAGCAGATCGGCGTGATGTACCTGGTCACGGCGTTCGCCTTCTTCATGGCCGGCGGTGCGATGGCCATGCTGATCCGTACGGAGTTGGCCCGGCCCGGGCTCCAGTTCCTGTCGCAGGAGCAGTACAACCAGCTGTTCACCATGCACGGCACGATCATGTTGCTGATGTATGCGACCCCGGTGCTGTTCGGGTTCGCGAACTTCGTGCTACCGCTGCAGATCGGTGCCCCGGACGTCGCGTTCCCGCGGCTCAACGCGTTCTCGTACTGGCTTTACCTCTTCGGCAGCCTGATCGTCGTATCCGGCTTCCTGACACCGGGCGGTGCGGCTGAGTTCGGCTGGACTGCTTATACGCCGCTGTCGGAGGCCGTCCACACTCCAGGCCCCGGCACCGACATGTGGATCGTCGGCCTCATCGTGTCCGGTCTGGGCACGATTCTCGGCGCGGTCAACATGATCACCACCGTTGTCTGCCTGCGCGCGCCGGGCATGACGATGTACCGGATGCCCATCTTCACCTGGAACATCCTCGTCACGAGCATCCTGATCCTCATCGCCTTCCCGATCCTCACGGCCGCGCTCTTCGGCCTGGAGGCAGATCGTCGGTTGGGTGCGCACGTGTTCGACCCGGCCAACGGCGGGGTGATCCTCTGGCAACACCTGTTCTGGTTCTTCGGTCACCCAGAGGTGTACATCATCGCCCTACCGTTCTTCGGGATCGTGTCCGAGATCTTCCCGGTCTTCAGCCGCAAGCCTCTCTACGGTTACAAGGGGCTGATCTTCGCGACCCTGGCCATCGCCGCGCTCAGTGTCTCCGTGTGGGCACACCACCTCTATGCCACCGGCGCCGTGCTGCTGCCGTTCTTCTCCTTCATGACCTTCCTGATCGCGGTCCCGACCGGGGTGAAGTTCTTCAACTGGATCGGCACGATGTGGAAGGGCCAGCTGTCCTTCGAGACGCCGATGATCTTCTCGATGGGCTTCATCGTCACGTTCCTCCTCGGTGGCCTGACCGGCATCCTGCTGGCCGCGCCGGCCATCGACTTCCACGTGTCGGACAGCTACTTCGTGGTGGCGCACTTCCACTACGTCCTCTACGGCACGATCGCCTTCGCGACCTTCGCCGGCATCTACTTCTGGTTCCCGAAGATCACGGGCCGGATGATGGACGAGAAGCTCGGCAAGTGGCACTTCTGGACCACGTTCATCGGCTTCCACGGCACGTTCCTGGTCCAGCACTGGCTCGGCGCCGAAGGCATGCCCCGCCGCTACGCCGACTACCTGAGCTCCGACGGGTTCACCACGCTGAACACGATCTCCACGATCGGCGCGTACATCCTCGGTGCGTCCACGCTGCCGTTCATCTGGAACGTGTTCAAGAGCTACCGCTACGGCGAGATCGTCACGGTCGACGACCCCTGGGGCTACGGCAACTCCCTCGAATGGGCCACGTCGTGCCCGCCGCCGCGACACAACTTCACCGAGCTGCCCCGGATCCGCTCCGAGCGCCCCGCGTTCGAGCTGCACTACCCGCACATGGTGGAACGCCTGCAAACCGAAGGTGAGATCGGCTTCTTCGGCAAACCGCGCCACCAGGCCGCACCGTCGCAGAAGCTGGTCGACGCGACCATGCCGGGCGACCACGGCAAGGACAACTCGGGCGAGCAATAGTCGCGCGCGGTGAGGCGGTCCACTTTGGTCTTCCGCTACCCGCGACTCACGCCTGGAAGGTACGGATGTAGTCGATGGCCATGTCGAGCGCGATGCGCATCGGCTTGATGTCGTGCCCCGTCTGCGCGAGCAGGTACCCGCCTTCGAGGGCGCCCATCAAGCCGATGGCGAGCCGTTCGGGATCGGCGTCACGGCGCAGTTTGCCCGTGTCACGCATCCGCCGCAGACCGTCCGCGATCAGGCCGAGCCAGGTTTCGAAGTGGCCGGCCAGGGCGGAGCGTGCCCGCTCGTTCTGGTCCGAGAGCTCGCTCGCGAGGGAGCCGAGCTGGCATCCGTAAGCCCCGTTGCGGAGAGCGTTCCTCTGGATGATCGCGTCACGCCAACGCTCGAGTCCACGGATCGAGTTCAGCCGGCGCAGCCGTTCCCCCTGCGAGGCCAGCAGGTCTTCGGCCTGGTATTCGATCACGTCTTGGACGAGCGCGTCCTTGTCAGCGTAGTGATGGTAGAGCTGTGACTTGCTGGTGCCGCTTGCCGCGCGGACATCGTCGAGCGTGGTGGCGGCCACCCCTTTGACCGTCATCAGATCTACGGCAGCATGCAGGATCCGGGCCCGGGTCGCTTCACCGCGCGCCGTCAGCCGGACGGGCTTCTCTGTGCTCTCCGGTTCCACCACTTCGACAGATTATCGTACCTGCGTGTGCGGAGGTGTCACGCGATGCGACTCGGCCGGCCGAGCCCAGGTCGGCCATCCCGTCACCGTCATCCGCGTCCTAGTGCGATCGACACTCGGCGCGCCAGCTCAGGGACGACCTCGGCGGTGAACCAGGAGTTTTTCCCGTGCCACCGGTAATTCAGTGGAGACGGGTGCACCAGTGGGAACTCGGCGGGGAGGTAGTCGCAGTAGGACCGCACGGTCTGGGTGAGGTTGGTCTTGGATCGGCCCTTGAGGTAGTACCGCTGGGCGTGCGCGCCGATGAGCACCCGGAGAGTGATGTGCGGCATCCTCGACAAGATCTGCGGATGCCACCGGGGCGCGAATTCCTTGCGGGGAGGCAAGTCACCCGTCTTGCCCTTGCCCGGGAAGTAGAAATCCATCGGCACGATGGCGAACAGCGAGGGGTCGTAGAATTCCTCGTCGCTGACGCCGAGCCAAGAGCGCAGCCGGACGCCGCTGGCGTCGTCCCACGGGATCCCGCTCTCCTGGGCGCGCCGGCCCGGCGCCTGGCCGATGATCGCGATCCGCGAGGCCGGCGACCCGGCCCACACGGGACGGTAGCCGAGGTCGCGTGCCCACGCGTTCGACGGATCGGACGTCAGCTCGTCCACGACCGCACACAAGTCGTCGATCAACCGCACTCCAGGTTCGTTGCCGGGAAGGCCGGGCCGCCGGCTTTCGGGGACCACAGTCTAGATGGACCATGCGGTCCAACAAGCTGGGGGTCGACGGCACCGACGTGTGCCTTCGTCTCAGGCCAAGCTCGGGTCCAGCCACGGGCCTTCGGGTAGCTCCGGGAGTGAGAACCGCTCGTCGAAGGAGCACAGGGGGAGACGGTCGCCGAGGAATCGCAACACAATGGACCCGAGGATCGCCGAACAGAGTGATCCGCCGAGAACCCCCACCTTGGCCTGCTGCTGGAGGCCGGGGTCGGCGAACGCGAGATCGGTGATGAACAACGCGATCGTGAAACCGATGCCGGCGAGCATGGCTCCGCCGATGAGGTGGCTGTAGCGGACGCGGCCGGGCAGAGTGCCGATTCCGGTCTGCAGCGCGATTCCGGCTCCGAGCGAGATGCCCAAGGTGTTGCCCGCGATCAGGCCGACCGCGACACCGAGGGTCACGGTGGAGGACGACGCGGCCCGCAGCGCGCTGCTGTCGAGCTGCACGCCGGCGTTCGCCAGGCCGAAGGCGGGGATGATGACGAACGCGCTCATCGGGTGCAGAATTCCCTGCAGTCGCTCGTTCGCCGACAGTGTCGCCTTCATCGCGGTGGTGGCGAGTCGCACGCGCATGGTGTCCGCGCGCTCGATCACAGCGCGCCCGTAGAGGCGGAGTCGCTCGCGGGCGTGACTGTCGACCTCGCCGGCCGGCACGATCAAGCCGATGAGCACGCCGGCGAGCGTCGGGTGGACCCCGGACGCGTCGACGGCCGCCCACAACCCGGCGCCGACCAAGAGGTACGGCGCCAATCGCCACACTCCCAGCCTCCGCAGGCCCAACAGCACGAGAACCAGTGCTGCCGCCACCACGATCGCCACCACGGAAACGTGGTGTGTGTAGAACACCGCCATCACCGTGATCGCGCCGATGTCGTCGCCGATCGCGAGGGTGAGCAAGAAGAGCCGCAATTGATCAGGGCAGCGGGGACCGAACAGAGCCAGCACGCCGATCAGGAAGGCGGTGTCACTCGACATCGGAATGCCCCAGCCGGCTGCAGCCGCGCCGGAACTGTTGAACACGAAGTAAAGGACCGCGGGCAACGCCAGGCCGCCGAGCGCACCGCAGGCCGGGACGACGATCGAGCGCACGTCGTGCAGCTCGCCGACGGACACCTCGCGGCTGATCTCCAGTCCCACCACAGTGAAGAACACGACCATGGCGACGTCGTTCACCCACTCACGAAGGTCCAGTGAGAAGTGCGCGCCGCCGGCTTCCACGCCTGCGTGCAGTCCCCAGAACGCGTCGTAGTCCGCGCCCGCCACGTTCGCCCACACCAGCGCGGCCACCGTGGCGGCGAGGAGCAGGACAGCGCTGCCGGCTTCGGTGAACAGGAACCGGCGGAAGCCGGCGGTCACGTACGGCAGCGGCAGGCTCATCTGACGGGTCGTCGACGGCAGGTGCGGGAGGAGCCCGTCGTTGAACTGGCTCGAGTCGGCCTTCACGGCCCGAGTATGCCTGACGTGCAGTCGATCCGGTTGTGTACCGTCCATCAGATCGGGCGTTGGCCCGGAGGCATCCACGGTTCGCAGTGCCACTGTCCGGAGTGGACCGTTCTGTCACGGAGGGATCGCAGGTGACGACGCGCAGTGAGTTCGATCTGGACCGGCACGTGTACGGCGATCCATCGGCTTCGGTGACGGTAGTGGAATACGGGGACTTCGAGTGCCCGTACTGTGCTGCGGCGGCGCCCGAGCTGCGCAGGTTGATCGACAGCTCGGCCGGCACGATCCGCCTGGTGTTCCGTCATTTTCCGATCTTCACGATCCACCCGTACGCACTCACTGCAGCTCTTGCCGCCGAGGCGTCGGGTGACCTGTTCTGGGGGATGCACGACTTGCTGCTGACCCACCAGAGTGAGCTGACGGATGTCCACCTGCGGGCATACGCGGCTCGCATCGGCGCCGGCGACGTCACCGGTGAGGGCGCGCAGCGGTTCCGCCCCGCCGTCGTGGCCGACTACACCTCCGGTGCCGAGTTGGCTGTCCGAGGCACGCCGACGTTGTTCATCGACGGACGTGCGTACCGAGGCCGAGTCAGCTACCAGGCGCTCCGATCGGCTGTGCGGCCGAGCTCCTGACCCGGCGCCTCAGCCGCGGCGGTTCGCGCCGTGAGCGTCCGGCGAAGTTCACCTCGCCAGGAGTGGTCCGTCCGGTTCCATGCTGGGCTTGATCGCCCCCCGTGATCGACAACACGATCGCTGTCGTCGCTGAGATGTCGTTCGGGTGAACAGCGAGAAACCGGTTTCAATTTTTGCAGTTCCATGTGGCATCTCGACCTCCGGGTGACGCGCATCGGACGGGTTCCGACGCGCGGCCGGCCTGGACAAAGGCGGCGAGCCTGAAGCTAGCTCCCCCTCCTTGACTGGACTAAATAGTTCTCTTTGGTGCATGATGAGCGCACCGGAGGACGGAGCTGCGTCGGGTGCTCAACGCTGCCGAATGTGCGGACTTCGTCGTAAGAATGCGAAAGGTGCAGCTACGGTGAGTGAGCAGCTGGGCTTCATGCCGGGATCGCCGGTTGCCGGCCTTCCGCTGAGGCTGTCCTCCGCCACCATCACAGGTGACGGCAGGCGATCCCGCGACCACGAGTCCGACGGCCTGTTGCGGTTGGAGCTCTCGATCAGTGCGCACGTGCTGGGCGAGCTCGAAGTCATGCTCGCCACAACCCACGGGCCTGGGGAACGCGCTGCCGACCGGGTGGCGGGATACTCGGCGGCACAGGGGCGCGAGCTCCGCATCAACGCCATCCTGCTGAGTTCGATGCCGGACGTCCTTCACCTCGCCGGCGGCGGTGGCGGCACGCACCAGAATGGAGCCGACGCGCAGTCGTACACGCTGACGTTGACCTTCTCCGATGGGGGCACAGCCCAGAGCTCGTGGAGCACGACGTTCGACGTTCCGCGTTCGCCACTCGCAGACTCCACGTGGCGCCTGACCGTGCCGTTCAGTCACGCCTTGACGCCGTCCACGCTCCCTCGCCACGTGTCGTGACACCTTCCGCGCGTCGCACCTCAACGTCCCGCGTCTCGGTCTGACGCTGCGGAAACGGTCTTCATGCACTGAGGGTGCAGACCGTGCTGCTCGAGAAAAACATCAGGAGAAATGAAGTGAGTTCCGAGATGGATGTACAGCGCAACGTCGACAGCGGATCGTATGAGGCCGTGGTCGACGGGCAGGTCGTCGGCATGATCGTCTACCACGCCCCGCACGGTGACCGGCGAGTGACGTTCAGTCACACGATCGTCGATCCTGGACATCGTGGTCAAGGTGTCGCGACGCGGCTGGTGAAACACGCTTTGGATGATCTGCGAACCCGAGATCTGAAGCTCACGAATTATTGCACCTTCGTGGCCGACTACATTGCCGACCACCCCGAATACAAAGAGCTTGTCGACGGCCGCTTCCCCGGCCGGGCGGCCGTGCCGGATCGCGCGCCTCGCGAACGCTGATCAACGGAAGCTCGAACTTCCCCGGAGCCGGGGAAATCGGTGAGGAAGAGGAGTGCAGAGTTGATTCCGGGGTCGCATTCGGTCGACATCGACGGAGAACTGATCCGGACCACCCGGCTGGAGCTTGCTCCGTGGACGATGCCCGACGTCGAAGCGGCTCTGGGCATCTTCGGCGACGAAGAGGTTTCTCGGTGGCTGGCGCCGGCCATGGATCGAGTCGCGGACATCTCCGCCATGCAGGATCTGGTTGCCGGTTGGGTCGCGGACGGCTTGGAAACCGAGCCTCCGGTCGGTCGGTGGAAGGTCACCGATCTCGCGAGCGGACGCGTCGTGGGTGCGGTCTCGTTGCTGCCCTTGCCGCCAGATGACATCGATTTCGAGATCGGTGTCCAGATCGCTCGTGGCTGGTGGGGGAACGGTTATGCCGGTGAAGTCGGTGACGCGGTCGCTCACTATGCCTTCGATGCCGGTACGGACGAGATCTTCGCTGTGTCGCGCCCGGCGAACCAACGCGCCGCGGCCGCCGTGCGGCGGATGGGGATGGAGTGGGTCGGCCAAACCGACAAGTACTACGACACGAGGCTCGACGTGTTCCGGTTGCGGCGTTACGACCTCGACGTGCCGGCGGGGGTGGCGCCGCCGGAAGGAGAGCAGCCGGGTGAACTCACTGACATCTGACCGATTCATGTCGGCACAAATCCACAAGACAGTGAAAGAGACGAGACCATGCCTGGAACCCTTCCTGATCGATGCGGTACCTTCACGATCGGAGGGCACGCGATCACCCGGCTCGGTCTTGGGACCGCTCAGATAAGTGAGTCCGGCGTCTGGAGTCATCCGAAGGACGCCACTGAAGCGGCACGAGTGCTCCGAGAAGCGGTCGATCTCGGGGTGAATCTCATCGACATCGCCGAATCGTCGGGACCCTTCGACTACGAAGAACTAATTGTGCGGGCACTCAGCCCGTTCCCTGAAGACTTGCTGCTGATGATCAAAGGCGGACTTCTTCGATCGCCGAACGGGCACTGGGAACCGGTACCGCGGCCCTCGTTCCTTCGTAAACAGATCGAGACGCGCTTGTGGTACCTGAAGCTCGATCGCGTTCCTTTGTTCCAGCTGCACGGATTCAGCCCGCACGCTCCCATTGCCGATCAACTCGGACTTCTCACGGATATGCAGCGTGAAGGAAAGATCGGGAAGATCGGCTTGGCGGAGGTGACACTGGCCGATCTGGAAGAAGCAAGGAAGTTTGCGGAGATCGCCACAGTCCAAGCTGAGTACAACCTCATCGATCGCGGGGCCGAACCATTGCTGAACTACGCGGAAGCGGCGAACATCGGGTTCGTCCCGTGGCTTCCGCTGGCGACCGGCACGCTTGCCAGGGAGGATGGGCCGTTGGCGGAGATGGCGCGGCCGCGCGATGTCTCGCCGGCGCAGCTCGCTCTGGCCTGGCTCTTGAATCGCTCACCCGCGATCCTCCCCACTCCCGGCACGCTGAGCATCCAGCACCTGAACGAGAACGTGTCTGCAGTCGACATTTCCCTGACGGCACACGAAGTCGACGATCTCGACCGACTGGCGACCAGGCCGTAAGCAGGATCTCTTCCGGAAAAGGCGCTGGGTGAACTGGTTCGGAAAATTCTGGCTGTCAGTACAGGGAGGGTACTCACCGTGGGCGGTTCAGACGTCGCTCTACCGCCACCGGTGGGTTTTCCGATTCGGTCTGCGCAGGGGCGACGGATCCTGGTCGCGACGGTCCTCGGCGCGAGTATCGCGGGTATCGACTCGAGCGTCGTGACCGTCGCTCTTCCCGACATCGGCCGGGACTTGGGTGCGAGCTTCGCGTCCCTTCAGTGGACCGTGACCGGATACACCCTCAGCCTCGCCTCGCTCATCCTGCTGGCGGGTGGGCTCGGAGACCGGTACGGCCGCAAGCGGATCTTCCTCATCGGCGTCGCCGGGTTCACGGTCGCCTCGGTCCTGTGCGCGGCCGTCCCCGACGTGGGGACGCTCATCGGTGCGCGAATCCTGCAAGGCATCGGTGGAGCGTTGATGGCACCGGCGAGCATGGCCATCCTGCAGTCGACGATCGTACCTGGTGATCGGCCGCGGGCGATCGGAACCTGGTCCGGGTACGCCGGGATCGCGGGAGTTCTCGCCCCGTTCGTCGGCGGATGGCTGCTGTCGCTGGGTTCGTGGCGGTGGATCTTCCTGATCAACGTGCCCGTGGCGGTCATCGTCCTGGTGGTGACCGTGCGCCACATTCCGGAGACCCGCGACGACGAGTCGTCCGGCATGGACTGGGGTGGCTCGGCGCTGGCCCTTGTGACCCTCGCCGCGGCGACCTACGCGTTGACCGCGATACCGGCGAACCCGAGTGGGCCGGGGGCACTGGCGAGTGCGCTCGTGGCTGTCGCGGCGGGGATCGGGTTCGTGCGCTACGAACGGCGAACGACATCGCCGATGTTGCCGGCGCTGCTGAGGAAGTCCAGATCGTTCGTCTCGATCAACGTGATCACGTTCATCGTCTACGGTGCGTTCGGCGTGTTCTTCCTGATCTTCACGATCGCCCTGGAGACTGTCGCCGGGTACAGCCCGGCCGAAGCCGGCAGCACTCTTCTGCCGATCACGATCATCAGCCTCGCGCTGTCTCCCTCCAGCGGTAAACTCGCTGCGCGGGTCGGGCCCGGTTGGCAACTGACCGCCGGTCCTGTGTTGTGTGGCGTAGCGGCGCTGATGGCCTTGCAGATCAAGCCCGACACGGGTTACTGGAGTTGGGTGATCCCGCTCGAGTGCGTGTTCGGCCTCGGTACCGCCACGATGGTGGCACCTCTGACGTCTGTCGCGCTGTCGTCGCTACCGGGCGGCCACGTCGGCGTCGCGTCCGCGGTCAACAACGCTGTCGCGCGCGGTGCCGCCTTGCTGTGGATCGCGGCGCTTCCGCCGCTCGTCGGTCTCACCGGCGCTTCGTACGCGCAATCCGAGGCGTTCCAGCCGGGCTATCGCCTGGCTTGCGTGATCTGCGCTGCGGCGCTGTTTGTCGCCGGCGCGATTGCCGCCGCGGTTTTCCGCAACAACACCCCCTGCGACCGGCACCCTCTGGTCGCCCGTTCGTTGCCGCACCCGCTGTCCCGATAGCTGCGGGGCGCAAAAGTTGTTTCGACCGTCTCGATCCCTCACCGTCCGGACTCTTGGAGGAGGAACCTGTGACTGACGCAGTCAACGGCAAAGCGGTGCTTCGCCTGCCACGGCTGGTCGCGAGAGTCGACCGGGCCATGGCGGCCGTGGCCGCTGTGCAGGCGGCGCTCGTGCTGGTGGACTTCGTATTGCTGGGGTTGCTCGCCGGAGGCGTGCCTCTCCTGGAGCCGTTGTTCCTCGTCTTGTTCGGCATCATCGGCACCGCGATCGGTATCGCGCGCCACCTCAGGGTTGCCGCGCGAGACGGGGCAGGCCTCGTCATCGTCTCGGCCGCCGGTGCGCTCATCCTGGGCGTCCTGTGGCATTTCGTGCTCGGTGGGCCCGGCAATATCCGGGTCGCGCTGCGTTCGGGCGTGCCCGTCTTGGCGCGAGTCTTCGAAGCCTCCGTGACGCTCCACCTGGTTGCCGCCGCGGGCACTGTCCTGCTGGGCGTACTCGCGTTGCGCCGCCGCACGTCAATTCTGTCGATCGGCCGATTACATGGATGAATGCCGGCACTACAACCTCTCGGCCGCTCTGGAACCCGCGGTTGGGCCACCAGATGGTCGGCGTGCCGTTCGTGGTGTTCGGCACTGAGCGCTACACGCGCTTGGTCGAGGTCAAGAAGGCCTACGATCCCACCAACCTGTTCCGGCTGAACCACAACGTCGCCGCCGGCTGACCGGGTCCGTGACTCGAGTTCAGGGATAGCAGGGCGGTCGCCTCCGACGGCCGGCGATGCTCAGATGGCCGTGGCGTGCCGGATTTGCGGCGCAGCGGCGGGGGAGGGGAAGAACACCTCGGGATCTTCCGATCGGCAGGCCGCGGTGGCCTGCCGATCGATCAGGTTGTTCAGCTGCAGCCAGGTGTTTCGAAGACGGATTGCGGCGAGGATCGGATCAGTCAAGGATATCCGCCTTTCGCGGGTCGAACGCCACGTAGCCGGAGAAATCCGTACCGACGCGGTCGATCGCGGACTGGTGTGGGTGGGGGTAGCACCAGGCCGCGTCGTGGGTCTGTGATCCGTCGGTGATGACGTCGTAGTAGCGGGCCGCGCCCTTCCACGGACAGGTGTATTGAGTCGAGCTCGGTTGGAGGCTTCCCTGCCGGATCGCCGCAGGGGGGAAGTAGAGGTTTCCTTCGAGGGAGATCAGGTCGTTCCGTTCGGCCTCGGCGATCACGGTTCCCTCGATGACGGCTTTCACCATTGCGTACACCTTTCGTTGTCGAGGACTGAAGTGAACTACACCCGCCACCATGAATGCACCCGTGGAAATCCCGTGTGGACACTCGGAGGTCTTGGTGTGCAGGGAAACGGGCAGCACAATGGACACCAGCGCGCAGACGGCAACTTGGATTGCTTTCCGCGCGCCGGTGCTCGGCGGTTGATCATGATGGTCGGCCGGTCAGGCGTATCGCCCGGTGAACTGTGAACCGTCTCCGCAATGCGTGAAGCTCAGGCCGACGATCGAGCCGGCCTCGACAACCCAGCGAAGGTCGTACGAAGCACGGTAAGTGGGCGGCCAGAACGAGGCGAAACGGCCGTCGGCGTCGATGTACCACTCTCCGCGTGTCGGGTGGCCCCGGTCGGTGTAGGTGGTCGCACCGTCGTGGTCGAAGACCTGTTCGGCGCCGTCGTCGTAAACGATCCGTCCGGCAGTCAGTGCGGCCACCAGGTTCTTCTTGGCCACCTGCTCGCCATCGGCCGGGCTGAGCGACTCCAGCGATCGAGGCATGAGATTCCCTTCGAGACAACCGTGGGTGTGAGCGAGGACTGCGGGCCTCAGCCGAGGAACGCACTTGCTGACGCGTGGAGGGCTCGCCAGCTGGCCGCGAACTTGGCGACGCCCTCTCTCTCGAGCGTGTCGTACACGTCATCGAGATCGATACCCGCGGCTGCAACGGCCGCGAGGTCGGCCGCGGCTTCCTTGCCGAGCCCGACGACTCGGTCCGCGGCAAGCTCGCCGTGATCGGCGAACGCCGAGAGGGTCGTGGGCGGCATCGTGGACACGGTGCCGTGCGTGACGAGGCCGGTCACGTACTTGGTGTCGGGAAAGGATGGATCCTTGACACCGGTCGAAGCCCACAGCAACCGCTGGGGGCGGGCTCCGTCGGCGGCAAGGCTTTGCCACCGCGGGGATACCCACACCGCAGCCAGGGCTTCATGAGCGAGCCGCGCGTTGGCCAGGGCAGCCCGGCCGCGCATTTCGGGGACGCCCATGACGTCGAGCCGTCTGTCCACTTCGGTATCCACCCTGGACACGAACAGCGAAGAGACCGAGTGGACCGCCGCGAGGTCGTGGCCGTTCTCACGAGCTCGCTCGAGCCCGTCGACGAACGCCTCACCGACCTCAGCACACCGTCGCGGCGAGAAGACCAGAGTGACATTCACGTTGACGCCCGCCGCCAGCGCACCGGAAACAGCTCGGACGCCCGCTCGGGTGGCGGGGATCTTCACCATGAGGTTGGGCCGGTCGACGAGCTCCCACAGCTGGATCGCGTCCGCGATGGTCGCGTCGGTGTCGCCGGCGAGCTCGGGGCTCACCTCCAGTGACACCCTGCCATCAACGCCGTCGGTCTTCTCCCAGATCGGACGGAGTACGTCCGCCGCCTGCTGAACGTCCCGGATCGTCAACGCCCGGACGGACTCCGTTACGTCGATTCCGTTCCCGGCCAGGCGTTTCAGCTGTGGGGCGTAGCGACTGCTCCGGGCGATGGCGTTGGCGAAGATCGTCGGGTTCGTGGTGACGCCCACCACTGAACTGCTTCGCACCAGGCGTTCGAATTCGCCGTTCTCGAGGATGTCGCGGGAGAGCTCATCCAGCCAGATCGACACGCCGGCCTCGGTGAGGGCGCGAAGCCGGCCGTTGTCCTCGCCTTCGGTCACGTCGTTTTCCCCTGTTCGGCGGCCCGATCCATGGCGGCGGTCTCTTCGGGCGGGTCCGGCGTCCAGAGCGAGCCCGGGACGGCGCGCCCCGCGGCACCGAGCTTGTTCATCTTCTTCGGCACCGGCGCGCCCTGGTACTCGAGCGGCACTGCGTGGCCGTGGCTGTCCACGCCGGCCAGCGGCTGGTGGACCTCGATGAACCCGCCGGTCGGCAGGCGCTTGATGATGCCCGTTTCCACGCCGTGCTCCAGCACCTCGCGGTCGGCCCGCTGCAGACCCAGGCAGATCCGGTAGGTGAGGTAGTAGGCGATCGGCGGCACGATGAGCACGCCGATGCGGCCGGCCCACGTGGTGGCGTTCAGGGAGATGTCGAACTGGTCGGCGATGATGTCGTTGAAGCCCGACAGCTCGATGACCAGGAAGAACCCGAGCGCCATCATGCCCAGCGCGGTGCGGACCGGTGCGTCGCGCGGCCGCTGCAGCAGGTTGTGGTGCTGCACGGCGTCCTTCGTCAGCTTCGCCTCGATCCAGGGGTAGACGGTCAGCATGGTGATCAGCAGCCCCATGCCCATCGCGCCGGAGAAGAACACCGCCGGGATCGTGTAGTTCCCGAGGTACACCTCCCACGCGGGCCAGATGCGCAGCATGCCGTCGGCCCAGGCCATGTACCAGTCCGGCTGCGAACCGGCCGACACCATCGACGGGTTGTACGGCCCGAAGTTCCACACCGGGTTGATCTGGAAAAGACCGGCCATCAAGGCGATGACCCCCGTGGTGAGCACGGCGAGCGCCCCGCCGTGAAGCGCGAACTCGGGCACGATCCGGATGCCGACGACGTTGTCTTCCTTCGCGCGGACGCCCGGGAACTGTGTGTGCTTCTGGAACCACACCAGCACCAGGTGCACGCCGATCAGGGCGAACAGGACCCCCGGCAGCACGAGGATGTGCAGTGTGTACAGGCGCGGGATGATCTGGTCGCCCGGGAACTCGCCGCCGAACAGCGCCCAGTGGATCCAGGTGCCGATGACCGGCACCGACAAGACGATACCCGACAAGGTCGCGCGGACACCCGTGCCAGAAAGCAGGTCGTCCGGCAGCGAGTAACCGAAGAACCCCTCGAACATGCTGATCAGGAGCAGGATCACGCCGATCACCCAGTTCGCCTCACGCGGCTTGCGGAACGCGCCGGTGAAGAAGATCCGCAGCATGTGCAGGAGCGTCGCGGCGATGAAGATCAGCGCCCCCCAGTGGTGCAGCTGCCGCACGAACAGCCCGCCACGCACGTCGAACGAGAGGTCCAGGGTCGTCTTGAAGGCCTGCGACATCTCGACGCCCTGCAGGTTCTGGAAGCTGCCGTGGTACGTGACTTCCTGCATCGAGGGATCGAAGAACAGCGTCAGGTACACGCCGGTCGCGATTACGACGATGAAGCTGTACAGCGAGACTTCGCCGATCAGGTAGGACCAATGGGTCGGGAACACCTTGTTCATCTGGTGCCGCAGGCTCTTGGCGAGCTTGTACCGCTGATCTGCGTTGTCCGCGGCCTGCCCGAGACGCTTCGCAAGCACGCCCGTGCCCATGGTCGGCGTGGTCAGTGAGCTCATGCAGTGTTCGAGGCAGCGATCGGCCCTGTCTTACCCCCACGGGTGGACCCAAAAGAGTGGCTGCCACTACGCGCGCGGATCCGAACCCGTTTCGCGGCCGAACCCCGCGGGGCAGGCCGCCGTGAGACCGCAACCGGCTCGGGTGGCCGGTCTCCTCTGAGGGGCATTCGACCGGACGTGATCCCCGGGCCGCGGTAAGGGGAGATCGGGGGTCGCCGCCAACAGGTGATCACCCACAGGGGAGGGGCCTCGTGTTCGCAAGCCAGCACAGCGTTCCGGAGGGAACGGTAGTGGAGAAGCCTTCACTGATGACGGGGAGCGCGATCGCGGTTCATCATCCGAAGGAGCTTCTGAGGACCGTGGTCTCCGACGGCTCGATAACCCTCTTCGTCAGCGGCGGCGTGATCGAACGATCGGCCGTCGAGGTGCTCTGCGCGGAGCTCGACGTCGTGACCGCGTTGTGTCGCGGGATCGTCACCGTCGACCTGACCGACTGCACCGGGCTCGGCACGGCGGCGACGCAACTCCTTCGGGAACATCTCGACACGGCTCGAACCCCGGAATCCCGGTACCGGTTCCGGCTCAACGCCGGCCGTTCGTCGGTGGTCCGCGCGCTCGCCGCCGCCGGCATCCTCACGAAGCGCGAGGCCCGACGGCGCCGTGTCCGCGGTGTCCCGCGTCGCTGGGACACCGACAGCCAGTCGTCGCTTCGAACGGCGTGAGGCCCAACGCGCAGTTCTCAATGGACATTCGGCACGGGGTCGGAGACCTTCTGGACTTAATGGTCCTGTTTTGCTATGAAGGTAGCGACAGTCCCGACAGCTCGCGAGTAGGTGGAGCGGCCCTTGCTGCGCCTCGAAACACGAGCTGCCCGAACGCTCATGGCGTCGGCCCGGCTTGACGGCATCGCGCCAAGCCGTTCGAACACCGAGGCCATGGCTCGGTTTGCCGACTCTCCGTGCGTGGTGTGCGAGTCGGTTTCGGTGCTGTCGGACAAGTAGCGGTGACGGCGTGGCAGGGGATTCCAGATGCTGATGACGGTCATGAGAGAGGGGGTGGGGCGGCATGACGCCGGCTGTATCCCGTGTGCAGACGACATACCCCGCTGACACCGGACTGAAACCCCGGTTCACGTGACCACCTCGGAGGTCGACGAGCGAGTCCTGGTCGATGGACGGAGCTTCGACCCCGCGTCCGCCGTCTGGGTCCAAGAATTGAGTCCTGGCAGCCCGGCATTCGAAGACGCCTGTCGCCGCTTGCACGCGATGCTCATCAAGATCGCCAGGAGGGAGACCGCGCGCAGGTCGCCGGTCCTCCGGCTCACCGGCCCCGAACTCGAAGACCTGGCCCACCAGGCCGCGGCCGACGCCCTCATGCGGATCACCCGCAAGATCGGTGAGTTCCGCGGCGACGCGCAGTTCAAGACCTGGGCCTTCAAATTCGTCATCCTCGAGGTCTCGACGAAAGTCGGCCGGCACTTCTGGCGGGACCACCGGGTGTCTCTCGACCACGACGAGGCCGAGCGCGCTCGGGCCGCCGTCGGTGACGAGCCGCCCCACCAGGTGCAGGCCATCGAACTCCGGGCCGCCCTTGCCCATGCCATCGAGAACGCACTGACCGAACGCCAACGCCGCGTCTTCGTCGCCGTGGCCATCGACAACATCCCGATGGACGCCCTCGCCGCGAAACTGGAAACCAACCGCAACGCCATCTACAAGGCGATGTTCGACGCCCGGCGCAACATTCGCGCCTACCTGGTGGACAACGACTTCATCTCCTGACCGCCGTGCTCGACGCGGCCACACGCTGTCGGATAACCCACACGGGTTAGTCGGCCATTTCGCCAATATGGACTATATGGTCCACTTCAGTACGGGTAGCGCGACCAGCGCGACCGATCGGATGGGAGAACTCGATGAGCGACGACACTGACGAGTACGACGGTGGTGTCGACCTGGATGACGGTGTTCTGGATCCCGAGGACAGCCTCGTGGATCGTGGTGTGTCCGATGTCCTGGACGAGGGGTACACGCCGCCGGAACGGCCCTCCGCGGTCTTCGACTGGGGGCTCACGGCACGGGAGGCCGCGGGCCACGAGGAGCTCGGCAAGCGGCTCCGGCGTGAAGTGCCGGACGTCTTTCCCGTCGCGGATGAGGGTGACGGGCTCGGGGACGCGTCCGACACGGACGGGGAGCTGTACGACGACCAGGTCGGAGAGGCGCGCGCGGGCCGGCTGGTCGAAGACCCGGACGCCGACGAGGTGTATCCCTACCTCTTCGCCTCCGACGTGGGTGTGGACGGCGCCGCGGCGTCCGCCGAAGAAGCGGCCATTCACATCGTCCCGGAATGAGTGCTGGAGCTCTCCGGCACTGAACGCATCAGAAAGGTGGACAGACATGGTAGCGACGAGAGGCTTCGTCGGGCGTCAACGGTCCAGCCGAGACCCGCGGCTGCCACCCGGTCAATACGACACGGGTGACGAGTGGCCGGTGCTGCACGCGGAGGCGACTCCGTCGATCGACACCGCGAACTGGACTTTCACGGTCGACGGCCTCGTCGACACACCGACCAGCTGGACCTGGGACGAGATCCACGCACTCGAACCGGACCGCTACGTTGGCGCCATCCACTGCGTCACGACGTGGTCCAAGTTCGGGATGACCTTCGACGGGGTCTCCATCGACACCCTGCTCGAGATCACCGGGGTGCGCGACGACGCGGCGTACGTGATGGCGCGCTCGCACACCGGGTACACCACCAATCTGCCGATCGAGGACGTCGTCGACGGCCGAGCCTGGGTGGTGTGGGACGTCAACGGCGCGCCACTGGACGACATCCACGGTGGCCCGGCACGGCTCCTCGTGCCGCACCTGTACTTCTGGAAGAGCGCCAAATGGGTGTCGGGACTGAAGTTCATGGCCGAGGACGAGCAGGGCTTCTGGGAACGAAACGGCTACCACGACCACGGTGACCCGTGGCTCGAGCAGCGTTACCAGGGGGACTGATGGCCTCCCCTTCGTCCTGGCAGACCGCCGTCGTGGCCGCCATCGGTCCGGAGGCTTCCCACGCGAAGACCTTCCGGTTGCGGCTCACCGAACCGCGGACACACCGGCCCGGCCAGTTCTACGTCGTCCGGCTGACCGCGCCGGACGGCTACCACGCCCAGCGCGATTACTCCGTGGCGAGCTCCCCGGGTGGGGACGACATCGAGATCACGGTCGAGATGCTGCCCGACGGTGAGGTATCGGGGTTTCTGCACAACGTCGTCGAAGTCGGGGACGTCCTGGAGGTCCGCGGTCCGGTGGGCAGGTTCTTCTCGTGGGACGGTGCCACGCCGATCCTGGGCCTCGCCGGGGGCTCGGGTGTGGTCCCGCTCATGTCCATGTTGCGGCTCGCGCGACGCGCGAACCGCCCCGACCTGATGCGGCTCGTCGTGTCCGTTCGATCGCCCGCCGATCTGTACTACCCGGACGAGATCTCCGGTCCGGAGACCACGGTCGTCTACACCCGCGAAGCGCCCGCGGGCAGCTCCCGTCCCGTGGGGCGCCTCACGGCCGAGGACGTTCGCCCTCTCGTCGAGTCCGACCGCGAGGTCTATGTGTGCGGCTCGGCGGGCTTTTGCGACGGAGCCACCAACCTGCTTCTCGAGGTCGGAGTCGACGTGCAGCGAATCCGCGTCAGCAGGTGGGGTCCGACCAGCTGAGCCGGGCGTTGCCGACACGTCGCGGTGCCAAGGGCCGTGGCGTAGCGATCACTGACGAGGCGCGGCTGTGCACCGATATCTACCGGAGTGCGTGACTACACCGAAATGCTGATTCGAGAAGGAAGCTGAAGGCCGCACTCAGTGGTTCGCTCGCGGGCAGCGGGGCACGCCAGGGCTCGTGGTGAGGCTCGGCGGATCCGCGAGTCTCACCACGAGCCGTCGCCGGGACGTCCTGCGGAACGCTGGTGGGGCCATACCGTCGAGGTCGCGTCGCTGACGGTGCCGGGAGGGGAGTCGGAACCGGTTTCGTCGGCGCTTGTTACGGGCGAACGCGGATGATCGTCTTGCCCTTTTTCCGCTGGGTCGGGTTGAACGCGGCCACGGCGTCGTCGAGGCTCGCCACGGTGCCGATGTTGGTGCGCACCCGGCCGTCTCGCACGCGCTGCACGATTTCACCCAGCTGAGTACGGGACGGCTCGACGATGAAGTCGATCGCGAGGCCGTCGGCGGGCCGGGTCTCCGGAGGGCCGGCGATCGTCACCAGTGTCCCGCCGGCCCGAACCAGCCCCGCGGACCGCGACCCGATGTCACCACCGAAGACATCGAACACCAGGTCGACACTCCCGACCTCTTCCAGCGCGTCGTTCTCCAAGTCGACGAACTCGTTCGCACCGAAATCCCGCGCCGCCTCACGGTCGGCCTGGCGCCCGGTACCCACAACGTAAGCACCGGCCTCGCGCGCGAGTTGCGTTGCCATCGACCCGACCGCTCCGGCTGCGCCGTGGACGAGGATCCGCTGTCCCGCCTCGAGCCGGCCGTGCACGAACAACCCCTGCCACGCGGTGAGGCCCGCCATGACGAGGCCCGCGCCGGTCGTGAAGTCGACGTCGCCCGGCAGCGCCGCGAGATTGCGCGCTTCAACGACCGCGTACTCCGCCAGCGTGCCGTCGCGGGTCCAGTCCGTGAGACCGAACACCCGTTGACCGACCGACAATCCCGCGGTGCCGTAGCTCAGGGCGGTGACCACGCCGGCCACCTCGTGTCCGGGGATCGACGGCGTCCGGTCCCGGCCACGGCGATCGACCCAGGTCGAGGGCCACGACAGCTCATCCCAGGTGAAGCCCGAGGCGTGAACCTCGACGACGACATCGCCGTAGTTCGCCCCGGCGAGGTCGGCGAGCATCGCCGCGTCGGGGTCGGGCCGGTCCACCAGCGTCATCCCGGCCCTTCCCGCGGCCTTGTCCGTCACCACAATCGCCTTCATCCGGAACCTCTTCTCTCTGTGTGCGGTGATCACGTCCACGCTCTGTGGACTTCACGGTCCATCATGGGGAACTCGGCCGGACTCGGCAGGGTGGTCCGGGCCGCGCCGCCGAGGTTGAGTTCGAATCTACTGTCTTGCCCTCAGCGGATAAGAAGTGGACCATATAGACCCTGATTGCTCAGGGGGAAGTCCCCCGCCGGAACGAGTGCGGCTACTGTTGCCACCATGACGGCCGACTGGTATGACAGGCCCTGCCCGAGTCGCGACACTTCTGAGCCGGGACCCCGTGCGCGCGTCGTGGCAGCGGCGACCACGCTCCTGCTGCGCGAAGGCGTCGGCTCGCTCACCGCGGCGCGTGTTCATGCTGCCGCTCGCGTGACTCAGGCTGAGCTCAACCAGCTGTTTCCCGACTCCGGCGGGATCGTGGAGGCGATCGTCGAGGCCCAGCTCGAGGTCGTCTTGCGGGCGCAGCGTCCCAGCCTGAACGCAGTCGAACGCCTCACGGACCTCGAACAGTGGCAGTCGCGACTGCTCGATTCGTGCGCGGCGCAAGGCGGTTGCCCTCTCGGCTCGCTCATCTACCACCTCGCTCACCGCCACGATCGTGGCCGGCTCGCTCTCGCCACAGCGTTTTCCCGGTGGCAGGGGTTGCTCGCCTCGGCCTTGTCGCGCATCCAGGCCGCCGGCGAGCTCGATTCCGATGTGGCGCCGGAAGTCCTTGCCGTCGGCGTCATCGCTGCCCTGCAAGGAGGTTATCTGCTGGCGCACACCACCCAGGACACCGATCAATTGCGCGCCTCGCTCGACATGGCCCTCGGCCAGGTTCGCTTCCACGCGACGTGAAGGACGATACAGCCCGAGAGGTCGCGCAGCACTGTCCTGCCCGTAGCCCTGAGTCACAGTCACCGTCGTGATGGAGTGACTCGGACACCACCCCGGCGCCCGAGTCGGAGGTGAGCGCATCCGCCCACCTCCGACTCGGGCCGATCCAGTTCGCGGTGCTGCCCGGTTGATGGCCTCCGCAGTAAGAACCTCCGCTGTCGCGGTAGCTGAGTACGTGGCGATCGAAGCCGAATCGACAGAGGAGATGGTCACCTTGGACGGCGACAAGCTGCAGAAGATCGCGGGCGACTGCGGTGTGGCACTGCCCGGCGCCGACCTAGAGCACCGTTCCGGCCCCGATTGGGACCTCTACAAGGTGCGCGGCAAGGTCTTCATGCTCATGACCGATCTGCCGGGACACCCGGTTGTGGTCGTGAAAGCGGATCCGGACAACGCCACCGCACTGCGTGAGCAGCACGCGGACATCACCCTCGGCTACCACATGAACAAGAAGCACTGGATTACGGTGGAAGGCGGGGGCACCATCGGCGCGAAGCTGGTGAAGGAGCTCGTGATCGATTCCTACCGTCTCGTGGTCGGCGGGCTTCCGAAGCCCGAGCGGCCCGTGGATCCCCAGATCTACGGCCGCCGCGCCTGAGCTGCTGCCGTCAATTCCTGGGATCAACGAGCAACGACTCTCGGCATGCGACGGAGAGCTATGACCGACAGGTTCACCGGCCGGGAAACGGTCGCGATCGGCGGCTGCGGCGACACGGGGGAGGAGCCCGCCACCGGCGCCGCGCACCGCGCTGCCGAGGACGACGGGTTCGAGATGTTCATCCGGGCGTGGCTGGAGCTTCTGGACACCGTTCGGAGCTAGCCCGGCGATGACGGGTTGATCAGCGAGGCGCCGGATCCGGCGTGCGCGGATCCGGGCGCGCGGTGTCGATGCCGACGTGCTGAAGTCCTATGTGGACCTGGCTGACTCCTTCGCGCCCCGCGTGACTTACGGGTTCCGCGCGACCCGGGGACGGTACAAGTCCGTTCTGGGCGCTCGTGCGGCTGACTGGAACGCAGAGCTCGGCATGCCGAGGCGTGGGACAAGGCCACGTCCGCCGGCTACGGACTGAACTGTGAGCAGGAGGCGTCCGATGAAGGTCGGTTTGCACGCGCGGGATATTCCTGTCTTGGTCGGTGCCGCTGTCACGGAGTCGGAACTCGCTTACGACCACCTGGTGGGGCGCGACCCGGTCTTGCGCTGCCTTGTTCACCGGTTCGGCCGGCCGGAGCCGTTCAGCCACCGGGAGGAAGCCGGTCTCGGCGGCCATTTCCCGGCGCTGGTTCGCTACTTCGGTGCGAGGCAGTTCCGCGCGCCTTCGACTTCCACGGTGTACGCGCAGATCTGCCGTGCGTCGTGCGGCCACCCGTCTCCGGCGATGGTCGCCGACCTCGGTGCCGACCGGCTGACCGCACTGGGTGTGCCGCGGGCGGACGCCGACCGGCTGGTGCGGCTTTCGCAGGCACAGCTGGCCGGCGACATCGACCTGGACCTCCTCGTCGGGCGCAACGACTGCCAAGTCCGGCAGATCCTTGCGCGGTACGGGATTCCCCGTGATGTCACGGACCTGTTCCTGATCCGCCGCCTGCACCGGCCGGACGTGCTGCCGGTCGACGACCCGGTGCTCGCCCGGGTTGTCCGGCGGATCTGGGCGTGTGGCAGCGCCGACGAAGGGTTCGGCAGGCAGTGGGCGCCGTTCCGCACCTATGCCGCGGCCCTGCTGTGGGAGGTGTCGCAGGCGGTGCCGCCACAGGACGGCTGGAGGATCCAAGATCCGGGGTAAGAACCGTCGCCGGCACGGCGCAGAGGATCGGGCAACACGACTGAGCCCGGACAGAGCGGTGTGCGCACGATGCCCGGCCTGGGTGCGATGGCTCGATTCGGTGTCGGGCAGCGAGTTCGACTAGGGCATCTTCGGCCGCGAACTTGAGAAACAGAGGCCTCATGCGCAAGATCTTGATCGTCGGCGGCGGATACGCGGGCTTCTACGCCGCGTGGAAACTCGAAAAGAAGCTGCGCCGGGACGAGGCCGAAGTGACGGTGGTCGACCCGCGGCCGTACATGACCTATCAGCCGTTCTTGCCCGAGGTGGTGGCCGGGTCGATCGAGGCGCGGCACGCCGCGGTGTCGCTGCGCCGCCACCTCCACCGCACGCGGATCATCACCGGGATGGTCGACGCGATCGACCACAAACGCCGTTCGGTGACGATCCGGCGCGCCGGCGGGGACCCGTTCGAACAGGGTTACGACGTCGTCGTGGTCACCGCCGGCGCGGTCACCCGCAAGTTCCCGGTGCCGGGCATCGCCGAACAGGCCATCGGCCTCAAGCACGTGGAGGAAGCGGTCGCGATCCGCGACCGGCTGCTGACGTCGTTCGACCGCGCGGCCGTGCTGCCGCCGGGGCCGCACCGGCAGAAGCTGCTCACCGCCACTTTCGTCGGGGGTGGGTTCTCCGGCGTCGAGGGCTTCGCCGAGCTGCTGTCGCTGGCGACCGCGCTGCTGAAGCGCTATCCCGAACTGCATCGCGACGAGCTTCGGTTCCACCTCGTCGAAGCGTCGGGCCGGATCTTGCCCGAGGTCACCGACTCGCCAGGACGGTGGGTCGTGCGTTTCCTGCGACGACGTGGTGCGCAGGTGCACGTGGACACGCAGATCAGGTCGATGACCGGTGGGCACGTGGTGCTCTCCACCGGCGAGGAGTTCGATTCGGAGCTCATCGTGTGGACGGCAGGCAACGCGGCGAATCCGGTTGTGGAAAAGCACACCGACCTCCCGGTGGACGAGCGTGGATTCGTCGTCGCCCGGCCGGACCTGCGGGTCGGCACCGACGCCGAACCAGTACCCGACGCATGGGCCGCCGGCGACGACGCCGCGATCGAAGACCTCACCTCGCCGATCCCCGGCACCCGCACGGTGCCCAACGCCCAGCACGCCGTGCGCCAGGGAAAGCTGCTCGCCCGCAACATCGTCGCGACCATGCGCGGCGGAAAGCCGAAGAACTACCGTCACCACAGCCTCGGCTCCATCGCGGAGCTCGGCATCGGTCACGGGATCTTCCAGTATCGGCGATTCGTGATCAAGGGGCCACTCGCCTGGCTGATGCATCGTGGCTATCACGTGCTGGCCGTGCCCAGCTGGGAACGCAAGGTCCGAGTGCTCGTGATCTGGCTGACCGCCGGGTTGTTCGGCCGGGACATCCTCTCGCTGGCGTCGGTGCAGCACCCTCGCGACGCTTTCCTCGACGGCGGTGAACCCGCGGCGCTGCTGAACCCGACTTCTCAGGACCGAACCCCGCCGCGTTGAGCGGTTTCCCTTTCCTCGGAGGATCGCGCGTTCGCCGCAGCGCGAGTCTTTTCGGGCCTGGTCCGTGCGACGGGGGAGCCGACCTCGACCGCGACCGGAATGACAGGACAGACCCATCGGATGGTGGTCTTGATGAGTGAACACTTCGACGCGATCGTGATCGGCATGGGCACCGGCGGTGAAGCCGCCGCTTACCGGCTCCTGGCCGGCGGGAAACGGATCGCGGTCATCGAAAAGGAGCTGATCGGCGGGGAATGTGCCTACTGGGCCTGCATCCCGTCCAAGACCCTGCTGCGTTCCACCGAAGCTCGCGCCGAAGCCGAGCGCACCGCCGGGCTCACGCGGCCGGGTCTGGAGTGGACGACGTTGCGTGACTACCGAGACTTCATGGTCCGCCACCTCGACGACTCCGGCCAGGTCGACGGTTTGCGCAAGCTCGGCGCCACCGTGATCAAGGCGACCGCGCGCCTGGTCGGGCCCGGCAAGGTCGAGGTCCAGGGCCGCACGCTGACCGCCGACCACGTCGTCATCGCCACCGGCGCGGCTCCGAGCCACCTGTCGATCGCCGGTCTGGCCGATGTGCCGGTGTGGACCAACCGCCAGACGACCACCCTCACCCGGATCCCGGAACGGGTGACCTTCCTCGGCGACGGCGCCACCGGCATCGAACTCGGCCATTTCCTGACTCGCATGGGCAGCCAGGTCACCATCGTGCAGCGCGGCTCGCGCTTGCTGGACCGCGAAGATCCGGCACTGGGCGACTTGATCGCCGAGCTGTTGACTGCGGATGGAATCGACGTGCGGACCGGCGTCCGAGCGCACACCGTCCGGCGCGTTTCCGGCCGGCGTGGCGAAGAGATCGTCGTCGAGCTGGATGACGGCACCACTGTGGGCACGGATGTCCTCGTCAACGCCACCGGTCGCACTCCCCACACCGCCTCCCTGAACCTGGAGGCCGTCGGCGTGCGGCCCGGGTCACGGGGGCACATCGAAGTAGACGAAAACTGCCGGGCCGGGGACGGGCTGTGGGCCGTCGGAGACGTGACAGGAGTCGCGCTGTTCACCCACGTGGCCACTTACCAGGGCCGCGTGGTGGCCGACAACATCTTGGGCCGCCCGCGCGTCGCCGACTACACCGCCGTCCCCCGCGTGGTGTTCACCCAGCCCGAGATCGCCGCCGTGGGCCTCACCCCCGCGTCAGCCCGCTGCCAGGGGATCGACATCGTGGCCTCCACCCTGCAGCTGGCCGACGAGATCGCGCGCCCCTACACCTACGAGACGGACCCCTACGGCACCTTCACACTGATCGCGGACCGCCGGCAGCGCACACTCGTCGGTGCCTGGGCCGTCGCTCCGCTCGCCGGCGAGTGGATCAACACCGCCGCCCTCGCCATTCGGCACCACCTCACCATCGACGATCTCGCCGACGGCATCGTCCAGTTCCCCAGCTACACGGAAGCCCTCACCCTCGCCGCCGACAAACTCGTCAGTCAGCTGCAGTGATGAGACGGCCGGCAGGATGCGGAATCCTGCCGACCGTTGAAGGTTCGTCTTCTCGTGCGCTCGGTCAGATGGCCAACCCGGCGCCGCCGGACACCACGATCTCCTGCCCTGTGACGTAGGCGGCCTCGTCCGAAGCCAGGAACGCGACGGTCCCGGCGATGTCCTCAGGCGTGCCCAGGCGACCGAACGGGTTCTTCTCCGCCATCTCCGCCATCGTCGCGGGGACGTCGTCAGATCCCGTGCCGAGAGCGGTCCGCGTCATGGGGGTGTCGGTGAATCCCGGGCTCACGGCGTTGACCCGGATGCGGCGCGGGGCGAGCTCCAAGGCCAGCGTCGGGATCATGGCCAGCAACGCGCCGTGCGACCCGGCCGCGATGCTGTTGCCGGTCAGGCTTCGCGTCGCTCCGATTCCCACCGTGACAATGACAGAAGCGCCGTCGGTCAGCAGCGGCAGCGCCTTGACCAGGGTGAAGAACTGCCCTTTGGTGTTGACGGCGAACACCTCGTCGAAGGCCGCTTCGTCGCAGACATCCAGAGTCACGGGCCGGCTGACGCCGGCGTTCAGGTACAGCGTGGTCAGACTCCCGAATCGTTCGCCGACTTCGGACACCACCTTGTCGGTGTCAGCGAGCGAGCGCGCGTCGGCTTGCAAGACCAGAACGTCTTCGGGGAGCTCCTCGCGCGCCCGGGCGACGCTTTCCGGACGTTGTCCGGTGACCGCGACGCGATAGCCACGGCTGTGCAGTACCTGCGCGGTCGCCTTCCCGATCCCGCTGGTGCCGCCGGTGATCAGGGCTGCACGTGCCGACATGGTGATCACTCCACAGTAGTTGGTCTCTTGACACGACAGCTCGACGACATGGCGCCGAGCCCAGCCGGTGTCGCGAGGTGCCAGAGGACGGCTACCCGCCTATCCATCATGCACCGAAGAGAACCATATAGTCCACTCGTGCGGTCGACCTGCGGCTGCGTACTTGGCCTGCCACCACTACAGGCTCGGGCGAACGTCTGGATCGCGTGACCTGTTCCTGGACTATGTGGGCCATATTTGGGACCCTGGTGACGTGACCATGACTCGCACGGGGAAGCGCGCAACCAAGGAACAGCGCGCCGCGTACGAGTACTTGGGCTCGCGCGGCGACTCGCTCGCCCTCTGGGTGCGGTCGACAGGACCGATCGATGCCTACGAGTCACACCTTCCGGTCGAGGTCCACGGCCCGCTCGAATGGTTGTCGTTCGCGATCGCCTCGCGGCAGCTCAGCAGGGCAACCGCCTTGGCGATCTACAACCGGCTTGTCATGCAGCTGGGCGGCTCCATCACCACGGAGCGGGTCGTCACGGCCGACGAACGGACTCTGCGCGGAGCGGGCTTGTCCCACCCGAAAGCCAGGGCAATCCGCGAGGTTGCAGAACACGCCGATGACGGCCTGCTGGACCCGGACAAGCTCGCGGCGATGTCGGATGCCGAAATTCAAACCAAGCTCGTGGCCGTGGCGGGTATCGGTCCTTCGACAGCGAAGATGTTCATGATGCGGTACCTGCGTCGACCGGACATCTTCCCGGCCGGCGACCTCGCTGTGCGCTCGGCGATCACGACATTCGATCGACTGGACAGGCGGATCACGCCGAAGGCCGCGGAGCAGCGCAGTGAGCCATGGCGGCCGTATCGGTCGTATGCGACGTCGTACCTGTGGGGCTACGTGTGGGAGCTGCACCGTACAGATGAAGGAGCCGGCATGGACAGCATCTTCGTTCGAGCACGCTCGAAACCGGCCGCCGGCCGCTCGGTCGAGGCCGGCTCATGAGTGCTCGCTACGACTATGTGGTCGTCGGCGGGGGCACAGCCGGGTGTGTGGTGGCCGCACGTCTGTCGGAGGACACTGACAGTCGCGTGCTGCTGCTCGAGTCCGGGAGCCCCGATTCCAAGGCGGAAATCTCCGACCCACCCGCGTGGCCCTCTCTCCGGGGCACCGAAGTCGACTACGGCTACCGCACCGTCCCGCAGGCCGGCACCGGCGGGGCCGCACACGACTGGCCGCGTGGTCACACCCTCGGCGGGTCGCACAGCATCAACGCGATGGTGCACCTGCGAGGTCACCGCGACGACTTCGACGAGTGGGCGAGGATGGGCTGCACGGGCTGGGACTACGACTCGGTCCTGCCGTATTTCCGGCGCATGGCCTGCCCGGCGTCGGCCGCAACCTCCACGACCACCCGCTGTGCAACGTCGTCTACGAGGCCGCACAGCCGATTCCGCCCGGCAACACCAACCACGCCGAGACCTCGATGGTGTGGCGCAGCGACCCGAGCCTGACCGGGCCCGACATGCAGCTGATGTTCATGTACGTCCCCTTCGGCCCACCGGCCCTGCCGGCTCCGCCGAACAGCTTCACCTTCGGACTGGCGACCGTCCCGCAGGCCCGCGGCGCCGTCCGCGTCGCGGGGCCCGATCCGAGCGCACAGCCACTGATCGACCCGAACTACCTGGGGGCCGAGCACGACGTGCTGCGCCTTGTCGACGCTGTCGCCGTGGCTCGCGAGATCGCCGCCGCGCACCCGTTCGACGCGTGGCGCGGGAAGGAACTGCACCCTGGCCCGGATGCCCGCGACCAGCAGAGAGTGCGCGAGTTCGTCACCCGTGCCACCGGCACGTACTTCCACCCGGTCGACACCTGCGCGATGGGCACCGGCCCCGACGCGGTCGTCGACCTCGATCTGCGTCTGCGCGGTGTGCGCGGCCTGCGGGTCGCCGACGCATCGGTCATGCCCCGCATCGTGTGTCAACACCAACGCGGCCACGATCATGATCGGCGAAAAAGCCGCCGACCTCGTCCGCGGCTGCGGGGTGGCCGGTTCGGTGTCCTGACGCTCTCGCCGCGGTCGGTCGTGCACAGGGAGCGCCACGACGCCGGCAGTCGACACGGCGCACTGCTCGCGGTCGGGAATTGTCTCCACCACGCAGTGGATGTCAAGTAAATTGACGTCTTGCCTGAGCGATGACAAGCAGATTGGCACCATTTCGGTTCCACGACAAGCTCATTGCCCGAGCCGCTGCGGGGAGGAGGAAGCCCACTATGCGCGTCACCCCTGCACTCACCGTGCCCCGCAACGCCGATGCGGTCGAGATTGTGCACATCCCGGTTCCCGAAGATGTGGATTTGCCTCCGCTGCCCACCCAGGCTGACTCATGGGTGGGGCATTACCAGCGTGTCCTGCTCAATGTCCGCACCGGTGAGATGTCGTTTTTCTGTGCTGACTGGCGGGTGTACGTGCCCGTTCTCGGAGATGAGGATCGCGCGGTCTGGAAGTCGCAGTACCCCGGCGAGAGTCCGATCAACTCCATGAATGCGGCCACCCGGCCGATTCCGGAGTTACTGATGTTCTTCATCGACACCTGGACACGCGTGGATTTCCCCGCTGCGGGGCGTCCGTCGACGCCCGCGTGGGTGTACCTGACTCGCGAACAAGGCGACGCGTTCGTGGCTTCGCTCGTGCCGCTTGCGCAGCAGTTGGTTGACAACCTGTTCCGAGTGCCCGGCACCGACGACCTCGAATGGTCTGCCGAATCCGTGGCGGCCGTGCGGTCGATCGATGCCGCGTGCAGCCGATACCACCAGGGACCGCGGGGTGTCGAGGCGTCGCCGGCGGGCCTGATCAATTTCGCTGATGCCGTCGTGGCAGTGCCGGGGTTGGTCCGAGGTGAGTGGGCCGAGATGGAAGACACCGAGCTCGACGACGCGGCCGACGTGCTGAGTAGGTCTCGGTACCACCTCGACCCGCAGCTTCGGGAGGAGTCCGGGAGACCGGGCGACGAAGGCGGTGGCATCGGGCTGAAGGTGTACGGAGCGCGGGCGTGGCTCTACGCCTACCGCGCCCACGAGGCCGACGACCGGCTGATTCCGGATGCGGCCAGGAGCCAGGCGGTCAACCAGCTCCGCAAGGCACGTTCCGACGACGTCGACAGCGGGGATTGACTCCGATGCGGCGGGTCAGACCGATCTCGTGGAAATGACAATGCGGCGATGTCTTCACTCGACGAGTCAGTCAGGCGGCGCTTCTCGACCGGACTCTGATGTCGTAAGTCGGTCGCGGATGCAGGACATCTCCGCCACGTCCGTTTTCCGGCGGTTAACGGTTGTGGCGTGACGAAGTGGATTGACTTCGGCGCGGATGGCCGAATTGCATCGCGGGGCACGCAGGCACAGGCAGGTGCGATAATCTGTCGCGGTGGTGGAACCGGAGAGCACAATGAAGCCTGTCCGGCTGACGGCGCGGGGTGAGGCGACCCGGGCTCGGATCGTCCGCGCTGCCGTGGACGTGATGACGGTCAAGGGGGTGGCGGCCACCACGCTCGACGATGTTCGTGCGGCGAGCAGTACCAGCAAGTCACAGCTCTACCGTCACTATGCCGACAAGGACGCGCTGGTCCAGGATGTGATCGAACATCAGGCCGAAGACCTGCTGACCGCGCAGGGGGAACAGCTGCGCCGGCTGGACTCGGTCAGTGGGCTCGAGCGGTGGCGTGATGCGATCATCCAGCGGAACACTGTGCGCAACAGGGCTTATGGATGCCAACTCGGCTCGCTGGCGTGTGAGCTTTCCGATCAGAACCAGCGGGCTCGATCTGCTCTGGCCGGCCACTTCGAAACCTGGCGCGGCCTGATCGCGGATGGTCTGCGGCGGATGCGCGACGCGGGCAAACTGCGCTGTGACGCCGATCCCGAACGGCTCGCCATCGGCTTGATGGGCGCCCTCGAAGGCGGGTACTTGCTCGCGCAGACCGAGGGGGACATCAAGTCCATGCGCATCGCGCTCGACATGGCCATCGACTACATCCGTACTCTCGAAGTGTGAGTCGCCGGTAACGGGATACCGCGGAAGCGAACGATCTGTGGGTAGTTGACGTCGTCCGCTCGACGTGCGTGCCGACCTGCCGGCCATCCGAACCGGTGAGAAAAAAACAACCTCGATGACACGCGCCAGAGCGGACTGTATAGTCCACACTGTGATCAACAGCCTCTGCCGGCCCGCAGCTGCGAAGCTGTGCTTGCCGCCTGGCTCGGTGCCGGCGTCACCACGATTGATGGCTGCGACGCCAGTGTGCGGGCATCTTTGGCGTCGGTCGACCTCCGGGCAGGCGGTACCCGGCACGGTGAGATGACCGTCCGCGTTGAAACCTTCTCCGTCTCGAGTGGACGGTTGCCTTCGATTTCGCTTGGTGCAGGTCTGCCGCCCAGTCGTCGGCCGGTCTTGTTCCGGTTCATCCGAACCGTCGGCTTCGGACTCTCTGTAAACGCAATGCTGCGTCTTGACAATGAAGGAGAAATTTCGTGAGCGACGACTTCGAAGGCCGCAAGATTGTTGTTGTCGGCGGTAGTAGTGGAATAGGTTACGCCACGGCCGAACAGGTGATCGCCGGCGGCGGCAGCGCCGTGATCACCGGTCGGAATCCGGAGAAGCTGCAAGCGGCGGTGGAAGCGCTGTCGCAGCACGGTAAGGCATGGGGCATCGCCGCGGAGCTGACCGACCGCGCCCGGATTCCCGAAGTGCGAAAGCGGATCGCCGATGAACATGCCGACGCCAGCTTGCTGGTCAACGGGGCCGGAATCTTCGTCCCCAAACCCTTCACCGAGTACGACGAAGAATTCTACGACTCATTCAACGAACTGAACCGTGCGATGTTTTTCATCACCCAAACCGTCGTCGCCGGCATGCTCTCCGCGGGCAACGGAGGGTCGATCGTCAACATCGGCGCGATGTGGGCGCACCAGGGGATCGCGGCAACGCCGCACACCGGTTTCTCCGTGCAGAAGGGCGGCCTGCACTCTCTGACGAAGGCACTCGCGATCGAGCTGGCACCGCATGCCATTCGGGTCAACGCGGTCTCACCCGCAGCGGTGCGGACCCCGCCGTACTACCGGCTGGTTCCCGAGGCGCACCTCGAGGACCCCGTGAACAGTTTCGCGAGCATGCATCCGCTGGGCCGGGTCGGAACCGTGGAAGACGTCGCGAACATGGCGTCATTTCTGCTCTCGGAAAAAGCGAGCTGGATGACCGGCGCGATCGTCGACGTCGACGGCGGTGTCATGGCCGGGCGCAACTGAACCGCGGAAGCAGAAAATTCGGCACTAGTGTCGCGTGTCTGAAGTAATTTTACGGTTGATTTTGGTGATGATGTCGTCGTCGGTGGCGGTCCAGGTGAAGGGTTTGGCGCGGTCGTTGT
>NZ_JBFAHL010000038.1:0-37844 GCF_040654155.1 Amycolatopsis sp. NPDC050768
CTGGTTGGGGTGGTGGTGTTTGGGGCCCCGGTTGCGGGGGGGGGGGAGCCAGCGGATTTGGGGGGGGGTCGGGTGGGGGGGGCGGGATCGGCCGGGGGCCGATCGCACCGCCTGAGCGAGACGCCGGCGCGATCTCGCGCTGTGGTTGCTGTTGGGGGGACGAGCTGGCCGTCGTGGTGTGGCCGAGGAGATGAGTCAACGGTTCTCCTGATCTTTGGCGGCCCGGACCATCACGGTGCGGGCGTTGCGGATGTGGGCGGTCATCACTGCCCGTGCCCAGTCGGGGTCGCCGGCGCGCAGGGCGGCGACGATCTCGACGTGGTGCGCGAGGCTGCGCCGCAGGGACTGTTCGTCGTAGGTGTGGAAGTTGCGCAGCACGACCGGCGCGTGGACGGCGGTCGCGAGCGCTCCGGCGAGCGCCGGGTGCCCGGCGAGCGCCACGAGCTTGGCGTGGAACTCGCGGTTGAGGGGCACCAGCGCGTCGAGGTCCTGCCCGGGTCCGGGGTGTCCGACCTCCACCATGTGCGCGGCGAGCTCGTCGAGCGCCGCGAGGTCCGCGTCGCTCGCGTTCGGGGCGGCGAGCGCGGTGAGCTGGGGTTCAAGCTGCGTGCGCAGGTCGAAGATCCCTTCCAGCTCTTCGACGCTCCACTGACTCACGCGGGCCCCGCGGTTGGGGACGAGCTCCACGAGTCCTTCGGCTGCGAGGCGGGTCAGCGCCTCGCGGACCGGGGTCCGGCTCACGCCGAGCCGGACGGCCAGCTCGACCTCACCGAGCCGCGAACCGGCTGGGAAGTCGCCTCGCAGGATGAGCTCGCGCAGGGCGTCCACCGTGCGCGTGGTTGAGGTCGCTGTTTGTGTCACCCGTCACCTCGTCTCGCAGATTGTGTGCAATCTAGGCTGGAGTCTTGTTCGACGCAAGACGTTGGGCGTAGTTTTGCTCTGGATGTATACAAGGAGGAATTCCGTGGGAAATCTGCTCGGTACCGCCGGAACCCCGCGCAAGCGCCTGCGCGAGCTGCTGGCCGCGGGCCCGCCGCTGGTCGCGCCCGGGGCGTACGACGCGCTTTCGGCCCGGCTGGTGGAGCAGGCCGGGTTCGACGTCGTGTACATGACGGGCTTCGGCACCACCGCGTCGCTCATCGGACGCCCTGACGTCGGCCTGCTCTCCGCCGCGGAGATGATCGACAACGCGACGCGCATCGTCTCGGCGGTCGACGTGCCCGTGATCGCGGACGCCGACACCGGCTACGGCAACGCGATCAACGTGGTGCGCACCGTCCGGGCGTATGAACAGGCCGGCGTCGCGGCGATCCACCTCGAAGACCAGGTGATGCCGAAGAAGTGCGGCCACATGTCGGGCAAGGCCGTGATCTCGCGCGAGGAGATGGTCGGCAAGATCGCCGCGGCCGCCGCCGCCCGGCGCGACCCGGACTTCGTCCTCATCGCCCGCACGGACGCCGCCGCCGTCCACGGTCTCGACGACGCCCTCGGCCGCGCCAAGGCCTACGCCGACGCGGGCGCCGACGTGCTGTTCGTGGAAGCGCCGACGAGCGAGGAGAGCATCGAGCGCGTGGCCACGGAGCTGCGCGGCGTGGCGCCCTTGGTGTTCAACTGGGCCGAAGGCGGCCGGACGCCGCCGCTGCCGCTCTCGCGCATCACGGAACTCGGCTTCTCCCTCGTGCTCTACCCGATCGGCACCCTGCTCGCCGCGACGGCCGGCATCCGCTCCCTGCTGGACGTCATCCACCGCGACGGCACCCCCACGGCCGCCCTGCCGGGCGTGCCGACGTTCGACGAGTTCACGACGCTCATCGGGCTGCCCGAGGTGAATGAGCTGGAGCAGCGGTTTTCCGGGGAGTGATCAGGGTTTCCGTGCGGTGACCGGGCTTGCCGGGCTCGAACGTGTCCAGGTGGGTACCGGTCACCTCGAGCCCGTCGGCCCGGACGTCATCACCTGGCGGTACTGACGTTCACTCGGCCCAAATCCCCCGCACGTGCCGGATGTGGCTTCTCATCAAGGCTTCCGCGCCGTCCGCGTCGCGGGCTTCGATGAGGTCCAGGAGTTCCGCGTGTTCGTGGGACGAAGGGACGAGCTCGTCGCGGTCGGCGAGGCCGCGGAGGCCGTAGATGCGGGAGCGGGAGCGCAGGGAGCGGACGGTCTCGACCAGGTGCGGGTTGCCCGCCTGTTCGAGCAGACGCAGGTGGAACTGCATGTCCGTGGCGACGTGGGCGATGAGGTCGTGCGCGGCGGCCGCGTGTTCGATGCCGGTGGCCAGCGGGCGCAGCTCGGCGATCACGGCGGGGTCGACGCCCGTCTCGGCGAGCCGACGGACGGTGGGCACCTCGATGAGGGCACGCAGCTCACTGAGGTCGTCGAGGTCCTTTTCGGACGGTTCGGTGACGCGGAAACCCTTGTTGCGCACCGTGTCGATCAAGCCCTCCTTGACGAGGTCAAGCATCGCCTCGCGCACGGGCGTCGCGGAGACGCCGAACTGCGTGGCGAGGCTGGGCGCCGAGTACACCACGCCGGGGCGCAGCTCGCCGGAGATGACGGCGGCGCGCAGCGTCTGCGTGATCTGGTCGCGCAGGTTCCGCTGGACGCCGAAGGTGGGCAGCGTCAGCGTGAGGTGCTCCTGGCTGGTCAACGTGACTCTCCCCGGGCGGCCTCGTAGGTGGTGGCGGCGACCACCAGATCCTCCCACGCCATTCCCACGCTCTTGAACAGCCGGGGCCCCGGCTGGGGCAGCGCCGCCCCGCGGACCACATCGGACAGCGGCACCAGCGCGTCTGGCGCCAGTGTCCCTTCGGAAACCGCCAGGACGACGTCGCCGGCCTCGCGCAGGGCGGTGTCCACCGCTTCGACGACCACCGTGGCGCGGCCCATCAGCCCGGCATCGACCTCGCGGATGTGCGGTTCGTGCGAACCGACCGCCACCACCGTCGCCCCGTCCGGAACCAAGGCGCCGTCGAACAAGGGCGTCGACGAAGTAGTGCAGCACGCCACCAGGTCCGCCGAAGCCACGTCCGCCGCGGTGCCGACCCGCGCGCCCCAAGCCGTCGCGAAAGCCTCAGTGCGCGCGGCCGAACGCCCCACCACCACGACGTCGCGCACCGGCCGGACCTCCCGCAGCGCCTCGAGGTGGCTCGCCGCCTGCGGTCCGGTCCCGAACACCACCAGCCGCGACGCGTCCGGCGCCGCCAGGCAGTCCACGGCCAGCGCCGACACCGCCGCCGTCCGCACAGACGTCACCGCGACCCCGTCGAGCAAGGCCAGCGGCGTCAACGTCGCCCCGTCCAGCAGCAGATACTCGCCCTGGATCCGCGGCAGGTCACGGGCGGGATTTCCGGGCGCGACCGTCGCCACCTTCACCCCGGCGAACGATGCCCAGAACGCCGGCATCAGCAGGAACTGCCCGCTCGGCACCGGAACGACGGCCCGGGCCGGGTCCGCCGAAGGGTCGAGGCCGTCGGCCAACGCGGCACGCAACGCCGCGATCGCCGCGGGCATCGACGGCCGCGCGGCCAGTACCTCGATCACAGTTCGAACCCCGCCGGGAACGGGTCGTCGGGGTCGAGGAAGTACTGCGCCGTACCGGTGAGCCACGCCCGGCCGGTGATGGTCGGGACGACGGCGCCCACCGTGCCCACCGTCGTCTCCTCCACCAGCCGGCCGATGAAGTGCGTGCCGATGAACGACTCGTTGCGGAAGTCGGTGTGCAGCGCCAGCTCGCCGCGCGCGTGCAGCTGCGCCATCCGCGCGCTCGTGCCGGTGCCGCACGGCGAACGGTCGAACCAGCCCGGGTGGATGGCCATGGCGTGGCGCGAAACCCGCGCGTCGGAACCGGGCGCGGCGAGATACACGTGGTGGCACCCGGAAATCGCGGGATTCTCCGGGTGCACGGGCAGATCCTGGGAGTTGATCGCGTCCATGATGGACAGTCCCGCGTCGAGCAGCTTCTGCTTCTCCGCGCGATCGAAGGGAAGCCCGAGCTCCTCGAGCTCGACGATCGCGTAGAAGTTGCCGCCGAAAGCCAGGTCGTAGCGCACCCGGCCGAGCCCCGGCACGGCCACCTTGCGGTCGAGGCCGACCGAGAACGACGGCACGTTGCGGATCGTCACCGACCGCGCCGCGCCGTCCTCGACCGCGACCTCGGCGATGACGAGCCCGGCCGGGGTGTCGAGCCGGATCGTGGTGACCGGCTCGACGACCTCGACCATGCCCGTCTCGACCAGCACCGTCGCGACGCCGATGGTGCCGTGCCCGCACATCGGCAGGCAGCCCGACACCTCGATGAACAGCACGCCCCAATCGGCGTCCGGACGCGTCGGCGGCTGCAGGATCGCGCCGCTCATCGCCGAATGCCCGCGCGGCTCGTTCATCAGCAGCTGCCGGATGTGGTCGAGGTGCTCGACGAAGTACTGCCGTCGCTCGAACATCGTGGCACCTGGCACGACGCCGACCCCACCCGTGATCACGCGGGTCGGCATCCCCTCGGTGTGGGAGTCGACCGCGTGGAACAGCCGCTTGGCACGCATGGTCTAGGAAAGCCCTTCCTCGAGCGCTCGTTCGGTGGCCTGGCGGACGGCCTTCTCCTGCTCGGGCGTGAGCGGCACCCGCGGCGGACGGCACGGCCCGCCGTAGCGGCCCGCGATGTCCATGCTCAGCTTGATCGCCTGCACGAACTCCGTGAGCGAATCCCAGCGCAGCAACGGGTGCAGCAGCCGGTAGAGCGGAACGGCCTTGTCCAGGTCGCCGGCCGACGCGGCGGCCCACAGCTCGCTGGTGGCCTTCGGGAACGCGTTGGGGTAACCCGCGACCCAGCCGGGCGCACCGGCGATCGCCAGCTCCAGCAGTACGTCGTCGGCGCCGCACAGCACGTCGAGCTCCGGTGCCAGCTCGGCGATCCGGTACGGCCGCCGCACGTCGCCCGAGAACTCCTTCACGCCCACGATCAGGCCCTCGGCGTGCAACTCGGCCAGCAGCTCCGGCACGAGGTCGACCTTGGTGTCGAACGGGTTGTTGTACGCGACGATCGGCACGCCCGCCTTCGCGACCTCGCGGTAGTGCTCGACCACCGCGCGCTCGTCGGCCCGGTAGGAGTTGGGCGGCAGCAGCATCACCGCGGGGCAGCCCGCCTCCGCCGCGCTCTCGGCCCAGCGCCGCGCTTCCGTCGCGCCGTACGCCGCGACACCCGGCATCACCGTGAAGCCCTCGGGCGCCGCTTCGACGGCCGTGCGGACCACTCGCGTGCGCTCTTCGACGCTCAGCGTCTGGTACTCCCCCAGCGAACCGTTGGGCGTGACCCCGTCACAACCGCTCTCGGCCAGCCACGCGACGTGCTCGGCGTACGCGTCGAAATCGACCGTCAGCGCACCCGGTTCGGTCTCCCGCAAGGGGAGTGCCGCCGCCACCAGCACGCCGTGCCACGGCTTTTCGCGCCCCGTCATCAAGCCCTCCACGAAGTCGATGTTACTCAGCGCCGTCGACCGGAGCCGAGCCCGAAACTCGGTCGGAAATTCATCGTGCCATGTGTCATGTGACATTGTACAGTGGCCTGACCTCGTCCCCCATCGTGGGAGGCTCCATGTCAGAAACGACCGGCGCGCCCCCGAAGCTCACGTCGCACGTGCTGGCGGCCCGGCTCGAACGCCTGCCGATCTCCCGGTTCCACTACAAGCTGCTCTTCGCGGGCGGCCTCGGCTACACCTTCGACGCGATGGACGGCGCGATCGTCGCCTTCATCCTCCCCTCCGTCACCGCCGAATGGGGGCTCTCCAGCGGAGCCACCGGCATCCTGGGCAGCAGCCTGCTGATCGGATTCCTCTTCGGCGCGTTCGGCGCCGGGGTGCTCGGCGACAAGATCGGCCGGCGCGCGGTGATGGTCAGCGCGCTCATCCTCTACGCGGCCGCGAGCCTCGTCGCGGCCGCCGCGCCGAACTTCGCGGTGCTGTTCGTCGCGCGTGTCGTGGCGGGCATGGGCACCGGCGCGGAGAGCGCGATCATCGCGCCCTACCTGTCGGAGTTCGTGCCCTCGCGCGTGCGCGGGCGCTACATCGGTTCCCTGGCCGGGTTCTTCGCGTTCGGCTACGTGTTCGCGAGCCTGCTCGGTTACTTCGTGGTCAGCGACGTGCCTCACGGCTGGCGCTGGGTCCAGGTGCTCACGGCCGTGCCGATCGTGATGCTGCTGTGGTGGCGCCGCTCGCTGCCGGAGTCGCCGCGGTTCCTGCACGTCCACGGCCGGGTCGCAGAGGCCGAGCTGGTGGTCTCCGACATCGAGCGCCAGGTGAGCGCCCGCGTCGGCCCGCTGCCGCCCCCGGTACCGTCCACACAGGACGAAGACGTGCAGGTGTCCTCGGGCACGATCGCGTCGAACCTGCGCGCGCTGGTGTCGACCGGGTTGCGCAAGACCACGATCACGTCGTGGGTCTACTGGTTCGTCGCCATCTTCACCTACTACGGCTTCTTCACCTGGATCCCGTCGCTGCTGGTGAAGCAGGGCTTCGACATCTCGAAGAGCTTCCTGTTCTCCATCCTCATCTACCTCGCGCAGATCCCCGGCTACTACTCGGCCGCGTTCGTGAGCGAGCGCATCGAGCGCAAGTGGACGATCGTGATCTACCTGGCGGGCGGTGCGCTCGGCGCTCTGGGGCTGGCCTTCGCGGGCAACAGCACGCAGATCCTGATCTGGGGCATCGTGCTGTCGTTCTTCATGAACGGCAACGCGGCGCTCGAGTACTCCTACACGTCCGAGATCTATCCGACGATGATCCGCACCACCGGCCTCGGCGTCGCGTCGGCGGTCGGGCGGATCGGCGGCATCATCGCGCCGATCGTGATCGGTTTCTCCTACAGCAACGTCGGGTTCGGCGGTGTGTTCACCATGCTGCTGGTCCTGCTCGTGATCGGCGCCGGGGTGGTGGCCGTGTTCGGCCAGCGCACCACCGGCCGCTCGCTCGAAACGATCGGGCAGGAGACGATCGGACGTGGCTGAACCCCGCGAACCCTCTGGAGGTGCCCGCATGTCCGCCGACCTCAGCGTCCGGCAGGTCAGTGTCGTCGATCCCGAGTCCGAGCAGGTGACCGGCGAGCAGGTCGTCCGCATCACCGGCGGCCGGATCACGGCTGTCGAAGCCGATCCCGGCGGTCCGGTCGGGGCCGGCGAGCTGGACGGCACGGGGCTGTTCGCCGTGCCGGGGCTCATCGACTGCCACGTGCACGTGAACGCCGTGAGCGCGGCGCTCGGCACGGTGGCCGACGAGTCGCCCGCGTACGTGGCCGCGCAGGCATCGCACCTGCTGAAGGACATGCTGGCGCGCGGCTTCACGAGCGTCCGCGATGTCGGGGGCGCGGACTTCGGGATCGCCGCCGCCGTGGCCGAAGGCCTGTTCACCGGTCCGCGCATCTTCTTCGGCGGCAAGGCCCTGTCCCAGACCGGCGGGCACGGTGACCTGCGGCCGGCGGGGCGCGACGTGCACGACCAGCACTACGCGATCCCGGTGCTCGGCCGGGTGTGCGACGGCGTCGATGAGGTTCGCCGCGCCGCGCGCGACGAGATCCGCCGCGGCGCGTACCACCTGAAGATCATGCTGTCCGGCGGCTGCGCGAGCCCGACCGACCGCGTGGATTCCCTGCAGTTCTCCGACGAGGAGGTGACTGCGATCGTCGAGGAGGCGGCCGCGGCGAACCTCTACACGGCGGGCCATGCCTACACCGCCGACGCCGTGAACCGCGGGCTGCGCCTCGGCGTCCGCACGATCGAACACGGCAACCTCCTCGACGCGACGTCGGTCGACCTGTTCCTCGCCCACGACGCGTTCTACGTGCCCACGCTGATCACCTACCAGGCCTTGCTGGAGCAGAGCCGCGAGCTCGGTTTCACGGCGGAGCAGTACGAAAAGGTCGTGCGGGTGACGGAAAACGGCTACCAGGCGTTGCAGCTCGCCGACTCCGCCGGTGTCCGCATCGCCTACGGCAGTGACCTGCTGGGCGCGATGCAGGCACGGCAGTCGGAGGAGTTCGCATTGCGCGCCAAGGTGCAGAAGCCGGCCGCGGTGCTGCGCTCGGCCACCACGGTCGCGGCCGAGCTGCTGCGCCAGGTCGGCACGGTGGGCACACTCGCGCCCGGCGCCCGGGGTGACGTCGTGCTCGCGCGGGCGAACCCGTTGGAGGACCTCGACGTGCTGGCGAACCCGTCGACCGGGCTCGCGGCCGTGGTGCAGGACGGGGTGGTGCGCGTCCAGCGCTGACCGACGGTTCGGGCCTGGTCCGGACCGGGCCGTGGAATTCCGGGCCAGAGGGGGCCTGACAGGTCCCCTCTGGGCGCCGGATCGGGCCTCGCGCGTCATTAGCCTCGGTCGTGGATCCCAGCCACACCAGGAGGAACGCACCCATGAAGGCCATGTTCATCACCGCGTACGGCGACCCCGGCGTCATCGAGCCGGCCGAGGTCCCCGAGCCCGTCCCGGGGCCTGGTGAACTCAGTATCACCGTGTCCCACTCGGCCGTCGGGCTGGTCGATGCGATCATCCGTCGCGGCGAACTGGCCGACTACGACTACGCGCCACGACCACCGGTGGTGCCCGGGCTCGAGGTGGCGGGCACCGTGCGCGCCGTGGGCCCGGGCGTCGACCGGTTCGCTGTCGGCGACGAGGTGGCGACGCTGACCCTGCCGCGGATGGGCGGATACGCGGAGGTCACCGTCGCGCCCGCCGACCTGGTGGTGCCGCTGGCGGGCACGGGTGTGAGCCGCGAACAGGCCGTCGCAGGGTTCGCGAACACGGTCACGGCGTACCTGTCCCTCACCGAGGCGGTGCGCCCGCCGGTCGGCAGCAAGGTGCTGGTGCACGGCGCGCTCGGCGGACTGTCGTCGGTCTACCCCGAGGTGGCGCGGCTGCTCGGGGCGAACGAGGTGGTCGGCACCGTGCGCCGGGCCGAGCAAATCGACGCGGCGCTCGCGCTCGGGTTCGACCGGGTGGTCCTCTCCGGTGAGTTCACCGAGGCGCTGGGAGACGAGCGGTTCACCGTGATCGTCGATCCGGTGGGTGGCGACGTGCGGCGGGCCTCCGTCGGTGTGCTCGGTCCGATGGGCCGGCTGCTCGCGGTCGGCAACGCGGGCGGCGAGCACGGCGCAGCGCTCGACTCGAATGCGGTGTGGGGCGGCAACATCGGCGTCATCGGGTTCAACGTGGGCGGCTACCTGGCCGCCGACACCTCACCGGCCGTGCCTGCCGCGCGGGCGGTGCTGCCACTGTTCACCGAGGGGAAGATCAGCCTGCCCGTGACGACGCTGCCGTTCGCCGAGGCCCGCGAAGCGCACCGGCGGATCGACGCCCGGGAGGTAAGCGGGCGGCTGGTTCTCGCTTCGCTCTAGGCTCGGGCGCATGGAGCGGGACGACGAGCTGAGCGAGTTCCTGCGCTCGCGCCGCGCCCGGGTCACCCCGGCCGAGGCCGGGCTGGGTCCGGGTGCCGGCGTTCGCCGCGTCCCCGGCCTGCGGCGCGAGGAGGTCGCGCGGCTGGCCGGGGTGAACGTGGACTACTACGTGCGGCTGGAGCGCGGCCGCCGGATCAACCCGTCCGATTCGGTGCTCGACGCGGTGGCCCGCGCGCTGCGGCTGAACGCCACGGAGCGGGCGCACCTGTTCGCGCTGGTGCGCCCCGGGAGCACTCGCCCGGCGCGGCGCTCGGTTCCGCCCCAGCGGGTGCGGCCGTCGGTGCACCGGATCCTCGATGCCCACGAGCCGCTCCCGGCGATGGTCCTCGGCCGCCGGATGGACGTGCTCGCCGCGAACCGGCCGGCCCGCGCGCTGTACACGGACTGGGAAGCCCTGCCCGGACCGTCACGCAACATGGTGCGGTTCCTCTTCACCGACCCGGCGGCGCGCAGCGTGCTGGTGGACTGGGCGGGCAGCGCGACCGAGGCCGTCGCGCACCTGCGCCTCTACCAGGGCCGCTACCCCGCCGACCCGCTGCTGGCGGACCTGATCAGGGACCTATCGGCCGCGAGCGAGGACTTCCGCGGCCGGTGGGCCGATCACGACGTGCACCAGCACACCTACGGAGCCAAGAGCTTCAACCATCCGGTGGCGGGCCGGTTCACCCTGGCGTACGAACTGCTCGGCGTGCTGGACGACGCGGACCAGTTCCTCACGCTCTACACAGCGGAACCGGGCTCGGCGTCGGAAGCCGCGGTGCGTCACCTCCGCACGGCGGCCATCGCGGATGCCTGAACCGGAGCGGACGGTGACCGCCCTCGGGAAACGGCACCGCGATCGCCCGGGCGCAGGCCGCACAAAAGCCGCCCCCACCCTCGGTGAACGCGTTGGGCCCAGCCGTCAGCCGAGTCGGATCGTCGCGGTTTCCGGACCCGCACTGACGTCCACCGCGCCGCGACAGACCGCGAGCCGCGCGTAGTCCTGCGAGGTGAGAACGACGATCGGCAACCGCAGGTCGTACAGCTCGGCCGCGACCCAGGCGCCGAGCATGAGGATGGCGTCGGGTTCGGTGAGGACGATTGCGGCGGGCGCGGTGCCGCTGCGGATCTGCTCGGCCAGGACCGACGACGAAGAGCTGGAGCCACGCGCCCGCGGCAGCACGAGGACGCGGCCGGTGAGGGTGGCGCCGCGCTGGGGGTGGTGTTCGTCGACGATGCGGCCGGACAGGTCCGTGCCGCCCCAGAACGACAGGGGCGCGTCGAGCACGAGCGGCTCGCCGGTGGCTTCGCCGGGGAACACGGTGCGTCCGGTCAGCTCGCCCACAGCGCCTCGTCCCGCACGATCCGGCCGGCCCGCGCCGACGCGACGCATTCGGCGAGCGAGCCGAGGGCCACGTCCACGCCGATGTTGCCGGGCGCGTACCACGCCCATTTGCCGGAGTTCGTCATCGCCGTGCGCAGGCCGGCGTCGAGGATCGGCGTGATGTAGGTGCAGGTGTCGACGACGATGCGCGCCCCGGCGGAGCGCACGGTTTCCGCGTAACCGAGCCGATCGGCTTCCGCGAGCACGGCGCGGCTCGTGGTCACGTAGGCGCGCACGGCGTGGTGGAACGGCCCGCCGTCTGCGAGCAGAGCGGCCAGGCGCTCGAACTCCGTGAGCGAGAAGTGCGGCGTGCCCAGGCACAGCGCGTCGAGGTCCGTGCCGTGGGCGGTGGTCAGCTCGTCGCGGATGGCGCGCACCTGGTCCGCGTCCACCGCGTGCGTCACGAGGTTCGGCGACGCGACGGCCGCGAGATCCGGCGCCTCCGGCGTCACGCCGACTACGTGGAACAGCCCCACTCCCCCACTCGACGCCGCGGCGGCGCCGAACGCCTTCAGCTGGTCCTCCGTGACGGTCGCGGGCACACCGGTCAGCACCGGCACCCCGCTGCCCGCGAGCCGGCCCGCGAGGTGGCCGAGCACGCCCCACGCCGCGTCCTCGCCGAGCAGCCGCCGGGACAGGGCCGCGCAGTCGAGCCGGATCGTCGCGCGGCGGTTGCCGTCCCGGTGCAGGCCCGCGTCGGGCACGCGGCCGGTGATGGCGGCGCCGATGTCGAGGAAATCGCCGTAGCGGTCGGTGCGGGCGCCGAGCACGGAGTTGGCGAACACGATCGCGTTGGACTCCGCCCACGCCACGTGCGTGCCGAACGCCGGGCGGTGCGTGAGCTGGTACGGCGCGCAGGTCCACGTCGGCGCGCAGCCCAGCGCGGTGTAACCCGCCATCAGGCGGCGCGCGTTGGCGGTCGTTTCGGCATCGGCGTGCACGAGGTCGGGGTGGCGCAGGTCGAGCGAGCCGACGTTGAGCGTGGTCGGCACGGCGACGCGGCCGCCGAGCTCTCCCAGCCGTTCGACGAAGTCCAGGCCGGCCTGGCCGTGGTAGAGGCAGCCGTCGACGTGGGCGGACTCGACCGTCAGCAGCCGCGTGGCGCCCCGGACCTGCGCGAGCGCGATGACCATGCGCAGGCACAGTTTCGCCGCCTCGCCGTGCTCGCCGGCGAGCATCGCGTTGTCCTCTTCGGACAGTTCGAGGTCAGCCACGCGCGAGGTCCCCGAGCGTCACGGGCTGGGCGATCGGCCGCGCCGCGACCCCGGCGAGGTCGGCGGCCGTCGGTTCACGGCCGCATTCGGCGGCGACGAGGCAGGCCGTCGCATAGCCGCAGACTCGGCCCTGGCACAGACCCATCCCCGGCCGGGCGAGCAGCTTCACCGTCCGCGCGTCCGTGGCGCCCAAGTCCTTGACCGCGCTGCGAACAGTGCCGACGGACACCTCTTCGCAGCGGCACACCTGCGTCTCGGAGTCGAGCCACGTCTGCCACCCGGGTCGCACGGGATGGGCGGCGTGCATCGCGTTCGCGAAGGCGCGCAACGACTTGCGCTGCCGCAGCAAGCGCGCGACGGTGTCCCGGTTCGGCTCGGCACCCACCGTGGTGAGTGCCGCGTGCAGGCCCGCCAGCTCACCCTCCACCAGCGACAGCGCCGATCCGCCGACTCCGCAAACCTCACCGGCGAGGTAGACACCAGGCGTGGTGGCGCGCTGCTGGTCGTCCGCGACGGCGACGAGACTGCCGTCCGCGCCGAGGCGGGTTTCGCAGCCCAGCTGCAACGGGAGCTCCAGCTGGGGCGTGAAGCCGTAGCCGACGGCGACGGTGTCGCACGCGACCGTCCGCTCGCTGCCCGCCACGATCCGCCACTGCCGATCGAGCGACGCGACCGTCACGCTCTCGACCCCGTCCGCGCCCTGGGCGGCGACGACCGCGGTGCGCGTGCGGTACGGAACTCGTTGGCGCAGCAGTGTTTTCAGGTACCCGGCGCCTTCGGCGAGCTTGCCGGCGTTGGCCAGCACGGCCAGCGGCGACCGGGCGAACCCGGCGGGCGAACCGGCTTCGAACACCCCCGCCACCTCGGCGCCCGCCTCGACCAGCCCGGCGGCGACGGGCAGCAGGAACGGACCCGTCCCCGCCACCACGACCCGGCTCCCCGCGCGCACGCCGTGGCCCTTGAGCAGCGCCTGCACACCACCGGCGGTGTAGACGCCCGGCAGCGTCCAGCCGGGAAACGGCACCTGCCGGTCGTACGCGCCCGTCGCCACGATCACCGTACGGCTGGAGACCTCACCGCGGTCGGTGTGCACCGTGAAGCCGCTGTCCGTACGCTCGACGTGCCAGATCGCGTGCCGCGCTCGAACGTCCACTCGGGACAGTCCCGCGCGCAGCCGCACGAGCGCCGGCCAGTCGTGGTGGCCCACACCTGCGTCGCCTTCGCGGTGGCGCCAGAACTGCCCGCCCACGCGCGCGCCGGCGTCGACCAGCGTCACTCGCGCGCCGGCCGACGCGGCTGTCACCGCCGCGGCGAGCCCGGCCGGGCCGGCCCCGAGGACCGCGATCTCCGCCGCCTCAGCAGGAAAGCTCACCACGGCCCGCTCCTTCCTGCGGTTCGATGACGTCACCCGGCAGCACCTCGGTCAGGCACGCGCGTCGCCCCGGCTTGCCGTTCACGACGACCAGGCAGTCGAAACACACGCCGATCCCGCAGAACACCCCGCGCGGCGCGCCATCGCGGCGCGTCGTCCGCCAGGACCGGTGGCCGGCGGCGATCAACGCGGCGCCCACGCTCTGCCCGGCTTCCGCCACGATCTCCTGGCCCCGGAAGGAAAACTTCACGCGCTCGCTCACGCGACCTCCTCGAACCGGTCCGCCCGGAACGGCGTCAAGTCCAGCTCCGGCTCCACACCCGTCGCCACCTGCGCGATCAGGTGTCCCGTCGCCGCGGCCAAACCGATACCCGCCCCTTCGTGACCACACGCGTGCACCAACCCCGGCAGCCGCGGATCCTCGCCGATCACCGGGAGGTGGTCCGGGCAGTACGGCCGGAAGCCGAGGTAGCTGCGCAGCAGGGAAACGTCGGCGAGGAACGGGAAAACACCGATCGCCTGTGCCGCCAGCTTGCGCACCACGGGCAGCGAGAACTGCCGGTCGAACCCGACGCGTTCACGGCTCGCACCGATGAGCACCGTGCCGGCCTGCGTGCCCTCGACGACCACCGAAGTTTCCAGCCCGGCGTCGCCGCTCGAGACGTTGGCGACGTAGTCGGCCGTGTAGACCTTGTGCCGGATCACGCGCGGCAGCGGTTCGGTGACCAGCACGAACCCGCGCCGCGGCAGCACCGGGATCGGGGCACCCGCGAGCTTCGAGACGTCCCCGCCCCACGTGCCCGCGGCGTTCACCACCCACGGCGCGGAGAACTCGCCGGCCGACGTGAGCACCCCGCCGACCGAACCGTCGGCCCGGCGCCGGAACGCCCGGACCTCGACCCCCGGGTGCAGTTCGGCACCGAGCCGACGCGCTTGACGCAGCAGCGAAGCAGCCGCGAGCATCGGCTGCACCTGCTTGTCCTGCGGGTAATACGCGCCGGAAGCGACGTCCGGCGTCAGGTTCGGCTCCAGCTCGGCGACCTCGGCCGGTGTCAGGTCGTCGACCGAAACACCCCGCGCGCGCTGCTCCGCCGCCAGCTCCGCCAAGCCCCGGGCGGCGTCCGCGGACTGCGCCACGACCACGCCACCCTTGTGTTCCAGCTCCAGCGAAGCGGGTCCGAGCTCCTCCCCCAGCCGGGCCCACAGCCGGATCGACAGCAGCGCCAGGTCGAGCTCCGGCCCGAGCTCCTTGTCCGACACGAGGATGTTGCCCTCGCCGCCGCTGGTCGTCCCGCCGGCGACACCGCCGCGGTCGAGCACCGCGACGCGCAGGCCCGCGGCCGCGCAGTAGTAAGCGCACGCCGCCCCGACCACTCCGGCGCCCACGACGACCACGTCGGGGGACCTTCCCGTCGCCACCATGGCCAGTAGTATGTCACATTGCACAACGTCGGGACGTGCTGTTCCCCACACCCCGGCGGCGGGACCGGCCGTCACCCCGGCCCCGCCGCCGAAGCTCAGCAGCCGGCCGGCTTGAGGACGAAGTCCGCGGTCACCGCCTGTCCCTTGACCAGTTTGACGCTGCGCGTCTGCGGCTGCCAGCCGTCGCGTGCCGCGATGAGCGTGAGCGGGTTGTTCCGGCGGTCGAGCCACAGCGTGTAGTGGCCCGAGGCGTCGGTCTTGAGCGTGTAGCTCGCCGCCCAGCTGTCGACCTGCACGGTCACCGCGGCGAGCGGACCGGCCGTCGCCCCGCAGCGCGCGCCCGTGACGGTGCCGGTCAGCTTGCTCCAGGTGGCCGGCGGCTTCACCGTGAACGACACGGGGATCGCGGCCACCGCCTTCGGCACCTGCGCCCCGACGACCAGCTGCGCCGTGTACGTGCCCGGCTGCGTGATCGCCGAGACGTTCGCGTCGAGTGTCACCGTGAAGGTCGCCGTCTTGCCCGGCGCGATCGTGGTCACCGACGGCGTGGTCGACAGCCACGGGATCGACACGTACTCCCCGCATTCGCCGTAACCCGGCAGCAGCAGGTCGTGACTGGTCGGGTTGAAGCTCGCGTTCGCCGAGCCGCCGATGCGGTAGAACCCGCAAGTGCTGCCGCCGCGGAACAGCGTCTCGTTCGAGTTCGGCAGCGCCGACCACTGGTTGGACGCCGGGTCGTACGCGTAGCCGGCGTTGGTGAGCTCACCGTCGGCGATGCCGCCCGAGAGCAGCAACTGTCCATTCGCGACGGTCGAGGCCGAGCCCCACATCTGCACCGGCAGGTCGGCGACGCGCGACCACGTGCCCTTCTCGACGTCGAGCTTGTACGCGGTCTTCAGGTTGTCCAGGCCGCTGACACCGCCGGCGCAATAGATCGAGCCCGCGATGGTGCCGCAGTTGGTCCAGCCGATCGGCGCGGGCAGCGCCGGGCCCGCCGACCACTTGTCCACGGCCGGGTCGTAGACCTGCACCCGCGTGACACCGCAGTTGCCGCCGTCGCAGCCGCCGACCACGTAGATCCGCCCGCCGGCCACCGCGACGCCCATCGCGGAGGTGGCCGTGGGCATCGGCGCGCCCGTGGTCCACGTGTCGGTGACGGTGTCGTAGATGTCGGTGTTCGTCACGGGGATGCTGCCGTCGGCCCAGCCGCCGGTCACGTAGATCTTCGTGCCGACAGCCGCCACCGCGGGGGTTTCCCGCGGAGTCGCGAGGTCGGCGATCGGCGTCCACGCGAGCGTGCCCGGGTCGTAGACGAAGTTCTTGGTCGTCAGCTCCGCGCCGTTGAGGCCGGTGAAGGAGTACACCTTCCCGTTCACGGTCGCCACGCCGTTGTCCATGATCTTCGTCGGGTAGTCGGCCACGGTCTGCCACGCGTCACCGGCCGCCAGGGTCTCGGCGGGCGCGGCCTGCTTCACGTGTCCCAGCAACGGTCCCGTGCTGAAGTCGCCCTTGATCCGCTGCAGCGGCGCCGAGTGCACCACGGCCGGGGTGAACGCGCCGGACGACGGGTTCAGCCGCACGCCCACGGGTGCCGTGCCGGTGTTGCGCACCTTGACGCTCGCGGTCGCCGTCCCTTGCCACGCCACGGTTTTGCTCACGGCCGCGCTGGTCACCTCGAGCTGGCCGGCGTCGAGCAGGAAGTCGGCCGGGGTCGCGGCGTCGGGCGCCACCACGGTCCTCTGCGTGCCCGGCACGAAGTTCGTGGCCGACGCGGTGACCGGGTGGCTGCCGGTGACGCTGGAGAAGAACCAATACGAACCGTCGGCCTGCGTCGTCGCCCCCTCGCCGGGCCGGTCGACGCTGTCCACCGACGCCCCGCCGAGCGCGGCGCCGGTCACGTGGTCGTGCACCGTGCCGCTGACGATCCCGCCGGGCACGACGTCGCACGCGTGGTCGCCGATCAGCACGTCGTCGACCTGCCACCAGAAGCCGAACAGCTGGTCGCGGTAGTGGAAGCGGACCTGCACGGCCTTCTTGCCCGCCGCGCCCGGCAGCGGCACGACCTGCGTCGACGGCCCGGCCAAGGTGTCGCTGCCGTGCTGCCACACGGTGGTCCAGGTGGCGCCGCCGTCGGTCGTGAAGTCCACGGCCGCCTGCTGACCCTGCGTGCCCTGGTAGTCGCTGGCGAACCGCACGGTCGGGTTCGCCGTGCCGCTCAGGTCGACGACGGGGCTGACCAGCGACGTGTCCTGGTCGCCGCCGATCGAGTTGCTGTCCACGGTGGCGAACGCGCCGCTGCCGCCGGTGTAGTTGTCGCGGCCGGCGGGGTTGTCGAACGCCCACGTGGCCGCGCCGTCGCCGAGGTTGTTCACCACCTGCCACGTCGAGGGCGCCTCGAAGTCCTGCGTGTCGCCCGTGAAGCGGTTGGCGTAGCCGGGCGCGCCGCAGGTCACGGGGTCGACGGTCACGACAGCGTCGTGCGTGGCGGCGGTGTCGCCGACCGGCACAGAAGCGGAGCCGGGCAGGTATCCGGGGTAGTCCGGGTCGACCTGCACGGAGTAGGTCGCGTCCTCGGGCACGGTCATCGAGTACCGCCCGGTGAGCGGATCCGTCCGCACGGTCGTGGTCGACTGCCCGGCGACCTGGACGTGCGCGGCCACCGGCCAGCCGTGGCCACTGCCGTCGCGCACGGTCCCGCTCAGCTGCACGGAAGGCACGGACGCCAGCGTGAAGTCGGCGGTCGCGGTTTTGCCGGCCTCGACGGTCACGCCGTCGACAGTGGTGTCGCGGTAGGAGAACTTGCCCGCGGTCACGGCGTAGGTGCCCACGGGCACGCCCAGCGTGTAGTGGCCTTCGGCGTCCACCGTCGTGGCGAGGTCACCCGCCTTCACCTGCGCACCGGCCAGCGGCGCGCCCGCGGCGTCACGGACCGTGCCGGAGACGAGGCCGGTCGCGCCGGGCGTGAAGGCCGAGATCCCGCGCGGCGTGCCCAGGCCCGTCGGCCCGTCGAAGCCGGGGCCGGCCGTGCAGAGGTACGCCGGGGCGCAGGTGCCGTTGGCGCCTTCGGTGACGTCATTGAAGGTCGCGCCGGAGCGGTACGGCAGCGCGTTCGGGTAGGTGCCCGCCGCGGGCGCGCCGGCCAGCGCGTAGGCCGCCGCGACGATCGGCGACGACGCGCTCGTGCCACCCGCGAGACCCCACGCGCCGTGCACGAACACCGCGACGCCGGTGGCGAGGTCCGCGACCGCCGAGACGTCGGCGATGGTCCGGTTGGCACAGCCGGAATCCGTTTGCGCCGGAGGCTTCTGCTCGTACGCGGAACAGCCGCTGCCGGTGCCGGACCACACCGTCTCGCGCCAGCCGCGGGCGTTCGCGTCGCGGTAGAGCGAGGTGCCGCCGACCGACGTCACGTGCGGCGAGGCGGCGGGGAACTGCGGCCCGTAGCCGTAGTCGCCCGAGCTCGCGGTGACCACGACGCCGGGGTGGTCGTAGTAGGCCTCGTCGAGGTCGAGCTCGGCCGGGTCCTCGTCGGCGCCGTAGCTGTTGGACACGAACTTCGCGCCCATCGCGACGGCTTGGTTCACCGCGGCGCCCATGTTCGGCACCAACGAGTCGTCGGCCTCGACGAGCAGGATGTGGCAGCGCGGGCAGACGGCCGAGACCATGTCGAGGTCGAGCATCGTCTCCTGCTGCCAGCCCGTGTTCCCGGCCGGGAAGTCCTGGCCGCCGCGCTGGTCCACGCGCGTGAAGCAGCCGTTCGCGACCGTGCACGGGGGCAGGCCGAACTGCGCGCGGTACACGCCCATCTCCGCTTCCGCGTCGGGAGTGTCGTAGGCGTCGACGATCGCGACCGTCATCCCGTCGCCGCCCGTGGCCGTCGGGAGCTCGTACGCGCCGGCGAGGTCCGCCGGGCCGTAGCCCTGCGGCGCCGCGGCGCGCTGCATCCCGTGCGCGTCGCCGCGGAACAGCGCGAAGCACGTGACCTCACCGGGTTTCGGCTGTTCCGGGCACGCCTTGCGCCCGACGACCGGCGCCACCGGCGCTACAGCGGCGGCCGGCGCGCCCTGAGCCGCGGCGGGCACCACGGTGAACGCGACCACCGCCAGGAGGAACGTGAGGAGGATCTTCAGTGCCGCTTTGGCGAACGACATGCGCGTCCCTTTCGCTGACGAACCGCGGTCGGCTGCTCACCCGACGTCGCGGATTCTGTCAGCGCTCCCGGCGTGAACGATCACGTCCGAACGGACAGAAAGCCAGACAGGATCAGGGTTTTCCCGGTGTCCGGGACCTCCGCGCGGCGAAGAGACCAATGGTTCAGACCATAAGGAGCAGCGCGTTCGCGGTCCCTCGTGACGGTGGACAACGACGAGACAGGGCATGATCGCGCGAACGGGCCCGGAGAGAGGACGGCGAGGCATGCGGATGGACCTGACGCGGTGGACGGTGCGGGCGACCGGCGACCTGGGCGAGGTGCCCGCCGAGCTCGTGGAGACGCTGCGCGCCGGGGTTCCGGCGACCGTACCCGGCTCGGTGCACACCGACCTGCTCGCCGCCGGACTGATCCCCGACCCGTACCTCGACCGCAACGAGGACCTCGTGCAGTGGATCGGGCTCACGGACTGGCGCTACGAGACCGAGTTCGACCGTCCGGACGCCCCTGGCGCGGCCGCGCTCGCGTTCGACGGCCTCGACACCGTCGCCAAGATCGAGCTCAACGGCCGCGTGCTCGGCGAGACCGAGAACATGCACCGCTCCTACCGCTTCCCGGCCGGTGAGCTGCGGCCCGAGGGCAACGAGCTGTCGGTCACCTTCGCCTCCGCCGTGCGCTACGCCCGTGCACGCGCCGAGGCCCACCCGCTGCCGCGCACCAACGACGGCGAGCCGTCGAACTTCATCCGCAAGATGGCCTGCAACTTCGGCTGGGACTGGGGCCCGTCGCTCGTCACCGCCGGCCTCTGGCGCCCGGCGCGCCTCGAGGTCACCACCGGCCGGCTCGCGTCGGTCCGGCCGGTGATCACGGTCGACGGCACCGACGGCGTGGTCACCGTCCACACCGAGGTCGAGGGCGAAGGCACCGTGCGCATCCGCGTGGCCGGCGTCGAGGCGGCCGGCGACACCGCGCGCGTGCCGTCGCCTGAGCTCTGGTGGCCGCACACGCTCGGCGAGCAGCCGCTGTACCCGCTGGAGGTGACCCTCGAGGCCGCCGACGGCACCGTGCTCGACACCTGGACCCGCGAGATCGGCTTCCGCACCGTCGCGCTCGACACCACCGACGGCGCGTTCACCCTGTCGGTCAACGGCACGCCGCTGTTCGTCCGCGGCGCCAACTGGATCCCCGACGACTGCTTCCCCCACCGCGTCGACGCGCAGCGCTACGCCCGCCGCATCGAGCAGGCGAAGGACGTGAACATCGACCTCCTGCGCGTGTGGGGCGGCGGGATCTTCGAAAGCGACGAGTTCTACGCCGAGTGCGACCGCGAAGGCGTGCTCGTGTGGCAGGACTTCCTGTTCGCCTGCATGCCGTATCCCGAGGACGTGCTGGCCGACGAGGTCGAGGCCGAGGCGCGCGAGAACGTGGTCCGCCTCGCGCCGCACCCGTCGCTGGTGCTGTGGTGCGGCAACAACGAAAACTACCTCGGCTGGTTCCACTGGGACTGGCAGGAGCGCCTCGCCGGGCAGCCGTGGGGCGCGACGTTCTACGAGAAGCTGCTGCCGACGGTCGTCGGCGAGCTGGACCCGACGCGGCCGTACGTGCCTGGCAGCCCGTGGGCGCTCTCGCCGGAGCGCGACGCGCTGGACCCCGACTACGGCTGCCAGCACGTGTGGGACATGTGGAACGAGCGTGACTACCTCGGCTACCGCGACACCGTGCCGCGGTTCGTGTCCGAGTTCGGCTGGCAGGCGCCGCCGACGTTCGCGACGCTCACCGAGGCCGTGCACGACGAGCCGCTCGCCGCCGACTCCCCCGGTGTGCTGCACCACCAGAAAGCCTTCGACGGCAACGGAAAGCTCGCCCGCGGGCTCGCCCCGCACTTCGCCGAGCCGAAGACGTTCGACGACTGGCACTTCCTCAACCAGGTCAACCAGGCGCGCGCGATCCGGCTGGCCGTGGAGCACTACCGCTCGCACGCACCGCGCTGCATGGGCGCGATCGTGTGGCAGCTCAACGACTGCTGGCCCGTCACGTCATGGGCCGCGGTCGACGGCGCCGGCCGGCCGAAGCCGCTGTGGTACACGCTGCGCGAGGTCTACGCCGACCGACTGCTCACGATCCAGCCGCGCCCCGAAGGCCTCACGGTCTTCGCGCTCGGCTTCGCGCCGGAGACGGTCGACGTGCGGCGGATGTCCGTGACCGGCGAGGAGCTGGCGTCGGCCCCGGTCGCGCCCGGCACCGCGCTGGGACCCGAGTTCGCGGCCGGCGACCCGGCGCGCGAGTTCCTCGTGGCCGACGCCGGCGACGAGCGCGCGTTCTGGTTCTTCGCCGAAGACAAGGACATCGCCTACCCCCAGGCCGAGTTCACGCAGTCCGTCACCGGCTTCGACGGCGGCTACGAGGTCACCGTCATCGCCGACACGCTCATGCGCGACGTCTGCCTGTTCCCCGACCGCCTCGCCGCCGACGCGACCGTGGACTTCGCCCTCGTGACGCTGCTGCCCGGCGAGTCGGCGACGTTCACCATCGAGACCGGGGCCACGCTCCAGCCGGGTGCGCTGACGTCGGCTCCCGTGCTGCGCTGGATCGAGTGAGCCCCAGGTCACAAGGCGTTAGATACAAGCTTGGACGCATGCTAGCTTCGTTGGCGTGACACCTGCCAAGTACACCGCGCCCGGCGCTGCCGACCGCGCGTACCGGCTCACGAAGGAGCTCGTCCTCACGGGCGAACTCCCCGGTGGGCACCTGTTCAGCGAAGGGGAGATCGCCGAGCGGCTCGGGGTGAGCCGCACGCCCGTGCGCGAGGCGTTCCTGCGCCTGCAGGTCGAGGGGTTCCTCAACCTGATCCCGAAGCGCGGCGCCGTGGTGGTGCCCGTGCCGCCTGGCGAGGCCGAGGACGTGCTCGACGCGCGGGAGGCCGTGGAGGGCGCGGCCGTGCGCCGCCTCGTGCGCCGGCCCGACCTCATCCCGCACGCGCTGGGGCAGCTGCGCGGGGTGCTGGACACCCAGCGCGGCCACGCCGAATCCGGTGACCTGCACGGGTTCGCCGAAGCCGACGAACTGTTCCACCGCACCATCGTCGCGGCCGGCGGCAACGCGTTGCTGCTCGACTTCTACGCCACGCTCGCCGACCGGCAGCGCCGGATGAACGTGCACGCCCTGCGCCCGATCCCGGATGTGCTGCCCGTGGTGCTGCGTGAACACGAGGACCTGCTCGGCATCATCGAGCGCGCCGACGGCGACGCGTTCGGCCCGGCGCTGCGCGCCCATCTGGACCTGGTGCACCGCCGATGACCGCCACCGCCGAAAGCACCCCGCTCCCCCAGGCTGCCACCGCGCGCCCGGCCTGGTTCGGCGCCGCCGCGGCGGTGTTCGTGGTCGGCTGGGGCGGCAACCAGTTCACGCCGCTCCTGGTGATGTACAAGGAAGCCGGCTACTCCACCTTCACCGTCGACGCGCTGCTGGGCGCGTACGTGGTCGGGCTGGTGCCCGGCTTGCTGCTCTCGGGCGGACTGTCCAATCGCTACGGTCGCCGGCCCGTGATGCTCGCCGGCACCGTGCTGTCGCTGCTCGCGAGCGTGCTCATCGCGCTCGGCCCGGAAGGCGCCGGCTGGATCGCCGCGGGCCGGTTCCTGACCGGCGTGGCCGTGGCGGCCGCGATGGCCGTGGGCTCCACGTGGATCAAGGAGCTCGCCGACGCCGACCCGCGCGGCGCGGCCGACCTCGGCACCCGGCGCGCGGCCCTGTGCCTCACGCTCGGGCTCGGCATCGGACCCGGCGCGGCGGGGGTGCTGGCGCAGTGGGGGCCGTGGCCGATGGTGCTGCCCTTCGCGGTCCACATCGGACTGGCGCTGCTCGCCCTGCCGCTCATCCCGCGCAGCCCGGAAACGCTCGGCCTCGAAAGCCGCAAGCCGGCGCTGAGCCGGCTGCCCGTGACGACCCGGCACCCGCGGTTCCGCCGGATCATCCTGCCGATGGCGCCGTGGATCTTCGGCTCGTGCGGCGTCGCGTACGCGATCATGCCGCAACTCGTGCAGGACAAACTCGGTTCGTGGTCACTCGCCTACTCAACGCTGCTGACGGTGTGCGCGATCGGCGCGGGCGTCGGGATCCAGCCGATCGCCAAGCGCGTGGACCGGACCACCAGCGCCCGCGCGGTGCTCACCGGAATGGCCGTGATGTGCACTGGTCTGGTCCTCGCCGCCGTCGCCGCGGATCTGCGTTCGCCGTGGCTCGCGCTGCTCACGGCCGTGGTGCTCGGGACCGCGTACGGCATCGTCGTGGTGTCCGGACTGCTGGAGCTGCAACGGCTCGCGCGGCCCGAGGAAATCGCCCAGCTGACCGGGGTCTACTACGCGCTGGCCTACATCGGCTTCCTGTTGCCATCGCTGCTCGCGGCGCTCAGCGGGTTCGCGAGCTACCCGATGTTGCTCGGATGCCTCGCCGTGGTGGCGTTCGCGGGGACACTGACCGTTGCCCGAAACTCCCGTAGTCACCTTCCTGTGACCTGAGCGGGAATTCGCTTCACCGACAAATGGGACACCGATTCCGGGCATTCCGGAAATGGTGTCCCATTTGCGTCGATTTCTTCACCACTATTGTCGCTTGTGGATCGTCGATGTGCGCGAAATAGTTCTCCGGCATGGGAAATCGGGCCGGCACGACTGTGCTCGATTTCGTCGGGGCCGGTAACTTTCGAACCCTTCGAGAAGGAAGTGGGAGCTGCACATGCGGCGTTCCTCGCGATCCGTTCGCGCGCTCGTAATAGCCGCGACAGGCGGTCTGGCACTGGCCGGGGTCACCCAGCTCGGCAGTCAGGCCGCCGTCGCCGCGCCCACCGCTCAGGCGAGCAGCGCACCGCAATCGGTGATCGTGGTCCTCAAGGACCAGCTGCCCGACGCGCCGGCCACCAAGGCGGCTTCGGGAACCCGGCGGGCCAAGGCGACCCAGCAGCAGGAGTCGGTGCTGGCCAAGCTGGCCGGCACGGCGCCGGCCAAGGTCAAGCACTTCGCGCTGGGCAACGCGTTCTCCGCCACGGTGACGCCGGACCAGGCAGCGCAGCTGGCGGCCGACCCGGCCGTGGCACAGGTGCTGCCGGACAGCAAAGTAACGCTGCCCGACGCGAACCCCGCGGGCAAGAACGCGGACGCCGGCGCGCCCAAGGCCGGTGGCGGCACGGCGCAGAACCAGGACCCGAACGCGATCTGCCCGACCGACCCGGCGAAGCCGTTGCTGGAGCCCGAGGCGCTGACCTCGATCCACGCGTACAGCACCGACGGGTCCAAGGCCGCTTCGGACCTCGCCGACGGCTCGGGCGTGAAGGTCGCGTTCCTCGCGGACAACATGGACCCGAACTACGCGGACTTCATCCGTCCCGACGGTTCGCACGTCTTCTCCGACTACCAGGACTTCTCCGGCGACGGTCCCGCCACGACCGACTCGGGCGCCGAGGCGTTCGGCGACGCGTCGTCCATCGCCGCGCAGGGCGTGGTGGTGCACGACCTGTCGAAGTTCGTGAACGAGAAGCACCCGCTGCCCGCGGGCTGCAACATCGTGGTGAAGGGCGTTTCGCCGGGCGCGAGCCTGGTGGGGCTCAACGTGTTCGGCTCCACCGCCACGAACTCCGCGGTGCTGCAGGCGATCGACTACGCGGTGACCGTGGACCACGTCGACGTGATCAACGAGTCGCTGGGTCTGAACCAGTACCCGGACGCGAGCTCGCGCAACCTGTTCCAGGTGTTCAACGACGAGGCCGTGGCCGCGGGCGTCACCGTCACCGCCTCCAGCGGCGACGCGGGCATCACGTCGACCATCGGCAGCCCGGCCACCGACCCGCTGGTGATCTCCGCCGGCGCGACCACGGACAACCGGCTCTACGCGCAGACCACCTACGCGGCTTTCCCGTTCTCCAACGGGAAGTGGACGAGCGACAACATCTCCGCGCTGTCGTCGTCGGGCATCACGCAGAACGGGCGCACCATCGACCTGGTCGCCCCGGGTGAGGGCAACTGGGCCGACTGCGCGCCCGCGTATGCCGAATGCCGCAACTTCCAGACCGTGCCGCAGCCGACGGACCTCGAATCCTTCGGTGGCACCAGCGAGTCGGCCCCGCTGACCGCGGGTGTCGCCGCGCTGGTGATCCAGGCCTACCGCGGCACGCACCACGGCGCGTCGCCGACGCCCGCGCAGGTGAAGCAGTTCATCACCGGCACCACGCGTGACCTCGGCCTGCCCGCCGACGAGCAGGGCTCCGGCCTGCTCGACGCGCGCGCGGCCGTGGAGGCGGCACTGACCTCGCCCGGCACTTCCGGTGCCCCGGCGGGTGTCTCGTCGAACATCGCCCTGTCCGCCGACCAGCTCACGCTGGAAGGCGCGCCGGGCAGCACGCAGAAGGCCACGGTCAACGTGACCAACGTCGGCACCAAGCCGCTGACGGTCACGGCGGGCACGCGCTCGCTCGCGCCGCTTTCGGCGCAGACGCAGACCACCGCGTTCGACTCGACGAAGCTGCCGACGTTCCCGTACTACAACGGCACGGACTGGGCGTACAAGAAGGTCACGTTCTCGGTGCCCGCCGGTGCGCAGCGCCTGCTCGCGCGGATGGCGTGGCAGGGCAGCCCGAAGACCGTGAACGGCCAGTCGGTGACCCCGGTCGTGCGCGTGTCGCTGCTGGCGCCGGACGGCACGTTCGTGGCCAACAGCCGTCCGCAGGGTGGCGCGGCCACGGCGAACTACGCCAACGTGGACGTCACGCGCCCGGTCGCGGGCACGTGGACCGCGGTGCTGTACTCGGCGGGTGGCCCGACCGGCTACACCGGCAACATCCAGCTCGCCACCTCCACTCAGCGGGCGATTCCGTACGGCCAGGTCTCGCCGGGCGTACTGACGCTGAAGCCGGGCCAGACCAAGCCGGTCAAGGTTTCGCTGCAGACCCCGGCGACGGGCGGCGACGCGGACTACTCGATCACGTTCGGCAGCTCCGACGGCCACCAGACCACCGTGTCCGCCGTGCTGCGCGCACTGGTCCCGACCAAGAACGGCAAGGGTTCCTTCGGCGGCACGATCACGGGCGGCAACGCGCGGGCCGTCTCGCCGGCGCAGACGTTCTCGTACGAGTTCGACGTGCCCAAGGGCAAGAAGGACCTCGACGTCGCGGTGAAGCTGCAGGACCCGGGCACCGTCATCGACGGTGTGCTCGTGGACCCGAACGGTGAGCTCGCCGACGTGAACAGCAACGTGTTCCTCAGCTCCGCGAACCAGCTGTCGCAGGGCACCACGCTGCAGCTCACGGACGCGAACCCGCTGGCGGGCCGCTGGCACTTCGTGGTCGTGGTGCAGAACCCGGTGACGGGCAAGCAGATCGACCAGCCGTTCACCGGCACGGTGGGCTTCGACCAGGTCGTGGTGAGCGCTCCCGCGCTGCCGAACTCGGCCTCGAAGAAGCTGGCCGCCGGCCAGGCCGTCAAGGTGCCGGTGACGGTGCGCAACACGGGCGTCGAGCCGATCGCGATCGGCGTGGACGCGCGGACCAACGCGCAGCAGACCCTGCAGCCGCAGCCCATCCAGGGCTCGACCGACGTCGATCTGCCCGAGGTCGGCGCCAACGCGCCGATCTACTCGATCCCGCCGGACACGAGCAAGTTCACCGTCGCGACGTCGTCGTCGGTGCCGGCTCAGGTGGAGCTGCAGGGCTCGGCCGCGGGCATCGACGTGCTCGGTGACCTGAAGGCCGCGCAGGCTGGCAGCACCGTGTCCGTCGCGACGATCGGCGAGAAGCAGGGCTATGTCACGAAGGGCATCTGGTTCGCCAGCGTCCAGGAGATGGGCCCGTTCGGCCCGTCGGGTGCCCCGGCCGGTCACGCGTCTTACACGGCGTCGATCAAGACGGCGGGCTTCGACGCCGCGGTGAGCTCGTCCACCGGCGACCCGTACGACCAGTCCGTCGACCCCAACGGCACGGGCGGCACGCCGCTGCTCGTCCAGCCGGGCCAGACGGTGACCGTCACCGTGACGATCACACCCTCGGGCAAGCGCGGCGCGTCGGTGACCGGCCACCTCAACCTGGTGACCGTGCCGACCCTCCCGACCGGCGTGACGGGCCTCCCGCAGGTCGGCACCGGTGAAGTGATCGCGACGCTACCGTACAGCTACAAGATCGGCTGAGTGTCGTTTCCGGACAACCGGGCCGTCAGTCCTTTTCGGACTGGCGGCCCGGTTTTCTTTCAGCCCGTCGCCGCGGCGTGGCAGGCGCCGAAGCCTTCGGCGCGACGCACGACGCGGCTCGAGGTGATCCGCACGGCCGTTTCGGTCGCATCGCTCACCGCCGAAACCCCGGCCGCCGACGCGATCGCGCCGGAGTCGTCGCGCAGCACCTGCAGGCGCGGCCACGCCGAAGCCGGGAAAGCCCGGCGCAGGTGACCACGCAGCTCCGCCAGCGCGAGGTGCGTCAACGGCGACAGCTCCGGCGCCGAGCCGGTGACCACAGCGACTGTGACAGCGGCGTCCGCAGGTGCGGCGCGGACGGCCTCCTCCGCGGCGGAAAGCCGGTGCAGGCCGAGGATCGCGACGACGCCGTCACCGGACAGCTCGGCCGGCCGCGACCGCAGTGAGTCGAAGGCCGCGGGCGGAACCCAAGGTTCGTCCACCGGCTGCGCGTGCGCCACGATCGGCGGGACCGCGGGCCACGTGTCAGCCAGCCCCAGGGCGGGCAGGGCTTCGCACGCGCGCACGACGTTGAACGGTTCGCCGAAGCCCGGCGCGGCCGCGGCGAGGCCGGTGGCGCCGTGCAACGTGGTCAGCGCGAGTTCGGCGACGCGGACGAGGCGGCCCGCGGACGGGGCGAGCCGTTCGAGGGCCAGGCCGAGGACCACGGCTTCGAAGCGCAAGAGCTGGGCGTACGGGCGGTGGGTGAGCTCGTCGGCGAGGATCTCCGGCCCCAGGTCCACGCCGAGACGTGGGCCGCGGTCGGTGGCGAGCGGCAGGCGGGAGACCCAGGCTCGAGCGAGGGCGCCCAGGGCCTCCGCGGTCGTGAGGGCGGGGTCCGAAGCCGGGGGCTCGGCGGCGACGCGCTCGGCCTCCTCCGCGAGCACGGCGAAGTACAGCGCGCGCTTGCCGGGGAAGTTCGAGTAGACGGCGCCGCGGGTGAGCTCGGCGCGTTCGGCGATCACGTCGATCTTCGCTTCGCGGAAGCCGCGCTCGGTGAACTCGTCGCGCGCGGCGTCGAGCACCTTCGCGCGGTTGAGCTCCTGAGCCTCCGCTCTGGTCAGCCGGGCCATCGTCCTCCTCGTGCTCCCTTGCTGGTCACGATAGCGCTCGGGTACATATGATGAGACCATCTGATTTCACCATCCAGAATGAGGAGTGCCCGTGACCGACGTCCCCGAGATCGACCTGACCGACCCCGCGGTCCACCGCGACCCGTTCGCCGTCTACGGCGCCGCCCGCGAGCACGGCCCCGTGGCCAAGCTCGTCGGCCCCGGCTTCGGCCCGCTGTGGGTCGTCACCCGCCTCGCCGACGCGCGGGCGATGCTCACCGACCCGCGCTTCGCGCTCGGCCCGGGCAGCTACCAGGCGCTCGACGTGCCCGAGCACTGCCGGCCGTACCTGCGGACGATGCAGGAGATGGAAGGCGCGGAGCACCGGCGGCTGCGCGGCCTCGTCTCCCCCGCGTTCACGGCGCGCCGTGCGGCGGACCTCCGGCCGCGGATCGAGCCGATCGTCGACGAGCTGCTCGACGGCCTCCCCGCCGAGCGCGCCGACCTGCTGACCGGGTTCGCGCAGCCGTTGCCGATGGAGGTGATCTGCGAGCTCGTCGGCGTGCCCGAGGCGGATCGGCCGCGCTGGCACAGCTACGGCCAGAACGTGGTCGCCGGCTCGGGCGAGAGCTTCGCCGCCGCGGTGCCCGGCATCATCGACGGCGCGCGCGGCCTGACCACGCCGCCGGCGAGCGAGTTCCTCGAACTGCTGGCCGGGACCGAAGGCCTCACCGAACCCGAGCTCGTGACCCTCGTCTGGCAGCTCGTGCTCGCGGGGCAGACGCCGGCGAACTTCGTCGCCAACGCCGTCGAGGCCCTGCTCACCCATCCGGACCAGCTCGCCGTGCTGCGCGCGGAACCCGGACTGTGGCCGACGGCGATCGAGGAGCTGATGCGGTGGTGCGGACCTCAGCTGCTGACGATTCCCCGGCAAGCCACCGAGGACCTTTCCCTGCACGGCGTGGCGATCCGGGCGGGCGAGCCCGTGTCGGCCGCGATCGCGTCGGCGAACCGCGACCCGCGCGTGTTCACCGATCCCGACCGCCTCGACGTGCGCCGCACCGAGGGCGGGCACCTCGGGTTCGCGTACGGCCCGCACTTCTGCCTCGGTGCGGCGCTCGCGCGCGTGGAGGCGGAGGTGGCGTTGCGGGGGTTGCTGGAGCGCTTTCCCGCGCTGCGCCTGGGCGACGTGCGGCGCGCGCCCGACCCCGGCACGTGGCGGCTCGCCGGGCTGCCGGTGAGCTTCTGACGTCCTCTTCGGACACTTAGTCACCGATCGGGTGAACAACGAAGCGGTGCTTGGATCTTCCTGCGCTGCTAACGTTTTCCCAGGTCAGCATCGTGCTCGGGAGGCAAGCATGTCCGCACACATCTCTGCTGGGGTCGGTGGTCTCGTGATGGACCCGCGGCAGACGTGGCCACTGGTTCTCGTGCGTGGTGTGCTGGCGGTGGTGTTCGGCGTGATCGCGCTGATCTGGCCGGGCGTCACCGTGCTGGCGCTGGCACTCGTTTTCGGTATTTACGCGCTCGTGGACGCTGTGGGTGCGTTCATGCAGGCGTTCCGCCCGGGCGACGGCGCGCACCGGTTCGCGTACGCGTTGCTGGGTCTGCTCGGGCTCGCCGCGGGGGTGATCGCGCTGGTGTGGCCCGGCGCGACCATCCTCGTGCTGGCGACGCTCGTCGGGGCGTGGGCGGTGGTCACGGGCGTCGCCGAGATCGTCGCCGCGATCCGCCTGCGCAAGCAGATCACGGGCGAGGCGTTCCTCATCCTGGCCGGCGCGGTGTCCGTGATCGCGGGGGTGCTGGTGCTGATCCACCCGATCGCGGGGGCGTTCGGAATCGCCTTGCTCGTGGGCATCTACGCGTTGCTGTACGGGATCATGCTCGTCGTCCTGTCCTTCCGCTTGCGGCGCGTCGCGAAACTCGACCAGGCGAACGAGCCCGCTTAGGACGACAATCGAGTGGGACAGCTTCGTTGACGGAGGGATCCGTGATGGCGCAGAACCCGTACGACCAGGACGCCCGACCCGGCATCGACGCGGCGCGGCTGTGGGCGGGCGGCGTCGCCACGGCGGTGGTGGCGGCGCTCGTCGCCATCGTCGGCCTGCTCATCGCCCGCGGCATCTTCGACGTCCCCGTGCTCGCCCCCAAAGGCGAGGGCGCGTGGGGCAGCGCCAGCACCACCGCGTATGCGCTCGCCGCCGCTCTTGCCGCCCTGCTCGCCACGGGCCTCATGCACCTGCTGAGCGTCGCGACGCCCGCGCCCAGCCAGTTCTTCGGCTGGATCATGGTGCTCGTGACGCTCATCGCGGTGGTCCTGCCGTTGACGTTGACGGTCGAAACGAGCGCCAAATACGCGACGGCCGCGATCAACCTCGTGATCGGCTTGGTGATCGCCATCGTGGTGAACAGCATGGCGGCCAACGCACGCACTTTGCACCGGCGCAAGCGCTCCCCGCGCCCTGACGCCCCGACGCAGCAGTGGAACGAACCACCGTCGAACTTCTACGACCGCTAGAGGCAACCACCCGTCCTCCCCGAACGTGTTCCGCACACAGTCTCGGGGAGGACGACATGCTCACGGAATTTCTCACGGGCGCGGCCCTGTTGAGCGCATCTCTCACGGCACCAGGTGACGTCGGCTGGTCCCTGTGGCCCTCGGAAGTGGCGCCAGGCGGCGAAATGCACGCGGAAACGTATGCCGCCCAAGGCAACGGCTGCAGCCCCTCCGGCCCCGTCACTTCGCCCGGCTTCGCCACCCCCCTCCGCTGGACCACCGGCGGCAATTGGGGCCGCGCCGGCGGCACCGGCACCGCCGCCACCCGCCCTGGCACCTACACGGCCACCTTCCCCTGCACCGACGGCCGCGTGGCCACCGCAACGTTCACTGTGGTGGGGACGCCGCCTTCTTCGGTTACGCCGCCGTCTTCGCCGCGACCTTCCTCGCAGCCCACCACTCCGCCGCGCCCAGCTCCTGACCGGAACCAGCCGCAGGTGACGGTCCGCCCTGTGGGCGCACCACAAACGGGTGGTGGCGGGTTGGCTGTTTCGTTCACGGGGTGAGTGTCTACTGAGGACATTCGTCACGGCGTCATTCGCCTGAGCCTCCCGTTTCCGGAAACGCGGCCACTCGCACAGACGCCGATCGCGCTCGACTCGACGGCATCCACACCGTCAGGACGATCGTGGTCGGCATCGGCGGCGCCCTGGCGCCGGTACTCGCGGCGCCGCGGCAGCAGACCGCCGAGCACGACCTGGCGACAAAGGGTGCGGAACTGCGGCTCCGCGAACACGCCATCCGGCACTGCGCCACCGAACGGCGGATCAACGAGCTCTACCTGAAACCCTGCCGACCGCGACCAGTTGCAAGAACGCGAAGTGCGGCGCCCCCGGCGAAGCGAACGAAACTCAGCCCACCGGAACCCGGCTCCGAGGAATCCACGGCACAACAGCCGAAGTCCGCTTCTGATATTCCGCGTACTCCGGGTACCGCCCCCGCGTGATGGTCTCCGTGAAGATCGTCGATCCCACGAACAGCAGCGTCAGCAGGACCGCGCCCGCGATCGTCCAGGGGATTCCGCCGAAGGCCACGGCGCCGAACACGAACACCAGCCACCACTGGGCCTGTTCGAAGAAGAAGTTCGGGTGCCGCGAGAAGCGGAACAGACCACTCTGCAGGAACCGCGGCGAAGGCACCCGCCCGGCGTCCTGCTCGCCTTTCTTCCACTGGTGGAAGTTCCACTGCTGCTGATCCGCGACCGTCTCCCCCGCCAGGCACGCGACGAAGATCACCGCCACGATCACATCACCCACACCGAACGGCGACCGATACTCCAAGGCCGTCCACGCCGGCAGCGCGATCAGCAGCAGAATGGCGTTCTGGTAGATCGTGATGAAGAAGAAGTTGAAGACCTGAAACTGCCAGGGCGCCATCTTCCCGCGCAGCACCACCCAGCGGTAGTCCTCGCCGCCGCGGGCGTAGCCGCCCTTGCGGGCGAAGTTGAAGGTGAGGCGCAAACCCCAGAGAAGCACCAAGACGAACATCACGTCGAGGCGCGCGTCGGCGAAGCCTGCGAAGGCGGCGAAGATCGCGACGTACGCCACGGGCACCAGGGACCAGATCCGGTCCACCCACGAGTACTCGCGCGTGATCACCGAGAGCACCCAGCACAGGGCGCAGACGCCCGCGAAGACGCAGAGGCAGACCTGGAACGCGTTCATGCCCGCACTCTACTGCCCGAGTACGCCCGAGCCGCCCGCTTAGGATCATCCTATGAACCTGCCGCTGCGCCGACGCGGGATCGACATCTTCTTCGCGATCGTGTTCGCCGCGTTCACGATCACCTCGCTCATCAGCGACCTGCTGCCGACCGTGGGCGTCGACTTCTCGGGCCCGTCGGACAACTTCTTCGTGAACTCCAACTACTGGTACGCCCACGACGCCGACATCCTCTTCATGCACCCGCCGGACTGGATGCGGATCGTCACGGGGCTCTCGGCGTTCGTGTACATGCCGTTCTACGTCGTGCTCGTCGTGTGCCTGCTCGCCGGCAAGAACTGGATCCAGCTGTTCGCCGTGATCTACGCGACGATGATCGTCACGCTCACCGGCGTCGTCGTGTTCGGTGTGGAGTTCTTCGGCGACCCGGCGATGCGCACGGGCAACCCGGTCAAGTTCCTGGCCTTCAACCTCTGGTACGTGCTCGTGCCCCTGCTCCTGCTGATCCGCATGCGCAAGCCGATGCCGTTCACCCGGCGGTTCTGACCAATACGGCCGCGCCCGGGTGCGGCAGGCGGATCGGCAGCGTGTCGGCGTGGTACTCGAAGTGCCACCACTCGTTGTCGTAGCGGCGGTGCAGGTGGTAGGCCGCGCCGTGGCGTTCCAGCCACTGCGCGCCTTCCGTGGGCCGCACGTCGAGCGCGAAGCCGCCGACGTGGGCCGACTGCTCGGGCGGCAGCACGAGCCGGCGGGCCGCCCACGCGGAACCCGTGCGCCGGACCTCGGCGGTGAACATCGCGTGCTGCCGGGCGGCGTCGCGGTGGCCGGAGGTGAGGCCGATCAGCTGCCCGTCGCGCCAGAACGCGTCGGTGCGCGCCGCCACGAACGCCTCGCGCGCCGCGGCCGTGAGGCCCGCGAGGTCCTCCGCCGGGTAGCGCAGCGCGAGCGCCCACTGGCAGGCGAGCCGGCGGGCGTGGTGGGGCGAACGCACGAAAGCCACCGGCAGCAGCAGCACGGCCACCAACCGGGCAGCCACGGCGTAGGCACGGGAGCGGAGCAGTTCGGTCATGGTGTCCACGGTCGCGGCCCCGTGTGCGCCGACGGTCGAAGTCGTGTACGCGGACCCCGACAGTTTTGTAACAGCTCCGCACGGACGAGGCTGTTACGCAACCATGACATTCCGCGCACCCCGCGATGAGACCGGACGCGGATCCTCTCGGGAGGTGTCCGCTGTGGACTGTCCGGGGAATCCGGACGGGCGGGCCCGGAAGTGCGCTGCGATAGTGGGAGACATGCCCCGGGTGCTGTTGATCGAAGACGACCAGGCCGTGCGAGACGGCCTGCAGATCGCCCTGACCTACCAGGGTCACACCGTCGACGCGGTGGAAAGCGGCGAGGAAGGGCTCGCTCGGCTGAGCGCGGGTCCGGCCGATGTCGTCGTGCTCGACCTGATGCTGCCCGGGATGGACGGGTTCGAGGTGTGCCGGCGCATCCGCGCGACCGGTGATCTGCCGATCATCATGCTCACCGCGCGCAACGACGACATCGACGTGGTCGCCGGGCTCGAGGCCGGGGCCGACGACTACGTGGTGAAGCCCGCCCAGCCGCGCGTGCTCGAGGCCCGGATCAAGGCCGTGCTGCGGCGCACCGGCGGCGAGCAGCGCCAGGCGGGCACGCCGAAACCCGAGGTCGAGCGCCACGGCGACCTCACCATCGACCGCGACGGGCTCGTCGTGAGCAAGCACGGCCGTCCCGTCAGCCTCGCGCCCACGGAGATGCGGCTGCTGCTGGAGCTGTCCGCGTCGCCGGGCCGGGTGCTCAGCCGCCAGCAGCTGCTGGAATCCGTGTGGGACCAGGGTTACCTCGGTGATTCGCGGCTCGTCGACGCGTGCGTGCAGCGGCTGCGCGCGAAGATCGAGGACGACGCCGCGGCCCCGGTGTACGTGCAGACCCTGCGCGGTTTCGGGTACCGCTTCGGGCCGCTGTGACCGGCGCCCGGTTCCGCAAGCTCTGGCCCGGCTGGGGCCTGCGCACGCGGCTGCTGCTCGCGTTCGTGCTGCTGAGCGTGCTCACGACCATCGCCGTCGCCGGGTTCGGGTACCGGACCGCGCGCAACACCATCCTGACGAACACGCAGGACAACGCGGTGCGGGAGCTGAGCAGCCGCATCCAGCTGCTCTACCCGCTGCCGGTGGACCAGCCGTCGGAGGGCCAGCTCGACCAAGTCGCCGGCGAGATCGCCGGACGGACCGGCAACGCGCTCGTGACCGCCGGCGGCGTCTCCGGCGGTGATCTGCCCTCGTCCGTGATCACGGACGAGGTCAAGGAGATCGTCGGGCGGGGCTCGATCGCCTGGCAGCGCGTGGACGTCGGCGGCGAAACCCGGCTGCTGATCGGCACTCAGCTGCGGCTCACGACCAGCAGGTCACACGAGACGGTTCCGTCCGGGATCGAGGTCTTCGTGCTGCAGCCCTTGGACGCCGAGAGCGAGAGCATCGCCACGCTGGCCCGCAGCGCGTGGCTGACCGGCACCGGCGCGGTGGTCCTGGCGCTGCTGCTGGCGCTCGCGGCCGCCCGCAGCGTGCTCGGGCCGGTGCGCGAGCTGCGTCGCGCGGCGCACCGCCTCGGCGAAGGCGACCTGGACACGCGCCTGACCATCCACGGCACCGACGAGCTCGCCGAGGTCGGCAAGACGTTCAACACCACCGCGGAGTCGCTGCAGCACCACGTCGGCGAGCTGGAACGGATGGAGTCGGACGCGCGGCGGTTCGTCGCCGACGTGTCCCACGAGCTGCGCACCCCGCTCGCCGCGATGACCGCGGTCACCGAGGTGCTGGAGTCCGAGGTCGCCGGCCTGCCCGAGATCGCCGGGCGCGCGGTGCGGCTGGTGAGCCAGGAGACCCACAACCTCACGCGGCTGGTCAACGACCTCATCGAGGTCACCCGCTTCGACTCCGGGTCCGCGTCGCTCGCGCTCGACGAGGTGGACGTCGCCGAGGCGATCGGCGTCACCCTGCGCGCCCGCGGCTGGGTCGGCGAGGTGGCCACGGAGCTGCCGCCGGGTGTCCGCGCGCGGCTCGACCCGCGCCGGCTCGACGTGGTCGTCGCGAACCTCGTCGGCAACGCGCTGCGCCACGGAGCGCCGCCCGTCCGGCTGAGGTTGAGCACGGCGGAGGAATCGCTCATCATCGAGGTCACCGACGAGGGCCCGGGGCTGAAAGAGGAGGTGCTCCCCCACGTGTTCGACCGCTTCTACAAGGCCGACACCGCGCGCAGCCGCTCCGAGGGCAGCGGACTCGGGCTCGCGATCGCGTGGGAGAACGCCAAGCTGCACGGCGGCGAGCTCACCGCCGCCAACCGTCCGCAAGGCGGTGCGATCTTCACGCTGCGGCTCCCGCTGAACCCGGGCGGTGAGGCGTGATCCGGCGCGCCACCAGGTCGTTCGGGTACGTGGCACTCGTGCTGGTCGCGCTGGCCGCCACCGCGTGCGGTGTGCAGCCGAGCGGCGCGATCTCCGGCGACGAGGCGCCGAGCGGCCCGCCGTCCACCGCGCCGGGCACGCCGGCGATCAGCTCGATCTACCTCGTGGCCGACGGCGCGGTCGTCCGGGTCCAGCGCCCCGGTCTGGACCAGACCGATTCCGCGCTGATCGACGCGCTGGTACAAGGTCCGACGTCCACAGAGAAGGCGTCCGGCTTCACCACCGAGGTCCCGCAGACCGCCCTGCCGGCCGCCGTGATGATCTCCGCATCGGAAGTCACCGTGCAGCTGGCCACCGACGTGCAGGCGCTGTCTTCCTTGGCCGTGTCGCAGATCGTGTGCACGCTGCACCTGCGTGACGCCCCGGACGGCAGCGTGTTCACGCTCGTCGGCGGGGGCAACGTCCGCAGTGGCGAACGCTGCGGCTGAGCGCCTTCAGCCGACTTCGGCCGGTTCGCGGACCTGACGCGGCGCGATCACCGGCGCCGCCACCACCGCGGCCACGCAGAGCGCGAACGGCACGGCGAACGCGACGTTCAGCGGCATCCACCGCGTGAGCCCGCCGATGAGGGCGGGGCCGGCGAGCAGCCCGACGTACCCGAGTCCGACGACCCGCGCCATCAGCGCACCCGACGCCCGCGTGTCGAGGTTGCCGGCCGCGGTGAACAGCTGCGGCACGCCGCCCGCGAGACCCAGGCCGAAGATCGCCCAGCCGACCAGCGCGAGCGGCACCCAGGGCGACAGCGACGCGGTGGCGAGGCCGACGGCCGCGAGCGCCGAGCCGTACCGCACCACCGCGACCGGCCCGGCCAGCGCGGCGACCCGGTCGGTGGCGAAGCGGCCGACGGTCATCGCCACGGCGAAGGAGCCGTACGCGAGCGCGGCGGTGCTCGCCGACGTACCCAGCACGTCCTGCAGGTGCAGCGCGGCCCAGTCGTTCGCGACGCCCTCGGCGAGCATCAGCGCGAACGCGAGCGCGCCGAGCAGCCAGACCACGCGCGACGGAGCCCGGCTCGGCGTGACCGGCGCGGGACCCGTTTCGACCGGCTCGGGACGACCGGAGTCGAGCAGCAGCCGACCCGCGGCCAGCGAAGCGACGACGCACAACGCGCCGGTGGCGCCGAGCGTGACGGCCGTGGGAATGCCCGTGCCCAGCACCGCCGCCCCGACCACGGCGGCGAGCGCGCCACCGATCGACCACATCGCGTGGAACGCCGCCATGATCGGACGCGGATAGGCGCGTTCGACGACCACGGCCTGGGCGTTCATCGCCACGTCGAGGGAGCCGTTGAAGAAACCGAAGACCACCAGAGAAAGCCCGAGCGCCCACCAACTGGTGGCCAGCCCGGGCAGGAAGAGCGCGAAGCCCAGCAGCACGCCGGCCGCGGGCACCACGCGGCGGTGGCCGAAGCGGTCGGCGAGCGGGCCGGACACCTGCATCCCGACGAAGGCCGCGCCGCCGAGCACCAGCAGGAGCGCGCCGAGCGTGATGTGCGAGATGCCCGTAGCGCGCTCGACGACCGGGATGTGGACCACCCACATGCCGACGGCGAACCCGTTGAGCGCGAAGAAGCTCCACGTCGCGACGCGCGCACCGCGCGGCAACCCTGCAGACGGGGACGATTCGGTCATCGCAGTCGGATCCTCCTCGGGTTCGGCACTCGCATGGTCGCACAGCGACCTCGGCAACGCACAATCCTTTTGTTCGAACGATCACGCCAAACGATCGAACTTGCTCACTCGCCCCTGCCCACTCACCCCGGCTCGCGCACCACCTGCTCGATCACCCCCGGCTCGCGCACCCCTGCTCACCCACCACCTGCCCACTCGCCCTGGTCGCGCACCTGCCGAGGCGACCACAGCGCGAGATCGCGCCGGCTTCCGGATGGGGCGGTGCGATCGGCCCCCGGCCGATCCGACCGCCCCATCCGGAAGC
>NZ_JBFAHL010000039.1:0-37226 GCF_040654155.1 Amycolatopsis sp. NPDC050768
TGACGTGGGTCCTAGACAAGCCACACCTCAACCGGAGGCTCTCCCCACGTCAACCAGAACCTTCCGCTACCAACGTCCTGGCCAAATACACCTAGATGTTCTCGCCGGCGGGCTGCAGGCAGACCGTGCGCTCGGGCGGGCCGGCGTAGACGAGGGCGGTGTCGGCGGCGCCGCAGGAGTCCTCGTCACTGCTGCCCTGGTGGACGACCGCGCGGGCCTCGGCGTCGGGGTCGCTGCAGGTGACCTTGCTGATCTCGGCCTCGTCGTCGACGTCGCGCAGGCAGTCGCCGGACGAGACGTTGAGTGCCAGGCACAGCGTCTCGCGCGGCGCGCTGGTGCGGCTCGAGCTGCTGGAGCTGCTGGTGCCGCGGAAGAGCTGGAAGCGCACGTAGTCGCTGCCGTGGCAGCTCGAGGTGCCGTTTTCGACGTCGTCGACGCGGTAGGTGGCGCGCTGCTCGGAGCAGCTCACGCCGTGGTAACTCTGCGTGCCGACGCTCTCGTCGGAGAGATACAGGCAGCTGCCGGCCACCGGCGTGCCCGACGAGCGGGCGATCGCGGCCACGCCGAACGCGGCGAGCACGCCCACGCCGAGCGCCACCACGATTCCTGCTGCGACCAGCACCTTCGCGGTGCTCGAGAGCGCTCGGGGCGCGCCAGGCCGAGGCGGCATCGCGCCCGGCGGCTGGAACGGGTTGGCGGCCGACGGCACGCCGAACGGTGGTGTGGTCAAAGGTCCCCTCCAGCTTTTCCTGCCGATCATCTTGGCACCCTGACGGCCGCGACGGGAGGGGACGGCTCGGGGGAACGTATAAAGGACGGGTGACTGATGGCCCCCTGATCGTCCAGTCCGACAAGACCGTGCTGCTCGAGGTCGACAACCCTCAGGCCAACGACGCGCGGATCGCCATCGCGCCGTTCGCCGAGCTGGAACGCGCGCCCGAGCACGTGCACACGTACCGCATCACGCCACTGGCGTTGTGGAACGCGCGCGCCGCCGGCCACGACGCGGAGCAGGTGGTGGACGCGCTCACCACCTACTCGCGCTTCCCCGTGCCGCAGCCGCTGCTGATCGACGTGGTCGACGTGATGGGCCGCTTCGGGCGGCTGCAGATCACCAACGACCCGGCCCACGGCCTGGTGATGTCGACCACCGACCGCGCGGTGCTGGAAGAGGTGTCGCGGCACAAGAAGATCAACCCGATGCTCGGCGCGCGCATCGACGAGGACACGGTGCTCGTGCACCCGTCCGAACGCGGGCGGCTCAAGCAGGCGCTGCTGAAGGTCGGCTGGCCCGCGGAGGATCTCGCGGGTTACGTGGACGGCGAAGCGCACCCCATTGATCTCGATGAGCAGGACTGGCACCTGCGCGACTACCAGCGCCAGGCGGCGGAGGCCTTCTGGGCCGGCGGCTCGGGCGTGGTGGTTCTGCCTTGTGGCGCGGGCAAAACGCTGGTGGGCGCGGCGGCCATGGCGCACGCCAAGGCGACCACGCTGATCCTGGTGACCAATACCGTCGCGGGGCGGCAGTGGAAGCGCGAACTGGTGGCGCGCACGTCGCTGACCGAGGACGAGATCGGCGAGTACTCCGGTGAGAAGAAGGAGATCCGCCCGGTCACGATCGCGACGTACCAGGTCGTGACACGCAAGACCAAGGGCGAGTACCGGCACCTGGAGCTGTTCGACTCGCGGGACTGGGGCCTCGTTGTGTACGACGAGGTCCACCTGTTGCCGGCGCCCGTGTTCCGCATGACGGCGGATCTGCAGTCACGGCGTCGCCTGGGTTTGACGGCGACCCTGGTGCGCGAGGACGGCCGTGAGGGTGATGTCTTTTCGCTGATCGGACCCAAGCGCTACGACGTTCCGTGGCGGGACATCGAGGCGCAGGGGTGGATCGCGCCCGCGGAGTGCACCGAGGTCCGCGTGACCCTGACCGACGCCGAGCGGCTCGCGTACGCGACTTCGGAGCCGGACGAGCGGTACAAGCTCGCAGCGACGGCGATGACGAAAATGCCCGTGATCAAGTCCATTGTGGAGCGTCACGCCGGCGAGCCCACCCTGGTGATCGGGGCGTACCTGGACCAGCTGGAGATGCTGGGCGCGGAGCTGGACGCGCCCGTGATCCAGGGGTCGACGCGCAACAAGGAGCGGGAGGAGCTGTTCGACCGCTTCCGCCGCGGTGAGCTGCGGACCCTCGTGGTGTCGAAGGTGGCGAACTTCTCCATCGACCTGCCGGAAGCGTCGGTGGCCATCCAGATCTCGGGCACCTTCGGCTCCCGGCAGGAAGAGGCGCAGCGGCTCGGCCGGCTGCTGCGCCCCAAGGGCGACGGACGGCAGGCGCACTTCTATTCGATCGTTTCCCGGGACACAGTGGACACCGAGTACGCGGCGCACCGGCAACGGTTCTTGGCGGAGCAGGGGTACGCGTACCACATCGTGGATGCGGAGGACCTGCGCCGGCCGCTGTAGTCACCGGTTCGGCGTGAGCAGGACGATCGGGATGACGCGCTCGGTCTTCTGCGCGTATTCGTTGTACAGCGGGAAGATCTCGGCCATCTTCGGCCAGAGCGCCTCGCGCTCTTGGTTGCCGGCGATCCGGGCGCGCGCGTCGAACCTCCGCGCGCCGACCTGCACACCGATGCTCGGCTCGGCCTCGAGGTTCTTGAACCAGGCCGGGTGGTCGTCGTCCCCGCCTTTGGAGGCGACCACGACGAAGTCCTCGCCCTGCGTGCCGTAGATCAGGCAGGTGCGGCGGGGCTCGCCGGTCTTGCGGCCGGTGGTGGCGAGGATGAGGGTGTAGACGCCGTTCTGCTCGTGCCCCTCCTGGCCGCCCGAGCTCACGTACTTGCGCGTCTGCTCGGCCACCCAGTCCCACTTCGAGTCGGTAGCGCGGTCGATGTCCTCGGCGACGGCCATGGTGGTGGTCCTTTCCGGTGCTCTGCGGTGACGGCCCCGGCGGCCGCTCGTGCCCGGGAGACGGAGCCGGTGGCGGGTTCTCGACATCGGCTGGACGGGAAATTACCGGTTCTTCGCTCGTGGTGATCGGGTATCGCGCTGACCTGTGGGTTGGGTTCGCGCTTGCGGTCCGGTTGGTCTGGGCGGATGGCGTGGGTGCTGGCGCGGCTCGGCTTGGGCTTGGGCTTGGGCTTGGAAGCCGAGCCCGGACCGCGGTGGCAATCGAAGATCGGAGCGCCCCTCACCGGACTGGTGCCACTCCGCGACTTGCCTGCGGTCGCCCCCACGCACCATGGCCGGCCCGGCCCTGCCCACCGCCGCGCATCTCATCCGCCATGTCCCGCACCGCTCGCCATCGCGCACCCCGCCCGCGATGAACGCGCTACCACCCCGTCGCCCCTGCGGTGCCTCACAGCGCCCAGTCGCCCGTGCGCAGCGAACTTTCGCATCACCCATCTGCCGCAGTGACCTCATCCGTCACAGCAGCCCCGCGTAATCCGCCCTGACCTGCAACTTTCCATATTCACTCGAACGGATGAGCGAAACTCTCCCTGGAAATTGTCGGTCCCTCGAACTACTGTTCGACAAGCAGGACCGAACACCAGTTCGAGGGGAAGCTCATGACGATCGCACCGTTCCGCCCCGGCCTCGGGGCACCGCCGGTCCAGACCTTGCCGCCCGGGCGGTGGCACGGGCGCATCTGGGTGTCCGAGGAGCCGCTCGCGCGGCCGCACCGGTACCTGGAGTGCGTCGCGGAGTTCGAGCGCTCCGGGCTCTGGCCCGTGCTCATCCCGCACGACCAGCGGTTCGCCGCGCGCGGAGAAGACTGGCTCGACGACCGCGGCCGCCTCACTCCGGCGGGCCACCGGGTCGACTCCGTGGACCCCGCCGACGCCCTCGCGCGCTGGTGGGACACCTCGTGCTGCGACGGCGCGTGCCTGCGCCCCTTCGGCACCCGCTTCCCCGGCCTCGCGCGCCGCTCGCACCGCCGCGCCGACCCCCTCGCCGAGGCGGGCAACACCGGCTCCATCCTGGCCAACCGCAGCGCCCACCGCCTCGGCCTGGTCCAGACCGACCGCCCGGCCGACATCCCCGCCCTCCTCGGCTGGACGGGCATGATCAAGTCCACCGACCAGGTCGCGGAGCTCTCGGCCGTCCTGCGCAGCTGGGAAGACCGCTTCGGCGCCACCCTGCTCTCCCTGGGCTTCGACTCCCTCACGCTGTCCGTCTCCGCCCCGCCGCGCACGCAGGCCCGCGCCCTCACCGTCGCGGCCGAGCACCGAGCCTTCAGCCTCCCCACGTACCTCTCCCAGCCCGGCACCCTCCGCGAGTACGCCAGCGGCCTCGTGCAGACCCGCCTATGGACCTTCTCGTGGGCCTGACGCCACCCCACCCGCGCCGGCCGGCCTCCCGGCCCCCGAGCCCAGCCGGCGCACCCACCTTCAGCCGGCGAGCCGCCCAGAGCAGCTCGCCGCCCCCATCACGAGCCGCGCCAGCCGGCCTCCCGATCCCCGAGTTCAGCGGGCGCACCCAGCTCCAGCCGACGAGCCGCCCGGGCACGCCCATCACCAGCCCACACCGGCGGGCCTCCCGATCCCCGAGCCCGGTCGACGCACCCACCTCCAGCCGACGAGCCGCCCGGGCAGGCCCATCGCCAGCGGTGCCCGGCGTGGCCGTCCGCCGGGCGCGCGCGGGCCCGGCCAATGCCGCGGCCCTGGGCGACCGGCGTCCGAAGGTCCTCGCGGCCGGGTTCCGCACCCGGCCGGGCAACGCCGGCCATAGCGCCACACCGTGATCCCCCGCAGCAGCCCACCTCACCGCGAGCTGCCTGCACGGCGGCGGGGCGAGGCAGTCCACCGCACTCTCCACCACACTGAGCAAGACAGGACGTGAGACAGATGTCCTCTCGGTTGGGTCGGTTGTCCCGAAGTCCGGTGCGGGTGTCCGGGCGGCGGTTGCGCGGGCGGGTTTACCGGAATCTGCCGAGGGGAATCACGCCGCGGAGAAAGGCGGTGAGGGAGATCGCCGGGATTTGGATCGGGACGTCGGGGTGGCGGTACCCGCCGTGGCGCCGCGAGTTCTACCCCGAGGGGCTGCCGCAGCGCCGCGAGCTGGAGTACCTGTCGCGGCGGCTGAACTCCGTGGAGCTCAACGGGTCGTTCTACTCACTGCAGACCCCCGACCGCTACACCGCCTGGGCCGACCAGACCCCGGCCGATTTCGTGTTCGCCGTGAAGGGCGGGCGCTTCATCACGCACCTCAAGCGGCTGCGTGACGTCGAACCTGCCGTCGCCAACTTCTTCGCGTCCGGCGTGCTCGCGCTCGGCGAAAAACTGGGCCCGGTCCTGTGGCAACTGCCCGCACGGCTCGAGTTCGACCCCGACCGCGTCGAGACCTTCCTCGGTCTGCTGCCCCGCACCACCTCCGAAGCCGCCGCGCTCGGCGCGAAGCACGACGACAAGCTCAAGACCCCACCCCACCTCGAACCCGGCAAGAACCGGCCCATCCGGCACGCGCTCGAAGTCCGCCACCCCAGCTTCGTCACCCCGGAAGCCCTCGGCCTGCTCCGAGAAAACGACGTCGCCCTCGTCGTCGCCGACACCGCCGGCCGCTGGCCGTACCGCGAGGACCAGACCACGAACTTCACCTACATCCGCCTCCACGGCGACGTCGAGCTCTACACCAGCGGCTACACCGAATCCGCCCTGCGCACCTGGGCCACCAAGATCACCGCCTGGCACGCCGACGGCCACCGCGACGTCCACGTCTACTTCGACAACGACGTCAAAGTCGAAGCCCCCCGCAACGCCATCACCCTCTCGAACCTCCTGCACCTCAAGCCGCCACCGGCACAGTGAGCGCACAGTGAGCGCCATCCGGTTTGCTGAGGCGTACGGGTGCAGGTGGTCTGCCTGCTGTCTCTGGGGGTCGGCACGCAGACCACCGCACCACGTGCCCCTGGCAACTTGCCACGCCCCACGGCAATCCCCACCCTGCTCCGGCAACTCGCGACCCGAACCGGCAACTCCCGGCAAGCCCTGGCAAGCGTCAATGCGCCCGGCAACATGCCCGGCACCGCGGCAACTCCCACAGCCTGACAAACCAGCGGCAGCCGCCAGCCCACTGGCAATTTGCCAAACCCCACAGCAACATTCCCCGCTGACCGGCACATCGCCTCCACCACCAGCAACTCGCCACCCCGAACGGCACGCTCGCCGCGATACATCCCGGCCAACTTCGCATGAACGCCGGGCGGAGGCATCGGAGCGGGTGGCATCTCGCACCGAACGGCAAGCCAGCCACAGCCGGCAACTCAGCCCGAAACCATCGCAGCCAGCTTCGCCCGGACGTCCGCCGCGTCGGGGTGGGCAAGGTCGGTGAGGAGGTGGACCGAGCGGAGCCAGCAGTCGCGGGCGGCGGCGGGGTGGCCGAGGCGCAGGTGGGCCGTGCCGAGTTGGGCGAGGACGTCGGCGGCTTCGTAGTGCTCGTCCATCGCGAAGAACATGTCCACGGCGTCCGACATGCACTCGATGCCCTCAGCCGACCGGCCCACGCCGAGGAGGGCTTTGGCGCGGGTGGTCAGGGAGAAGCGGCCGTCACGAGGAGCAGGCGCCAAGGCCAATGCCTCGTCTGCCAAAGCCAAGGCACGCGGGAAATCCCCGAACCGGCAGCACAAATCCCCCAGTGCGCGCAGCACGTTGGCCTCGAAGCCGGTCATCCGCAGGTCCCGCACGATCTCCAGCGCCCGCGTGCCGTGGGCGAGCGCCGCGGGGAAGTCGGACGACGAATCGGCCGCCATGGCCAGGTTGTACAGCGCCCGCGCCTCGCCCTCGCGCGAGCCGAGCTCGCGTTGCAGCACCAGCGCCTGCTCGAGGTACCGCCGCGCCGACGCGTAATCGCGCACGACCCCGTCGATCACGCCGAGACAGTTGAGGATCCCGGCCTCGCCACCCCGATCGCCGGACAGCCTCGTGCCCCGCAGGGCCAGCTCGTTGAGCGCCCGCCAGTCGTCGACGCCGGCGCGGCCGGCGAAGTACGTGAACATCAGCCACGTGAGCTTCCAGCAATGCGCGTACTCCCGCAGCCGGAACGCCAGGTGCACAGCCGCGACGAGGTTCCCGTACTCCGCGGCGAACCACGCCAGCCCCGCGTGGTAGTCGGCGAACGCGAGGCCACCGTCCACACGCAACTCCAGCGACCCGTAGATCCGCTCAGGCCGCATCGCCCGCGAAGCGTTCAACGCCGAAGAAAGGTAGAAATCCAACAGTCGCAACCGTGCCGCCGACGTCTCCTCGGCACTGTCCACATGGTACGCGAGCTCTGCCGCGTACGCCCGAATCAGATCGTGGAACTGGTAGCGGCCCGGCTGCGGCTGAGTGAGCAGGTGCGCGGACACCAGGGCGTCCAAAGCGGACCCCGGCGGCGACCCCAGCAGCACCTCGGCGACGGCAGGCGTCACATCCGGCCCCGACGGCAGGCCCAGTAACCGCAACAACCGCGCGGCAGCCGGTGGCAACGCTCGGTACGAGTACGAGAACACCGATCGGATGTTCGTCTCCTCGCCATCACCGAGGTCGAACAACCCGAGCCGATCAGGTTCGGCGTCCAACACATCTACAAAGGATCCCAGCGGGTAGTCCGGGAACTGCGCCGCCCGCACGGCCAGGATCCGGATCGCCAGCGGCAGCCCGCCGCAGTACTCCACAAAGCGTGACGTGGCAACAGGATCCGCGTTGACGCGGTCGAAGCCGATCGCCGAGGCCAGCAGCTCGACGGCGCCCGCCTCGTCCAGCTCCTCGAGCGCGATCCGGCGCGCGCCGTGCGTCGCGACGAGGCCGCGCAGCTGCCAGCGGCTCGTCACCACGACCAGGCAGCCCGGCCCCGGCAGCAGCGGCCGCACCTGCTCGGTGCTGTTGGCGTTGTCCAGTACCACGAGCAGCCGCCGCCCCGCCGTATGCGTGCGCCACGTCGCGGCGCGACCGTCCACATCGGCCGGAATCTGGTCACCAGGGACACCCAGCGCCGACAGTAAAGTTTCCAGCGCCGCCATCAGCTCCACCGGATCGCCAGGACCGTACCCGCGCAGGTTCAGGAACACCTGTCCGCCCGGGAACCCATCCGCGATCTCGTGTGCGAAGTGGACGGACAGCGTGGTTTTCCCCATGCCACCCATGCCTTCAATGGAGGCGATAGGGGTCGACGTGCTGTCCTCCGCCGGAAGCAAAGCACGCAGCGCCTTCAAATCCGCCTCACGGCCGGCAAAAGCACCGAGGTCGGCAGGCAACTGGTGCGGCACCTGCGGCTCGACCGCCGGCTGATAAGGCGCCCCACCCAGCACGAGCCGGTGCACGCGTTGCAGGCCTGCCCCGGGATCGAGGCCAAGCTCCTCGGCGAGCACCGCGCTGATCCGCCGGTACACCTCGAGCGCCTCGGCCTGCCGTCCGGAATGGAACAACGCGAGTACGAGCTGCTCGTGCAGCCGTTCCCGTAACGGGTGTTCCCGGGTCAGCCGCGTCAGCTCCGGGACGACGGTGCCGTACTCGCCGACGGCGATCAGCGCGTCGGCCCACAGCTCGCGCACGCGGGTGCGTTCCTCGGCGAGCTGGCCGGCCTCGTCGCGGTGCAGGGCGTCGGACTCGACGTTCTGCAGCGCCGGCCCGCGCCACTCCGCGAGTGCGTCGGCGAACAACCCCGCAGCACGACGGTGTTCGCCTTGTTCGAAAGCTGTCCTCCCCCGGGCTGTGAGTGTGCGAAAACGACCAAGATCCGTTGCCAACGGATCAAGATCCAGTAGATAACCACCACGCTCTGTGCGAATCGCAACACCTGGGCCCAGCGCGCGTCGCAGCCTCAGCACGTACGTCTGGAGGGCGCCCTTCGAACGGCGCTGGTCGTCGTCCCACAGCCAGCGGCCGAGCTCGTCCACGGACACCACGCGGTTGGCGCGCAGCAGCAGCCCGGCGAGCACGATCAGCGGGCGGCTCCCGCCCAGCGGCACGGCGCGGCCCCCGGCCACGACCTCGGCCGGGCCGAGCACCCGGAAGTCGAGGCCGTCCACAGGTCTCATTCTGGCCGGTCGCCGCCCGATCGGCACGTGACTTCGCCAGTGGCATGATCTGCGGTGATGAAGGTCTACGCGCTGCCCCTGCACAACCGGTTCCGGGACATCACCGTCCGTGAAGGCGTCCTGCTCGAAGGACCCGCCGGGTGGGGTGAATTCTGCCCGTTCGCGGACTATTCGGACGCCGAGAGCGTGCCGTGGCTGGCGAGCGCCCTGGAGGCGAGCGAGCAGGGCTGGCCCGCCGCGGTGCGCGAACGTGTCGAGGTCAACACGACCGTCCCCGTCGTGCCGCCGGACCGCGCCCACGCGCTGGTCCGCGCCTCCGGCTGCCGCACGGCGAAGGTGAAGGTCGCCGACAAGCGCTCCACACTCGCCGACGACTGCGCCCGCCTCGAAGCCGTCCGCGACGCCCTCGGCCCGGCCGGCGCCATCCGCGTCGACGCCAACACAGCCTGGGACGTCGACACCGCCATCACCGCGCTCGCCGCCCTCGACAAGGCCGCCGGTGGCCTCGAGTACGCCGAACAGCCGTGCCGCACCATCGACGAGCTGGCCGCCGTCCGGCGCCGCGTGTCCGTGCGCATCGCCGCCGACGAGTCGATCCGCCGCGCCGAGGACCCGCTGAAGGTCGCCGTCGCCGGGGCCGCCGACATCGCCGTGCTGAAGGTCGCCCCCCTCGGCGGCGTGCGGCGCGCGCTGGAGGTGGCCGAGGCGTGCGGGCTGCCGTGCGTCGTGTCGTCCGCTGTCGAGACCAGCGTGGGCCTCGCCGCCGGCCTGGCCCTCGCGGGCGCCCTCCCGCAGCTCGACTTCGCCTGCGGCCTGGGCACGATGTCCCTGCTGAACGGCGACGTCAGCACGACGTCGCTGTCCCCCGTGGACGGTTACCTCCCGGTCCTGCCGCAGGCGCCGGTGCCGGATCGCTTCGATGAGTTCGCCGCCGCGCCCGACGTCACCGAGGCCTGGCTGGCCCGGTTGGACCGGGTGCGCGCGCTGCGCTGACCTTCAGCGCCACCGGCCCAGGTGAGCGCGGACGAGCCAAGCATCAGCCCGCTCCTGGTCCGGCTCCTCCGGCAGCGGAGACCCCGCCAGCCACCAACGACTCCAGCTCACGCTCCAACTCCTCGGCGGCCACCAACGCCTCGGCTCGCGAGTGGCGGCCACGGCGGAGGTCGCGGAGGTCGCGGAGGTCGCAGGCGAAACGCACACCGGCGCGGCAGGAGACGATGCAGTGAGCGTTGGCACCCGAATTTCCCCGACCCCGCCTCAGGGTCGGAGTCCAGGGTCGGTCTCCGGGCCGTTCCCCGATGTGCCGAGGGGCCACGCGGCGGAGTATTCATGGCATGACGAACAGCGTGTACACCCCGGAAACCAAGAAGCTCTTCCGCAGCCGCACCGACCGGATGTTGACCGGGGTCTGCGGGGGCTGGGCGGACTACCTCGGCGTCGACCCGACGATGGTCCGCATCGCGGTCGTGGCCGCGACGGTGCTGTCGGCCGGGATCATGTTGCCGGTTTACGTCGCCGCTGCCGTGTTGACGCCCGAAGCGACCCAAGCCGCCTGACCCGTCGCGGCTGGGGAGGGCCGCGGTACTGGGGGGAAGGGGTGGCACAACCAAGGGGGAGCGAACGGCCCGGGCGCGGGGAGCGCCCGGGCCGTTCGCTGTGTCCACATCGGACGAAACCAAAAAAAATCCGGCGCCGGCGGCCACGAGCCGACGCCCACGCGAGCACGCCGGCCGACTTCCACACCGATGCCGCAGGACCGACCGGCCCGATCGAAGCCGCACCCCGAAGCCCGACCGCAGGCACAAACCCGTGGCCAACAAAGGGAAAAGCCCGGACCACCGAAGTGGACCGGGCTTTTCCGGATCTAGCGTCAAACAGCAGCCGAACTCAGAAGTCCATGCCACCCATGCCGCCGGACGGGTCGGCCGGAGCGGCGGAAGCCTTCTCCGGCTTGTCCGCGACGACAGCCTCGGTGGTCAGGAACAGCGCCGCGATGGAGGCGGCGTTCTGGAGCGCGGAGCGGGTGACCTTCGTGGGGTCCGGCACGCCGGCGGCGAGCAGGTCCTCGTAGACACCGGTGGCGGCGTTGAGGCCGTGGCCCTGCGGGAGGGACTTGACCTTCTCCGCCACGACGCCGCCCTCGAGGCCGGCGTTGATGGCGATCTGCTTGAGCGGCGCCTCGACGGCGACCTTGACGATGTTGGCACCAGTGGCCTCGTCGCCCTCGAGCTTCAGGCCCGCGAAGGCAGCCTCGGCGGCCTGGATCAGAGCCACGCCACCACCGGCGACGATGCCCTCTTCCACGGCGGCCTTGGCGTTGCGCACCGCGTCCTCGATGCGGTGCTTGCGCTCCTTGAGCTCGACCTCCGTCGCGGCACCGGCCTTGATGACGGCGACGCCGCCGGCCAGCTTCGCGAGGCGCTCCTGCAGCTTCTCACGGTCGTAGTCGGAGTCCGAGTTCTCGATCTCCGCACGGATCTGGTTGACGCGACCCTGGATCTGGTCGGCGTCGCCCGCACCCTCGACGATCGTGGTCTCGTCGCGCGTGATCACGGCCTTGCGGGCGCGGCCCAGCAGCGACAGGTCCGCGTTCTCCAGCTTGAGGCCGACGTCCTCCGAGATCACCTGGCCACCGGACAGGATCGCGATGTCCTGCAGGATGGCCTTGCGGCGGTCACCGAAGCCCGGGGCCTTGACGGCGACGGACTTGAAGGTGCCGCGGATCTTGTTGACGACCAGGGTGGCAAGGGCTTCGCCCTCGACGTCCTCGGCGATGATCAGCAGCGGCTTGCCGGACTGGATGACCTTCTCCAGCAGCGGCAGAACGTCCTTGACGTTCGAGATCTTGGAACCGAAGAGGAGGATGTAGGGGTCCTCCAGCTCGGCTTCCTGGCGCTCCGGGTCGGTCACGAAGTAGCCCGACACGTAGCCCTTGTCGAAGCGCATGCCCTCGGTGAGCTCGAGCTCGAGGCCGAAGGTGTTGCTCTCCTCGACGGTGACGACGCCTTCCTTGCCGACCTTGTCCAGCGCCTCGGCGATCAGCTCGCCGATGGTGCGGTCAGCGGCAGAAATCGAGGCCGTAGCAGCGATCTGCTCCTTGGTCTCGATCTGGACGGCCATCTTGTGCAGCTGCTCGGTGATGGCCTCGACGGCCGCCTCGATGCCGCGCTTCAGGCTGATCGGGTCGGCACCCGCGGCAACGTTGCGCAGGCCCTCGCGCACGAGCGCCTGGGCGAGCACGGTGGCGGTGGTGGTGCCGTCACCCGCGACGTCGTCGGTCTTCTTGGCAACTTCCTTGACGAGCTCGGCCCCGATCTTCTCCCACGGGTCCTCGAGCTCGATCTCCTTGGCGATGGAGACACCGTCGTTGGTGATCGTCGGCGCGCCCCACTTCTTTTCGAGCACGACGTTGCGGCCACGCGGGCCGAGCGTCACCTTGACGGCTTCGGCGAGGATGTTGAGGCCGCGCTCAAGACCGCGGCGGGCGTCCTCGTCGAACGCGATCAGTTTGGCCATTGCGGTGTGGTCCTCCGGTATTGGGCGCCACCGCCGCGCTGCGTCGTCTCGAGCGTCTCAGCTCAAGACCCCGTCAGCGGCGGCAGCAGGACACGTCCTCGGCCAGGCTCGGTGCCCGCGACGGACGACTGACCTGGGCCAGCCTCACCGTCCCGACCTTCAAGCGCGCAGTCGGTGACCGCACGCTTGGCACTCAACGGCGTCGAGTGCCAATGCCGTGTTTAGCACTCCCACGGTGAGAGTGCAAGAACCGCAGGTCAGTGATCCACGCTTGTCACGGCGTGACGATGGCGAAGCCCGGGTCGTCCGAGTCGAGGAGAGCGAGCAGCCGCCCGAGGACGGCTGGGTCGCCGGTGTGGTCGAGGTCATCCGGGTCGCCGCCGGACAGGAGGCCGAGCAGCTGTTCCTTGGTCAACGTGAGGGTCAGGTCGACGTCCACGGCGGACGTCGGGTTCGCGGTCTGGATCAGCGCGCCGTTGGACAAGGTGGTGCGGATCGTGGCGGCGAGGTCGGTGAAGCGCCACTCGATGGTGAGCGGGTCGGCGGCGGCGCGGGGACCGTCGACGCGGATGGCGAGGGAGTCGAAGAGCTGCTCGACCGTGAGCGCCGCCGTCATGCCGCCGCCGATGTCGAGGGGCGGCGGGGTGATGCCCTTGCGGAGCTCGAGCGCGCCGACGAGGTAGAAGTTGCGCCAGGTCGGGTTCTCGGCGCCGTAGCCGAGGCGCTGGTAGACCTCGGCCAGGGCGTTCTTGGCGACGGAGCTGTCCGGGTCGGCGAACACGGCGTGCTTGAGCAGTTCGGCGGCGAAGCGGAGGTCACCGGCGTCCACGTACTCCTGCGCCTTGCCTAGGACGGCGGGCACCCCGCCGAGGACGTCCACGTAGCGCGTGGCCAGTGCCTGCGGCGGGTGCTGCCACAGCGACGTGGGGTGGCCGTCGAACCAGCCGAGGTAACGCTGGTAGATCGCCTTGACGTTGTGGCTGACCGAGCCGTAGTAACCCCGCGCGTGCCACGCGTTCTCCAGCTCCGGCGGCAGTGTGAAGTCCTCGGCGATCTCGATGCCGGTGGCGCCCTGGTTGAGCAGGCGCAGGGTCTGGTCGTGCAGGTACGCGTAGAGATCTCGTTGCTGTGAAAGGAACTTCACCACGCGGGCGGTGTCCAGGTGGGCCAGTGGTGCGAGGCGAACGCCACGTCGGTGGCGGCGCCGAAGAGTTCGATCGCCTCGTCGAGGTAGTGGGCCCAGACGCGCGGGTCGCGGACCAGCGCGCCGCGCAGCGTGAGGAGGTTGTGCAGGTTGTGCGTGGCGTTCTCGGCCAGGCACAGGGCTCGGTGGTCCGGGAAGTGGAAGTTCATCTCGGCCGGCGCCTCGGTACCGGGCGTGAGCTGGAAGACGACGCGGACGCCGTCGAGTACCTCTTCCTGCCCGGTCGCGGTGATGTCGACGGTGGGCGCGAGCAACCCGAGCCGGCCCGTCGACGTGGCGATGCCGAGCCCGCCGCTGACCTGGCCGGTGGTGCTCACGTCGAGGGTGATGCCGTACATGTACGTGGCCCGGCGGCTCATCGCCGTGCCCGCGTACACGTTCTCCGCCACGGCGTCCTCGAGGAAGCCCGCCGGGTCGAGGATCGGGACGTCACCCGCGCCGCCGGGCAACACGCCCAGCACGCCGCCGAAGTGGTCGGCGTGCGAGTGCGTGTAGATGACGGCGGTGACCGGCCGGTCACCGCGATGGGCGCGGTAGAGGGCGATCGCGGCCGCCGCGCATTCCTCCGAGATCAGCGGGTCGATCACGATCACGCCGCGCCCGCCTTCGACGATCGTCATGTTGGAGATGTCGAAGCCACGGACCTGGTAGATGCCGGTGGTCACCTCGTACAACCCGTTGGTGCGGCACAGCTGCGCCTGCCGCCACAGGCTGGGGTTCACCGTGTCCGGGCAGTCGCCGTCGAGGTAGGCGTACGGGCGCAGGTCGAACACCGCGCGGCCGTCGGCGCCGGTGATGGTGACGGGGTCGGGCGTCGCGACGAACCCGCGTGCGGCGTCCTCGAAGTCCTGCCGGTCACCGAAATCCACGGCTGGCCCCCTCGACCTCCGGCGTGTCCCGGGAGTCGAACACAGCGGGAATTCGAGGTGGTCACCTGCCGGAGATGAGATCGCGGGTCAGCGGCTCGGCTGGATGGGGATCGACGCGGGCGGCGGGTTGAGCGACGGCGAGCCGGACTGCGAACCGCTGGGTCCGCCCGGGCCGACGGGGATGTTCGGCGCGGTCGTGGGGGTGGTCGTGCCGCCGCCGCTGTCGCCGCCGCCGAAGAGGAAGATCGCGCCGACGATCAGGCCGGCGAGCACGACGATCCCGAGGCCGATCCACAGCCACTTCCGGCCACCGCCGCTGCGCGACTGCTGGAACGCACCGGCGCCACCGGCGGGCGACGGCGGACGCAGCCGCATCGGGTCGCCGGGCGGGCCGTAACCCGGGTGCATGCCGGGGTAACCCTGTTGCTGGTTGGGGTAGCCCGGTTGTTGGTTGGAGTAGCCGGGCTGCGGGCCGGGTTGTCCCGGGTGACCGTGTTGGCCCGGATATCCGTGCGGTACTTGATGTCCTTGCGGCGGCATGCCGGGGTAGCCGTAGCCGGGGGGCGGGCCTTGCGGCGGGGCGCCGGGGGGCTGGCCGGGGTTCTGCGGGGCGCCGGACCAGCCGCCGGGGCCGGCCCACGGGTTTCCGTCGCCGGGTCCGCCTTGGCCGGGTGCGCCCTGGCCACCGGGTCCGGTTTGGCCTGGTCCACCTGGGACGCCAGGTCCGCCGGGTCCCGACCATTGGGCGCCGTGCGCCGGGTCGTTTCCCTGACCACCCTGACCGCCGGGCCCACCGGGATTCTGCGGCCCGCCTTGGCCGTATCCCGGCGGTTGTCCGAAGGGTGGCACGCCGGCTCCCTCCCCCTGAGCACCCTGACTGCCCTGGCCGCCCTGGCCACCGGCCGCACCCGGACCACCGAGACCACCCAAGCCGGACAGTCCGTTCTGCATCCCGGCCCCACCCGAACCCGGCGGCCCCGGCGGCGTGTCCGACGTCGCGAGCGGTCCCAGCGCCACGCGGGCGGCGGCGATCATCGCCACGCAGTTCGGGTACCGGTCGGCGGGGTTCTTCGCCATGCCCTTGCGGATCACGTCGTCGACGGCGGCGGGCAGCGCGACCACGTGCGAGACCGAGGGCGGCTCGCCGTTGAGGTGGCCCTTGATCACCGTCGGCACGTCGCCCTTGAACGGCGGGGTGCCGGTGAGGCACGCGAAGAGCACGCACGTCAGCGCGTATTGGTCGGTGCGCCCGTCGAGGGGCTCGCCGCGCAGGTGCTCGGGCGCGGCGTAGGTCGGGGAGCCCAGGAAGTCGCCGCCGCGCGTGCGGTGGCCGGTGGCGCCGCGGCGGGTGAGGCCGAAGTCGGCGACGTAGACGTGCTCGCGGGAGGTTTCCTTGCTGGTGACGAGCACGTTGGCGGGTTTCACGTCGAGGTGGACGAGGCCGCGGTTGTGCAGGGTGTCCAGCGCGTCGGCGACCTGGTCGAGCAGCGCCAGGGCGCGCGCGGGCGCGATCGGGCCCGAAGAGATCAGCCCGGCGAGGTCGCCGCCGTCGACCATGCGCATGGCGATGTAGAGCATGCCTTCGAGCTCGCCGAAGTCGTACAGGGGCACGACGTTGGCGTGGTCGATCGCGGACGTGTTGCGGGCTTCGTCCACGAACCGCTCGCGGAACTCGGCGTCGGTGCCCAGGTGGTCGCCGATGACCTTCAGCGCCACCTTCCGGCCGAGCCGCACGTCGGTGGCCTGGTAGGTCACGCTCATGCCGCCCTTGCCGAGCACCGAGTCGATGCGGTAGTTGCCCAGCCGGCGACCGGTGAGGTCCCCCGACACATCGCCTGTCACGCTGCGCAGCTTAACGCCCTGCATTCCGCAGCGATGGGCGGTTCGCCCAACCGGTCGGCTACCCCGGAATCAGGAGACCTTGCGGACGTCCGCCGCCTGACTGCGGCCGTCGCGGCCGGATTGGACCTCGAACTCGACCCGGTCCCCTTCGTCGAGCGTCCGGAATCCTTCGGCCTGGATCGCCGAATAGTGGACGAACACATCAGGCCCTTCGGCGGATTCGATGAACCCGTAGCCCTTTTCCGAGTTGAACCATTTGACGGTGCCGACAGCCACGGCGCCCTCCCTCAGGACAAGATCCGCTGTCCGTAGCGGCTGGAAGTGCAGTTCACGCTACCGGAATTACGCCCCTCGGCAATGGTTGATTCGCAGATTCGTCAGCCCCGGGAAACCCGCCTGTTTCGCGCTTGCACGAGAACGGTGCCCGGTCCGGCGAAATCGAGGACCAGACCTTCGCCGGTACGCAGCGACTGGGGGCCGCTCGGGTCCACGGCGCGTAGCCGGCACTGCAGCGTGTCCGGGTAGGCCAGCACGTAGTCCGGTCGCACGGTGACCAGCTCACCGGCCGACAGCTCGAACGAGTCGACGGGTCCCGGCGCGGTGAGCACGAGCGGACCGGTGCCGCTGTAGTGGTCGAGGAACCCGGCGTCGGCGCCGAAGAGCTGCTGCAACGGCGCCCACGTCTGGTCGTGACGCACGGAAGACGGCCGCGCGAGCACGGCGTCGCGGTGCACCGACCAGCCGGTATTGCCTGTGAGCTCCAGCGGGTAGACGTCGCCGGGCCCGAGCGGGGCGAGGTCGACCCAGCCGCCCTCGGCGGGCGCGGTGAACACGGAGACGCCGGGCTTGCGCGCGCCGCCCCGCGCCGACGGCGGAGCGCCTTCGCGCACGCCGAAGCTGGTCGCCAGCATCGTGTCCGACGCCGACTGCACGGCCTCGCCGGGCGCGAGGTGCACTCGCGCGACGCCGAAGTTCGGCGTGTGCCTCGTGTGGACGCGCATGTCAGCGGGAGGGGACGTGCGAAAGGATCCAGCTGATCAGCGAGGACGGGTTGCGCGTCTGCATGAGGATCTGGCCGGGGCCGGCGAAGTCGAACACGAAGCCTTCACCACTCTTCATCGACTGGATCACACCCTGCGCGACCTTGCGGAGCTGGTACTGGACAGTGTCGGCGTAGGCCACCACGTGACCGGTGCCGACGGTGATCGCCTCGCCCGGCCGCAGCGTGATGACGTCGAGGAACGCGCGGCCGAGGCCCTTCATGATCCCGCCGTTGGCCTGCGACTGGACGGTCACGCCGTAGCTGGTCGCCATCATCGCGCCCGACTCGACCTGCACCGGTTCACCCGGCGTCAGCTCCAGCCGCGCAACCGCGAACGACGGCTGGTGGCGGACTCGTACCTGCATCAGAACTCCCCTGATCCCCGACTCTTGCCGCGGGAGAGTGTTGCACGCCCGCGCGCGAGGGGGAGGATGGTCCGCGTGATCTCCGTCGATGCCTACCGCGAGACCGTGACCGAGCTGCTCGGCCGCACGCCCGTGACGACCCTGCCCCTCGCCGAAGCCGCCGGGTTCGTCCTGGCCGAGGACGTGCACGCGGGGGTGTCGCTGCCGCCGTTCGACAACTCCGCGATGGACGGCTACGCCGTGCGCGCAGCCGACGTCGCCGGTGCCAGCGCCGAGTCGCCCGTGACGCTGCCCATGGCCGACGACATCCCCGCCGGGCGCGTGGACGTCGCGACGCTGGAGCCGGGCACCGCGCACCGGATCATGACGGGCGCGCCGCTGCCGCCGGGTGCCGACGCGATCGTGATGGTGGAGGACACCGACGGCGGCACTGTCGACGTGCGGATCTCCAAGGCGGCGTCCTCGGGCGACCATGTGCGGCGCACCGGCGAGGACGTGGAGCGCGGCGTGGTGGCCCTGCGCGCCGGCACCGTGCTCGGCCACTCGCAGCTGGGCCTCGCGGCGGCCGTCGGGCTGGCCGAGCTGGCCGTGCACCGGCCGTTGTCCGTGCTCGTGGTGTCGACCGGCACGGAGCTCGTCGAGGCCCCGAACCCGTTGCGGCACGGGCAGATCTACGAATCCAACAGCGTGATGCTCGCCGCCGCGCTGCGCGAGCTGGGCTGCCGCGTCGCCGTGGTGCGCAGCGTGGTGGACGACGTCGAGGAGTTCCGCAAGATCATCGAGCCGAAGCTCGCGGACGCCGACTTGCTGATCACTTCCGGCGGCGTCAGCGCCGGGGCGTACGAGGTCGTCAAGGACGCGCTGACGGGCCAGGGCGTGCGGTTCCAGAAGATCGCCATCCAGCCCGGCGGGCCGCAGGGCTGCGGCCACTGGAACGGCGTGCCCGTGGTGACGCTGCCGGGCAACCCGGTGAGCGTGCTGGTGTCGTTCGAGGCCTTCCTGCGGCCGGCCTTGCTGTCGGCCATGGGCCACACGGACGTCGACCGCCGCCGGGTGCGCGCGCGGCTTTCGGAGGCGATGTCGTCGCCCAGCTCGCGGCGCCAGTTCCGCCGCGGCTTCTACACGCCGACCGAGGGCGAGGTGACCGGCGTGGTCGGACCGCGGGGCGGGCCGGGCTCGCACCTGCTGGCGGCGTTCACCCAGGCGAACTGCCTGATCGTGCTGCCGGAGGGGGTTGGTGAGGTGGCTGAAGGGACTGAAGTGGACGTGCTGCTGCTGTAGGGAAGTCCCTGTCGCGGCGCAGCGGGCTCTTGAGGAGGATCACCAGTGAGGCGAGCTGGACGCCGGCCATGATGAACATCGTCTCGCGCACACCCAGCGCTTCGCCGAGGACACCGCCGAGGAACGCGCCCAGCGGGATGGTGCCGTAGTTGACGACGGCGGAGCTCGCGGTGATGCGGCCGAAGAGCTCGGGTGGGCAGTAACGCTGGCGAAACGTCCCGGTGAGCACATTGGACCCGACCAATCCTCCGGTGACGGCGATGCCGGCCACGACGAAGCACGTGAGGCCATCCAGCGGGCCGATGAGCATCACCGGCGCAGCGAGCACTTCGCACAACAGGAACGCGCGCGCCGTTCCGAACCGACCGGCCAGCCTGGTTACGAGCAGCGCCCCGACGACCCCGCCGACCTCCACCAGCGCGAGCACCACTCCGATCGTGCCCACCCCGGCGCCGAGGTCGCGGGCGAGGAAAACGACTTGGATCGAGGCGTACCCGTCGAGCGCGAGGTTGGACGCCGCACCGAAGAGCACGAGCACCCGCAGGTACGGGTCATCGGCGACGAACCTCATCCCGTCGGCGACCTGGGTCCGCAGCCGGACCCGTTGCGTGACAACGGGTTTCGGCTCGACTCGGCGGATACCTTTGAGGCACAGGGCGGAGACGCCGAAGCTGACCGCATCGACGAGCACCCCGCTCACCGGCCCGAACGCGGCCGCCAGCACCCCGGCGAGCCCCGGCCCGCCGACCTGCGCGACCGATTCACTGCCGAGCAGCCGGGTGTTGGCCTTGAGTAGCTGGTCACCATCCACAATGGCCGGAAGATAACTGCGGTAGGCGACAGAGAAGAACACATTCGCGATACCACCAGCCAGCGCGGCTCCCAGGAGATACGGGACCGAGAGCACCCCTGCCACCTGCGCGAGCGGGACGCTCACGAACACAAGCATGGACACGGTGTTGCAGGCCACCATCACCGGTCGCTTCCGCACCCGGTCCACCCACGCGCCGGCGGGCAGCCCGACCACCAGCCACGGCAGCCACGCCACGGCGGTCAGCAGCGCCACCTCGAACGTCGAGGCCCGCAACCCCACGACAGCCACCAGCGGCAGCGCCGTCCCGGCGACGGCACTGCCCACCATGCTCACCGTCTCGCCGGCCCACAAGAGCCGGAAATCCCGGCCGAGCCGCTGAACCGCCTGAATCACGGCTGCGCGGGAAAGCCTCGGGCGAACAGGAAAACCGGGCGCCGCTCGACGTCGTCGTCCGGGGTCGGGCGTTCGGTGTACTCCGCGAACAGCGCAAGGACCCGAGAACTCAGCTCCATCACCTCCGCCGCCGACAGCCGGGCCCAGGTTTCGTTGGTGAACCAGGCGTCGCGCCACTTGGGGGGTTCCGTTTCCAGGTCCGAGAGCCACGAGCGGGACAGCGAAGCCTGCCGGTCGAGCGCGACGACCTCGGCCGCGTCGCCCACGGGATCGCCGACGAAGTCCGAAGTGGACCAGGACAGGGCGCGCGAAGGGCGGCGCCACCAGCGTTCGCGGCGGTCGCGGGCGAGTTCGGGGGCCTCTTCGACCAGGCCGGCGGCCGAGAGGACCTTCAGGTGGTGCGAGATGTTGCCGACGGCGGAAGTCGTGCGTTCGGCCAGCATCGAAGCGGTGGCGGGGCCGTCGAGCTTCAGGATGTCGAGGAGTCGCCGACGCAAAGGGTGGGACATCGCGGCCAGCACGTGGGAGTCGCGGATCTGCTGGACCTCAACGGGATCAGACACAATCCACAAGAGTAGTTGCACAACCACAATTGCACAATATCCCTTGTGTAACCGCGCCCCAGGTATCCTCACCCACATGGGCTTCTTCACCTGGATCGTCTTCGGTGCGCTGGTCGGCTGGCTCGCGAACCTCGTCGTCGGCGGGCCGGACCGGCGCCGGCAGGGGTGCCTGGTCAGCGTGCTCGTCGGGGTGCTCGGGGCGGCTCTCGGCGGCTTCATCTACCGACTGGCGACGGGTGAGCAGCAGCGCTTCGAGTTCGACTTCCCGAGCTTCGGCGTCGCGATCCTGGGCGCGATCGTCCTGCTGGCTGTGCTGCGGCTGGTCAGCTCGATCGGCCGGCGGTCCAGGCGCGACGACTGGCCGCACGACAACTACCGGCGCGACAACTACAGGTGACCCGGTGACCGTTTGTAACGGTTTCCGCACGAACCGTCAGTAACCCCCGGAAACCGCCTAAACTGATCAGTTCCGCGTCCGGGTGCATGCGTCGTCGGGGGACGCATGCACCCGGCCCGCCCGGATCGCCTCCCGGACCACGCGCACAGCCTGCGCCGTGTCCACGAGCACGGGCATGGGCGCGGCGGAGATCTCCCGTCGCCACGCGCACAGCAGCTCGGTGAGCGGATCGGGTACGGACATCGCTTCCTCGGCGGACTCAGGCCCGGGCACGGCTCCCGAACGGCGGGTACTACTGAGAGTTGTCGAGGAATTCGATCAGTCGTTACCGGTTTGTGGGCACGCCCACCCGCGTCGGGGAAACCCTTACGGGGGAGCGGCCACCGGCCCTGGACGTGTCCGTCCGCCGACGGGCGGTAGCGTGGTGATTCCCAAATCGGACGTGAAACCCGTCCTCTCCCTCCGAACGCAACGAACAGCGGGGAACCGATCCATGAGCGGCAAGCCCACCGGCAATCCCCTCACGCACGCAGTGCAGCTCGCGCGGGAGACCATCCCGCCGATGCACCCCGCCGGACGCCCGTTCGTCTTCGGCGGGCTGGCGGCGACGCTGGTGCTGCGCCGGTTCTCCAAGCGCCTCGGTGTGGTCGGCGCGCTCGCGACCGCGGCCACCGCCGCGTTCTTCCGCGAGCCCGCCCGCGTCGCGCCGGAGCGGGACAACATCGCGGTGGCCTCGGCCGACGGTCTGGTGTCCCTCCTCGAGGAGGCCGTGCCGCCGCCCGAGCTGGGGCTGCCCGCCGAGCCGCGGATGCGCGTGAGCGTGTTCCTGTCGGTGTTCGACGTGCACGTCCAGCGGATCCCGGCCCCCGGCGTCATCGAGAAGGTGGCCTACCGGCCGGGCAAGTTCCTCTCCGCGGACCTGGACAAGGCGAGCGAGGACAACGAGCGCAACTCCGTGCTCATGCGCACCGTCGACGGCCACGAGCTCGTCGTCGTGCAGATCGCCGGCCTCGTCGCGCGCCGCATCCTGTGCGAGATCCACGAGGGCGACAAGGTGGCCGCGGGTGCCACCTACGGCATCATCCGGTTCGGCTCCCGTGTCGACCTCTACCTGCCGCCCGGCAGCCGCGTGCTCGTCGAGAAGGGCCAGCGCACGGTCGGCGGCGAGACGGTGATCGCCGAACTCCCGGCACTGGCAGAAGGCTGATCTCATGGTCCGCGTGACCACCCCGAGCATTCGGCTGCTGCCGAACGCCATCACGGTGCTGGCGCTGTGCGCCGGGCTGTCGTCCGTGCAGTTCGCGCTCACGGGCAACTACGCCATGGCCATCGCGGCCATCGGCATCGCGGCGGTGCTCGACAGCCTCGACGGGCGCATCGCGCGCCTGCTCGACGCCACGTCGAAGATGGGCGCCGAGCTCGACTCGCTGTCCGACGGCATCTCGTTCGGCGTGGCGCCGGCGCTGGTGCTGTACGTGTGGCAGTCGCACGGCGACCGCATCGGCTGGGTGGCTTCGCTGATCTTCGCCGTCTGCATGATCCTGCGCCTCGCTCGCTTCAACACCCTGCTCGACGTCACCGACAAGCCGCCGTACGCGGGGGAATTCTTCGTCGGCGTGCCCGCGCCGGCCGGCGGCCTCGTCGCCATGCTGCCGCTCATCGCGACGCTGCAGTGGGGCGAGGGCTGGTGGTCCGAGCAGTACGTGGTGATCGCCTGGACGATCGCCGTCGCCGCGCTGCTGATCAGCCGTATCCCGACGTTGTCGCTGAAGACCGTCAAGGTGCCCGCCAGGGCCATCGCGCCTCTGCTGGTGGGCGTCGGCCTGCTGGCCGCCGCGATCATCCAGTTCCCGTTGGTGGCGCTGGCCATCGCGCTGGTGCTGTACCTGCTTCACATCCCGTACGCGGTGTACCGGAACCGTTGGCTCGCCGCGCACCCCGAGGCGTGGACGGTCCCGCCGCGCGAACGCCGCGCCATCCGCCGTGCGCGTTCGCAGCGGCGCCTACGGCTGCGTCCGGCGTCTCGCCGGGTCGCGGGCGCGGCGATGCGCGCGGTGCGGCTGCCGCGCAACAGCTCGGACTTCGTGCGGGCGACGCGAGCGTTGCGGGACCGGGACCACTCGGGCACCGGCAATTCGAGCTCGAACTCGACTTCCGGCCCGAACCAGCGCCGCCGCAGCTGGCGGCGGATCGGGATCCGGCGCCGCTGACGCCGGTCGCCTAGCGGGCCGCCGCGCGCAGGCCGGTGAGCAGCAGGTCGAGCTGGTCGTGGAAGTCCTGCACGCAGTCGACGTCCGCCAGTGACGGCAGCACGCGGTACAGGTTCGGCAGTTCCTCCGGCGTGACCATGCGGCTGAACCAGTCGCCGACGGGCTCGTCCCGCTGGGCGACGCCCCCGGCGACGGAGTCGGCCAGCGCCGCGCCGAACGTGAGTCCCATCAACGACCGGTAGCCGCGGGCGGCGGCCTCCTCGTCGAGCCCGGCGTCGAGCAGCGCGCCCAGCAGGGCGTCGATCACGCGCAACGCACCGGGCGAGCGCGGGTTCGCCTCCTCGGCCGCCAGCGCGCGCACCACGGCCGGGTGCCGCGTGAACGCCGTGTAGAGGCCCTCGGCGAGCCGGCGGACGCGGATTTCCCAGCTCCACGACGGCACCGGCAGCGGCACGGACTCGAAGACGCGCGCGGTGAGCCCGTCGAGCAGGTCACCTTTGTTCTTTACGTGGTTGTAGAGCGACATCGCCTCGACGCCGAGGCGAGCCGCGAGCTTGCGCATCGACAGCGCGCCCATGCCGTCGGCGTCCACCAGGGCCAGCGCCTCGTCGAGGACCTTTTCCCGCGTCAGGGTTTCGCGCACCACGGCCGAATCGTAGCTTACGGCGTAAGTACTTACGGTGTACGCTTACGTTGTAAGTATCGATCTGGAGCGACGCCATGGACGCCGAAACACTGCTCACCACCACCCGGTCCGTCCGCCGCAAGCTGGACCTCGACCGTCCGGTCGACCCCGCGGTGATCGAAGACTGCCTGCGCATCGCCCAGCAGGCGCCCGCCGCCGGTGGGCTGCTGAAGGCGCAGCGCTGGGTCGCGGTGCTGGACCTGGAGCTGCGCGCCGAGGTCGCGGCGATCACCAGGAAGGCCGCGCACGAGGTGTGGCAGCACTACGCGCACCTGGCCGACACGAGCATGTTCGCCTCCGCCCGCCACCTCGTGGACAACCTCGACCGCGTGCCGGCGCTGGTGCTGCCGTGCATGCCGGGCCGGCCGCCGGCGTCGGCCGCGGAGCAGTCGTCGTTCTACGGCTCGATCTACCCCGCGATCTGGAGCTTCCAGCTCGCGCTGCGCACGCGCGGCCTCGCGAGCTCGCTGTGCAGCTACCACCTCGCCGGCCACGAGCCGGACGTCGCACGCCTGCTGGGGATCCCGGCCGACGTCACTCAGGTCGGCCTCATCGCCGTGGCGCACTCGACGCAGCGTGAGTTCTCCCCCGCCGCGCGACCACCGGTGGGCGAGATCCTGTCGTTCGACGCCTGGGCGGGGTCCGCGTCGCTAGGGTGAACGGCGTGAGCGACCCGCAGATCACGCTGACCGTCAGGCACACGCCGTCCGCGCTGGATTCCCGGCGCGGAGTCGTGCGGATGCACCCCGAGGTGCTCGACGCGCTGGGCCTGCGCGCCTGGGACGCCGTGCACCTCACCGGCGCCCGCCGCAGCGCCGCGCTCGCCGCGCCGGCCGAGGAGGGCACGCCGGGGGTGGTGCTGACCGACGACGTCACGATGTCGAACCTCGGCGTGTCCGAGGGGTCCGAGATCGTGGTGACGCCGGCCGACGTCGCGGCTGCGAAGACGGTGACGGTCTCCGGTTCGCGGCTGGCCAGCGTGTCCGTGCCGCCGCAGACGCTGCGGCTCGCGCTCACCGGAAAGGTGCTCACGCGGGGCGACGCCGTTTCGCTGCTCCCGCAGGACCTCGCACCGGCGCCGGGTTCGGACGTCGCGGCCGTGCGCGGGCAGCTGTCGCGCGCGATCGGCGCGACGTGGACCAACGAGCTGCTCACCGTCACCGCCACGGAGCCTGCGGGCGTGGTCGTGGTGGGACCGTCCACTGTGGTCAGCTGGCGCGACGGCGCCCGCACGGGCGAGACGCCGACCGACACCGTCCCCACGCGCAGCGCGACGGCCCTCGTCCGCAGCACGGCGGTGACGGCGGCCGAGGACTACCTCGACGCGGAGGTCGTCGAGGAGACGAAGCCGGAAGAGCTCGCGGAACCGATCCCACCCGTCGCCGATCTGGTCGGCGCGGAAGGGGCCGCGCGCAAGCTCGCCGAGTGGTTCGACCTGGCGTTCCGGCGGCCGGAGCTGCTCGAGCGGCTGGGCACGTCGGCGCACCTGGGCGTGCTGCTGTCCGGGCCGGAGGGTGTCGGCAAGGCGACGCTGGTGCGGTCCGTCGCGCAGGCCGAGAAGGTGCGCGTGGTGTCGCTGGTCGCGCCCAACATCGCCGTGCTGGAGCCGAACACGGCCCACGCCCGCCTGCGCGAGGCCGTGACCCGCGCTGCCGACGGCGACGGGCCCGGGGTTCTGCTGATCAACGACGTCGACGCGCTCCTGCCCGCCACGCAGCCGCCACCGGTGGCCACCGTCGTCCTGGAAGAACTGCGCGCGGCCATGCGCCGCGAGGGCATCGCCGTGGTGGCGACGACGCAGCGCGCCGAGTCCGTGGACCCGCGGCTGCGCACCGCCGACCTGCTCGATCGCGAGCTCGGCCTGCCGCTGCCCGACGCGAAAACCCGGGTGGAGCTGCTGCGGATCCTGCTGCGTGACGTGCCCGTGGAACCGGGCGCCGACCTGGGCGTGCTCGCCGAGAAGACGCCCGGGTTCGTCGCCGCCGACCTCATCGCCCTGCGCCGCGACGCCGCGCTGCGGGCCGCGCTTCGCCAGCGTGACGTCGCCGAGCCGCGGATCTCGGAGCACGACCTGCTCGACGCGCTCGCCACCGTCCGGCCGATCTCGCTGTCCACTTCGGACAACCTGGCCACGGGCGGGCTGACGCTCGACGACGTGGGCAACATGGTGGACGTCAAGCAGGCCCTCACTGAGACGGTGCTGTGGCCGCTGCGCTACCCGGATTCCTTCGCCCGCCTGGGCATCGACCCGCCGCGGGGCGTGCTGCTGTACGGCCCGCCCGGCGGCGGCAAGACGTTCCTCGTGCGCGCACTGGCCGGCACGGGCGCGCTCAACGTGTTCGCGATCAAGGGCGCCGAACTGCTGGACAAGTGGGTCGGCGAGTCGGAGCGGGCCGTGCGCGACCTGTTCCGGCGAGCCGCCGACGCCGCGCCGTCGCTGATCTTCCTGGACGAGATCGACGCGCTGGCGCCGCGACGCGGGCAGTCGTCCGACTCCGGGGTGGCCGACCGAGTGGTCGCCGCGCTGCTCACGGAGCTCGACGGCGTGGAGCCGATGCGCGAGGTCGTGGTGCTGGGCGCCACGAACCGGCCCGAACTCGTGGACCCGGCGCTGCTGCGGCCGGGCCGGCTGGAGCGGCGCATCTACGTGCCGCCGCCCGACGCCGAGTCGCGCACCGCGATCCTGAAGGCGACGTCGAAGAACACGCCGCTGGCGTCCGATGTGGATCTGGCGGCCATCGCGTCCACCCTGGACGGTTACTCCGCCGCCGACTGCGCCGCGCTCATCCGCGAGGCTGCGCTCACGGCGATGCGCGAGTCACTCGAGGCACACGTGGTCACCGCCGCCCACCTGGCGAAAGCACGCGAGGTCGTGCGGCCGTCGCTGGACCCGGCGCAGCTGGCGACGCTGCAGGCGTACGCGCAGGCGCAGCAGGAACGCTGACGAAAACGGACCCCACCTTCGCGGTGGGGCCCGTTGTTTTCGCTGGTCAGCTGCCCTTTGGGCTCTGGTAGTCCTTCGTGATGATCACTATCACGCCCGGGCTCGAGTTCTGGATGCCGTCGAACCGCGGCTGGGCCTGGAACCCGAACTCGGCGGCCAGCTGCTTCGCCGCGGCCTCCTCGTCGGTGCCCGGCCGGAAGTAGGCCGTGGTGTGCGGGATCACTCCCTGCGGGTAGTTGCCGACCTCGGGCACGTTCCAGCCCGACGCGCGGAAGTCGTCGGCGGCCTGCTCGGCGAGGTGCGGGATCGTGGAGTTGTTGTAGACCCGCACGGTCACCCACTTGTTGGACGCCTGCTGGTCGTTGCCCGGCTGCCCCGGCTGACCACCGGGCCGGCCAGGTTGGCCGGGCTGGCCCGGCTGTCCGCTGGGCTGACCAGGCTGGCTCGGCTGCCCCGACTGGCCGGCCGGCGGCGCCGAAGGTGCCGACGAAGCCGGTGAAGACGGGGCCGAAGACGAAGGCGGCGCCGCCGAGGACGACGAGCCCGGCGCCGGCTGCGACGACGAAGGCGACCCGCTCGAGCTGGTGGGCCCGGCGTTGTTGTCGCTCGATCCATTACCCGACAGCGCGGTGACGCCGCCGACGATCGCGGCGATCACGGCGACGCCGATGAGCGCGACGCCCGCGGCCCGCATGGGCCGGGACAGTCCCGAGAAGATGCTCATGACAGTTCGATCCCCAGCCGCCTGGCGCCGCGCTTGCGCTGCCGGGCGGCGCGCGTCTTGCGCAGCCGCTTCACCAGCATCGGGTCGGCCGCCATGGCCTCAGGCTTTTCCAGCAGTGTGTTCAACAGCTGGTAGTAACGGGTCGAGGACAGCGAGAACCGTTCCCGGATGGCGTTCTCCTTGGCACCGGCGTGCCGCCACCACTGACGTTCGAACGCGAGGATCTCCACCTCACGCTCGGTCAGGCCGCCCACAATCTCCGGCGGCGACGGCTGCTCTCCAGCCATCGACTCCGCGGCGTCCATGCGGTCCTCGCAATCGGTTTCGGCTGTCCTTCCGCGGGCGCCATTCAACCACGGAACCCAGGCTCGACATGGGCATCCGGCGCGGCGCGTCACGGTCCGATCCAGGTGTATCAGACGGGTCCGACTAAACTCGCTGCTCGTGACCGTCCACCCCATCCGCATCGCCGGCGATCCCGTGCTGCACCAGCCGACCCGTGAGGTCACGGAGTTCGACGAGCAGCTGCGCACGCTGACCGAGGACATGTTCGAGACGATGTACGCCGCCGAAGGCGTCGGCCTCGCGGCCAACCAGATCGGCCTCGACCTGCGCCTGTTCGTCTACGACTGCCCCGACGACGAGGGCGTCGAACACCGCGGCCTGGTGGTGAACCCCAAGCTGGAGACGTCCGAGGTCCCCGAGACCATGCCGGACCCGGACGACGACTGGGAGGGCTGCCTCTCGGTCCCCGGCGAGTCCTACCCCACCGGCCGCGCGTCGTGGGCGCGCGTGACCGGTTTCGACGTGACGGGTGAGCCGATCACCGTCGAGGGCACCGGCTACTTCGCCCGCTGCCTGCAGCACGAGACGGACCACCTCGACGGGTACCTGTACCTCGATCGCCTGGTGGGCCGCCACGCGCGGGCGGCGAAGAAGATGCTGAAGAAGAACAAATGGGGCGTGCCGGGGTTGAGCTGGCTGCCGCCGAAGGACGAGCCGGCCGAAGCCTGAGTTTCTTTGTCGACGAGTCTCCCGGTCCCGGGTTAGGGCCGGGAGATTCGTCGTTTCAGCGGGTCAGCGGCCGAGGAAATGCTCGCGCACGACGGCGGGGTTTTATCCCAGACCTGATCCGGCATGGTGTCTGACGAAGGCACCGAACGACGACGGTTCTCTTTTTCGCCCGAGGCTTTCCTGCGCAGCCGTGATCGGTGTTGCGCCGGCGCGTTTTTTGTTGCGGGGGGCGGGTTTTCTGTTGTTGTCCACAACTCGGCTTCGCTGTGGACAACTCGGCTTCGGAGATTATTTTGTCGGTGGGGAGCGGTAGACTGGCCAAGGGCCGTTCCCCCGAGGATGGGTGGGGGCTTTCCCAAGGTGAGTTACTGAGGACACAGGCGGCTTGGCCGCGATTTCCGGCGGTTGTGGGCCGGCGAGACGGTGAGCACGATCGGGGGCGTGGGCTCGTCAATGAAGACGGAGCCGTGCGCAACGGTGGACAGGTAATCGCGCCGGCCGCGGGAGTAGTCGGCGGAATCGCGCGGAATCCACGGAGAGCGGTGGCCTGGGGCCTCTTGACCGCTAAGGAACCGGAACCGGGCCGCGCTCATCGCCAACACCGCCACCAGTCCGGCGAGCAGAACTTTCCTCACGAGGCGCCCCGAAGTCGGCGCAGGTGACGGTCATGTGACCGCCTGTCGGCCGGATGCTCCGATCCGGTGAAGAACACACCGGACGCGGGGGTGGCTTGTGCTCGCATGATCCGCCGTGGCATGGTCGAGGGACAACCTCATAACCAACGCGGGAGCTCGCGCCTTGGCGGGCTGAGAGGGCGGCTGGTGTCTGTCTGTGGACACCCGGTGCCGCCGACCGCATGAACCTGACCGGGTAATGCCGGCGTAGGGAGTGAACGTCGTTGACGACGCTGGAGAACGAGCCTGCCATCACGCCTTCCGTGACCACGGGGCCGATCACCGGTTCGCACAAGGTCTACCACCGCACCGAATCGGGCCTGCGGGTTCCGGCGCGGCGCATCGACCTGTCGAACGGTGAGCACTTCGACGTGTACGACACGTCCGGGCCGTACACCGACCCGGACGCGAAGATCGACGTCCACAATGGACTTCACCCGCTGCGCACGGGCTGGGCCGACGGCCGCGCGCACAACACCCAGCTCGGCTGGGCGAAAGCGGGCGTGATCACGCGCGAGATGGAGTTCATCGCCGCGCGCGAGCGGTGCTCACCTGAGTTCGTGCGCGACGAGGTCGCGCGCGGGCGGGCGGTGATCCCCGCCAACCGCAAGCACCCGGAGAGCGAGCCGATGATCATCGGCAAGAAGTTCCTGGTGAAGATCAACGCGAACATGGGCAACTCGGCCGTCTGGTCCTCAGTGGAGGAAGAGGTCGACAAGATGGTGTGGGCCACCCGCTGGGGTGCCGACACGATCATGGACCTGTCCACCGGCAAGCGCATCCACGAGACGCGCGAGTGGATCGTCCGCAACTCCCCCGTGCCCGTGGGCACCGTGCCGATCTACCAGGCGCTGGAGAAGGTCGACGGGGAGCCGGAGAAGCTGTCGTGGGAGGTCTACCGCGACACGATCATCGAGCAGTGCGAGCAGGGTGTGGACTACGTCACCGTCCACGCGGGAGTGCTGCTGCGCTACATCCCCCTCACCGCCCGGCGCGTGACCGGAATCGTGAGCCGCGGCGGCTCGATCATGGCCGCGTGGTGCCTCGCGCACCACCAGGAATCCTTCCTGTACACGAACTTCGAGGAACTCTGCGCGATCCTGCGCAAGTACGACGTCACGTTCTCCCTCGGCGACGGCCTGCGCCCCGGCTCGATCGCCGACGCCAACGACCGCGCGCAGTTCGCCGAGCTCGAGACCCTCGGTGAGCTCACGCACATCGCGCGTGAGCACGACGTGCAGGTGATGATCGAGGGCCCCGGCCACGTGCCGATGCACAAGATCAAGGAGAACGTGGAGCTGGAGGAACAGCTCACCGGCGAGGCGCCGTTCTACACCCTCGGACCACTCGCGACGGACATCGCACCGGCGTACGACCACATCACCTCGGCCATCGGCGCGGCGCAGATCGGCTGGTACGGCACGGCGATGCTGTGCTACGTCACACCGAAGGAGCACCTCGGCCTGCCCAACCGCGACGACGTGAAGACCGGCGTGATCACCTACAAGATCGCCGCCCACTCCGCCGACCTCGCCAAGGGCCACCCCCACGCACACGAGTGGGACGACGAACTGTCCAAGGCCCGCTTCGAGTTCCGCTGGAACGACCAGTTCAACCTGGCGCTCGACCCCGACACCGCGCGCTCGTACCACGACGAGACGCTGCCCGCGGAGCCGGCGAAGACCGCGCACTTCTGCTCGATGTGCGGCCCGAAGTTCTGCTCGATGCGGATCACCCACGACGTGCGCAAGTACGCCGAGGAGCACGGGCTGTCCACTGTGGAGGCCATCGAGGCCGGCATGGCGGAGAAGTCGGCCGAGTTCGGCGAGCAGGGCAACAAGGTCTACCTCCCGGTCGTCGGGCAGTAGTTCCACCCGCTATTAGAGGCAGTAGTCATGACTGAAACACCCCGCACCGCCCTCACCATCGCCGGATCCGACTCCGGCGGTGGTGCGGGTGTGCAGGCCGACCTGCGTACGTTCTTCGCCCACGGCGTCCACGGGCTCGTCGCGCTCACGGCCGTCACAGTGCAGAACTCCCTCGGCGTGCAGGGCTTCACCGAGATCCCGGTCGACGTCGTCACGGCGCAGATCAAGGCCGTGGCCGGCGACATGGGCGTGAACGCGGCCAAGACCGGCATGCTCGCGACGGCCGGCATCATCCAGGCCGTGGCGAAGACGCTCGACGAGGTCCACATCGGACGCGACACGGACACGCCGTTCGTCGTCGACCCGGTGGCCGCGTCGATGACCGGCCACGCGCTGCTGCGCGAGGAGGCGCTGGAAGCCATCCGCACGGAGCTCTTCCCGCGCGCCACGCTGATCACGCCGAACCTCGACGAGGTGCGGCTGCTCACCGGCATCACGGTCACCGGCGCGGAAACCCAGCGCGCGGCGGCCGAGGCGTTGCTGGAGTTCGGCTCACGATGGGTGCTCGTGAAGGGCGGGCACCTCCACGAAGCCGAGGACTGCGTGGACCTGCTGACCGACGGAACGGACGTGCTGGAGCTCAGCGGCGTGCGCATCCACACCGACAACACCCACGGCGGCGGCGACACGATGGCCTCGGCCATCACGTCGTCGCTCGCCAAGGGCGCCGACGTGCCGACGGCCGTGACCGAGGCGAAGCAGTTCATCGAACGCTGCGTCGCCGAGGCTTATCCGCTCGGCGCCGGGGTGGGTCCGGTGTCCCCGTTCTGGCGGCTGGCCGACTGACCGGCCACACTGGACCCGTGACCGACGACGCCGCCGCCCGCGCACTGTGGGCCCAGATGCCTTTGGACCTGCAGTTCGAGGTCGACCAGCTGGTCTCGGCCAACAAACCGGCCGCGGCCCTCAAAGTGATCCGGAAATGGGGCCTGGACCCCAAACCGGGCATCGCCGAATCGCGTGCGGTGACCGACTACCGCAAGAGCGTGCTGAAGCCACCGCCGCGCTTCACCTGAGTCCGAACTGGACGTTCCGTGCGGTACGGGAGGAAAACTCCTGTACCGCGCGGGATCAGTTCACGGGTTCGAGCGAGCGCGTGTCGTAGGTGCTGCGCGCGTCGCGGATCCGGTCGAAGTTCGACTGCGACCACGTGCTCAGCGCCACCAGGTGTGCGCTGACCTCCGCGCCCATCGGGGTGAGCGCGTACTCCACCGTCGGCGGAGTGGTCGGGAAGACCTTGCGGCTGACGAAACCATCGCGTTCGAGGTTACGCAGGTTCTGCGTGAGCATCTTCTGGCTGATGCCGCCGACGGCGCGGCGCAGCTCGCCGAAGCGGTGCGGCCGCTGCTCCAGCACGCCGAGCACGAGGGCCGTCCACTTGTTCGCGAGCAGGTCGAGTACGTCGCGGCAGGGACAGCTCTTCAGGTAGACGTCCCAGGATCCGTCCTGGTCACAGGTGGTTTCCATCAGGTACCTACTTTACCGGGAAGTGCCTTCTGGCGAAAAGTGACTACGGGGCCGAGCATAGGGGACAACCGACCAGAAGGAGAGATCCGAGATGCGCGTGGTGACCCAGCGGGAATTCGGCGGCCCGGAGGTGCTGCGGGTGACCGAAACCGACCGTCCGGCGCCGGGCCCGACCGAGGTACTGGTGCGCGTGCACGCCGCCGGCGTCAACCCCGTCGACTGGAAGACGCGGGCGCACCAGGTGTTCCTCGGCGAGCCGCCGTACACGCTGGGCTGGGACGTGTCCGGCGTCGTCGAAGAGGTGGGTTTCGGGGCCACCGGGGTGAAGCAGGGCGACGAGGTGCTCGGCATGCCGTGGTTCCCGCGCGAGGCCGCGGCCTACGCGGAGTACGTGACTGCGCCATCGCACCAGTTCGTGCGCAAGCCGGCCGGGCTGTCGCACGCGGAGGCGGCCGGGTTGCCCCTGGCGGGGCTCACGGCGTGGCAGGCGTTGGTGGATGTGGCGGAAGTCCGGAGTGGACAGCGGGTGCTCGTGGACGCGGCCGCCGGCGGCGTTGGACACCTCGCCGTGCAGATCGCGAAGGCGCGCGGTGCATACGTGCTCGGCACGGCCAGCGCGGCGAAGCACGATTTCCTGCGGTCCCTGGGCGTGGACGAGCCGATTGATTACCGCGATGAGAACGCGGCGCCGGCGGATCTTGACGTCGTGCTCGGGCTCGTCGGCGAGGACAGCGACCTGCGCTGGCTGCCGTCGCTCAGGCCGGGCGGCCTGCTCGTCAGCGTGCCCGGCGGTGTCGGGGCGCGGGCACAGGAGGAGGCGGCCAAGCTGGGCGTGCAGACGGCGCCGATCCTCGTGGAGCCCGACCGCGTCGGGCTGCTCGGGCTGGTGGAGCTCGTCGAAGCCGGCCGGCTGAAGGTGCACGTGGACCAGACGTTCCCGCTCGAAGACGCGGCGAAGGCCCACGAGGTGGGCGAGGGCGGCCGAGTCACCGGGAAGCTGGTGCTCACCGTCTGATGTGGACGCACAGTGGCCCCTCGCGCCAACGAGGGGCCACTGTGGACTTTCTAGGGTGGAACTCAGCCGCGCGCGACAACCTGCGGCAGCACCGTGGTCAGGCCCGTCCAGTCGGACGTGACCACGGACGCGTGCTGCGCCGCCAGCTCGGCCACGCGCTGGTTGGCCTGGTCGACGGTCGGGTTGTGGTCGTCGATGGCCGGGGCGACGTTCTGGCCGTCGGTCATCACCACGTAGTAGTGGTTGGCGTCGTACCACCACGGGCCGGTCTGCGTGACCCACGCGTTGGCGTCGCCGTCGAAGACCACGAACCACGGCTTGAGGTTGGCCGCGTACTTGTCACGCGGGTCGCCGCCGACGGCGCCGTGCACGGTCGGGAAGATCTGGACGTCACCGAGCTTGCCCGCGTTCTTCTGCGCCAGCAGGTAGTTCGCGTATTCGACGTCGGTGTGCAGGGTGTCGGTGGGGTTCTGCTCCTCCACCGTGCCCGGGATGATCTCGGTCAGCACCTTGCCGTGCAAGGCGTCCACGCTCGGCCAGTTGTCCGCCTTGGCCGCGTCGTCCAGCGTCGCGTAGCTGCCGAGCAGGTCGGCCGGCTTGAAGACGGCGCTGCCGAGGTGGGCGCGGAACGCCGCGTCGAGCTCGTCCGGGCCCATGCCGGTGTTGTCCGAGAAACCGGTCTTCATCTCGAGCTTCAGCGTGAGCGGCGTGTGGTCCGGGTGGGCCGCGAGCCAGATGCGGATGTCGTCGAGGCAGTACTCGAGGTTCTTGTTCGTCCCGCCCTTGTAGAGATCGGCGGTCGTCGACGCGGCGACGCAGTTGTTGCTGTTGCCCAACGGGTTCGAGTGGCTCACCTTCCACTCGTGCGTGATGAAGTCCGGCCACACGTCGAGCTCGATCAGCGACGAGCCGTTGTCCAGCGCCTGAGCGAGGAACGGGTACGCGGCCGGGTCGTAGGTGTTGTGCACGCCGACCGTGGTCACGTGCGAGAGCTTCGGGCTGTCCGCGTTCGCCACGGCTGCCCCGGACAACGACGTGGCGACGAGCGCGCCGACCGCCACGACCACTGAAGCGAGTTTCATCCTGACCCCTTCACCCACCGATAGTGCGATGGCACTCACACTGTGCCACCGTGATGGACTGTGGATGAAGGACAGCTGACCAAATGGACTAGACCAGAAGTCGGAAAGTGCCCATGACTGAAAACCCGAGCCCGCCGTCGGCGTTGACCATCGCCGGTTCCGACTCCGGTGGCGCAGCCGGACTCCAGGCCGATTTGCGGACATTCCTCACTTGTGGGGTGCACGGACTCGTCGCCGTGACGGCCGTGACGGTGCAGAACACGTTGGGAGTCCACGATCGCGCGGACATCCCGCCGCACGTCGTCGCCGGCCAGATCGAGGCCGTCGCGTCGGACATGGGTGTGGGCGCGGCGAAAACGGGCATGCTCGCGTCGGCGCAGATCATCCACGCCGTGGCGACGGCTTGCGACAACGCGGGCATCGGGCGCGATCACGAGGTGCCGTTCGTGGTGGACCCGGTGGCGGCGTCGATGACCGGTCACCCGCTCTTCGACGCCGACGGGCTCTCCGCGCTGCGCGAGGAGCTGCTGCCGCGCGCGACCGTGCTGACGCCGAACCTCGACGAGGTGCGCTTGCTGACCGGCCTGACCGTGACCGACCGCGAAGGCATGCACACCGCGGCCGTGGCGCTGCACCGGCTGGGCCCGAAGTACGTGCTCGTGAAGAGCGGCCACCTCGTGTCCGACCCGGAGTGCGTCGACCTGCTCTTCGACGGCTCGACGTTCGTGGAGCTGCCCGGCCCGCGCTTCAACACCCCGCACACGCACGGCGCGGGCGACACCATGGCGTCGGCGCTGACGGCCGGGCTGGCGAAGGGGATGTCGGTCGTCGAGGCCGCGCGCTACGGCAAGTGGTTCGTGTCGCACGCGGTCGAACACTCGTACCCGATGGGGGCGAAGGTGGGGCCGGTGTCGGCGTTCTGGCGGCTCGCGCCGGAGGACCGTTAGCCGGTTGCCGCGGCGATGGTGTCAGCGCCGTTGGAGCCGTTGCCGGTGAAGCCGGATTCGACTTCACCGGCCCAGCGGAGCGCGCCAGTGCCGAAGACTTCGCAGGCCGAGCGGAACTCGCGTCGGCGCCGAAAGGATCGCGGGATTGGCTCGCTAGGGAATTGCCGACTACCACATCATCGGGCGCGCTTGCCGCCAAACCGCTGATTTGTCCACAGCCGAAACACCCGTCCCGAGGTTGTCCACAGATTCACCGAACCCCGTTTTCGGGCCGCTGACCTCGGTAGACTGGAACAGGGACGCCCCCCTTGGGAGGGCGGGGGCACGTTGTCTTTCCGGGCGGCGGCGCAGCAGCAGTTCTGCGGGCCGAGAGCTCGCACCGATGAGAGCCCCGGCGTCGCGCCGGTCTGTACGCCTAAGGCCGACCGACGGAAGGATGGCGTCATGCGGAAACTGATCTACGGTATGAACCTGAGCCTGGACGGCTACATCGCCGCGGCCGGCGGCGACCTTGGCTGGAGCGGGCCGAGTGACGAGCTGTTCCAGTGGTGGCTCGAGCAGGAGCAGGCGATCGACCTGTTCCTGTACGGGCGCAGGCTGTGGGAGACGATGAGTTCCTACTGGCCGACAGGTGACCAGCAGCCGGGCGCCACTCCGGCGGAGATCGCGTTCGCGCGGAACTGGCGGGACACGCCGAAGGTGCTGTTCTCCTCCACGACGATCGACAAGGTCGACTGGAACACCCGCATGGTGACTGGCGACGCGATCGCCGAGATCACCCGGCTCAAGGCCGAGGACGGCGGGCCGATGAGGGTCGGTGGTGCAACGCTGGCCGGGGCGGCCATGCGGGCCGGGCTGGTCGATGAGTACGAGATCGTCACCCATCCGGTCCTGGTGGGTGGCGGCACGCCGTTCTTCACCACGCTTGACAGCTGGGTGAACCTGAACCTGGTGGAGACACGCACGTTTCCCGGTGGGGTGGTCCTGACCAGGTACGAGAGGCGTTGAGCGCGATTCCGCTGCGCGGGTCAGAACCCATCCGCGAGATCACGGCATGATGCGCCATCACCGACCGAGCCGCCGTCGTCCTGTCAGCGTGTATCACCTGGACACGCATTCAGGAGACGCGCCCTAGCTGTATTTGGCCATTAGGTTGGTGGCAGTCGGCTGGTGGGTGGGTGTCCGCCGAGTGCGCTGTGGCGGCGTTGAGTGTTGTAGTGCTCGAGCCAGG
>NZ_JBFAHL010000040.1:0-36465 GCF_040654155.1 Amycolatopsis sp. NPDC050768
TCACCATCACGCAACTCCAACGCCGAGGCCACGTACATGACTGTGATTCTCTCAACACCACAGACGTAAATCAATCAACGACACGCAACACTAGACAGTCACCGCCGTCACGGGCTCCGCATCTGGCACCGGTCGAGCCAAAGGACCACCAAAGCCAAACACCCACCATGCGAGGAGGGCGCTACAGGATTCGGAAATCCCTCTGGCGCTAGCAATCGCAGGACAGGTTTCGAGCAGACTAGTGCCGCGGCGCAGAAGGTTGGTGAGGTAATAGCCCATGGCCTGACCTGCTATCCCGCCTGGGAGGCTGGGCGGTGGAGGTGGTGCTGGTGGCTCGTCAGCCTGAGGTGTTCGTGCACGAGTTGGAGCCCGAACAAGCGCAGCGTTTGGTGAAGATCACCAGGTCGACGCGAGATCGGGTGCGGCTTCGCCGGGCCGGCGTGGTGCTGGCGTCGGTGCAGGGCCGGTCCGCGAGCGAGATCGCGATGATGTTCGCTGCGACCGAGAACTACGTGCGCGAGGTGATCCATGCGTTCAACGAGCAGGGGTTCGCGGCGTTGGACCCAAAATGGAGCGGCGGCCGACCAGCTAAATTCGGTCCGGCCGCCCGTCAGCTCATCTGCCGCATCGCCCGCAGCGATCCACACGGATTGGGCCAGCCCTTCACCACGTGGAGCCTGACCAAACTCACCGCCTACTTGCGCGAACACCACAGACTGGTCGTCTCCGCCGAGACCGCACGGCGAGTCCTGAACAAGGCTGGCATCACCTGGCAGCGCACCAAAACCTGGAAGCGCAGCCGTGACCCGGACTTCGCATCCAAGATGGCCCGCATCCTCGACCTCTACGACCATCCGCCGGTAGACGGCCGCGTGCTCTGCGTCGATGAGTTCGGACCGCTGAATCTGCAACCTCGCCCTGGTCACGGCTGGTTCCGGCGCGGCCAGCCAGCACGGCTGCGCGCCACCTACACGCGGACTCACGGAGTGCGGCAGATGTTCGCAGCGCTGGATCTGGCCACGGGCCGGATATTCTACCGGTTCCGTGACCGCAAACGCTGGCCACAGTTCCTCGACTTCTGTAAGCAGCTCCGCCGCCGATTCCCGGTGGGCACGCTCTACCTGGTCTGTGACAATTACAAGCCACACTCCAAGGCGGAGGTCGCCTGCTGGTGCTCGGCACACGGGATCGAGCTGGTCTACACGCCCAGCAATGCCTCGTGGCTGAACTGGGTCGAGTGCGAGTTCACCGCATTACGCTACTTCGCTCTCGACGGCAGCGACTACCCCTCCCACACTGTTCAGGAGGCCGCGATCGCCGGCTACTTCCGCTGGCGCAACCGAAATTGCCATCCCAAACGCCACTTCGCGGTCGACTCAAAGATCCGCCGACCGGATTACCTGCCCAACGTTGCGTGACGCGGCACTAGCTCGGCGACCCTAGCCGTCACCCGAATGGCCCTACACGAGACGTCGAATCTCGTGCAGCCCGGACAGCCGCCGGACGATGCTCGCCACCAAGAGGCAAAACACCAGGTCAGGACCTATGATTTGACCCCTTGAGCACAGCAGGAAGAACGGAGACCTAACGGAGCCCAGAACGGCCGTTCGCAACAGCAACACGATTGCTATGCTGACATAACCGCAGGTAGAGGCCATGTAATCGACGACCGTTTCAAAATCACCACGGTCGAACCCGCGGGCTTTTAATCCCCCGGTTAGTGATGTCAACGAGTGTTACATAGTGCGCCCAGGGTTGATTAGCGCAGGTCAAGGCGCATTTTTCATGAGCGTTTGTGTCGGCCGGTGTCGCACCGTATCGGGCGCTCCGTGAGCAACGGAGCCCAACCGGAGACCAGGGCCGGCTAGGGCGTGTCTGACAAACGTTGTGGGTAGTGGCTGGGATGCTGCCGGTCGTGTCGCGGTTTCAGTTGCTGTCGGATGAGCAGTGGGCGTTGATCGAGGATCTGCTGCCGGTGCGTACCGGCAAGTAGGGCCGTCCGTTTTCCGAACCTCGACGGCGTACAGCTCGAAATCGACGAGTGGCCACAGATCCCGCCGTATCTGGAGATCGAGGCCGGCCCGGCAACGGACGTCGTCCGGACGGCCGGCATTCTCGGCTACCCCGAGGACCAACTGACAAGCGAAAATACAACCAAGGTCTACAGCCACTACGGAATTGACCTAAGCACCATTGAAGTACGGACGTTTTAACAAGAACCCAGGCAGAGCGCGCATTTAGCCGGATTCACGCCCGCGCGGGAAGACGGGACAAGCGCATTGGTGCAGATGTTCGCGCCAGGGATGTGACCGACGCCGAGCAGCAGCGAGTCCAGGCGCGGGTGGACGAGATCGCGGCGGTTGTGCCTCAGCTGAACGCCACTCGACCGCCACCCACCTCCTGGAACAGGGCGTCGACCTCGTCGTGATCAAGGAGCTCCTCGGCCACGCCCACATCGGCGTAGCCGCCGACGTCTACGCCCACGTGAGGCTCCGCCTCCAGCGCCAAGCCCTCTATGAACGTCGGTGCCCCCCACGAGACCTCGTGGGGGGCACCGACGTTCGGCCCTGTTGCCGTCAGCGTTGCCGTCACACGCCGATCCAGGTCCTTCTACGCGTCTCCGCCTGCATCAGAAATCGGCAGGTTGAAGAACTGATATACGGCTACTCGCTGGGCTTCCACAGAAGTCACCTGCGATGGTTCAGCCGCAGCGAAGATGTCGACAATCTCTTTCTCTTCGTAAGACCGGGAGAGGACTGCGGCAAAGCGGCCACTATCCATCTGTTGCTGCATTCCGGAGGGAAACACGTCCGGTCGCGCTCCCTGGCAGCAAAGCAGGAGATCTTCCTTCCCTAGGGCGGTTCGAGCGCTCAGGAGACACTTGAACAGATTCGACTCAGTGAAGGACTGCCAGTCTCGACCTGAGAGCTTCATTCTCAAGCCCAACCCTTCCCTATCAAGGATCTCGAATGAGACTGGAATGGCTGAGGATCCTCGCCCTACAGCCAGCAGTTCAACCGATTCCATGCCTCACCGCCCGCGCGTCGCACCGAACGGGATCACAGCGCTGACCAGCCGCAACGACCTCGATATAACCGGCGAGTTCAGTGAGTTGGCCGACGTGTTCGCCACCGCCCCTCGGCGGCCAGGCCGGCATCCCGGACGGTGAGATCGTCGTCCAGATCGTCCGCGGCCGGCCGGACCTCGAACTCCAGAAATCCTCAATGCCCGCATTCCCGGCTCCAAGTTAATATCCGTGCGCATACTCCCATGGCCAGTTAGCTTGCCCCGTCAACTCGAACTAAACGTCCACACATTCACTATTTATCGAATTCATCTAGCCAGGATTGGAAATCATCCGCGTCATGCAGATACACTCCCGGACCTTGCTGAAGGTCAGCACCGGCCAACCTATCGAGCGCAGTCCAAAGAGTCGCATCAGAGGAATACCTTGCGGATTCGCATTTAATCAGCGGCAGAGCCCAGTCTGCGACTTCTTCCCGCGTCAATAAGCCCTCAACTAGGGCAATCATCCTGCCCCTGACCTGCTCGTGGATCTGCACTACCAGCTCCCCGTATTATTGCCGTTGGTGTCGAACATGTAGTGAACCTTACTCCCAGCGGTTGCGCTAACGTCGGGACGAACGATTCTAACATTTCCATTATGATCCAACCTTTCGTGCCACATACGGGTAGCCCCCGTCACCGGCTGTCGCAAGTTCTTCGGCGCCTGTGGCGACAATGGTTCGGCCTTCGGCGGCAGCCGCGCCTTCGAGCAGGTGGGCACCGGCCTCGGCGGCGATTTCGGCCCCGTGGGCGGCGGCGCCGACGGGCACGAACCACGAGCCGACTTCGACGGCGCCCTTGGCGCATCCGAGGAGCTCGAAGTCGCTGATGCAGTTGTCCACGACGTCCTTGGCGCCGGAGTTGTCACACTCTTCCAACTGGTGTAGTCAGGATTGCGGAACAACAGCCGCTGGGATCCTGCTCAGTCGAAATGGTCGGACCTTCGTCTTCCGGGTGTCCTTCGAAACGAAGCGGCCGCTGCCGGGAACGGGCTCGTTGTAGCCCCCGGGACCGAGCCACTTCTCAGCAGCGTCCAGTGCCGCGTCTGTGCTGATCCTAGTCCCATCGACAGGATGCCCGTCCGCGTCGTACTGACCACACGAACTCCATGGTGCGGAGTTGTGCGCGAGAACGGTACGTTGGCGGTCGATGGCGACGTAGTACGTGTGGTCGACATCGATGGTCAGGTTGTACACGCGCGTCGGAAGCTGTCGGTTTTGGATCGAATCGACTCGAACCGAGGTGTCAGATTCGTCCTGGAGCCAAGACCCGGGGCTTCAGCTCATCAGCACGCACCCAACGGTGAGAGTCGGGTGCCCACAGGGGGGTGGTTGTTCGTGGCGACAAGACATGCGTGAGGCCCGAAGCTGATTTCGGACACTTGTTTCCAGCCCTCGCCGATGATGGTGCCGACTACAGCCTGGCGTCTCAAGGCGCCTGCCGCGGGGTCATGTGCAGCGACGAGATCCCCGACTCTGAGTTGCTCGATCGACTTACGGCTTCCGTCAGCCATCAGCACCAGCGTTCCGGGCAGGAAATTGTTGCAGGTCTTGACGCTGGACAGCTTTTGCTCCGCGACCTCAACCGCTCGCAAGTCCGCCATCGCCTTGTCCCGACGTCGGATCCACGACAGCGTGTCCTTGAACGCCGTGACGATCTTCCCGCCCTTGAGGATCTTGCCGCAGGGCAGCGCGGTCAGCACCTCCCAGCCGCAGGCAGCGAGGTTGAAGTCCTTGATGCAGTTGTCGACGATGCCCTTCACACCGATGATCTCCTGCAGGATGTCACCCCCGACCTGGATGGCGATGTCGACCCAGCTGCGTTTGTCCGCGGCGGCCTTCTTCGCCTCCTCGTACTCGGCTTGGTTCGCAGCGGCTGCGGCAGTTGTGATCGCAGCTGCCGCAGCGTTCGCTTGCCTTCGTTGGTGGGCTCCGCGAGTCGCTCCGGGCATGGCCCCGCCCGACATGTTTGAAGTTGGAGGATGGCTTTGGTACGGACCAACAGTTCTTCCCGGCTCGTGGCTGACTTGAGATGGGTCTCAGTGACGAACGTGTATCGCCAGGTCCCGACTTGACTTTGTCGCGGACGAACCGGGGCCCACTCTTCGGCTGCGCGCTGGTCCTCGAGCCCATCGGTGTCGAGCGCTTCCTCCGGTCCGACTGGCCTTGGACGACCCAGTGGACACCGTCCTTGCCAAGGACGATGAAGTCTGACTAGTACTTCTTGCCGCTGTTGCGTTCGATCCACACACTGCTGCTGGGGTTTCGCGGTGGTGACCCTGCACCACCGGTGGTCGGACAGGCCCCCTGCTCTTCCGTCGGATGTTGCGTGCAACCTCCGACGGAAGGTCCTCAAGCGATTGCCCCGGAAACCTCAGCGGCACGACCGGCCCGGGAACCGCCCGAACCGAACGTTCGAAGCCGCCGCAACAGACTTGATCCGCGTGTCGGATCGGTCCTACTCTTCAGCGTCGACCACTGCCGAGGAGGACCAAACCAATGCGAGGCGCCAACCGTAGCCGTGGCCACTTGTTGATCATCTCCGGCGCCCTGGCCGCCGGTCTGCTGGCCGCGACGAGCCCGGCAGCGGATGCGGCGCCGGCACGAGAACCGCTGTACTCCCCTGGTGCCCCAGGCGCCGGGGATCCGTATTTCCCCGACATGGGCAACGGCGGCTACGACGTCAGTCACTACGACATCCGGCTGGCGTTCAACCCCGAAACCAAAGCAATCAACGCGACCACGACGATCCTCGCCACGGCCACACAGGATCTCTCCCGCTTCGACCTGGACTTCCAGGGACCGCTGAAGATCAGCAGGCTCTCGGTGGACGGCCGAAACACCCCCTACAGCCGCAGCGGTGCCCAGGAGTTGGCGATCACCCCGCCGCACGGTCTACGGAAGGGTAGCTCGTTCGTCGTCTCGGTGAGCTACGCCGGCGTCCCGCAGAAGATCGACGACCCCGCGCTGGGCGTCTCCGGCTGGGTCGCCACCAAGGACGGCGCGGTCGCGCTCAACCAGCCGATCGGTGCGGCGACCTACTACCCGGTGAACGACACCACCGACGACAAAGCGACCTACACCCAGACCATCACCGTCCCCACCGGACTCACGGTGCTGGCCAACGGCGAACCCGGGCCCACCACCACGCACGATCACCAGACCACCTTCCGCTGGACCATGAACCGGCCGATGGCCAGCGAGCTGAGCATGCTCGCGATCGGCAACTACGACGTCACCCGCGGCGTGGCGGCCGGCGGCCTGCCGAACATCACCGCGATCGGCAAGTCGATCGACACCAAGCCCGGTCAGGGCAAGGTGTTCAACCAGACCACGGCGCAGGTCATCCAATGGGAATCCTCGATGTACGGGCGGTACCCGTTCGACTCGACCGGCGGCATCCTCGCCGACGTCGGCGTCGACTACGCCCTCGAGACGCAGAGCCGGCCGGTCTACGATCAGAGCACCAGCGATGTCGACGGCGACCTGCTCGCCCACGAACTCGGCCACCAGTGGTTCGGCGACAGCCTCACTCCCGTGCACTGGTCGGACATCTGGCTCAACGAAGGCTTCGCGACCTACTCCGAGTGGCTCTACCAGGAGAAATTCAACAACGTCCCCGTGCAACAGACCTTCGCGAAGGCCTACGCCGACGAGAAGGACTGGAGCGGCGAAGTCGCCGACCCCGGACGTGATCACATCTTCGACGACCTGGTCTACAACCGCGGTGCGATGACACTGCAGGCGCTGCGCATGAAGATCGGCGACCGCGCCTTCTTCGAAGTGCTCACGCAGTGGCCGACCGCTCACCGATACGGCAACGTCTCGACGCGGCAATTCATCCAGTTCGTCGAGCGACTGACCCACCGCAACCTCGACTCGTTCTTCCACGCCTGGCTCTACCAAGCGGGCAAGCCGGCACTCTGACCACGTCATGGACTGCACCGACCGCATCACGCTCTCCTAAGGGATGTCTCGTCACCCGGTGTCGGGCTGGCTGGGTCGGTAGTTGATCCTGTCGGTGTGGTGCAGGTGATCACAGCGTCGCGGCCGGAGTGGATTGCCCCGTTCACCGGGCGGGAACCGGGTCAGCTCCGCAAGCCGATACGGCTGGTCGCCAAGCGGGGCGGAAACGAGATCGCGGACGGACGGCCGGGCCGGCAGTGGGCATTGCCCCTGGCAGACCGGGTTCTGCTGGTCGCGACCTATTGACGGACGAACCTGACCACGCGCCAGATCGGCCCGCTGTTCGGGGCATCGCACTCGCCGCGCACCGGGGGAAGCGACACGATCGGCCCACTGCTGGCGCTGGCCCCGGTCCGCAAACGCCGGATCGATGCAGTCGCGATCGTCGACGGCACTCTGGTCCCGACCCGGGATCACCGGCTGACCACCCCGTCGAAGAACTACCGCTACTCGAGCAATGTGCAGGTCGCCATCGACGCCGAGACCAGATTGGTGATCGCCACCGGCAATCCGCAACCGGGCAGCCGCAACGTCTGCACCGCCTACCACGACCGACGTCGGCTGGGAATAGATCAAGAACACCACCGTCGCCTGGGCCAGGCCGTGCGCGCGACGTGGCTGCTGATCACCCAGCCCGGCGTCACCGCCGCCGACGAGCAACCGCTGCCGCGCACCTTCCGCCGCCGGGCCGAGCGCGAGGGCTACAACCCCCACGCCGTGCGCGTCGTGCGGATCCACGATCGCGCCGACACCCCACAGCGCGAGCAGCACGCCGAACGCAGCTACCAGGTCCGGTGGACCGTTCGCGGGCATTGGCGCAACCAGTGGTACACCTCGCGCGGTGAACACCGGCCCGTGTGGATCAACCCGCACGTGAAGGGCCCAGCGGAGGCCCCGCTGCGCACCGGCGCGACCGTGTACCTCCTGGGCGGCGCGGGCTCCGCTGCACCCGAACATCCGCCGACCGGGGACGTGATGTTCTCGGCCTGGCCGAGAACGCGCCCAAGAACCTCGATCTCCACCTCGATTCCCGCGTTCGCCCGGATCGTCGGCCAGCTCGTGCTCATCGGCTGGGCCTTCTGGCACGCCGTTCCGCGGCTGAGGGCCTGACCTCGACGATCTGCGTGCAACTGCCCCTTGCGGGGGTGATTGCTGGAGAAAGTTCGGCGGAGCGAGCAACTTTTCGGTGTCCTGAGTGATCAAGGGGGTTGTTACTGCAGGAGATGGGGGGTGGGTGTGCGGGGGCCGGGCGAGCGGTTTGAGGTGTTCGTCGAGCAGCACTACGGCGAGCTGTTGCGGTACGCGCTGGTGTTGACCGGCGACCGGGGCGAGGCCGAGGACGTGGTGCACGATGCGCTGCTGAAGGTGGTCAAGCACGTCAGTCGCGCGGACATCGCGCACGAACGTGCCTACGCACGGCAGGTGTTGTTCCGGGTGTTCCTGGCCCGCCGTGACCGCGGTCGGCGGGAGCGGCTGGTGCCCGACGCGGGTGCCGACGTTCAGGCCCAGGGTGATGCGTTCGTCGTGTCGGCCGGCCGGGCGGAGATGGTCGCGCTGCTGCACCGGCTGCCGCCGCGGATGCGGGCGGTGCTGGCCGCCCGCTTCTACCTGGACCTGAGTGAAGCCGAGACCGCGCGGCTGATCAATACCCGTCCCAGTCACGGGAGCGGCACGCTGTCGTTCTGATCGCGGGCCGTTGTCAAGCGGCCCGGGTCCGCCACGCCGCGAAGTCGCAGGGCAGCCCGGTAAAATCCGATGCGTGACCGAGTCCCGCGAAGCCAAGCCGGGTAGCCCGGGCCCGACCCGGCGGGACGCGAAGGCGAACCTCGAACGGGTCGTGGCGGCCGCGGCCGGGGTCTTTGCCGAGCACGGCTGCGGCGCCACCCTCGCCGACGTGGCCAAGGCTGCCGGGGTCGGCGTGGCCACGGTGTACCGCACGTTCCCGACGAAAGACGACCTGATCCACGACGTCTACGCGCCGTTGTTCGAGATCGCCGAGCAGCAGGCGATCGACGCGAGCCTGGATCCGGACCCGTGGGCTGGCATCGCCGGGTTCCTCGAGAAATCGGTCACTACCCTGGCCCCCGACAGGGGGTTCCGGGAGCTGCTCACCGGGTCCTACAGCGAGACGCTGGGCTGGTCGCGTCCGCGCACCCCGCACCGGCTGGCGAAGCTGGTCGAGGACACCCACAACCGCACCGGCAAGCACCTCGGCGAGATCGTGCGGCGCGCGCGGGATGCCGGGCTCGTGCGCGACGATCTCGTGGCCGGCGACCTGTTGCTGCTGTCGATGGCCGTGCAGACCTCCGTCGAGTTCGGTGGCGCGACCCACCCCCGCCTGTACCGCCGGATGATCGGCTTCCTCATGGACAGCCTCCAGCCCGCTCGCGACGCCCCCACCCCGTTGCCCGAACCTGGGCTCACCGACCGGCAGATCGCCGCCCTGGAACGAGGTCGGCGCCGGCGGATCTCGAATACCACCAAAAAGTAGCCCGGACCGGTGAAGGGCGCGGCCGGATGCCGGCCGCGCCCTCCACCGACGACGGTCAGACCGCCGCTGCGGCCTTCTTGATCACGTCGACCACCGCGGCGGGCTGCGATTCGAACAACGAGTGGCTGGCCCCGACCTCCGTGACCGTCGCTCCGGCACGCTCGGCCATCGCATGCTGCGCGGGCGGCGGGATCATCCGGTCCTCGGACGCCACCAGGTACCAACTCGGCTTCACGCGCCACGCCGGCTGACTCACTGCACCGGCGAGAGCGTCGACACCCCAAGGAACCTGCGAGTCGGCGAGGAACCGCGCGCGTTCCGCCGTGAGGTCACCGGAGAACGAGGCGTGGAACTTCTCCTTGTCCAGGAACAGGAATCCATCCTGCGGCGGCAGGATCGGCGGCACCGGCGCGCCCGGAGGCGGGTCGGCGATGAGCGTGTTCACCGACTCCCCCTTGTCGGGGACGAACGCGGCAATGTAGGCCAGCGCGACGACGTTGTCGTGGGTGCCGGCCTCACTGATCACCGCGCCGCCATAGGAATGTCCGACCAGGACAGTGGGACCGTCCTGCTGGTCGAGGATCCTCCGCGTGGCGGCGGCGTCGCCCGCCAGCGACAGGGTCGGGTTCTGCACGACGCTCACGGAGTAGCCGTCGCGGACGAGCAGGCCGTGGACCTGAGCCCAACCCGAACCGTCGACGAACCCGCCGTGGACGAGGACGACGTTGCGCGCTCCTGCGCTCATGATTGTCTCCCTGAGGGTGGTGGTCCTGATGAGGTTCTCGGCTGACGTCCCCTCCCCGGAGCACGCGGGCGCACCCTGGCCGGGACCCGGTTCAGGGGTAACGGCCAGTATGCGCCAGCTGTCCGGCGAGGAGCCCCGTCAGTTTTCTCGAGCCGGACACCCAGGACCGACCCCGGAATTGCTATTCCGCCCGAGCCTAGTCCCGCTCTTCCTCCGCACAAGCGCCCGAACGCCCGACAACGCTGACGAGATGAGCGGCTCGTCGATTCCGCCAAACGACCTAGCCACGACGGCGCGATGATACGATCCGGAATAGCTATTCCGATCCGTGCGCGCCTCCGACCACGAGGAGAACCCCATGGCCCGGTCCCGCCGAGCCGGTGCTGTCGCTCGTGCGGTCGGCGCTGCCCACCGAGCAGTGTTCGGCCTCCCACCCGGCGGACAACCGTACGAGGTCACGCACGGCGTCGCCGTGCCGACGCGTGATGGTGCGCAGTTGCTCGCCGACCTCTACCGGCCGGTCGGCGAGGCCCACGGCACGGTGCTGATCCGCACGCCCTACGGCCGGGGCCTGCCGGAGAGCCTGTTCCACGGCCGGGCGTTCGCCGAGCGCGGTTACCAGGTCGTGCTACAGAGCGTTCGCGGTACCCACGGCTCCACGGGTGAGTTCCAGCCGATAGCGCAGGAGGCGGCGGACGGACAGGACACCGTCGCGTGGCTGCGCAAACAGCCGTGGTTCACCGGCCGCCTCGCGAGCGCAGGCGGTTCCTACCTGGGCTGGACACAGTGGTCACTGCTGCAGGATCCGCCGCCGGAGCTGAGCGCGGCCGTCGTGATGGTCGGGCCGCACGACTTCGGCCGGGCTATCCGCGGTACGGGCTCGATCGCGCTCGCCGATTTCCTGGGCTGGAGCACCACGATGCGTGCGCAAGGCCGCGGGCTGCGTGCACTCCTCGCTCGCGCGCCGCCGCCTGGCCGCATCGCTGCGCGAGCCGACCCCCGAAGCGGCCACGGCGACGGCGTTGGGGCCCCAGCGCACATGGTTCTCCGACTGGCTCGCACACTCCGACCTCGAAGATCCTTTTTGGACTCCCTACGAAGCCTCGGCAGCACTCTCCGCGACGCGGATCCCGGTGCTGCTCATCGGCGGCTGGCACGACGTGTTCCTCGACCAGACCCTCGAGCAATACGACCGTCTCGACGCCGACGTCGCCCTGACGATCGGCCCGTGGACGCACCTCGAGACGGCGCTGAAAGCCGCGCGCACAGCCGATCCCGAAACCCTGGCCTGGTTCGACGAGCACGTCGCCGGCGCCGGTTCCCGCCGGCCCTTCCCCGTGCGCGTCCACGTGACCGGCGCCGCCGAGTGGCGGACGCTTCCTACCTGGCCACCGAAGACCCACGCGCACACCCTCGGCCTGACCGGTAACGGGCAGCTCGTGGACGAAACCGGTTGGGGCAGCGCGGAGTTCTGCTACGACCCAGTCGATCCCACGCCGTCTCTCGGCGGCCGCCACATGTCCGCTGGCGCGGGCCGTCGCGACAACCGTCCACTCGAATCGCGCGACGACGTCCTCACCTTCACCTCCGCACCCCTCGCCAGCGAGCTCGAAGTTCTCGGCGCACCCGCCGTCGAGCTGCACCTCACCACCAGCACGGCGGCCAGCTTGTTCGTGCGGCTGTGCGACGTCGATCCGCGCGGCCGCTCCTGGAACGTGACCGAGGCGTTCACGCGACTCGCCCCCACGTCTGGCCCCGTCATGCTGCCGCTGGGCTCGTGCGCCCACCGGTTCCTTCCCGGCCACCGCCTCCGCCTGCAGATCTCCGGCGGGGCTTATCCGCGCTTCGCCCGCAACCCCGAGCCGTGCGAATACACGATCGCGTGTGAACATTCCCACCTCACGCTGCCCGTCGGAGGGGGCGTCGACGCCTCGGCCTAACGCTCATCCGGCAACATCAACGCCAGTGCCCGGGAGCGCTCGTGCAGGTGCGCCGCCAGCCGGACCCGAAGTCCCCGCAGGTCGGCGAGCGCGATCACGACGCGCGCCACCGGCTGGTAACCGACGGCCTGGTCGTCACGCCCGCACGGGCCGCTGACGTAGGTGAAGTCATCCTCGGCGTCGACCTTCGGCGCCGCCCACGCCTGAGCGTGAGCTCGCTCGGGACGGGCGAACCGCGCCCGCCAGTACAGCGGCGTCTTCATCACCTCACCGACCGCGGCGGTGAAGGCGGGCACTTCGGCTGACGGCAGACCCAGCCCCCGTCCAGGCCACACGCGCGGCAGTGACCATGCCTCGCTGTCGTCGCCGGCGGCGCAGGTGAAGATGGCGTCCTCCGCAGTCATCGTGACCGCCCACAGCTGCATGGCGCGGGTACGCGAAATCTCCATCGCACCTCCTCGTCGACAGGGTGAATCGCCCAGTGAAACAAGGCCGCGGGCGACGCGCAACAGGTAGCCACGAACGAGGCTCGACATCGACGGAAGCCCGCGCGCCTCGGGTGAAGTCGTGATCGATGGCGTCCTGCCGGACCTCGTGTTCACCACCGACAACGCCCCAGCGCCCGTCGTCCAGATCGACCATTACCTGGCGCACCTGCGCACCGCGGTGACCACCTTGGGAGCCGACCTGCGAACAGTCATCGGCACGCGGCGGAACCGCCTTCACCTGCTCCGATCGATCTGTCCCGGGCGGCGGTCAGCGAGTCGGCGGCGGTGAAGAGGGAGGCACCAAGGAGCACACCGTCCGTCAAGAGGGCCTCGCCCAGCACTGACAGCTGGGTCATCCGGTGCCCCTCACGCCAGGCTTCCGGTGTCGTGACCAGGAAGCTGAGCGTGCCGACCATCATCCCTGCGGCCCCGAGGCTGCCAACGGCCGACGCCCGCGGCGCCAGTGGCTTCGCCGCGATCAAGGAACCCGAATGATCTGAGTGATTCCGATGAGCCGCCCGAGCCTCCGCGCACCCAATTTCTCACGCAGCCATGACGTGAGCGGACTCGCGGTGACCAATGGCTCCGCGTTCTCGACCTCGTAGTCCTGGGACTTCAACACCCCGACCCACACGAAGCACGCTGTAAGCCCACCCCGCATCACCGGCAAACCTGCCGAAGCCAACGCGTTTGGCGCCGAGGCCGCAGCGCGCGGCCGTTTCGTGGTGGCCCGCCGCGAGTTCATTGCACGGCGTGGACCGCGCTCGCGATGAGCCGCAGCACGTCGTCGGGATGGGAGACCATCGCCACGTGGTTCGACGCGACCTCGACGGTCGTGGCCTTCATCCGCGCGGCGAACAGGCGCTGGGCCTCGGGCGGGATCGCCTGGTCGCCGTCGGCCACCAGGAACCACGCCGGGTGCGACTTCCACGCCGGCACCCCCATCACCTCGTCGAGGGCCGACAAGGCCAGCGGCTGCTGCACGGCGAACATGACCCGGGCCCTGACCGGGTCGACGTCGGCGGCGAAGTGGTTCACGAAGTCGTCCTCGGGCAGCCACGCGAAGCCCTGCTCGTCCACGTCCAGATGCGTCAGCGCCGCGCCGAGGGGGCCCTGCTCCAACAGCTTGCCGATCGTCTCGCCCTCGTCCAGGCCGAACGCCGCGACGTAGACCAAGCCGACGACGTTCGGCGCGTCCGTCCCCAGCGCGGTGACGATCTGCCCCCCGTACGAATGCCCCACCACGAGCGTCGGCCCGCCCTGGCGCCCCAGCACCTCACGCAACCGGGCGACATCACCCGCCAGCTCGGACTCCGGGAACTGGGGTGCGGTGACGGTGTAGCCGTCAGCCTGCAACCGCTCAATCACCGCGCTCCAACTGGAACCGTCAGCCCACGCGCCGTGGACGAGGACGATGTTCGGTCGACGAGCCATGGTGAGTTCCTCCCCTGGACAGCGGCGTTATCAACACTCCCCTGTAGACACTTCTGTGGCGGACGCCGGGACCTCTTCCCCCGTCGGGGGTGAACCTTCGGTTCAAGGGGATCGGAGGCGATCCCGCATTCAGTCACGTTCCAGAGCAGACATGGTCCGTCGCCCAGCTCGCATCGCCACGCGTCGACCCGCATCAGCCCGAACGACGTCATCACGTCGCCGGCGGGGCTGCTGGTTTCCGAACGGATACGGCCTCCGGCCGCAATCGCCCCGGTCGCTGGACACGTCGATCAGCACGGAATTCCCGGCCACGCCGGACGCGCTGAGGTCGCAGGGGAAGTCCGCCCGGGCGTCACCACTCTCAACCTGCTGCTGACCGCGTGGCGACCCGACCGGTGCCGCCCTGCGGTTCGGCCTTCCACGCCACCGATGCGTTCAGAATCCGGCGATAGAGCAGAAGCGGTGACGAAAGACCCTTCATGACTGAGTAGGCGCGCGGGACGCTCACTAGCGGGCCCGCAAGAAGAAGGGGCGAGGCACCGCGGGCCCGTCGATCAGGGGATGGCGCCGGTTGTTATTTCCTGACCGACTCGTGTCGGCTTCCGCGCTCCGGCCATGGGGGTCGCGGGTCGAGATTGGCCATACCTGATCGGTGCTGGTGCCGCCAACTGACACGGCGGTCTCGCGCGGGCCGGGTGCCTCGATGGCAAGGGGAGGAACACTTATGAAGATCGTGGTCATCGGCGGTACCGGTCTGATCGGCTCGAAGCTCGTGACCACGCTCGGCGAGCACGGCCGCCAGGCACTGGCCGCATCGCCGAACACCGGCGTCAACACCCTCACCGGTGAAGGACTCTCGGACGCCCTGGCCGGAGCGTCGGTGGTGGTCGATGTGGCGAATTCGCCGTCGTTCGAGGATGCCGCGGTGATGGAGTTCTTCGAGACCTCGACCCGCAATCTGATGGCCGCCGAGACGACGGCACGCGTCGGCCATCATGTGGCGTTGTCGGTGGTGGGCACCGAGCGGCTGGCCGCCAGCGGCTACTTCCGGGCGAAGATCGTGCAGGAGTCACTGATCAAGAAGTCGTCGATCCCGTACTCGCTCGTGCACGCCACGCAGTTTTTCGAGTTCGTCACGCGCATGGCGGACGCGGCTACCGAAAGTGGCACGGTCCGGGTGGCGCCGGTGCTTTTCCAGCCCATCGCGGGCGAGGACGTCGCCGAGGTGGTCGGCCGGACTGCGGTGGGCTCGCCTCTGCGCGAGACGCTCGAGGTCGCCGGCCCCGAGCAGTTCCGGATGGACGAATTCTTCCACACGGCGCTCGCTGCCCGTAACGATCCGCGCGAGGTGGTGCCAGACCCGCACGCACGCTACTTCGGAGCCGAGCTGAGCGAGCAGACCCTGGTGCCGGCCGGACCGGCGATCCTCGGCGAGATCCGTTACGCCGACTGGCCCGGCCGGACCGGGAAGTAACGCCGCCCCTCGACCACCCATCCAACGTGGAGGAGATTCACATGGCGAACACAGATCCGGCGCCGACCGGGCAGAAACAGCGATCGACGGCGTGGCAGACGGCGTTCACCACGCTGCAGGAGGCGGACCCGCCCTTCATTCCGGCGGGAGCCCACGTGATGACCGTGGTCGTCGAGTATCCACCCGGCGATCCCGGTGCGCCGCCGCACCGGCATCCCGGCCCGGCGTTCGGCTACGTGCTGGAAGGCGAGATGGTGCTGGAGGTGGAAGGCGAACCGGAACGCGTCGTGCACGCCGGCGAGGCGTTCTGGGAGCCGGGTGGCGATGTCATCCATTACCAGGACGGCAACAACCGCGAGGACGTCCCGCTCCGTTTCACCGTCACGATGCTGTGCGAACCTGGAAAGCCGATGCTTGTCCTGGTGGACGAAGCCGAGCTCGCCCAGCGCAAAGACCGCCGTGCCCCTCGGAAGACCTGACCGGCCTGGCGAGGCGGTGCCGTCTTGATCCCCACGCTCGAAAAGTCGTCGCTATCGCCGTGCCCAGCACCGACCCGGCCATTTGTCGTGGCCGCTTCGGGGAAAGTCCACCAGCGCGGCAGCAAACACAGCGCCGATCCGCAGGGCGCCCGAAGGGAGCTGGGGTGTCAGGAATGATTGATCCGATGGCCACCGCCGGACGGGCGCCGCACCGGAGCATGTGGCGAGCGCGCTCGAACCGGTTCAGCGTGCGCTGACCGCCGTGGCGGACTCGCTTGCTACGCACTTCGCCGATTGGGGTGCGGTCGGTCGCTTCGTGACCGGTCGAGTCCAGCCACACACAACTGAAACGGAGGACGAGCCGATGCATTTTGATGAACACATCAAGCCACTGTTTCGCGAAAGCGACCGCGATGCGATGAACTTCGCCTTCGATCTCTGGTCCCTCGACGACGTTTCGACCCACGCCGACGCCATCCTCGGCCGGCTCGAGGCCGGCACAATGCCCTGCGACGGAGCATGGCCGGCCGAGCGGATCGCGGTTTTCCGCCACTGGATCGACGCCGGCAAACCCGCATAGCCAGGCACGACGCTTGGCCTGAAGAGGCAGCTCACGACGGCCACCGTGACTTCACTCGCCGCCAGGGATTTGCGCAATGCCGCTCCTCGTCCCAGCCCTTCCCAGCACACCATCGTCGTGCGTTGAGGTCTGAGTCTGAGCTGGAGAAAGACAGATGAGTCAATCCGCACTCACTACTGATGATCTGGTCGCGGGGTGGCGCCGAGTTGGGGTCGAGGAGGGAATGGACATGATCGTGCATTCGTCGCTGTCCAGCCTCGGCCCCGTCGACGGTGGCGCCGCGACCGTGGTGAACAGCCTGCTGCGCGCCGTCGGCGCCACGGGGACCGTGGTCGTGCCCACCTTCACCCCGAACGTCGCCGATCGCGATCCAGAGCATGTCGGCGTCCCGGATGAAGGAGTCCGGGAGCGACGGGACGCAGTACCCACGTTTCACTGCACCATGCCGTCCAGCATGGGCGCGGTCGCGGAGGCCCTCCGCTCGCTGCCTGGCACCGTCCGCAGCTCGCACCCCCAGGCGTCGGTGGCCGCGATCGGCGCGCGAGCCGGACAGATCGTGGCCGGGCAGCCACTCGGCTTCGCCCTTGGCCGTGACTCACCGTTGGAACGCCTTTACGACCTCCGCGGCGCGATTTTGCTCATCGGTGTGGGACACAATCGAAACAGCTTCCTCCACCACGCCGAAGCGCTCACTCCGCGTCCCCGCCTGACGCTGCGGCGGTTCCCGATGATCACCCACCGGCAGCGGATCTGGTGCGAGACCGTCGATGTCGCCGACGACAAGGACACCTACTTCCCTCTCGTCGGCCGAGACTTCGAACGACGCTTCGGCATCAGGGAAGCCATCGTGGGCCGAGCGGGGTGCCGGCTTTTTCACGCCCGCCCGTTCGTGGACTTCGCCGTCCAGCGGCTCAGCGAATTCCTGGTATCGGAGCGGGAATTCGAGCCCGACCGAGAAAACGGGTGACCGCTGACCGGACGGGGGCCTGGTGCATCTCGCGCGGATGTTCAAGGGCGCCGACGTGCGGCCACCCAACGCGGGGAATGGGACGCCGGTTGCCGGTTCGACCACAGCAAATCCCGATACCGGTGATCTGGTGGAGGAGGACTCGTCGTGCCGGATGTCGAGTTCGTCAATCTCTTCGCAGTCGCAGCGATCGCGCTCGGCGCGCCGCTGGTGCTCGCGATGCTGCCCGCCGTGCGGATCCCCGCTGTGGTGCTGGAGATCGTCGCCGGCATTGTCGTGGGCCCGTCAGTGCTGGGCTGGGTCCACCCTGACCTGCCGGTGCAGATCGTCGCCCTGCTGGGGCTGGCGTTCCTGCTGTTCCTGGCAGGGCTGGAGATCGACGTGCACCGGTTGCGCGGCGGGACGCTGCGGCTGGCCCTGCTCGGCTACGCCGTCACTCTCGGCCTCGGGGTATTGGCCGGACTGGGTTTCGGCACCGCCGGGTGGGTGCACAGCCCGCTGCTGGTCGCCATCACGCTGTCGGCCACCTCGCTCGGGCTGGTCGTGCCGGTGCTCAAGGACGCCGGGCAGGCCGGCGGCGCGCTCGGGCAGGCGGTCATCGCTGCCTGCTCGGTGGCCGACTTCGCGGCCGTGGTGCTGCTCTCGGTGCTGTTCTCCTCCGCCGGCGCCGGCGGAGGAGCCCGGGTGGTGCTGCTGGTGATGTTCGTGGTGCTGGTCGCCGTCACCGGGCTCGTCGTTTCCGTGGTCGGCCGGTCCCGCCGGCTGGAGACCGCGCTGACGCGGCTGCAGGACAGCACCGCCGAGATCCGCGTGCGGGCGGCGGTCGCCCTGCTGATCGCGTTCGTCGCTCTGGCCGAAGCGTTCGGGCTGGAGTCCATCCTCGGAGCGTTCCTGGCCGGCGCGGTCGTCGGCCTGCTCGACCAGGACACCGCGTCGCACCCTCGCTTCCGGGCCAAACTCGAAGCCATCGGCTACGGGTTCCTGATCCCGGTCTTCTTCGTCGCCAGCCGTCTGCGGCTGGATCTGTCCGAGCTGCTGGCCAACCCCGCCGCGCTGGCCAGAGTGCCCTTGTTCCTCGCCGCCCTGCTGCTCGTGCGCGGCGTACCCGCACTGCTGTACTGGAAGACGTTCGGGGCCCGCAGCACCGTGGCCGCCGCGTTGCTGCAGGCAACGTCTCTGCCGTTCGTCGTCACCGCGACCCAGATCGGGGTGGCAACCGGGCTTCTGACGCAGGTCACCGCCGCCGCGCTGGTCTGCGCCGGTCTGCTGTCGGTCTTGCTGTTCCCCGCCGGCGCCCTCGGCCTGCTGCGGAGAGCCTGAAGCCCGAGGCAGCGCGTACCGCCCGGCGCGACCGAGTATCGGTGCGCGCACCCCTGCACCCGAGGCGCGCGGTGACACCGTGGTGTCGCCGCGCGAACCGAAGCGGGCTCAGGATTTCCGCAACGGCCGGAACGCGGCCCGCACCTCGGTCGCGAACAGGTCGGGCTCCTCCCACGCGGCGAAGTGGCCACCGCAGTCGACCTCGTTGAAGTAGGTGAGATCGGGGTAGACCGTCTCGACCCAGCTGCGCGGGGCAGCCCAGATCTCGCCGGGGAACGTCGTGAAGCCGACCGGGACAGAGACCGGCGGAGGAACCAGGCCCTGTGCCTGGGCCCGGCCGAATTCCCAGTACCACCGGGCGGCCGAGGCGCCGGTGCCCGTCAGCCAGTACAAGGTGATGTCGTCGACGATGTTGTCCCGAGTGAGGTCGCCCGCGGGCTCGCCGTCGCCGAACGCGCGAGACATCTTGTAGTAACTGTCCGTGTCGTGGTCGAGCATCCAGGCCGCCAGCCCGACAGGTGAATCCAGCAGGGAGTAGCCGATCGTCTGCGGCCGGGTGGACTGCTCCAGGAAGTAGCCGAATCCGTCCGTCGTGAACGTGGTCACCGCGTCGTGCGCTGTGCGTTCCTGCTCGGACTCCGCCGGCAGTTGGTCCTTGATCCCGATCGCGGCGGCGAGCAAGTTGACGTGGATACCGAGCAGCCCCGCGAGCGCTTGTCGGCCCATCGCGTCCGTGACGGTGGCGCCCACGTCGCCGCCCTGGGCGACGTAGCGCGTGCAGCCGAGGCGGTCCATCAGCTCCGTCCACGCGCGTGCGATGCGGCCGGACTCCCAGCCGAGCTCGGTCGGCTCGCCCGAGAAGCCGTAGCCCGGCAGCGACGGCAGCACAAGATCGAAGGCGTCCTCGGCCTCTCCGCCGTGCGCGGTCGGATCGGTCAGCGGGCCGACGACCCCGAGCAGCTCGACGACCGAGCCCGGCCAGCCGTGCGTCATGATCAGCGGCAAGGCGTTCTCGTGCTGCGACCGCACGTGGATGAAGTGGATCTCGACGCCGTCGATATCGGTCGTAAATTGCGGCAGCGCGTTCAGCTTCGCCTCGAACGCACGCCAGTCGTGATCGGTCGTCCAGTAGCGGGCCAGCTCCTGAACGGTCGCCAGCTGCACGCCCTGGGACCGATCAGTGACCAACTCTTGGGCGGGCCAGCGCGTCGTCGTAATCCGGCGACGCACGCCAGTGAGCGCTTCCTCCGGCGTGTGAAGTCGGAAGGGGCGGATTTCGTTGTCGTTGGACATGTTCTCCTCCTATCGGGCCGGGTCGACCGGCGCTCCCGCCCCTCTTTGGCACGCCGGGCCAGGTGATCCGGGCCTACGCACAACGCCCGCGTCACCTCGTTGTGCCCGGCCGGTGCGACCGCCCCGCACGGTGCGTACCGGCCGGGTTTCCCACTTCCGCTTAGTCGGGTTCAGCTTGCAGTCGTCCCAGCGCGGACCGGCCGCGCGCACGACGAGGATCGGCAGGTACGCGTGGATCCGCGCCTGGGGCGAAACGAGACCGCTCACACGCAATCTGGTCCCGCACCACCGACGAGTCGAGCACGGTGGAGTCACGCGCGACCCAGGTCTCCGGATGCGCTACCTGAATGTCCAGTTGCTCGGACGCGATCGCGTCCATTGTGTGTTCCTGCACCGTCGCCTCCAGCCCGATGCGCACGGGATGCACCGGTCTGCGAAGAATTTCAGTGCACGCCATTCACGTGAACGCAAGATGAACGAAGGCGGCATCATCGTGCACCACGGTACGAGCGCAGGTCCCGGCGGACTCTGTGACCTGTCAGGCTTCGCGGCTCGACGTGAAAAGTGCGGCACCGGGGAAATCCATGAACACCGAGAACTACCCCTTCTTGGTGCCCGAGGCCGCTGAGCGTCTAGACATGAGGTTCGAGGACGTGCTCGACACATCGACTGGTCGAGTCGTGCTTGCAGCGCAATGCACGTCCCGCTTCTTCAGAGGGTGCGGACCGGAATGCGTGTCTGGCGTTGCCCTCGCTGTGACCGCCGCGTCCGGCCGTTGGTTACGTCCTCACTCGTGGCAGGTGATGTGCCGGCCCCAACGCAACTGGTGGTCTTCGCGAGGGCAGTAGCCGCGGCGAGCGTGAAGGTGCCGCGATGCCGACGTGGAGGTCAAGCGCGAGGAGAAACTCTCGCGCGACGAGGCCGCCCAGCGGTTCGCCACGCTCGCGAACCGGGGCTGGCTGGAGCTCGGGCGCGGGGCCGCCCAGTGAACGTGCTCGCCCCGGACGTGGTACAGGTCGAGGTCGAGCGGAGATCGACGGCGATGAGTGTCCTTGAGATGGAACTGAATTGGTCAACTGCGGCGCCAGCGCGAAGCATCCGGACGGTCCCGGCGAAGCGGGCCACCAGGTCGAGCCGGCGATCACGCGGAAGAACGAAGTGACTCTGGCCTTCCGATTCTGGGCTGCCACGTGCCACTCGTTTCGCTGCGGTGTCGGCACGGAAGTCGCTCATCCAGGACGTGATCGCTTCCGGTGTGCCGTTCGAGACCGTCGCGCCACGCTCGGAGCCGACGCAGCAACGCGAACGACACGTCGTGCGGCATGGAACGCCCACCGAAAATCTCGAACCGGGGACATCAGCACCCCGGCGGTCGGCTCGTGAATCTTCCGTATCCGGGCGGGAGTGCTCCGCTGTGGCACCGGTTGTCGGGACCGCCCGGTGTGGCCTGGGCTGGATCGGTGGCCGGTTCTGTGGCTGCTCGACGGCTCGCCCGCGCCGCATGGGTGACGCGGAACGGGCAAGGGAGAAACCCCGGCAACACCACCGCCGGCCACTACCTCGCCTTCCTCACCATCGCCGCCAGCATCACCTGCTACAAGAAACTCACCAAGTGAGACACGCTCTTATTCCCTGTTGTCGGCCGGTGGTCTTCCAGAGAATGGTCCCGGGGTGCTGCCGAATGACCGCACCCGACGGCGGGCAGTGGGCCCGTGCTGCGCCAGGCGATCGGAGGCCGTCTATGTCCGCGAACAGCGAACTCCAGTACCGCGTCCTGGTCTCCGGGCTGCTCCCGGTCGACGGCTCGCCGCTGCCGGACGGCACGCCTCCGCGGTGGTCGCGGTGATCGCGCCGCTCAACGTCACGTTTGCCCCCACCGACAGATCGATCGACCCGATCAGGATCAAGACCATGCTCGCGAGCGATAGCGGCAGGAGCACCGAGTCGACGAGGGTGGACGCAATTATTGCTCGCTTGCGTTGTCCTTGTCGTGGTTGTCAGCTGTGGTTGTGGCGGCGAGCTTCTGTGACGGTGCGGCCTGGTGGCGCGGCTTGCCGAAGAAGCCGATCTCGCCTTCGGTTTGCAGGCGTTCCACCATGTGCGGGTAGTGCAGCTCGAACGCGGGACGTTCGGAGCGGATGCGCGGCAGCTCGGTGAAGTTGTGCCGCGGCGGCGGGCACGACGTGGCCCATTCGAGAGAGTTGCCGTAGCCCCACGGGTCGTCGACCGTGACGATCTCGCCGTAGCGGTAGCTCTTGAACACGTTCCAGATGAACGGCAGCGTGGACGCACCGAGGATGTACGCGCCGATCGTGGAGATCGTGTTCAGCGTGGTGAACCCGTCGGTGGACAGGTAGTCGGCGTAGCGGCGGGGCATGCCCTCGGCGCCGAGCCAGTGCTGGACCAGGAACGTGCCGTGGAAGCCGATGAACGTCGTCCAGAAGTGCCACTTGCCGAGCTTCTCGTCCATCATCCGGCCCGTGATCTTCGGGAACCAGAAGTAGATGCCCGCGAAGGTCGCGAACGCAATCGTGCCGTAGAGCACGTAGTGGAAGTGCGCCACCACGAAATACGTGTCCGACACGTGGAAGTCGATGGCCGGCGCGGCCAGCAGGATGCCGGTCAGACCACCAAGCAGGAACGTAACCAGGAATCCGACGGAGAAGATCATCGGCGTCTCGAAGGACAGCTGGCCCTTCCACATCGTGCCGATCCAGTTGAAGAACTTCACGCCCGTGGGCACGGCGATCAGGAAGGTCATGAAGGAGAAGAACGGCAACAGCACAGCACCGGTGGCGTAGAGATGGTGCGCCCACACGGAGAAACTGAGCGCGGCGATCGCCAGCGTCGCGAACACCAATCCCTTATAGCCGAAGATCGGCTTGCGGCTGAACACCGGGAAGATCTCCGACACGATCCCGAAGAACGGTAGCGCGATGATGTACACCTCGGGATGGCCGAAGAACCAGAACATGTGCTGCCACAGGATCGCCCCGCCATTTGCCGGGTCGAACACGTGCGCCCCCAAACGGCGATCGGCCTCCAGGCCGAAGAACGCGGCCGTGAGGATCGGAAACGCGACGAGGATCAGAATGCTCGTGACCAGGATGTTCCAGGTGAAGATCGGCATCCGGAACATCGTCATACCCGGCGCGCGCAGGCAGACAACGGTGGTGATCATATTGACCGCACCGAGGATCGTGCCCAGACCGGACACGATGAGGCCGCAGATCCACATGTCCGTGCCGGGGCCTGGAGTGTGGGTTGCCTCCGACAATGGCGTGTAAGCAGTCCAGCCGAACTCGGCCGCACCCCCGGGCGTGAGGAAGCCGGAGATGACGATCAGGCTCCCGAAGAGGTAGAGCCAGTACGAGAACGCGTTGAGCCGCGGGAATGCGACGTCGGGCGAACCGATCTGCAGCGGCAGCACGAAGTTCGCGAACCCGAACAGGACCGGGGTCGCATACATCAGCAACATCACCGTGCCGTGCATGGTGAACAGCTGGTTGTACTGCTCCTGCGACAGGAACTGCAGTCCGGGCCGGGCCAGTTCGGTGCGGATCAGCATGGCCATCGCGCCGCCGGCCATGAAGAAGGCGAACGCCGTGACCAGGTACATGATGCCGATCTGCTTGTGGTCCGTCGTGTGGAACAACCGCAGCAACGCGGCGCCTTTCGCGGAAATGCGCGCGGGATAGGGCCGCGTTATGACCGGGCTGGGCGCGGTGGTCCGCATGATTTCCTCCGGCTAGGTGCTGAACTGCGTGGGTTTTCGATCCTGCATCCGGAACTTGGGAGCCGTTCGGCTGCATCGGTCCGGCCTGATCCTTCGTGGAGAACTCGCCCTCTCGGACCGAAACGTTCAGCCCGGACCCGGTTCCAGGTCTTGGTTCGCGGCATCTCGGACGATCTGCAGTGCCGTCGCTGTCTGCCACGATGTGGGAAGGATCATCAGTCGCCCTTGTACCGGTCTCCCCGCCGCGGGTCACCATGGTCGTCGTAGCCGTTGGTCTCCCGGAGATCTGGCTCGTTATCGACCGTCCGGGTGATTCTTGAAACCCACTTGCGCTCTCACCGAAGTACAACTCGGGAACCGGTCGCCGCGCGCGTCCGCCATGGATCTCAGGCGGCCCACCGTTCGTGTTCCGTACCGCCCAGACAGTGATGAAGCCGGCGTCGTCCTGCGGCCGCTCCGACTCGGGACGCGTGTCGATCGACACCCCGTCGCACCACATGTCGGAGTTCGACCAGGAGGTCACAGAGCGGATGTGGCTGCCGTACCGGTCGCCTGACAGGGCGCGGCGCTCGTTCCTGGTCCAGGTCGCCGGCGTGCCCATGAGCCCGCCGACCTGCCACGCGTACTGGACACCGTGTGCGATGGCGTGGGCAAAGATCGTCGGGTTGGTGGTAACCCCTGTGACGGAGCAGGTCCGCATGAGCCTCGTAAAGCCTTCATTCTCGGTGGGATCTCGCGGCAAAGCGTGCAGCCGTACCGGACATATCTCCTCGTGCAGCGTTCGCAAACGGTCGCCGAGAACCAACACGAGTCCTTTGTCTGTCGCACTTCGTCGACCGAACCTACTTGGACCATATGGTCCGAATCACGCTCCAGGAGCATTCACGCCTCGACGACCTGGCCGATGCGGCCGTGGGGGCGGCCGCACACGGAGCACCCCGAACCCATAAGGACAGCCGCCAGCGGGCGAAGGGAAATCTGTTCGAGGTTCACGGAATCCACCTGCGTTCGATACGGATCCGGTGCGGGAACAGGGCGGTCGGCGTGAACGCGGCGGCTGCCGGGGACACGTGCGGGACGAGGGCGGCCTCGCAGTCGCGCAACGGGAAACGACGGGTGCCGGGCGTCCGGCACGGGGCAGGCCGAAGGTCCGCATCAGATTCCACCTTCCGGTCCGGAGCAGATTGGGGGCGGACACCGGGCGAAGTGGCCGGGAACCGGGCGTCCGCGGGCGACGGGAGCCTGTTGAGCATCGCGGTGGTGGTGGTCACCTCGCATTCCTGCCACCTGGAGTTCGCACCCCCACCGTCACCGGCGCGACGCCGGCCACCGGACACGTTGTCTATCGTTTAGCAGGTGAGCACAGCCGAGCTGGTGTCCCGGTACGGCGATCAGCTCCGGCTGGCCCCATACAACACAGGCAGTGTCTACAGCCCAACTCGCCACCCCGCGGGGCCGACCTCGTCGCGGACGTGGCCAGATACTCCCGTAACACTGGCCGGCCAGGCGCGGCCGAAGCGATGGCGCGATGGCGCGATGGCCAAGCTGACTGTGCCGTATCACGTCCCCGACATCGCCGGTCCGACAGTTCGGGCCGAGCAGTGGCGGAACGGAGAGTCTGTGGAGACGGTGTTCGAACGGCAGCCGCAGTGACTCATCCGGCGGCGGCGAGGCTCGCCGCCGGATAGTTGACGGCCGTCCAGGCCACATCGTTCACGAAGTTGGTCAGGACGAACTACACCGACAGGCTGACGGTTCTCTACGGCCTGGGCATGCTCGGACGGGCAGTGGTCGTCATCGTTCACAGTGGAGGCCACCAGGGCTCCGGGGCTCAACGCGGGGTGAGGGCGGGAACGGCGACGACACGGCTTCGAGCGTATGCCCCGTTTGGTTCGCTGGGCCAGCGAAACCAGACTCCGGCATCAGTCTCGGCCCACCACTGGCATTCGGCCGATCGACAAGATCGAAGCCCGGCGGCGAAACGCGAGTGCGGCCAGCAGCAGTGCCGCCGCGGCCGCGGCCACGTGGAGCGTCACCGAGACTTCGAAGACCCGCGCCACGACGGGCACCCCCGAACGGAGGGCGACACGAAGACTGCTAGGCCCGCCGAGCACGAAATGCCACAGAACGCTCAGGATCAGCGAGCAGGCTGCCGAGACGATGACGAGACTCGCTCCGTCCCGTGACGCGGCCCGGAAATGGCACGTGATGCCAATCGCCGGGCCGATGATGCCGAACACGACGAGGAACGACTCCTCCAGTACAGGCACACCTCCGACGAGCAACCCCAGCAACAAGAAGTCAGCCAGCACCAGCGCCGCGTGCACCGCGGCCGCGAAAGCCATGGCCCGGTCGACCCGCGCAACCAGCCGTGGCAGGCGAAGCACCACCTTGCCATTTACTGCGTCTGTCAAGGACTCCTCCTCCTATAGTCCGGAAGTGACGGGAAGCAGGACCCCGGCGCGTCGGCGAGCCGCCGCGCAGGGGTCCTGCGCCGCCCACACGAGGGAAAGCGCGATGGGCGCGCGCTGCCTTGCACAGTGGACGCCTGCGCCACCAGGCCCCATCACTCCGCAACGGCACAACCCACTGGCAACCAGTCGCGCCAGTACGGATACACATGGGGGAAATTTTTCGGCCTCCGAAGACGTCATCACTTCACTACCGTGTGCTTGGCGCCACGCCCACCACATCTCTTACCCCCGGTTTGCACGATTCGTCGCCAAGATCGAAAGGCAGCGATAACGCATCCGCGGGCACGTGACGCCGCTTCGGCACCTAGGTGCTGTGCTCAGGCAGAAGTCTCACCGATGTCCGCCTCCGCGCTCGTGTCTCGTCGCGACGTCGTCCGACCGAAGGCCCGCCGCCGCGGCATGGCGCTTCCTGTGCGACGAGTAGACAGGACCTGCACTAAGCGAACGCTTATTGTGCACAGAATCCGTAAAGAAGGAGTGTCACCATGCCCTGATGCTGTGATCGTCTCCGCCGCCCGTTCGCCGATCGGTCGCGCGGCCAAGGGGTCGCTGGTCGACATGCGTCCCGACGACCTCACCGTGCAGGGCTGCGCTCAACAAGGTTCCACAGCTCGACCCCACCGATATCGACGACCTGATGCAAGGTTGTGGCCGGCCCGGCGGCGAGCCCGGGTTCAACACGGGCCGCGTCGTTGCCGTCGAGCTGGGTTACGACCACCTGCCCGATTGCACGAACACGCGGTACCGCGGGTCGAGCCTGCAGACCACCCGCAAGGCGCTGCACGGTCTTGACGGGTGATGGACACGGCGGGCGTCGGCGACGGCTAGACCACGCCAAACGCCACTCGGGCGTCGGCATGTCGGGCACCGACAGCCGAGGTGGTCCGGCTTACGACCAGCGCGACATGGTGAATGAGGAGGTATGCTCTGTGCCGCTCGGCGATTCGCTGCTAGCGGCTCTGGACAGCCGGGTGAGGGGCCGTCGTGGTCGATGTAGGGCCGCCCGCTCGTCGCAGGTCCCGCCTGCTGTGGTGTGAAGTGAGGAAGTCGTTCACTGCCGACTCCTTCGTCTCGGAAAAATGTGGCGAAAAAGTATGGTCGCTTTCGCACAAGCGACAGTGTGAATCGAGCGTCGGATGCCGGTTCGCGCCTGGTCCACAAAGGATCATGGCGGCTCGTGCGGTGGGCCGGCGCACGGGGACGCTCAGCCGCCATGACCGGCTTCCCGCGGCGTCACCGACGTCAAGGCCCCATGCCGTTATCGGTACCGGGTGAGTGACCGCCAGCCGGTACGGCCGATACCGGCCGGCCGGTACCCGGGCATTCCCGCCAGCAATGGGCACGCAACGGCCGCTGGCCGGAATGTGCGCGGGCGGCGGCGATGCGACTCTGTAGCCGTGTCATCGACGAACGAGCTGTCCTCTCAGGGGCCCGACCCCGAGGACTTCACCACGGTCACCGGGCGCACCGGCGCACAGTACCTGGTCGATTCGTGGGCGCCGGAAGGCAGTTGTCTCCTCGGCTCGCTGACCCATTACTTCGCTCATCGCCACGATCGTGGCCGAATTGTTTTCGCTACGGCGTTTTCCCGGTGGCAGGGGCTGCTGGCCTCGGCCTTGTCGCGCCTGCAGGCCGCCGGTGACCTCGATTCCGGCGTGGCCGCGGAGGTCCTTGCCACTGGCGTCATCACTACACTGCAAGGGGGTTACCTGCCAGCGCGCACACCACCCGGAGCGCCGATCAAGGTCGAGCCGGGCTGGACCGGGTACTCATCTGGAGCCCGGGGTGACCGGTGCGAACCACCGGCGCAACGGCCCACTGTCCTGCTGCCGGTGAGCGGCGATCCTATCTGGATTGACGCCAGCGGCCAGCGCGTGGTGCTCGGCGAGCGCGATGACCGCGTGATACTGGGAGCGGGTGAGCCGTATCGCTGGGAAGCGTCGGGCGCTTCGACGAATACTCTGTTTTCGGCGGCTCCAGTCACCGTCGGCAAGCGGCTGACATCGCCCGTCACGGCTTCGCCCTATGCTCCCACCCGTGCTTCTTCGCCATCGGGCTCGACTTCGTCCGGACTATATGGTCCAAGTACCGTTCGATCGACGAGGAGCGACAGGGGAAGGCCCGTGGTGGTTCTCGCTACTCGGTCCTGTGGCCGTTCCACGCGCCGTCGACTCCTGCCGCATACACGCGGATTCGCCGCGCAACCCGCGGAGCGCAACCGGGCGACGTGTCTCAGCGCGAACCGACGCGCACCATCGGGTGGTGCTCCGACGCCTTGCGGGCGGCGCAACTCTCCTCTGACTCCCTCCCGGGCTGACCGCTCATCGTCGATGGCCATCGACGCAGTGGTGGACAAGTCAGTTGACGTGCCGTCAAAGCGGAAAGTGAAGGCGTAGCAAGGAGATTTCAAATGCAGAAGACGGTCACTGGCGAGAAGGTGAAGCCACATGACACCAGGCGCGTCCCGCATCCAGACGGCATACACCGCTGACACTGGACGGAAGATCAGTGGACGAGTCCTGGTCGGTGGACGGAGCTTTGACCCCGCGTCCGCCGCCTGGGTCCAAGAATTGAGCCCTGGCAGCCCGGCATTCGAAGACGCCTGCCGCCGGCTGCACGCGATGCTCATCAAAATCGCCAGGAGAGAGACCGCACGCAGGTCGCCGGTCCTCCGGCTCACCGGCCCCGAACTCGAAGACCTGGCCCACCAGGCCGCGGCCGACGCCCTCATGCGGATCACCCGCAAGATCGGTGAGTTCCGCGGCGAAGCGCAGTTCAAGACCTGGGCCTTCAAATTCGTCATCCTCGAGGTCTCGACGAAAGTCGGCCGGCACTTCTGGCGCGACCACCGGGTGTCTCTCGACCACGACGAGGCCGAGCGCGCTCGGGCCGCCGTCGGTGACGAACCGCCCCACCAGGTGCAGGCCACCGAACTCCGGGCCGCCCTCGCCCACGTCATCGAGAACGTATTGACCGAACACCAGAGACGCGTCTTCGTCGCCGTGGCCATCGACAACATCCCGATGGACGCCCTCGCCGCAAAACTGGAAACCAACCGCAACGCCATCTACAAGGCGATGTTCGACGCCCGGCGCAACATCCGCACCTACCTGGTGGACAACGACTTCATCGCCTGACCAGCAGAACGCACATAACGGACCATCCGAACGACCAAGTATTCCCGAACAAAAGGAAGGCCCCTCGTACAGTCGCAGGCTCCACAGGCACGAGAGCGAACCGTCGCCCTGCCGCCGGTCATCAGGTGGCCCACCTGCCCAGCCTGACGCCCGCACTGACTGATGCCACCTTCTCCGCAACGCTCACTATCCTTCGGGTTCTTTTGGACGATGTCGCCTGGAGCTGGCTGCGAGACCTCGGTTGAATCAGCGCCGCGACGTGGATTGAACACTCACATCCAGGCGTCTCCCGCCGCGTGACCCGGCGCCGCTATCGCCGTGGCGGCGGTGAGCAGTGGCACAGCCGCAGGTAAGAACCGCCGCCTGCGCGGCACGAACATTTTGATTGCTCGATCCGGGAACCGCCCGGCGTCGCGATTTAGTGAGGAAGGAACAACTGTCATGGGTGAGAGGTTCGATGGCCACAAGGTCGTGGTGGTCGGTGGCAGCAGTGGTATGGGGTTGGCCACGGCCCACCAGGTAGTCGCCGGAGGTGGCACGGCCGTGATCACGGGCCGGGACTCCGAACGAGTCCGGACCGCAGTCGACGCTTTGTCGCAGAAGGGAAAAGCCTGGGGCATCACGGCGGAGCTGACCGACCGTGACCAGGTGCCCGAGGTCCGTAAGCAGCTCGCTGCCGAACATTCCGATGCGAACCTGCTCGTCAACGCGGCGGGATTCTTCATCCCGAGGGCGTTCAGCGAATACGACGAAAACTTCTACGACGCATACAACGAACTCAACCGCGCACTGTTCTTCATCACGCAGACCGTCGTCGCGGGCATGGTCGCGGGCGGCAAGGGCGGCGCCATCGTCAACGTCGGCTCAATGTGGGCGCACCAGGGCATCGCGGCGACACCGCACACTGGCTACTCCGTGCAGAAGGGCGGCGTGCACTCGTTCAGCAAGGCTCTCGCGATCGAGCTGGCGCCCCATGGAATCCGGGTCAACGCAGTCGCTCCCGCGGTCGTCAAGTCGCCCCTGTACCTGGGCTTCGTACCGGCGGACAAGCTCGACGAAACAGTCGACAGCTTCGCCGGCCTCCACCCGCTGGGAAGGGTTGGCACCCCGGAGGACATCGCAAACGCGGTCTCGTTCCTGCTCTCCGACAAGTCGAGCTGGATGACCGGCGCCATCGTCGACGTCGACGGCGGCGTCATGGCCGGCCGCAACTAACCCCGAAACCCAACTCCGGGGTCTCGCCGGTGGGGCCGCGGACGTGCGCGGACGCGTGCGCAGCCCGCGCCAGCAGGGACACCAACGAAATCCCACCGAGAGCGTTGCCCGGCCGGCCCGCATGTGGTCGCACAAAGAACTAGTGACTAATTAAACGTGGAATAGCTCGGGTTAATCTGGAAAAGACCCAGCGCGAGCGGCAGGCACGCCCTTGACGAGCACGGCGGGCGACCCGCCGTCGAGCGCGAACTCGGGCGTGATCGGGATGCAGCGCCGTAGTGCACACGCCAGACCCGGTGCGAGGTGGTTGCTGGCGGCGCCCGCGTCCTCGCGCTTGATACTGGCTCGGTAGGTCCACGCCGGGACTCGAGATCCCCAATAACGGCTACGAGGGATTTGTCCTCGCCTCCTGACATCTGCCGACAACCCAGCCTGACCGACTTCGAGACAGAACCGGCAACCTGCCCTATTGTCCACACAAGACCAGGGCAACGATGCCCGTGTCACTTCAGCTGTCCTCCGGGGTGCTGTGAACTTGCGTCGGTTTAAATCAGTCAGATGTCAGCCCGGATCGACGCGCGCGGCCAGAGTATAGTGGTGGGCGAGCGCGGTAACCACGTGATAATGAAGCCGAGTGACCCGTCGCGCTGAAAGCGGCAAGCCCTTCGATGACACCCCGTATCCGGTAGCGCTCGCCACCGTCGGCGAGCGGGTGATGTCGCCTCATCACGGCCTTGCGGCGACATCCTCGACCGGTCGACGGCGCAGTGTGCTCTGGCGGCATCCTTATCTCCGCCGCCATCCCACCCACCGTGTGGCCCGAACGCCGTGGCTTCGCAACGGCCTTCCAGGTCCCTGACACCTTGGTCCACCAAGGTCCTCTCCTGAGCACGCGGTAAAGAATCCGTGCCGCCGAGACGCACATGTTGGGGTGGGCGCCTTTCCATACGCGGCTGGTAAGTGGCGCTCGGGGGCGCCCGCGAACCCAGGGACGTTGTGTTGGCGGTGTCGACTGGGCCCTCGCATTGGTCGAGCCGGCAGATGGCCGCATTCATCACCCACACTGAAGGTGTGTCGGTGTCCTACAACTGTGCCGCGAAACTCTGGAGGGACTACGGGCTGAGGCCCCATCGCCAGGGCACGTTCAAGATCAGCAGGGATCCGGAGTGAAATGCTCAGCAAGGCGCGAGATCCGCCCGGGCCGGAAGCAGGCTTCGGACAACCCCTGACGATCCCTCGGGGGTGACGCTGCATTGCTCCCATCCGTGACTGGCCGGGATTCGGTCGCCATCGGACCCTTCCGGGCACGCGACACCACGATCCCCGCCGGAGCAGAGACTATCCGCCTCGCGGAGTACCCAACTCTGCCACCGGTCAGCGGTAACCAACGTTCCGGATGCTCGGTAGCGCCGATGCCCCGACGAGGACGGGCGGTGTATTCGCTTCTCTTCATATAGTTTAGTGCACCGCCGTCGAGTGTCGTGGCCGCTGCTGACCAGGACGTCGTTAGAAGATCGTGGTGAGGATGACGGTACCGATGCCGCGCCGATCCGCTTCGCGGTCCGCACTGCAGCACCGGCGACCCCGTTCGAGGTGGCGGGTATCGCGGGATTCCGGCTAACCGGCAGCAGGGTTTGGTGCCATCTGTGAAGACACGCCGGTCACCAAGCTCGATCGTTACTCGTATGACGAAGCGTGTGGAGTCACCAGATCGGAGCCCACGCCCCGCGAAGCCTCCGCTTTCAGCACTTGACCCGACACATCCGGTGGGCGCCGGCGACCACGGAGAGGGCCATGGGACCGAGTGTGCCGGGCGACTCGTGGCAGGCCGGTATCGAGTCGAGTCGCTACTGGCCCGCGGCGGAATGGCGATGATCTGGCTCGCCGAGGACGAGTTCCTACGGCGTCAGGTCGCGCTGAAGCAAGTCAACGTGAGCTACCGCGCATCCGCGCAATCACGCAGAGCCGCTCGCGTGCGGGCACTCCGGGAGGCGCGTACCGCTGCGCAAGTGGGCCACCCCGGCGTTGTCACGGTCTACGACGTCGTCAGGCAGGACGGCGATCCGTGGATCGTCATGGAACTGCTGCGGGGGCGGAGTCTGGCCGAAGCGCTCGACGCCGAGGGGCCGCTGCGGGGCGAGCAGGTGATCCACATCGGACTGAGCCTTCTCGACGTGCTGCGCGCCGTACACCGCGCGAACATCGTGCATCGCGATGTCAAACCGGCCAACGTGCAGCTCTGCGATGGTGCGCGGGTGATCCTGACCGACTTCGGCATCGCGATCGCCCCCGGCAGTGATTCACGAACTCAGATCCGCATAGTGGCCGGCAGCCCGGGCTATGTCTCACCCGAACGGCTCCGCGGGGGCAAGGCCGGACCGGCGTCCGACCTATTCTCTCTCGGCGCAACGCTGTTCACCGCCGTCGAGGGCACGTCGCCGTTCACCAGGGACAACATGGCCGCCACACTCGCCGCCGTGACCGAGGAACCACCGGCCCCGTTCTTGCGTGCCGGCCCGTTGCGCCCGGTCATCGAGGGTCTCCTAGCCAAGGAACCGAACCGACGACTGAACGCCGACCAGGCATACACCGTCCTGCAGAGCATCCGGCGCGAGCGCTGCCGCACGGACCTGCAGATCCGGTGAGCACGCGTCGACCTCGGGTGCCGGCGATCTCACCGCGTGCGCCAGCACTCCGTCCATCCGGCGTCGCCCGCTCAGGTCAGTGCAGCCTGCCACCCGTGGCTCTGGTGCGAGATCGTAGATGCCGGCCTCCTGCGGGTAGTCGCCTTGAGCACCGGGGTTGGTTTCGAATCGGCAGCCAGGCATACCGCACCGCGTTACGTCATCGCCCGCTGTCCAGGCGGCGTCAGCCGTTGCTTCCCGGGACAGTCCTGCACGTGGGGTTGACCCGGTTTGACGGACAGGGTGGTTGAGGTGGTTAGGCTGCTTGACGCATGACCGTTTCGTGGCTGGCGGGGCTGAGGTAGCCGAGGGTGGAGTGCAGTCGGCGGGTCTTGTACCAGCCTTCGGTGTACTCGAAGATCGCGCCAGGTAGGGCCAGGTAGGGCCAGGTAGGGCCAGGTGTGGATGTAGGTGATGTCGCCACACACCAGCGGGTGTTGATATCTGTTGCCACACAAGAGAAATCCCGCTTGATCAGGTCGGCAGGCACGGCTGCGGCCGGGTCGGGAGTGGTGGTGCGCCAGCGGTTCGACGCCCGCCCAGCCAGACCGGCAGCGCGTAACAGCCGGGCGATCCGCTTGCGGGAATGCCGTCTGCCGCGGGGGCGTAGTTCGGCATGGACCCGAGGGCTGCCGTAGGTGCCCTTCGACTCGTCGTGGACCGCGACGATCTCGCTGGTGAGTGCTGCGTCGCCCCGTTTATGACCAGCACGTCCCCGGGCAGCCAAACGTGCGGACGGTCCAGCGCGATGGTCATGACCTCGCCTTCTCCTCGAGCTCGAGGTTGTTCTAACCGGGCAAGGACAACTTGGGCAGTATCGCCTCGATTTGTTCGCGGTCTGGTTCCAGCCGCGGCGGCAGCTTCAGCGCACGACCCAGTTCCGGGGAGCTGCGCCGTCGGTCAATCCCGGCGCGGTCCTTCGAACTCGCGGGTCGGGGTTGACGGTCCTGTTCTGAAAACGTCGGACCGGTGGTTTGCCTGGGGTATGTGCCACGGCCCGCAAGTCAGGCGTAGCGTCCCGAGAACTGTGAACCGTCTCCGCAGTGGATGAAGCGCAGGCCGACGATCGAGCCGTCCTCGACCATCCAGTACAGGTCGTAGGAGGCACGGTAGCTGGGCGGCCAGAACGAGGCGAAGCGGCCGTCGGCGTCGACATACCAGTTGCCGCGGGTGGGGTGCCCCCGATCGACGTATGTAGTGACACCACTGTGGTCGAAGACTTGTTCGGCGCCGTTGTCGTAAACTATCCGCCCGGCCGTCAACGCTGCCAGCAGGTTCTTCGTGGCCACCTGCTCGCCATCGGCAGGACTGAGTGACTCCAGCGACCGAGGCAACGGGATTCCTTCCGGGACTGATGTGGGTGCGTGGGTACGAGAGGGGCAGTGAGGTGGCGTTCAGCCGAGAAGCGCGCCGACTGAGGCGTGGAGGGCGCGCCAACTGGCTGAGAACTTGGCGACGCCTTGCCTCTCGAGCGTGTCGTACACATCGCCGAGGTCGACACCCGCGGCGACGACGGCCGCCATGTCCGCTGCCGCCTCCTTGCTGCGCCCGACGACCTGATCGCCGGAAACCTCGCCGTGATCGGCGAACGCCGAGAGCGTCGCGGGTGGCATCGTGGAAACGGTTCCGGGCGTGATGAGACCGGTGACGTACTTGGTGTCCGGGAAGGACGCGTCCTTGACACCCGTGGATGCCCACAGGAGTCGCTGCGGGCGGGCGCCCTCGGCGGCAAGGCTCTGCCATCGCGAGGATTCCCACACTGCTGTCAAGGCCTCGTGAGCGAGCCGTGCATTGGCCAGGGCTGCGCGGCCACGCAGCTCTCGGACGCCGGTGGCATCGAGGCGTATGTCGACCTCGGTATCCACTCTGGATACGAACAGAGACGACACGGAATGGATCGACGCGAGGTCGTGGCCGTTCTCAAGGGCCTGTTCGAGGCCCTCGACGTACGCCTCGCCGATCTCGGCGCACCGCTGCGCCGAGAAGACCAAGGTCACGTTCACGTTCACGCCGGCTGCGAGCGCACCGGTAACAGCGTGGACGCCGGCGCGCGTGGCCGGGATCTTCACCATGAGGTTCGGCCGGTCGACGAGCTCCCAGAGCTGGACCGCCTCCGCGATGGTCGCGTCCGTGTCGCCGGCGAGCTCGGGGCTCACCTCCAGCGACACCCTGCCGTCGATGCCGTCGGTCTGCTCCCAGACCGGACGGAGCACGTTCGCCGCGTGCTGAACGTCCCAGATCGTCAGCACCCGAACTGCCTCGGCAACGTCGATACCGTTCCTGGCCAGGCGTTCCAGCTGCGCGGCGTACCGGCTGCTCCGGGTGATGGCGTTGGCGAAGATCGTCGGGTTCGTGGTGACGCCGACGACTGAACGGCTTCGCACGAGGCGTTCGAATTCGCCGTTCTCCAGAATGTCGCGCGAGAGCTCATCCAGCCAGATCGAAACGCCGGCTGCGCTGAGCTCGCGGAGCCGATCGCTGTCTTCGTCTTCGTTCACTTCGTTTTCCTCTGTTGTGTGCCTCGTTCCAGGCGGCGGTTTCTTCCGATGGGTCCGGCGGCCACAACGAGCCCAGCACAGCACGCCCAGCGGACCCGAGCTTGTCATCTTCTTCGGCACCGGTGCGCCCTGGTACTCGAGCGGGACCGCGTGGCCGTGGTTGTCCACGCCACCCAGCGGTTGGTTCGCTATTAAAGCGCTCACGTTTGAGGGACGGCCGCCCCTCATTCTCCTCGGTTTTCGTCCGTGCGTGCCGGATCGTCAGTCTCGCCGGCCCGCTGGCAGTTGAGGGCCAGCACGAACTGCGCCGCGAACGCAGCGATCCCCACAGCAGCGAGGAGGTACCAGCGATCGGGCTTTCCGAACTCGCGGGCGCGGATCACGAGGCCGTCGCCCGCTTGGGCAGCTTCCACCCGGGGCGGGGGAAGTGGCAGGTGTAGCCGTTCGGATAGGTCTGCAGGTAGTTCTGGTGCTCGGGC
>NZ_JBFAHL010000041.1:0-29414 GCF_040654155.1 Amycolatopsis sp. NPDC050768
CAATCAACGTCTACCTCAGCACCCTGCTGAAACAGACCGGAACCGGCTGGGCCATCACCTTCTACCAGGTCACCAAGCTCGAGCAGGACACCACCGGCGAAGACCCGGGCAGGCCGACGTAGCGGACAGTGCAGACCTGGAGAGCGAACCCCAGCCGTGTGTGATCACCACGGCGCTTGCCGATCAGCCGCCGCCGGTCCTCGCCGTCGAGTAAGAAGAACCGCTTCAACTCCGGGCGGGTCGGCTCCTGGGTGAAGGGGTCGCCGACTGGTGAGATCGCGTATTCAACTGTCGCGGGTTCGTCCTGGTTGTCATGGTGCGTGATCGCCTGGGGCGTAGCGATTCCGGGAAAACGAAAAAGGGCCGGTGGGCCACACCGTGATGGTGTTGCCGACCGGCCCTTGGCGGTGGTTCAAACAGCGCTCCGCAGAACTCCGGATGTCCCACTTCCTCGTGCGCCACACCGAAGAAGCCACGCTCCACATGGAAGACATCGGTCAGGACGGAGGGCCAACCTTCGCCGTGGCGCCCTCGACGACCACCTCCAGGCACTCGCTGAACAGGTCGTCGACGGTGCGGCCGGGTCGGAAGTAGTCGGTTTGCGGCCCTGGGTCAGCGAGTAGTTGTAGTGGAAGCTGCTCGATGCGTCGACGGCGGACTTCGCCAGGGTCATGTCTTTCATGGCGGCCTTCAGCCGTTCGAGCTCGGCCTTGTAGGCCTCGGCGTCGGAGAGCACGTGCCGGTACTGGTAGACCCCCACCTCCTGCATCGGCCAGGCATCATCGGTCTGGACCACCTCGGCCCGCAGGGTTGCAAGCTGCGTCTGCAGTCGAGCTCTTCCTGCCGCTTCCGCCCACCAAACACCGGCACCCTCCTCGGAGGTGATCTTTGTGTAAGGCGGAATCGTCCCCGATAAGAAAGCGCTTGCTGAGGATTCGGTAAAAATGCGCACCGTTATCGGTGTTTTCGGTGCCACGCGCGAGGTGGCGGTCATGAGGCGCGCGCCCATCTATCGGCGGGAAGTGACAGATCCGGCCTTGGCGGTACACCTTTTTGGTCGATGCGTAGGCCCTGAACCGAGGCCGCTGTCGCTCGCGCGGCGCGGCTGTCACACGGTCGGAGCAGTCTTGGTGAGGTTTTTTCCGGTAGTGTGGCCCACGAAGTTGCCCGGGGATTTAATACGGCGCGGAATTTGCTGGGGCTGTGCGCGCCGGGGCTTTCCTGGCGTCTGGGGAAATACTTCCTGGGCTGGCTGAACTCATGGGTGTGTATTCTCGGTTCGCGGTCGTGCCCTGCGGGGTGCTGGGGGTGGAGAGTGTCTTTTCCTGACCGTTTTACCACCGTAGTCGGCAGATTCGCCGAGATCGTCGGGCGCTCGCCCGGCCGGGTGGCGATCTGCGGCGACGGGGGTGAGCTCACCTATGCCGGGCTCGACGGCCGCTCCGATCGACTGGCCGGGGTGCTGCGCGACGCGGGGGTGCGGCCGGGTGACGTGGTGGGCGTCGAAGCGAGCCGCGGGATCGCGACGGTCGTCGGCCTGCTCGCCATTCTCAAGGCGGGCGCCGGATATCTCGCGCTGGACTACCGCTATCCGTTGCACCACCGGGAGATTCTGCTCCGCGACGCGGGTGTGGACATCGTTCTCGTCCCGGACGACCGCGCCGTGGTCCTCCCGGACAGAATGCGGCCGGTGCGCTCGGACCTCGACTACCCCGGCAAGGGTTTCACCGCGGCCGGTCTGCGCGCCGAAGACATTGCCTACGTCGCCTACACGTCGGGCTCGACCGGAGAACCCAAAGGGGTGTGTGTACCGCACCGGGCCGTCTGTCGCCTGGTCGTGGACTCCGACTTCCTGACGATCGGCGCAGGCGACAGCTTCCTGCAGTACGCGCCGGTCGCGTTCGACGCCTCGACGCTGGAGATCTGGGGCTCGCTGCTCAACGGGGCCCGGCTCGTGCTCGCCCCGCCGGGCGACCTTTCGGCAAAGGAGTTGACGAAGTTCGCCCGGCGGCACGGGGTCACGGTGCTGTGGCTGACCGCGGGCCTGTTCCACCAGGCCGTCGACGACGGCCTGGACGACCTGCGCGGGTTGCGGTACCTCGTCGCGGGCGGCGACGTCCTGTCGCCCGCCCACGTGCGGCGGGCGGCGGCCGCGTTGCCGGGAACGACCGTCGTCAACGGATACGGTCCCACCGAAAACACCACCTTCACCTGCTGCCACCGCGTGAGCGGGCCGGTGGACGGCCCGGTGCCGGTCGGCACCCCGATCCGTGGCTCCGGCGCGCACGTGCTGGGCGAAGACCTCGAGCCGGTGCCGGATGGGACGATTGGCGAGCTGTACGCCACGGGCGCGGGGCTCGCGCACGGGTACTGGGGAAAGCCCGCGCTGACCGCCGAACGGTTCCTGCCTGACACCGTGACCGGCATTCCGGGCCGGCGGATGTACCGCACTGGCGACCTGGCGCTGCGGCGCCCGGACGGCGTCTTCGAGTACCACGGCCGGGCCGACCAGCAGGTGAAGATCCGCGGCTTCCGGATCGAACCGGGCGAGGTCGAAGCCGCCGTCGCGGACCTACCGGGGGTCGCCGGCGCGGTAGTCGTCGCCGGGACCGCCCCCGCCGGGAAGCGCCTCGTGGCCTGGGTCGTCCCCGCACCGGGTGCGCGGCTGTCCACATTGGACCTTCGGCGCCGGCTCGCGGACGTCCTGCCCGAATACGCCCGGCCCGCCCGCGTCCGGCTCGCCAACGAGCTGCCGCTGACGGCGAACGGCAAGGTCGACCGCGTCGCACTGGCGAATGAGGCGTCGCCGGACCGCCCCGAGCTCAGTGTCCCGTACCGCGCGCCCGGCAGCGAGCTGGAGCAGGCGGTCGCGACATTGTGGACCGATCACCTCGGCGTCGCCGGTATCGGCGCCGACGACGACTTCTTCGAGCTCGGCGGGCACTCGCTGGCCGGCGTGCGGATCATCGGCGAGCTGGCCGGCCGCTTCGGCGTGGAGATCTCGCCCGTGGACTTCTATCTCGATCCGACGCCGGCCGGCCTCGCGGGCACCATCGGGAAAGCGCTCACCGCGGCATGAGAATCAGCACCGGAACCGGGTCCGTCACCGACTCCGAACTGACCGAAGTGGACCTGTTCGACCCGGCGTACTTCGCCGCGGGCGATCCGCACCCGGTGTGGGCGGCGATGCGCGAGCGCGCCCCGCTGCGCCGCCAGGTGCTGCCGGACGGCCGGTCCTTCCTTTCGGTGACCCGCTATCACGACGCTTGCCGGGTACTCGGCGGCCACCGCGCCTTCACCTCCGAGCGGGGCAGCGTGCTGACGCAGCTCGGGGTCGACGACACGTCCGCCGGGCGGATGCTCGTCTCCACCGACCCGCCCCGGCACGTTGAGCTGCGCCGGCCGCTCAACGCGCGGCTTTCGGCCGGCACACTGGCCGCCTGGGAGGATCGCATCCGCCACGCCGTGCTGCGGTTCCTGGCCCCCGGGCTCGACGGCGGGGAATGGGACGTCGCCGAACGCGCGTACGACCTGCCGATGACGGTGGCCGGGGCCTTGCTGGGCATCCCGGAAGCCGACTGGGGCGAGCTCGTGCGCTGGACCGCGATGGCGGCCGCGCCGGACGAGCCGGAGTTCCGGGTGCGCAGCGGCGCGGCGACCCTGGCCATCGCCCACCACCAGTTGTTCGAGTACTTCGGCGCGCAGGTCAAGTTCCGTCGTGACCAGGACGAGCCGGGGGAGGACCTGATCGGCCACCTCCTGAGCATGACCGCGGGCGCCGTCCCCCTCACCGACGAGGAGGTCGTCTTCAACTGCTACAGCATTCTGCTCGGGGCCAACGCCACCACGCCGCACACCGTTTCGGGCACCCTGCTCGCCCTGGCGGAGCACCCGGAGCAGCTGCGCCGCGTGCTCGACGAGCCGCAGCTGCTCCCGCGGCTCGTCGAGGAGGGTCTCCGCTGGACTTCGGCGGCCAGCAGCTTCCTCCGGTATGCCGTGGCGGACACCGAGCTCAGCGGGGGCCGGGTCGAAGCGGGCGAGGCGGTCGCGGTCTGGATCGGCTCGGCCAACCGCGACGAGACCGTGTTTCCCGACCCGTACCGCTTCGACGTCGCCCGCGTGGAGAACCGACACATCGCGTTCGGCCACGGCCCGCACTACTGCCTCGGCGCCACGCTGGCGCGGCTCACGCTGCGGGTGCTGTTCGAGGAGCTCTTCCGGCGCTGCACCACGGTCGAGGTGACCGGACCGCCCCGCCACCTGGCTTCGGTGTTCATCGCGGGGCTCACCAGCCTTCCCGTCCGCACCCGGTGAACCGCCGGACCCTTTCCCCAACGGAGGACACGACCGTCGTGAGTTCGAACGCCGTCACCGCGGCCGGATCGCCGGGCCGCTGGCTTCTGCGCGTCCCCGCAGCCACGTCCACCGCGCGCCTGTTCTGCTTCCCCTACTCCGGGGTGGGCGCGTCGATGTTCAACGGCTGGCCCCGCTCGATCGGCGACGTCGAGGTGTGCCCCATCCAGTTGCCGGGCCGGGAGAACCGGATCCGCGAAGGGCATTACGGCACCTACGCGGACCTGGCCGGGGCACTCGCGGAGGCTCTGCTGCCGCACCTCGACCGGCCGTTCGCGTTCTTCGGGCACTGCGCCGGTGCCCTGCCCGCCTTCGAGACGGCGGTGCTGCTGGCCGAGCGCGGCCTCCCGGTGCCGACAACGCTGTTCGCCTCGGCGCAGGTCGCGCCGCACCACTGCCCGCACGACCGCTTCCTCGACCTGACCGACGACGAGCTTCGCCGGGAGATCGAACTCCTGACGCTCAGCCGCGGCGGCGAGGTGCATCCGCCGCTGGTCGAGCTCGGCCTGGCGATCCTGCGCGAAGACCTCGCGACGAACCGGATCTACCGGCGGCCGGCGCCGGTCGCCGTGCCCTTCCCGATCACGGTGCTGCACTGGTCGCGGGATCCGGAGGTGACCCAGGAGCAGCTGCGCGGCTGGAACGACTACTCCGGGCACGTCGACATCACCGTCGTCGAGGGCGGTCACTACGACTTCCTCTCGGCGCCGCCGCAACTGCTCGACCGGCTCGCCGCACCGTTCGCGGCTCCGGTGACGAAATGACCGAGCTCGCTGTGCCGGTTTTCCGGCTGCCCGGGTTCCGCCGGCTGCTCGCCGGCCGGAGTGTGTCGTTCCTGGCGACCGCGCTCGTCCCGACGGCGTTGACCCTGGCGGTCATCAACGCCACCGGGAGCGCCGGCGACCTGGGGCTGGTGCTGGCCGCGGAACTGGTGCCGCAACTGGCTCTGCTGCCCGTCGGCGGCGTACTGGCCGACCGACTCCCGGCTCAGCGTGTGGCCTTCGCGGCCGACCTGCTGCGCGGCCTCGCGCAGCTGGGCATCGGGGCCGAGCTGCTGCTGGGGTTCGTCCGGATCACCGACCTCATCGTGCTTTCGGCGATCACCGGTGTCGGGATCGCCTTCGGCACGCCGACGATGTCGCCACTGGTGTCCGCGGTCGTGCCCGGTGACGCTCGGCTGGCCGCGAACGGCCACCTCGGTGTCGCCCGCGGGATCGCGCTGGTGGCCGGGCCCGGGATCGCCGGCGTCCTGGTGGTCACCGTCGGCGCGGGCTGGTCGTTCGTGGTGACCGGGGTGCTGTTCGGGGTGGCCGCGGCCACGCTCCGCGGTGTCCGGACGCCGCCGCGAAACCCCGCCGCGCCATCGACGTCGTTCTTCCGGGAACTGGCCGACGGTTGGTACGAGGTCCGGACCCGCCCGTGGTTCTGGACCAACCTGCTGGGCCACGCGGTCGCGAACCTGGCGGCGGGTGCGCTGATGACGCTCGGCCCGCTGATCGCCGTGCGTTCCCTGGGCGGTGAGGTCACTTGGGTGGTCGTCTACCAGGCGGGGATGGCAGGGCTGGTGGCCGGAGCGCTGGCCGCGCCCCGGCTCCGGTTCGGCAGGCCCCTGGTCGCGACGTCGGTGTGCGGGGCTCTGTTCGCGCTGCCGCTGGTCGCGTTCGCGGTGCCGGTCGAGCCGTGGGGCCTGGCCGTCGCGTACGGCGTCGGGATGCTCGGCATCGGCACGTTGAACACGGTCTGGCAGACCACCATGCAACGGCATTTTCCGCCCACGGCACTGGCCAGGGCGGACTCATACGACGCGCTGCTCTCGTTCTCGGCGAGGCCGCTCGGGCTCGCCGTCGCGGCCCCGGTCGCCGAGCTGACTGGCGTCGCCGCGCCGCTCGTCACGCTGGCGGTACTGGTCGTGGCGGTGCACCTGGTGATCCTCGCGCTGCCGGACGTGCGGTCCATCAGCGCGTCGGGCCCGCGCCGAAATCGCCGAGCGATCAACGATGGGGGGACGGAATGACAGACAGTGCAGCGGTGGCGGTGATCGGCGTCGCCTTCGAGTTCCCGCGGTGCGCCGGCTGGGACTCCTTGATCGCGGTGCTCGCCGAAGGCCGCGACACGATGGGGCCGATGCCGGCGGAGCGCGTCGAGCGCACCGGCATCACCACGTCGGAGGCCGACCGGGAAGGCGGCTGGATCGACGGCGTCACAGGGTTCGACCACCGCTACTTCGGCGTCTCGCGTGCCGAGGCGGAGCTCATCGACCCACGTCAGCGGCGGATGCTCCAGTTGGCCGTGGCCGCGCTCGGCGATGCCGGCTACGCGCCGGGCGAGCTCGCCGGCACGAACACCGCCGTGCTCGTCGGCGGCTACGGCGGGCCGCATGCCAGCCTCGCGGACCTGCTTCCGCCAGAGGTGGGGGCCGCCGGGGCGGCCGCCACCGGCAGCCTGCACGCCTACGCGGCGGGCCGCATCGCCTACCACCTCGACCTGCGCGGTCCGGCGCTGGTGGTCGACACGTCGTGTTCGTCGTTCCTCGTCGCGCTGCACGAGGCCCGCTGCAAGCTCGCCCGGCGGGAAAGCGACGTCGCGCTCGTCGGCGGCTACGAACTGGTCCTGGGTGACCCGCCGCGCCGCGGTGGCGGTGCCGACGGGCTGGGCGTCCTGTCCGCGACGGACCACTGCCGTCCGTTCGACCGCGCAGCCGACGGGACGACCTACGGCGAGGGCGGCGGGTTCGTGGTCCTGAAACCGCTCGCCGCGGCGCGCGCCGACGGCGACACAGTGCACGCCGTGCTCCGGGGGAGCGCGGTGAACCAGGACGCGCGCCGCAGCACCGGGCTGACGGTGCCGAGCCCCGCGGCGCAGGCCGCGGTCATCACCGCCGCGCTGCGCGACGCGGCACGGACGCCGTCGGAGATCGGCTACGTCGAGGCGCACGGGACCGGGACCAAAATCGGCGACCCGATCGAGATCGAGGGCCTCGCTGCCGCGTTCGCCGGGACCTCCCCGGTCGTGTCCTCGGTGAAGGGCACGTTCGGGCACCTCGGCTGCATGGCGGGCTTCGCGGGCCTGGTCCGGGTCCTCGCCCAGTTCCGCGCGGGCGAGATCTTCCCGACCGCGCACTTCGAGGCGCCGAACCCGCTCCTGCCGGTGCCCGATCCGCCGATCCGGATCGCCGCGCGGCGCGAACCGTGGCCGGCGGGCGACGCGCCCCGGTGTGCGGGAATCAGCAGCTTCGGTCTCAGCGGCACGAACGCGCACATGATCGTCGAGGAGGGGCCCGCGCCGGAGACCCGGCAGGCCGAGGGCGCCGCCGGGCACTTGATCGTGCTCTCCGCCCGCACCTCGGACGGGCTGCGGCAGGTGGCGGGCGCCCTCCGGGCCTTGATCGCACAGGACGTGGCAGGCTTCGACCCCGCCGCGGCCGCCGAGGTCCTCGGCGCCGGGCGGGAACACTTCGCGTACCGCCAGGCCTGGGTGACGTCGGACGCCAAGGACCTCGTGGACCAGCTCGCGGCGCCTTGGCCGGTGCACCACACCGAGTCACCGCGGCCGGTCGTGCTGGCCACGGGCAGCCCCGTGGACGTCCCGCCCGGCCTCGTACGGGACGCGGCGGCGGCGTTCGCCGGGTTCGCCGAGGTCGTCGCCCAAGCCGCGGCCGACGTCCCGCAGTCCGAGTGGAGCGCGGCCCAGCGCGGGCTGGTCTGGTTGCTCGGCGCGCACCGCGTGCTGGCCGACGCGGGCGTGCGACCCGCCGTGGTGCTGGCGCACGGGCTCGGCGCGGTCGCCGCCCGGGTGCGCCGGGGCGAGCTAGACCTCGCCGACGCGCTGACGGCGGACGTGGCCGTGCCGGCGCCCCCGGACCGGGCGGCGCTCGAACGGGCGCTCGCCGGGCCCGGGGAGCCGTGCGTGCTCGACCTGTCGCCCGGAAGCGCGCTGACCGGGGTGCTGCCCGTACCGCCGGTGGCCGCCGGGCTTCTCGAGGCGCTGCGCGCGCTGTACCTGGCCGGTCACGACCTCGACTGGCGCGCGCTGCGCGGGCGCCGTCCGCGCCGGCGGTTCCGGCTGCCGATGGCTCCGCTCGCGGAAGAGCACTGCTGGCCTGTGCTCGCGCCGTCCGTGACGCCCCTGCCCGCAGAAGAGCGGCCCGGGCCGGAGGCCGCGGGTTCTGTGGCCGAGGTCGTGCTCGCGTTCGCCCGGGAAGTGCTGAAGGAACCCGGTCTGGCCCTCGACGACGACTTCTTCGCCGTCGGCGGGAATTCCCTCAACGGCACGCAGCTGGTCGCCCGGATCAACGAGCGGTTCGGCACCGACGTCGAGGTCCTGGACCTGTTCGACCACAGTGATCTCGCCTCGGTCGCCGAGGCGGTCGCCGAAGAGGCGGGGGATGTCGCACCCGCCCCGGCGCGGCCCTCCACCCCTGAGCGAAGCCCGTTGTCGGGCGAGCAGCTCGCGATCTGGGCCGGCTGCCGGCTGGAGCCCGAGGCGCCCACCTACCACCTGCCGGCGGCGCTCCTGCTGGACGGCGATCCCGGTCTGCCCGTCCTCAGCTTCCTGCTCACCGCGCTCGCGGCCCGCCACCCGATGCTGCGGACCCACCTCGAGGACGACCCGGACGGCACTCCCCGGCAGGTTGTCGCGGCGCCCGAGACGATCCGCCCGGAGGTCGTCGACCTCGACCTGACCGCGTTCGCCGAGCCCGAGCCCTCAGCCCGACAAGCCTTGCTGGGCGAGCTGCGGGCCCTCGTCGCCGCGCCGTTGTCGCCCTACGCCGCGGCGGGCCGGTACCAGCTGGTGCGGGCCCGGTTCGCGGACCGGACCAGGACCGTGCTGCTGCTCACGTTCCACCACCTCTTCGTCGACGGCTGGTCATGGCGGCTGCTGTTCGCCGACCTCGGCGCCGGGATCCCGCTCGCGGACGGCCCGGCCCGGCACTACTTCGACCACGTGGCCGATCAGAAGTCCACTGTGGATGGACCGGCCGGGGCGGGGCTCATCCGGTTCTGGACGGAGTACCTCGACGGCAGCCGCTACGTTCCGCTGCCCGCCGACGAATCCGCCTCCGGCGACGGGCACGACGAGCTCACCTTTCCCATTGACCGGGACTTGGCCGCCGGACTGCGCGAGCTGTCCGGCAGGCTTCGGTGGACGCCGAACATGGTGCTGCTCGCCGCCTGGGCGGCCCTGCTGTGGCGGCTCACCGGCCAAGAGGACGTCTGCGTCGCGGTGCCGTCTGCCGGCCGTCGTCCCGTGGACGAACCGGTGGTCGGCAACTACGCGACCACGCTGGTCGTGCGGGTGCGGGTGCAGCCCGGCGAGCCGTTCGCGGCCTTGGTCGACGCGGTCCGGACGGCGTCGCTGAAGGCCGTCGAGCACCAGGGCCTGCCCACCGACCGGCTGCGGCGGATCGCGCGCCCCGGCTCGGCCGACCCCCTGGCCGCCACGATCTTCGGGTTCTCGGCCGGCGTGGAACCGCTGATGCGGCTGGGCATCGACGGCCCGGCGGTCGAGCTGCTCGACCTCGGCCAGGGCGGCCAGGCGTTCCCCATGGGGCTTGCCCTGCTCGAATACGGCACCGAACTGCGCGGCCGTTTGCAGTACGACACCGGCTGTTTCCTGCCCCGAACCGCACGGGAATGGCTCGACGCCTACCTCGGGCTGCTCGGGCGGGTGGTGACCGAGGAGGCAGGCTTCCCGGTCGGGGCCATCGGCCGGTCACCGGCCGGGGCGGCCGAGCGGTCTGGCCGGCCGGATGCGCGACGCCCGCGGTACGTCGCGCCCCGCACCCCTGCCGAACAACAGCTAGCCACGCTGTGGGAGCAGCGGATCGGCGCGGGACGGATCGGCGTCCTTGACGACTTCCTCGAAGCAGGCGGGGACTCGATGGTCGCGATCACATTGGCGTCCGCCGCCTCGGCGGTGGGGCTTGCCCTGCGGCCCAAGCACATCCTCAAGCTGAGGACCATCGAAGCCATCGCACGGGCCATCGAGGAAGCCGCCGCCACGCGCGCACCCGGACATCCGGCCGTTGTGGACGACACCGACACCGACACCGATACCCACGCCGCGCCTGCCCAGCTCGAGTTCCTCACCCGCGGCGTCCCGCGCCCGGACCACTGGAATCACGGCGTCCGCTACACCCTCCGGCGGCCCGTTGCAACGGCCGCACTGAACGGCGCCTTTCACGAACTCGCCCGCCGCCATTCCGCGCTACGCACGCGGTTGCGTCCCGCGGGCGGCTCCTGGATGCAGGTCGTGGCCCAGGAACCCCCGCCGGTGACGGAGTTCGACCTGCGCGACGTCCGGGAAGCCGGGTGGGCGGCGGCGGTGCACGACGCGGCGACCGGCCTGCACGAAACCCTGAACCTGGCCGAAGGGCCGGTCTGCCGGGCCGGCGTGTTCCGGCGCGGCGGCGGTCCGGACGACCTGGTGCTGGTCGTCCACCACGCCGTCGTGGACCTGTACTCCTGGAACATCGTCACCGAGGAACTGGCCGCGCTGCTCGACGGCACCGCGCTGCCGCCGCCCGGCCCGGACTTCGCGACCTGGACCCGGCGGCTGGCGGCCGCGGTCCGCGCCGAGCCGAACCGGCTGGACGCCGGTTACTGGCTGGACCGGTCGTGGAGCACGCAGCACCGGCTGCTGCCCGCCGGGGATTTCGGCGGCGAAGCCACCACCCGCGAGCTGACGGCCGAGTACCCGTTGCCGGGCGCCGCGCCGGGGTGCACGAGGTACGAGCAGCTGCTGGCGGTGCTCGGCGCGGCGCTGCAGCAGTGGCTGGGCGTCCGCGGGGGCGAGGTCGCGATCCAGCTGGTCGGGCACGGCCGGGAGGACCTCTCGGGCGAGCTCGACCTCGGCCGGACCGTCGGGTGCTTCACCGCGAGTCACCCCTTCGCGCTGAGCCTTCCCGGACGGCGCACGGCGGAGGCCCACACGAAGGCGGTCGCTGCGGAGCTGCGTTCGGTGCCCCGGGGCGGGTTCGACTTCGAAGCCGCCCGGCGCCTGCACCCCGACGCCGCGGTCCGCGACCGGCTGGGCGCGATCCCGGCGCCCGCCGTGCTCTTCTCGTTCTGGGGCGCGCCGGCGTTCCTCACCACCGGCCGCGACGACCCGGCGGGACCGCTCGGTGATGTGCGGACCGATCTCGTCGGCCGCGACCGCCCATACGACATGCCCCGGGCGTGCGGGCTGGAGATCTACCCGAGCGTGGCCGGTGACCGGCTCCGCGTGACCTGGCGCCACAGCGGCGACCTGCTGGCCGAGGACTCGGTCCGCCGGCTCGCCGACGCCTTCCGTGCGGCCCTCGGCCGCATTCCGACAGCCGGAGAAAACGACGAAGGAGTCGAGAACGCGTGAAGAAGACAAGGAGCCGCAGCACGGCGCGGCGCAAAACCCTGGCCGTGCTGACGGCCGCGACCGTACTGGCATCCCTGGCCGCCGCGGGCTCCGCGGGCGCCGGCGGACGTTCACTCGCCGACCGTATGGCCGCCGAGGTGACCGGCGCGAAGGCGTGGACGCACCTGGCCGCGCTGGCCGACCTCACCGCGGCCAACGGCGGGCACCGGGTCTCCGGGTCGCCGGGGTATGAGGCCGCGGCGAACTACCTGACCAAGAAGCTGCAGCAGGCCGGCTACGTCGTGAAGCGCCAGCCGTTCACCTTCCCCGACTACCGGATCGACGCCGAGACGGTGGCGGAAACCGCGCCGCAGGCCCTGACCCTGCACCCGCAGATCGCCAGGTTCTCGGTGTCCACACCGGACACCGGGCTGACCGCGCCACTCGCCGTGCCGTCCGGGAAGGACACCGGCTGCACAGCCGACGACTACGCCGGCACCGAGGTCAAGGGCAAGGTCGTCCTGGTGAACGTCGGCGACTGCTTCATCACGCAGAAGCAGCTCGTGCTCGCGGAGGTGGGGGCCTCGGCGATGCTGATGAACGCCGGGTCGCCCAACCCGGACCTCAACCTGCGCTATCGCATGGTGCCGCCCGAGGACGCCCGGATCCCGACCGCGACGCTGCCCCGTGGTGAAGCCGAGCAGCTCCAGGCCGACCTCGCCACCGGCGCGGTGACACTGAATCTGGACCTGCGGGGCGGCGCGATCACCACGACCACGTACAACCTCATCGCGGACACGCCCACCGGCCGCGCGGACAACACGATCGTGATGGGCGCCCACCTCGACAGCGTCGACACCGCCCCGGGGATCAACGACAACGGTGCCGCGGCGGCGATGCTCCTCGAGACCGCCCTGCGGCTGGCCCCGCACGCGGGTGAGGTGCGCAACCGGGTCAGGTTCGCCTGGTGGGCGGCCGAAGAGAAGGGGCTCGCCGGTTCCCAGTTCTACGTCGACCAGCTGACCGCCGAGCAGCGCGAGCAGACCGCGCTGTACCTGAACCTCGAGATGATCGGGTCACCGAACTACCTCAGGCAGGTCTACAACGGACAGACCGAGACGGGGCCCGCGCCCGCCGGTTCCGCGCAGATTTCGCAGCTGGTCAACGGGTTCTTCGCGGACCGCAAGCTGCCCACGACCGACCTGGTGCTCGACGGCCGCTCCGACCACAGCGCGTTCGTCAACGCGGGTATCGCAGCCGGCGGCGTGAACGCCGGATCCGACGCGATCAAGACCGCGGAGCAGGTGAAGCTGTTCGGCGGCACCGAGGGTCAGATGCTCGACCCCTGCTATCACCAGGAGTGCGACACCCTGGCCAACGTCAACAAGACCATCTTCGACCAGAACGGCCGCGCGATGGCCTGGGCGATCGGCCGGTTCGCGGTGGGCACGGCCGACGTCAACGGCCGATGAGCTGAACCTCGTCAGGACACCGGGCTCCGGCGCGCTGCCGGAGCCCGGGACCTCCGACCGGATAGGGACCGCACATGGAACTGGGGATCGTCGCGCTCGGCCAGGCGCTGGGCGCCCCGTGCGAACCCGGCACGCTCGCCGGCGCCGACCCGGCGAAACTGCGGACGTGGGGCTACCGGCGTTTCCACCGTGCCGACGACGGCGTGGGTCTCACCGACCTGGCCGTGCGGGCGGGCGAAGCCGCGCTCCGGCGGGCCGGGGTGACGGCGGCGGAGCTCGACCTCGTCGTGCTGGCGATGACCGACATCGCCGAATACCTGTACTGGGACCCCGCGGCGGCGCTGCAGCACCGGCTGGGCGCGGACCGGGCGGAGGCCCTGCTGCTCGCGCAGGCGTGCGGCGGCGGGGTCACCGCCTTCGACACCGTGGCCGGCCGGTTCGCCACGCACCCCGGCCACCGCACGGCGCTGGTCGTCGCCGCGAACCGGATCGTCGAGGCTTACTGGGACCGCGTCGAGACCGGCACCTCGCTCGGCTCCGACGGCGCCGCCGCGGCGGTGCTGCGCCGGGACCACCCGGACTGCCGGTGGCTGGTGACCGAGACGATCAGCGACGGTCGCAACGCCGGGTTCATGCGGATGGAGACCGGCGGCGGGGCCCGGCCGTTCTCCGGCGCGCCGCCGCGGATCGCGCCACTGGTCGACCGCATGGACACGTTCTTCGACGGCGACGGCCGAGCCGCGCTGGCCTTCGCCGACCAGCTCACCGCGCGCACCCGCGAGGTGGTCGGCCGGGCCTGCGAACGCGCCGGCGTCCCGGTCGATGCCCTCGAACGCACGCTCTACCTGCACGACAACCTCGGCGCGTTCGAAGCGCTGGCCAAGGAACTGGGCATCCCGCTCGACCGGACCAACGTCGAGCAGGCCATGGCGCACGGCCACTGCGGCCCCGCGGACCAGCTGATCAGCCTGGAGCGGCTGCTCTCCGGCGGGGAACTCGTGCCTGGTGACGTGGTCGCCCTGGTGAGCATGAGCAGCGGCATGCACTGGGCGTGCACGCTGCTGCGGATCTGACTGCGAAAGGATGGCTGTGGACGACCTGTTCGCCCGAGTGCGCCGCCTGGCCGAGCCGGGCGCCGCCCCCGATCCGTCGCTGCTGGACCTGCTGGTCCGGACCGACGACGTCACCCCGGTCCGCGAGGCGGGGCGGGTGCTGGCCGGCGTGGACCCGGCACTGGTGCTGCCGCCCGGACGTGCGGCCCGCGAGCTCCGCGTCGCGATCGTCGCGTCTTTCACGGCGGACAACGTCGTCTCGCTGCTGCGCGTCGCCTTGCTCGCCGCCGGGATCGACGCCCGGATCCGGCTGACTCCGCCCGGGCAGCTGCTCTCGCAACTGCAGACCGGCGATTCGGAGTTGGCGCGGTTCGCTCCCGATCTGACCCTGTGCCTGACCGACGACCGGTTCTTCCTCCCGGACCGGGTGAGCCCGGAAGACCTCGACGGCACTCGGGCGGAAAGCGGGGACCGGCTGGCCGCGTTCGGCGACGCCGTCGCGGCGTTCGCCCGGCACGGCAAGGGCCGGATCGTGCTCCATACCGTTCCGCTGTCCGCAGAGCGGCCGAAGACGCTGATCGCGCACGAGGACCGCGCGCGGCTAGGCCGGATCTGGCGGGAACTGAACCTCGGCCTGCTGGACCTCGCCGAGCCGGGCGGCCGCGTCGGCGTGCTCGACTTGGAGACGCTGCTCGCGAGCACGCCGATCCCGCTACGGGACGAACGCCTGCACCGGTTCGCCGGGATGGCCTGGTCCGCGGCGCTCGAGTGGCGTTACGCCCGCGAAGCCGCGGGATACGCCCGCGTGGTCGCCGGGACGTCTCGCAAATGCCTGGTGGTGGACCTCGACAACACCCTGTGGGGCGGGGTGCTCGGCGACGACGGCCCGGAGAACATCGAGGTCGGCTCGCTGTACCCGGGCAACGCGTTCGTCGCGATGCAGCGGGCAGTGCGGTCGTTGCGGCGGCAGGGCGTCCTGGTCGCCGTGGCCACCAAGAACGACCCGGACCTGGTGGAGCGAGTGTTCGCCGAACACCCGGGGCTGCTCCTGCGCCGCGGCGACTTCGTGGCCGTCAAGGCGAACTGGGACGCCAAGGACGGCAGCCTCGCCGAAATCGCGGCCGAGCTGAACCTGGGCCTCGACAGCTTCGTCTTCGTGGACGACTCGCCGTTCGAATGCGAGCTGATCCGCGAGGCGCTCCCGCAGGTGACCGTCGTCCGGGTGGACGGCGACCCCGCCGACCACGTCGGGGCCCTGGTGTCGGGCGGGCACTTCGACCTGTCGGCGACCACAGACACCGACCGACGGCGGACCGAGCTCTACCAGGCACGGGAACAACGGCAGCAATGGCAAGAGAGCCGTCCGTCCACGGAGGACTACCTGACCGGGCTGGCGATGACGGTGCGGGTGCGCGCGGCCGACGAGTACCAGCTCCCGCGCGTCGTCCAGCTCGGCGCCCGGACCAACCAGTTCACGCTGACCGGCGAGCCGCATTCCGAGCAGCGGACCCGGGAAATGGCCGCGGCGCGGGACTGCCTCGTGCTCGCCTTCGAGGTCGAGGACCGGTTCGGCGACGAAGGGGTTGTCGGCGCCGTGTGGATCGCGCGGCAGCAGGAGAGCTGGCTGATCGAGAACATGGTGATGAGCTGCCGGGTCTTCGCGCGCGGGATCGAGTTCGCGGTCCTGCAGACCGTGGCCGGCCTCGCCGCGGACGCCGGCGCCGTCCGGCTCGAAGCCGAATTCCGGTCCAGCGGGCGCAACGGCCCGGCCAAGAAGTTCCTCAGCGACGCCGGTTTCGCGTGGGCTCCCGGCGTGGCCCGGCAGATCCTGCCGCTGAACCCGGAACGCGACCTCGTTCCCTCGTGGATCACCCTTCGGCACGAAGAACGGACGACCGCTCATGCCTGAGACCTCCGTCGACATCGGACCCGAGCTGGCCCGGCTGATCGCCGCCGTCACCGACGCGCCGGTCGCCGACGTGACGCCGGAACGTCCCTTCACCGACTTGGCGGGTTGGAGCAGCCACACCGCGCTGCGCCTGTTCACCGCGGTCGAGGACACCTTCGGCGTCCGGCTCGACCTCAAGACCTACCTGACCACCGAAACCGTGGGCGCGCTGGCGGAACTGACCGCCGCCGCCCGCCGTCCTGAGTCCCGCCGATGAGCGCGGGCGTCCCGAACGGAGGAGTGCGGATGGCCGGCTTGCCGGACTCAGTACGCCGAGCCCCGACCGCGGCCCACGCGTTCGCCACGGCCGCCGCAGCGGCCGGGAACCGCCCGGCGCTGCGGCAGGGTGACGCGGTCTTCGGCTACGCGGACCTGGCCGGTGCTGCCGGTGCCGCCGCCGATGGGCTGCGTGCCCGGGGCATCGGGCGCGGTGATGTCGTCGCCACCCTGCACGACCGGTCCCCGCGGGCGATGATCGCCGTCCTGGCGGCGTGGGCCGTCGGCGCCGCCTATGTGCACATCGAGGCGACCGACCCGGACGCCCGTGTGGCGGCGCTGCTGGCCACGACGAAGGCGCGCGCGGTCTTCACCGACGAGCGCAACGCCGGGCGGCTTGCCGTCGGCGCGCCGCCCGTCGCCGTCTTCGACGAGACCGCGACCGCCCCGTACCGCATCGAGCCGGGGCTCTCCTCCGGCGATGTCGCCTACCTGGTCTGCACCTCCGGCTCCACCGGAACACCGAAGGCCGTCGTCGTCGCGCACCGCGCGCTCCTGAACTACACCGCGGCCTTCTTCGAGCGGATCGCGGCCACGGGTCTGGACAGCTTCGGGCTCGCCACGACGTTCGCGGCCGACCTGGGCAAGGTCTCGGTCTACGGCGCTCTCCTTTCGGGGGCGCGCCTGGACGTCTACCGCCGCGAAATGACGCTCGATCCGGTCGCGCTCGCCGCCGACCTGCGGGCGCACCCCGCCGCCTGCCTCACGTACACGCCATCCCAGCTGGAAGCCCTGGCGGCGGAAGGAAAGCTCGCCGCGCTCCTGCCGCGGAAGCTACTCGTAGTCGCGGGGGAGGCGTTCCCGCCCCGCCTGGCCCGCGCGATCTTCGCCGCCCGCCCGGAGCTGGAGGTGCACAACGGGTACGGCCCGTCGGAGGCGACGATCCTGGCCACCATGCACCGCGTCGTACCGGAGGACGCCGACCGGCCCCGGGTCCCGATCGGCACGCCGCTGGCGGGCGTGCGGGCGCGGGTCCTCGGGCCGGACGGCCGCCCGGTCGCCTCGGGGGGCACCGGCGTGCTCCACCTCGGCGGCGTGTGCCTCGCCGACGGCTACCTCGGCGAACCGGAGCTGACCGCGGCGAAGTTCGCCGGGTTCGGCGAGGACGGGACGTTCTACCGCACCGACGACGTCGTCGTCGAAACGCCCGGCGGAACGCTCGACTACCTCGGCCGCGCGGACCGGCAGCTCAAGGTGCGCGGCAACCGCGTCGAGCCGGGTGAGGTTGAGGCCGTGCTGCTGGACCGGCCCGGCATCCGTCAGGCCGTGGTGACGGGGGAGAGCCCGGAGGCCGGCGGGCCGAAGGAACTGGTCGCCTACGTCACCGGGACCGGCGAACCCGCGGGGCTCGTCCGCGCGCTGCGCGAGATCCTGCCGTCCGCGCTGGTGCCCAGCCGCCTCCACTTCGTCCCCACCATCCCGGTGAACCTCAACGGCAAGACCGATTTCGCCGCGCTGCGGGCCGCGGTGGGACGTGCCGCCGTGCCGCCGGAGACCGGCGAGCCGCCGCGGACCGAGACCGAACGCTTCGTGCTGGACGTGTGGTCCGACGTGCTCGGCCGGGCGGGGATCGGCCGAGCCGACCGGTTCCTGGAGATCGGCGGTGACTCCTTCAAGGCGCTGACTGTCTTCGCGCGGCTGCGCCGGACCTACCCGGAGCTCGTCATCACCCAGCTCTATCAGCACGCCACGGCCGCCGAGCTGGCGTCCGCGCTCGACGGCACGACGGTGCCCGCGGCCGAGGCCGCCGTCACCGTCGTCGAACTCTGAACGGAGGACCGATGGACTACGTCGTCGTGGTCGATCCCGAAGACCGGTATTCCTTGTTGCCCGAGCAGGTGCCGGTGCCACCGGGATGGCGGCCGGCCGGCTTCACGGGCACCAGGCAGGACTGCCTCGACCTGATCGACCGGGAGTGGACCGACATCCGGCCCGCCGGCATCCGCCCCGAGTCCCGGCCGGACCGGCGATGAACCGGCACCGGTTGTGCCCGCAGCTCTGGCAACTCGGCGAGACGGCGCCGGCGACCGCCCGGCGTACCTTCGTGCTGGCTCCCTTCGGGGGCGGCAGCGCCTACGCGGTCGCCGAATGGGCCGGGCAGCTGGTGCACCCGGGAGAAGCCGCGGTCGCGATCCAGTACCCCGGCCGCGGGCCGCGTCAGCTCGAACCGAACGCGACCGAACTGCGGACGCTCGCGGCCGACTGCGCCGCCGCCGTCCGCGCCCACTGCCCGAGTCCCCTGGTACTGGTCGGCCACAGCCTGGGCGGGGTGCTCGGCTACGAGCTCGCGATCGCCCTCGAAGACCTGGGCGCGGACGTCGAGCTGCTGGTCGCGTCCGCGGCCCGGCCCCCGGACGATCAGCGGCTGGACACCGACGCCGTGCTCGCGATGAGCCGGGACGACTGGCTCACCGAGGTGGCTTCGGGCGGGCACGTCGACGTGTCCGGGCCGGGCCTGGCCGACGTCGCCGATCTGATGATCCCGGTGCTGCGGGCGGACTACCTGCTGCTCGCCCGCTACGTGCCGGCGGGCAGGCGGCCAGTCCGCAGCGGCCTCCTGGCGCTGGGCGGCGCCGACGACCCCTGGGTCCGGCAGGCCCACCTCGACGCCTGGGGCGGCTGGACCACCGGGTCGTTCGCTTTCCGCGTCGTTGCGGGCGGGCACTTCTACTACCGCGGCCGGCTCGAGACGTTCGGCGGGGCGATCCGTGAGCGGCTGGCCCCGGCCGTCGCTCCTGCCGGCACGGAGGTGCTCCCGTGACCAAGACGCTGGTGGTGGTGTACGACGACGGCGCGGCCCATCCCGGCGACATCGCCGTGGGACTGGCCGGCTGGGCCGGCTGCGTCTTCGTCGTGCCGCCGAACCGGCACACCCTGGCGATGGCGCCGCTGCTCGCGCGGTTCGGCCCGGTCGTCGTGGCGGAGTCGGTGTCGGACGCGGCCTCCGAGGTAGGCCGGCACCGCCCCGACGGGCTGGTGACCTACGCCGAGCGAGGGCTCGGTCTGGCCGGCGAGCTGGCCGGGCTCCTGGGGCTGCCTTTCCACGACGAACGAACCCTGCGGTGCCTCACCGACAAGTGGCACCAGCGGGCGGCGCTGCGGGCGGCCGGGGTCGACGTGGTGCGCTGCCGCCGGATCGAGACGGCGGCCGACTGGCCGGACGCCGTTGCCGAGACCGGGCTGCCCGCCGTCCTCAAACCCGCGCACGGCGGGGGCAGCCGGAACACGTACTACGTCGAGGACGCGGAGACCGGTTTGGAGCTGGTCCGGCGGCTGCTCGCCGAACCTGCGCCCGGACTCGTCGACGGCGGCACGCTCGTCCTCGAGGAATACCTGCCCGGGCGTGACTGCGGGGCGTTCGGCGACTACGTGTCGATCGAAAGCGTCGTCCAGGACGGCGTGATCGCGGACCTGGCGGTGACCGGCAAGTTCCCGATGGTGCCGCCGTTCCGCGAAACCGGCCGGTTCTGGCCGTCGCCGCTCGGCCCCGTCGAGACAGCCGAGGTCCGTGAGCTGGCTGCGGCGGCGGTCTCGGCGGTCGGTCTGCGCACCGGCCTCTCCCACACCGAGGTCAAGCTGACGCCGGCCGGGCCTCGGCTGATCGAGGTGAACGGCCGCCTCGGCGGCGGGATCAACGAGCTGGCCGTTCGGGCGCGGGGCATCAACCTCGTCGAAGCCGGCGGCCGGATCGCCCTGGGAGAGCGGGTCGTGGTACCTGATCTCTACACCGGCCGGGCGTACTTCCAGGTGTTCCACCCCGCTCCCCGCCGGGCGGGCACGCTGGTCGGGATCGAGGGCGCCGAATACGTGCGGGACCTGGCCGGAGTGACGCTGTACCGGCCGTATGCCCGGCCCGGCACGCAGTTCCCGGGCGGGGTGCAGACCGTGGAATTGGACATCGTGATGGGGGAGACGGCGGACGTCGCCGATCTCGCTCCGATTGTGGCGAAGGTGGAATCCACGCTGCGGTACCGGTTCGAGTTCCCCGCGGGGGAACAGCACACCGTGGCCGCGGCAGAACTGGGGGCATGGTGACGGTGGACAGGATCGAAGCGGAGGCGGTGCTCGCCGGGATCTGGGAGCAGATCCTGCGGGTCGGGAAGGTGGGGCCGGACGACGACTTCTTTTCCCTCGGCGGCGATTCCCTCCTCGCGCTCAAGGTCATCGGCGAGGCCGAGCGGGCCGGGCTGAGCCTGTCCCTGATCGATATGTTCCGGAATCCGACGCCGCGGGGCGCGTGCTCGGTGCTGGGGACCCGCGGCCCCGGCGTCGCTTCCGGCCCCGACCTCCTTTCGGCGCTCGACCAGGCCCGGGTCCCCGACGGCGTCGAAGATGTCTATCCGGCGGCCCGGCTGCAGCTCGGCCTCATTTTCGAGGGGCTCGTCAGCCAGGGCACGGCCTACCTGGACGTGGTGGCCCGGACCGTGACCCGGCCACTGGACCACGGGGTGCTCGCCGCCGCGCTGGCCCGGCTGTCCGCCCGGCATCCGGTGCTGCGCACGCGGTTCGACCTGGCGACGTTCAGCGAGCCCATGCAGGTGGTCGAGGCCGCGGCGCCGATCCCGGTCGCCTTCGCCGACTGGACCGGGCTCGGCAGCAGCGAGCGGGCCGCCGCCCACGAGGCCGTGATGGACGAACTCGCCGCTCCGTTCGACGTCGAACGCGCGCCGCTGTTGCGAGCGCATGCGGCGGCCGTGGACGGCGAGTCCTTTGTCCTGGCCTACTCGTTCCACCACGCGATCCTCGACGGGTGGAGTGAAGCGGTGTTCTTCAACGAGCTCGTGCGGACTTACGCCGGCCTGGTCGGCGGAGAGCCGCCGGACCTGCCCGCGCCGGTCCCGTACCGGGAGTTCGTCAGGCTGGAGCGAGAAGCGGCCACCGACCCCGAGTCCGTCCGGTTCGCCGAAGGGCTCCGGGACACCTTGCCGCCGGGCCCGGCTCCGAGCGGCGAGCCGCCTGTGCACCGCAAGGTCGGTGCGACGATCCCGCGACACGACAGCGACCGGCTCGCCGAGCTGTCCGCGCGCTGGGGCCTCCCGTTGAAGAGCCTGCTGCTCGCGGCGAACTGCGCAGCGGTCGGTGCGGTCCGGGAGACCGATGATCCCGTGGTCGGCCTGCTGCTCAACGGCCGCCCCGAACACGCGGGCGCGGACGTGACGCTCGGGTTGTTCCTCAACCAGTTGCCCGTCCGCGTAGGCGTGCCGGACGGCGATTGGCGGGCGGCGGCGAGGAGGTGCCTCGCCGCGGAGAACGAGCTGCTGGCTCACCGGCGGTTTCCGCATTCGGCCCTGCGCAAGCTGCTGGGCGCCGACCCGTTCGAGGTGATGTTCAACTACGTCCATTTCCACCCACGGGACGAGCTGCTTACCGCCGGTCTGATCACCCCGGAAGAGGACATGCGCGACCACACCAGCCTGCCGATCCGGGTGGAAGCCCTCAACGAGGCGGCGGGCGAAGGCCTCAGCGTGCACGTCACCGCGGACACTGCCCGCTACGGCGACGACTTTCCGGGCCTCCTCCTGTCGGCGATGGTGCGGGCGACCGCGGAGCTGGCGGCCAACGCCGGTTGAAGACACCTCGGGCGGGGGTGACGTGCCGCGACACACCTCCGCGACGCTTTCCCGGTTCTGCAGGGAAAATCGCGTCCGCAGCAGTGTCGAGTGGACCGTGATTTGTTGGGACAACGCCGCATCTGAGTTGTTCTTCGCCTCACTGACAAACGAGATGCATCACGGCGAACGGTTCCGCCTGGCTCCACACCTACGATCACCACCGCGGCCACACCGCACTCGGCGGCCAACCACCCGCCACCCGCGTTCCCACCCTCCCAGGACAGAACACCTAGCTGTCTCGGGTCATGACGTTGGTGACGGTCGGGAGGGCTTGAGCGAGGACGGGTCTTTCGGCGGCAGGATGAGAAGTGTGACCACCACATCCGCCGAGCAGGAAGACCGGTCCGTGTAACGCCGTGACGCCCCGCTGTCCGTCGGGGGTCGCCGCCGGCTCGTCGCGTGCTGCGGGCATCGTCCGATCGCGCACGGCGCCGCGGAGATGGGACCGCCTGTCGATTACACGAGGTGGGCGATGCCCGAGCCGATGAGGTAGATGCCGAAGCCGGCCGCCACGACGACGATGATGGTGCGGCCGTGTCTTGCCAGCCATGCGTTCACGGCGGTGACCCAGCGGATCGTCGTCTCCGGCCAGATGGCGTGGGCGATGATCGGTATCTCGATCAACAGCATGTAGATCACGGCGACGAGGATGATGCTCAGCACCGTCACCAACAGGCTGGCGTGCGCTTTGGCTATGGCGTGCAGCGAGGCCAAGTACAGCGCTGTCGGCGTGTACATCAGCAGACCGACGCTCAGTAACCCGATCACACCGAGCTCGCGGTGCTTTTTGGCGGCCTTGGGTCCGCGGGGCGGCCGGAAGTAGACCACCAGGGCGAAGGCCACCAACACAATGCCGATGGAGAGGTCGATCCAAGCCGGCACGGTGCGGTGCTTGGTGCTCTCGGCTCCGCTGCTCTGCAACACCAGCACCGAGAGGAAGCCGAAGCCGAGGGTGATGAACACAGCGCCGGCCAGGAAAATCAGCGCCCGCTTTCTGGGTTGTGGGTTGACCAGCAGGAACGCCATGAACAGCAAGGCCGGCGGGTAGATCGCCGCACCGAACGCGGCAGGAACAGCTTCGGACAACATCGCCGTCTGGCACCTCCTCGTGTCCTCGTGCGTTGCGACCAGATGGGTTCATCGGTGACCGCAGGTGACCCCAAGAGGGGTGTCGGGTGCGCGGAACTACCTGTTGAGGCGGTCGTCCGACCGGGCGGCAGCCGCGTTCAACGGTTGAGGATCAGGCTCGTCGTCGGCTGGCTAGGTCCGGTTTCTTGGCGCGTGCCGCAGCGATTGCTTCCGCGCCGTTTCCGGCTTCGGCGACCATGGTCAGGTCGGGCTCGTTGTCCAGGATGAGCCGGACTCCCCGGCGGAGTAAGGCATGATCGTCGGCCAGCAGGATGCGCACTTGCTCGGCCGCGCGGGGCGTCGAGGCGGCGAGCTTCGACCACGCCTCGGCCCACCGTCACAAGTCCTGACCCGGGCCGGTCCGCCGGCGGTGCATGGGGTGCCGTCGGCGGACCGGTGTCCGGCTACTCGCGCATGAGCATCGCCTCGGCCTCGCGCTCCTGGTCGACGTACGGGTCGCCGCTGACGTCGATCACGACCCGTTTGATGGTGCCGCCGGTGAACCGGTGGGGGCGTTGTCCCCGGTAGTCGTCGGTGACGGCGGCCCCGCTGTCGCGGCCGACGCACAGGCCCTCGCCGGCGAGTTCGAACGAGCCGGGTTGTGTCTTGATGCGGCCCTCGCCGACCTTGTGGTCGCCGTGGTAGAGCGACAGTATTCCGGTGGCGATGCCGGGCGGGTCCTCACCGTCCTTGTCGAACGAGGCCGCGAGGACCACGTTCTCACCCGCCGGCAGGTCCTCGGTCCCGTCGATCTTCTGCTCCAGCATGCCGACGAAGTTGTAGACGTAGTGCAGGCGGTTGTCCTTGACGTAGAGCGCGTGCCCGCCGAACCGCGCGCCGTGCGCGAACAGCACGCCCTCGGCGCCTTTGCCAGGAATGTCCACAAGGGACCCGATCGAGTACGACCGGTTGCGGATGTTGACCGCCTGTTGTTCGGGTACGTCCGCGACATCCGCGTAATAGACGTACCGGCTGCGGGCCGCGGACAGCTGCGGCCGCGGCGTGTTGAGGATTTCCAGGGGCGAGCGGTCGTCGAGCGGGAACGCGCCGTTGGCGTCGGCCTCCGCGAACCAGAGCCGGATCAACTCCTTGAGCTTGTCGGGCTGTTCGGCCGCGAGGTCGTGCACCTCGGCGCGGTCGACGTCGGTGTGGTAGAGCTGCCACACGTCGTCGGCGAAGTTGCTCCAGCCGCTGATCGTCGGGTGCGTCGTCACGGCCTTCCAGCCGTCGTGCCAGATCCCGCGCGAGCCGAGCATCGAGTAGAACTGGGTGGATCTGGCCGATGGCGCCGACGGGTCGGCGAAGGTGTAGCGCATGCTCACCCCGTCGAGCGGGCTCTGCGTGTGTCCCTTGATCGCCTCCGGCACCCGCAGGTCCACGCAGTCGAGCACTGTGGGCACGAGGTCGATCGCGTGGTGGTACTGGTGGCGGATCTCGCCGCCGTGCCCGAGTACCGACGGCCAGGAGATGATGCACGGGTCGGCTGTGCCGCCGTTGAACTCGTAGCGCTTCCACATCTTGAACGGCGTGTTGAAGGCCATTGCCCAGCCGTTCGCGTAGTGGTTGTAGGTCTTCGGACCGCCCAGCTCGTCGAGCATCGCGAGGTTCTCGTCGAGGTCGTCGGGGATGCCGTTGAACAGTTTGTTCTCGTTCACCGACCCGTTGGGGCCGCCCTCGCCGCTGGCGCCGTTGTCGGAGACCAGGATGACGAGCGTGTTGTCCCGTTGCCCGGTCTCCTCCAGGTGGTCGAGAAGCCGGCCGATGTGGTGGTCGGCGTGGGCGAGGAAGCCCGCGTATACCTCGGCCATCCGCGCGAAGAGGCGCTTTTCCTGGTCGGACAGCGAGTCCCACGGCTTCGTGTAGTCCAGCGGGGGGAAGGGCTGCCCGTCCGGGCCCTGGCGGGTCTCGGGGGTGCCGATCGGGTTGATCGGCGGGAGCTCGGTGTCGGCCGGCACGATGCCGAGCTCCTTCTGCCGCGCCAGCACGGTTTCGCGCAGTGCGTCATATCCCCTGTCGAAGCGGCCTTCGAATCGTTCGATCCACTCTCGCGGCGCGTGGTGCGGCGCGTGGCACGCTCCCGGCGCGTAGTAGAGAAAGAACGGCTTGTCCGGCGCGATCGCCTTGGCGTCCTTGATGAACTCGATCGCCTTGTCGGTGATGTCGTCGGTGAAGTGGTACCCCTCGTCGGGAGTCTTCGGCTGGTCCACCGGGTGGTTGTCGTAGACGAGGTCGGGATACCACTGGTTCGTCTCGGCGCCGAGGAACCCGTAGAACCGCTGGAACCCGCGGCCGGTGGGCCAGTTGCGCCGCGTCGCGGCGAGGTTCATCTCGTCGGTCGGGCACAGGTGCCATTTGCCGACGATGTAGGTGTTCCAGCCGTGCTCCTCCAGGATTTCCGAGATCATGCCGTTCTCCGGCGGGATCGTGCCGTTGGCGTTCGGGAAACCGATCGCCGCCTCCGTGATGCACGCCATCGCGTTGCGAGTGTGGTTGCGGCCGGTGAGCAGGCAGGACCGGGTCGGTGAGCACAGCGCGGTGGTGTGCCACTGCGTGAACCGCACGCCGTCGGCAGCGATGCGATCGATGTTCGGGGTCTCGATGACGCCGCCGTAACAGCTCATCGCGGAGTACCCGACGTCGTCGAGAACCATGTAGACCACGTTCGGCGCGCCGTCGGCGGCCCGCGGCGGCTCGAACGGCTCCCAGTCGGGAACCGAGTCGCGGATGTCGGTGTTGATCTTGCCCCGGAACGAGTTGGTCATGTCACTCCTCAGATCGCGCAGCTGAAGGCGGCCTCGCGCGCACCATCCGACATCGCGCGACGGCGCCCGGCCTCACCTGCACCAGGTGAACACCGAACACCGGGTGGCATCCACGACGAGCGAGAAGCGCTTGATGGATCAATCTGCACGGGTCACCCGGCAGGGGTGATGAAGCGCGGCCCGGCCCGCTGGGAACGTGTGGCGACGTCGCGCACAGCAGGCAGGGGGCACCCGATGGCCACCGCGCACACGGGTCAGGGACTTAGGCAGGCCGTGGCTGCGAAGCCCGACCCGACCGCGGACATGGTTTGGATCGCCGGGCGCACGTTCGAGATGGGCTCCGACGAACACTATCCGGAGGAGGCCCCGGTTCACGACGTGACGGTCGGCGGGTTCTGGATCGACCGCACCACGGTGCGCAACCGCGACTTCGAGCGCTTCGTCCGGGCGACGGGCCACGTCACGCTCGCCGAGCGGGCACCCGATCCGGCGGATTACCCAGACGCCTTGCCGGATCTCCTCGTGCCGGCGTCGTCGGTGTTCGTCGCACCGCAGCACGAGGTCGACCTGCGCAACGCCTACAACTGGTGGCGTTACGTGCCCGGCGCGGACTGGCGCCATCCGTCTGGCCCGGGCAGCTCGGTCCGCAAACGACCCGATCATCCCGTGGTGCACCTGGCTTGGGAGGACGCCGAGGCCTACGCGCGTTGGGCGTGCAAGGACATCCCCACGGAGGCGGAGTGGGAGCTCGCCGCGCGGGGCGGGATCGACCGCGCCGCCTACGCGTGGGGCGACGAGCTCAGTCCCGACGGTGTGTGGATGGCCAACACCTGGCAGGGAACCTTTCCGTACGCGAATACCGGCGCGGACGGTTACCTTGGCACCGCTCCGGTCGGGCGCTACCCGCCGAACGGATACGGCCTCTACGACATGATCGGCAACGTGTGGGAGTGGACCGCGGACTGGTACTCCGCGCACGACGATCCGGCAGGCTCGTGTTGTAGCCCGAGCCCGCGAGACCGCAGCATCGAACGCGGTGAACGCGTCCCGCGCAGGGTGATCAAGGGCGGCTCGTACCTGTGCGCGCCGAACTACTGCCGTCGCTACCGGCCTGCCGCCCGCATGGCGCAACCGATCGACACCGCCACCTGCCACGTCGGTCTCCGCTGCGTGGTTCGGCCCTGACCATCGGAAGGAGGGTTGTCTCGTGCTGACCACCTGGCGCGACGGCGCCGCGAAGAAGGCGATCACCAAGTTCGTCGAGCACGCAGCAGAGGTGCCGGCCGACGAACGGGTGGCGACATTCGACAACGATGGCACGCTGTGGTGTGAGAAACCGATCCCGATCCAACTCGACTTCATCCTCCGCCGCCTCGTGACCATGGCCAAGGAGACACCGGAGCTGCGCGTGCGCCAGCCCTGGAAAGCCGCATACGAGAACGACTTGGCTTGGTTCGGCGCAGTGGTCGCCGCACACCACGCCGGTGACGACACTCAGCTCCCCGCTCTGGCCGCCGGAGTGCTCGAGGCGTACGCCGACATTGGCGTCGAGGACTTCGAAGTCCAGGCGAACGAGTTCCTGACCAACACCCAGCACCCCACGTTGGGCAGGTCGTATGCGCGGTGCGCCTACGCGCCGATGGTCGAGCTCCTGGCACACCTGCGGGACAACGGCTTCAGCACCTACATCGCCTCCGGCGGCGGCCGCGACTTCATGCGGCCCATCAGCCACGCGGTCTACGGCGTGCCGCGCGAGCAGGTCATCGGCAGCACCGCGACACTGTCCTACGAGGACGACGAGCACGGCGGCAACATCCGCCACCAACCCGTCCTGGACTACCTCGACGACGGCCCGGAGAAGCCCATCCGCATCTGGAGCCGCACCGGACGCCGACCGTTGCTGGCGGCGGGCAACGCCAACGGCGACATCCCGATGCTCCGCTTCACCCACCACCCCGACAAACCGACCCTGCGCCTCCTGGTTATCCACGACGACCCCGACCGCGAGTTCGCGTACACCACCGGCGCCGAACAGGCCCTCGAACAGGCCGACCGGGACGGCTGGACCGTCATCAGCATCCGCGACGACTGGCGCACCGTCTTCTGAGCGGTCACGCCTGCTCCGGGGCTTCCTGCGCGCGGTCCGGCCCTCGGCCGACGTCAACCCCGCGGGGTGATGCCCGTCGGGCTCGCGACCGGACAGGGTCGGGGCAGCACCACAAACGGTGAACCCTCCGAGCGGCTGCGGCCGTGCACCGCGGATCGTGCGCGAGGAGTAGGCCTTGTCGCCGCGGATGCACGACCTCGGCAAGTTCGAGATCGACCAGTTCGTGGAGTTCGTAAATCGTGGGCTGGGTGGATTCGTGAACCTGGAGCGCCGCCCAATCCGGCCTGGTTTGTGCTTTGTCATGGTTGAGACGCTTGTGGTTCCAGTGGCCAAGTTCCGCCGCGGCCTCATACGTGCTCTGCAGGAACTCGCGCAGCGCCGGGTCGGGGGCGACGGCCGTAAAACTAAGCGAGGACTTCTCTGGAAGGCTCCGTCACGAAGACTGTTCCGGAAATCACCGTGCGGAGACTGGTTTGCTGCCCTCAACCGGCTCCAGCACGAACACGGGGATCTCCCGGTCGGTCTTGCTCTGATACTCCGCGTACGACGGGTACACGGCGACCGCGCGCTCCCACCACTCGGCCTTCTCCGCTCCGGTGACCTCACGCGCCCGCATGTCCCGCCGGACCGGGCCGTCCTGCAGTTCAACGTGTGGGTCGGCCTCGACATTGAAATACCACACCGGATGCTTCGGCGCGCCACCCTGCGAGGCAACCGCCACGTACGTCCCCTCGTGCGCCACCCGCATCAGTGGCGTCTTGCGGATTTTCCCACTTTTCGCGCCCCGTGTCGTCAGGATGATGACCGGCAACCCGGCGTCGGGCGAGATGGTCCCCTCCGTCCCGCCTGAACTCTCATACAACTCCACCTGATCACGCACATACTTCACCGGGCTCGGCTCGTACTCGCCCTCGAGAGGCACCGTTCCATCCCTTCGTCGTCACAGATCTTCGGATGCTGGGTAACAGCGGCAGCGGAACGCCTCGTCCTTACCGGCCTTCTCGCAACATCGTGGTCACGGCGCCCGTCTCGACGCAGAGCAGGCACTCCTTTCCGCGGTGTTCGCGGTGACGATGATGTGGGTCTCAGGGCGATGTCGAAGTACTCTTCGATGGACGAGTTCTACCCCGGCACGGACGATCTGCTCGAAACCCGGCTGCACGTGTCGAGTCGGGCTTGGACACGCCCACCGGCCAGTGTGGCTGGGGTGACCGGAGTCAGGTAATTGGTCCCCAAGAAGTGGGCGCAAGTGGCCCCACATTTGGGCTGTTTCCCTCCTAGTGTTGCGTGTCGTTGATTGATTTACGTCTGTGGTGTTGAGAGAATCACAGTCATGTACGTGGCCTCGGCGTTGGAGTTGCGTGATGGTGAT
>NZ_JBFAHL010000042.1:0-21123 GCF_040654155.1 Amycolatopsis sp. NPDC050768
ACAACCCCAGGCCTTTCATCTGGACCAAGACCGCCGCTGAGATCCTCGAGTCACTCGCCAACTTCTGCCGACGAATTTCTGACGCAGGACACTAGGAGAGGTCTGACAAAGCTTTTGTCCAGGTGATCACGGCGTGGAGGACTACCGCGGAGCGGTAGACGATGGCCAGCTTGTCATAGCGGGTGGCCAGGCCGCGCCATTGCTTGAGCCGGTTGAAGCCGCGTTCGACGACGTTGCGGCCGCGGTAGTCGACCGAGTCGAACGCGGGTGGGCGACCACGGCGAGGGCCCCGGCGTTTCCGGTGCCCGGTCTGATCGGCAGGCTCTCCGCAGGTGCCGCATCAGGTGCGGGAACATCGGCGCATCGCCGGACTGCCCGGGACCGACCAGGACCACCAGCGGTCGGCCGCTTCCGTCGACGAGGTGATGGACCTTCGTGCTCCAGCCTCCGCGGGAACGGCCGATCGCGTGATCAGGCGGCTCGGTCAGCGGAACCGTGTAATTCGACCCAGCCCCCCGCGACACGCCTGACGTTGGTGGCATGCTGATTCGCCCGCGCGATCAAGGAATCCCGACACAGCCCAGCCGATCTGCCCGGCCGCATCCGCCGCGGTCAACAGCCGCTGCAGCACCATTTCCCACGTGTCGTCCCCGGCCATCCGGCGATGCCAGGTCCAGATCGTCTGCCACGGACCGAACACCTCAGGCACATCCCGCCACGCGATCCCACACCGATACCGATAGAGAATCCCCTCCACCATCGCCCGCGCATCCGAAAACGGACGACCACGCCTTCCCGTCCGGAGCGGGAGAAGTCCCTCGATCAACGCCCACTGCTCGTCCGACAACAACTGAAACCGAGACACGACGACAACATCCCAGCCACCACACACGATGTTTGTCCGACACGCCCAAGGCTCCGTCCGCCGCCGGCCACCCGCTCGACTGCGGCCACTACCTCGCCGAAGTTGTCAGCGGCACTGCGTTCGATCGGCCTTGAGCGGAACCCGACGGAGGCCCTCGGCCGGGTCCCAAGGTCGGCCTTCCGCGCACTCGAAAAGTAATAGGTGAAAGTGTTATGATTATGTCTATCCGGTTCGGGTGGCCGGAGCGCCACGGCCGGGGCCGGTAGCCGATGGCTGTGGTGCACAGCGACTTCCAGTCTGAATGAGGTGCCCATGCGTGCTATGCAGTTCGATCAGTTCGGTGACTACGACGTGCTGAAACCGGTCGACGTCCCCACTCCGGAGCCCGGCCCCGGGCAGGCTGTTGTCCGGATCACGTTCGCGGGGGTGAACCCGCTCGATGACACGGTGCGGCGAGGGAAACTGCCGGCGGCTGCCGTCAAAGCGTTGCCGCTGCGGCCCGGTTGTTTCGGGGTCGGCGTGCTGGAGGAGCCCGGCGGTGCGGCGCTGCCCGCTGGGAGCCGGGTGGTGCTCAGTGGTGGCCGCTACGGCGTCGGCGCGGACGGGTCTTGGGCCGAGTACGTCGCGGTGGCCCCGGAGCACCTTGTGCCGGTGCCGGATCAGGTCGACGATGTCGCCGCGGCCGCTCTGACCGGCGGCGCCGGTCACCTCACTGCGTACCTGGCGTTGACCGAGCTCGCGAACTTCCGGCCCGGGCAGACTGTGCTCGCGCCTGGTGTCGGTGGTGCGGTCGGACAGGGTGGTGTTGACGTCGCCCGCGTGCTCGGCGCGGGAAAGGCGATGACCACGGCCACGAGTTCCGCCAAGGCGGCGCTCGGGCGGGAAGCGGGGTTCGAGGTGATCGACCTGTCGACGGAGTCGCTGCGAGACGGCGTCCACCGGATCACCGAAGGCAAAGGCGTGGACGTGGTGCTCGACGGCGTGGCCGGGCCGGTGACCGGTGAGGCGCTCTCCGCGCTCGCGGTGGACGGCACCTTGGTCAGCATCGGCTACGCCGCCGGAACCCGCGCTGCGATCGACGTCACGGACCTCATCTGGAAGAACGCTCACGTGCACGGCTTCCGGTTCGCCCTATTCAGCCCCGCACAAGTCAACACCGCGAACGCGCACCTGCTCGACCTGGTCGCCGCCAAGGAGATCGCGCCCGTCGTCGACAAGATCTTCCCCTTGGAACAGGCAGCGGAGGCTCAGCGTCACCTGATGGAAGGGAGTCCCTTCGGTCGGGTACTGATCGCGATCTGATCGATCTGTCGCGGACTCAGGATCGGCCCCGACGATCTTCTGAGGATCGTCGGGGCGTCCTGGTGCATCGGGGTATCCAGACTCTCCCGTCCCGACATCGCGTCGCGCTGGAAGGGCTGCGTGGTGATCAGGAGAAGTAGGAGTCGAATTGCTTGACGTCACCGAGGTTGGCGTCGACGGCGGATACCTTGCCGTCGCGGCTGATCGTCAGCACGTTGACGATGTCCTCATCAAGGGTTTTGCCATTGTGGCGTCCGGTGTCGTGGAGTTCGACCGCGACGGTGTCGGCGCCGAAGGTGAGCTCGCGCACCGAGATGGTCAGGCTGTAATTGGCGAAGGTGTCCGCCAGCTTCAGCACAGCGCCTCGGCCGACGGACCGGCCGGAGACGACGCTGTCTCCGGGGATCGTCCACGTCATGTCGGGAGTGGTGACGGCGATGATGCCCTGGTGGTCGTCGTGGGTGATCGCCGTCGCGAACCTGCCGACGATCTGCTGCCGCTGCTGGTCGCTCAGTGGGGGAGCAGTTGCTTGATCGGCGGAGGGAACGAGGGTCGCGGCGAGCGCGCAGATGCCGATCGGTGCGATCGCGAAGCTGAGATTCATTGAATTCCTCGAGGTCGTCGCTGTAGTGAATGACATGATCGTAATAGCTTTACCTATTACTCGTGCGACGTTGCCCCTTACGAAATCGTGACGCCGCAACCGCGCAGCCCCGGGGCCAGCGAGTTCACGGTCGGCTCACCCGGAGAAGGTCCGCGGCGCGTTCCGCAATGGCGTAGACCGTGGCGTTGGTGTTGGCCGACGGAATCTGGGCCGCGGAGGGCGATCGTCCGCTGCCGGAGCATGCGCCCGCGGCATTGCGGAAAGCCGCCGAACTGGCCGCGCCGCACCTGGCCCGGCACCAGGAGGGCCACCGCGCGGAACGGGCGTGGAGCGGGCAGCTCGTGCGCTCACTGCTGGAGGGGCGCGGCTTGCTGCACCGCCACGCCGACGAGCTGGGCCTCCCGCGCGACGGCGCGTTCACGGTGCTTGCGTTCGCGCCGCAGTCGGAGGACAGGCCGGCCGAGGAGGTGTGGGACCGCATCACCGACCACATCGCGCTGGCCTGCGAGGCGTTTCGTTGGCAGGCCGCGGTCGCACGGGTCGGGCGCGTGGTGTTCGCCGTGCTGGCGGGTGCGGAGGACGCGCCGGTCGATGGCCCGGAACGACTGGGCCGCGATGTCGTCGGCCGCTCGGTTCCTGCGCTGCGCGGACCGTTGTGCGGCGCCGCGAGCAGCACAGGGACGGGTCTCGGCGCGCTGCCGCGCCGCCGCGTCGAGGCCGAGGACGCGCTGGGCATCGTCCGCTGCGGGGAGCAGCGGTTCGCGACCCACGATCAGGTGCGTGCCGAGGTGGTGCTGCGTGAGGTCCGCGAGTTGCTCGCCCAACGTGATGAACTGCGCCTGCCGGGTCTGCGCGCCCTGCGAGCCGAAGATGCTCGCCGCGGCAGCGATCTCGTGCTGACGCTGCGCGAATACCTGCGCGTCGGCGCTCAGGCACCGGCGGCAGCGCAGGCCCTGGGCGTGCACGTGACCACGCTGCGCTACCGCCTGGGCCGGGTGCAGGACGTCTCGGGCCTCGACGCCGACCCGGCTACGCGGCTCGTGTGCGAACTGCTGCTGGGACTCGACTCCCCGTGAATCACGCGGTGGTCAGCCGAGTCCGAAGTGCAGCGTGAACCAGTCCCGCACCGCGACGGAGGCGACGGCGAAGCCAGCGCCGGTGTAGGTGGCGAAGTGGCCACCCGGGACGAAGCCGGCCTTCTTGGGCTCGGTCGTGTCGTCGAACGCCGAAGCGGCGAGGTTGCCGCCGGCGGCCGTCTTCGCTACCGATGATCATGAGCATCGGCGTCGGTGTGATGAGAGGCAGGCACGGCCGGACTCGTAGCCGAGCAGCATTTCGGGCCTGTGCAAGGTGAACTTCGTTGTGCCACTTCGGCGCGATTGTCCGGTGGGCTTCGCTGACCCACTCGTGAATGTCCGGCGTGAGAATTCCGGCCACCTGTCACGGGTCCGTGCCGATCACGGGGATCATCGTCGCGGGCCAGCCGGCGGCGCGGTCGCGGTGGTCGTCGGCGAAGCGCTGCGGGGCGATGACCTGTCTTGCGCCGATTGCTGGGGGCGGCCGGGTTCGACCTGAGGCTGCAGCTGGTGTCGTGGAGGCTGCGACGTATAACGATCTATTCGTCACTGCAGAGGCCGTCCAGGTCTTGCGGAAGGAGAGCATCACCGGCTCAGCTGGCCGACGACGACGAGTCTCCGGGTCGGTGGCGGCCAGTGTCGCCGCGCACCTGCCAGGCGGTGAAGATCGCCAGCTGGGTGGAAGCCGGGCCGGGCAGCAGGTTGCAGGCCGCGATCGCGTCCTCGAACTCCTGCTCCGACAACCATTTCCGCCGCTGCACGCACAACGCGCGCAGCAGGGTGATGTGCGTCGGCGGCCCGCCGAATCCGATGCACCCGATCCGGCTCCATTCCGCCAGGACCGTGCTGAGGCCCGGCGCCCTGTCGAGTGTGGACGGTTGGGAGGCGGTGTCGTCGGTCATCAGGTGGCGGGCTGGAACACTTCGACCGGGTTGCCGGATGGGTCGTCGAACACGATCTGACGGCCACCGGGGCCGGTAACGACGTCGCTGCGGAACCTGACTCCGGCCTCGCGCAACCGGGTGACCTCGGCGTCGATGTCCTCGACGATGAGATGGATGCGGTTCCAGCCGCCCGGGCCGGGTGTGGTCCCGTCGGGCATCGGCCTCCCCGCGGAACTGGCCGGGCCGCTCAGGAGCAGCCGCAGATTCCCGCGGGTCACGTCCGCGAACGTCGGAACCGCGTTCATGCGCGCGGTGAAGCCGAGGGTGGAGGTGTAGAAGTCGAGGGCGGCTTGGACGTCGTCGACCAGATATCGAACGCTGACCAGATCTGTGGTCATGGCTTGTTCACCTCTCCGGGAATGGTTTTCACCAGGAAGTCGATCCGGGTGTCCAGTTCCGCGGCGACACGGCGGAACGCCGGGTAGCCGTCCGCTTCGCGAGCCGGGTCGGGGATGCTCCAGTGGATCATCCGTGGTCGCCCGGGGAACGTCTGGCTGACCTCGCGGACGCGGTCGCACAGGCTGATCACCCAGTGGAAACGTCGCTGCCGGACCGAGTCGAGGTGCGTCGGTTCGTGGGTGAGCGTGATGCCGTAGTCGGCCATTGCCCGCACTGCGTCCGGGTGTAACGGCTTGGGGCGGCTGCCCGCGCTCGCCGTTTCCGCTCCGGTGCGGTGCCGAAGTAGCGCTGCGGCCATCGGAGATCGGCCGCTGTTGCCGGTGCAGAGGAACAGCACTCGCGGCTTGGCCGGTTTCCGTTCGGTGCGCGGGGTGACGAGGCTGGGATGCAGCGCGGTCCCGGCCTCGGCGAACGCGTCGGCGCAGCGCTGCAGGTCGAGGTGGTAGTAGGTGTCGCGCCCGTCGAAGTTGCTTCGCCGCGCGGTGACCAGCTCCGCCGCCCGGAGTTTCCCCAGGTGGTAGGACACCAGGTTCTGCGGCTGGCCGACCGCGTCGACCAGCTCCCGTACCCGGCGGTCGCTCTGCGCGAGCTCGCGCATCAGCTGCCAGCGCAATGGGTCGCCGGCCAGCCGCACGAACGGCGGTGGTTCGGACGCATCAGCGGTCGGCACGCGGCCGACGATACATCAACCTGGTTTGATGTATCTACCGTTGAGGCCGGCTGGTCATCTGGTCGGCCGGCGAAACGGTCCGACGGGTGCGAGTCATCGCGAGCCCGCCGAGCACCAATGCGATCAGCCCCTGCACTACAGCCGCAGCGCCACCGACCACGCCGTTGCCGGTGCCGGGACCGCCGTCGGCGACAACCAGGTTCACCGCGCCGCCGACCGCGGCGATCAGCCCCGACGCCAGGGCCACGATGGCTCTTCTCTCCTCCGTTGCCGATACGGCGGATGGCGCGGGCCCGAGCCCGGCCGCCGATGATCGTGCCGATCAGGCCCAGCAGTGCGGCCGCGGTGGCCCAAAAGCGCGCGGCCGTCAGGGTGTAGGCGCCCACATCGGCTGCCTGGACCGAGACGTGCGCGGGCAGCCGGTGTGGCCACCAGGACAACCCCGAGTAGAGCGGCTGCGGGAGCGGCGAGCAGGTGGCGGGCGGACATGAGGTGCTCCTTCTTCTCCGAAGACGGGACGTCGTCGAGCATGTCCGCCGGGTCCACCGCGTGTCGTCGTGCGGGCGCAGGCAAGTCCCGCTGCCGCGCGCGCCGCAGGAGTCGCGGAACTACTACGAGTGCGGTAGTGCGTGAATCCTCTTCGTGCACGAGTCGCTCGCGCGGATGTCCGGTTAGGGTGCGGGGATGAGCCGCGGACGGATCGTGGACGGCGTGATCGCCGTCGGTGTGGCGGCGGCGCTGCTGATCGCCGGGCGGTCCGTGGAGCACCTGCCCACGGATCTCGACCCGCTGGGGTACGCGCTGCTGGTCGTCGGCGGTCTTGTGCTAGCCGCGCGCCGCCGGGCGCCGATCGCGGTGCTGGCGGTGACGGCCTCGTGCGCGGTGGGGTACCAGACTGTCGGGTTCGAAGTGCCCGTCGTCGCGTACCTGTTCGCCGTGTACGCCGCGGTCCGGGCCGGACACCGCGTCGCCGCGGTGGCGGCTTCGGTGCTCATGCTGCTCGCGGTTCCGCTCGCGCTCCTGGCGTCGGGTCTGCACGACGCCGGCGAGGCGTTCACGCAGTCCCGCGACGTCCTCCAGCTGGCGTGGCTGATCGCCGCCGGGGCGGCGGGGGAAGCGTTGCGGCAGGCCGAGCGCCGGGCGGACGAGGCCGCGCGCACCCGCGAGGAGACCGCACGCCGGCGCGCCGACGAGGAGCGGCTGCACATCGCGCGGGAACTGCACGATTCGCTCACCCACCAGATCTCCGTCATCAAGGTGCAGGCCGAAGTCGCCGTCCACCTCGCCCGCAAGCGGGGCGAGGACGTGCCGGACGCCTTGCTGGCGATCCGAGACGCCGGTCGCGAGGCGGCCCGGGAGCTGCGCGCGACGCTGGAGGCGCTGCGCGACGACGACAAGAAGCCGCCGCACGGAGTCGACGACGTCCCGGAACTCGTCCGCCGGGCTCGGGCCGCCGGCCTTGACGCACAGCTGACGATCGAAGGCAATTGCGACGACGTGCCGGCCGCGGTGGACCGGACCGCCTATCGGATCGTCCAGGAGTCGCTGAACAACGTCGCCCGGCACGCCGCCGCGGCCACCGCGTCGGTCCGGATCGACTACCGGCCCGACACACTGGTCATCCGGGTCGACGACGACGGTAAGGCCACTGTGGACACTGCGTCGGAGCCGGGCGTCGGCCTGCTCGGGATGCGCGAGCGCGTCTCGGCCCTCGGCGGGCGCCTCCGGGCGGCACCGCGCAGTGAAGGCGGCTTCGGTGTCCAGGCAGAACTGCCCGTGGACCACTCGGCATGATCCGTGTCCTGCTGGCCGACGATCAGCCGCTCATCCGCAGCGGGTTCCGCGCGCTCCTCGACATCGAGGACGACATCGAGATAGTGGCCGAGGCTGCTGACGGCCGCGAGGCGGTCGCGCTGGCGCTGGCGCACCTTCCCGACATCGCGATCCTCGATGTCCAGATGCCGGGCGTCGACGGCATCGAGGCGACCCGCCGTATCGCCGCGGACCCGGCACTGGCGGGTGTGCATGTCGTCATCCTGACCAACTACGGCCTGGACGAGTACGTCTTCGAAGCTTTGCGCGCCGGCGCAGCCGGGTTCCTCGTCAAGGACATCCGGCCGGAAGACTTCCTGTACGCCGTGCGCGTGGCCGCGCGGGGTGACGCCCTGCTGGCGCCGTCGATCACCCGCAAGCTGATCGACCGCTATGTCACCCGGCCGCCGACTCTCGGCGCCGGACTCGCGGAGCTGACCAACCGAGAGCGCGAGGCTGTCGCTCTCGTCGCGCAGGGCCTGTCCAACGACCAGATCGCCGCCCGGATGGTGATCAGCCCGCTGACCGCCAAGACGCACGTCAACCGGGCGATGGTCAAGCTCCACGCCCGTGACCGCGCCCAGCTCGTCGTGTTCGCTTACGAATCCGGTCTGGCAGCCCCAGGAAACCCTTAATCCAGAGCCGGTTCGGAGCCGGGACACCCCCGCGGCACGTCTGCCCCGGCCGCGGCGGCGCGAGAACCGTGAGTCCGACAGCACGAACCGCGTCTGTTCGCAGCGCGTCGCCGGCCAGGCGTCGCCGCCGTAGGGGAGGCTGGACCACCATCGCCTCATCGTGCGGCACGCGTGCGCCGTGGCGAATCGCCCATCGGTGGTCACTTGTGGACGTCCATGGTGCCTGAGCCGAGGTGAGCGTGGACGACGGGGGAATCGGTGGAGTGACGGATCCACGCCGTGTTCCCGCCGGCGTCAAGCACGTATCAGTTTGTGCAAGAGACTCAGGTGGCTTTGCGCTGCCATTTTGGCATGATCTCCCCAAACACGGGAGATATCCCACCTGTAGGGGTTCAAGTCCCCGTCGTGGCAGCGCACGGTTTGGATGTCCTGGTCCTTCTGGCGCTGAGAGGCCTCTCGAGTTCCGGTCGTGGGCAGTGCACAAGTCGGCCCCTTAGTCTGTTGCCATGGTGTCGAAGGCGTGGGCCGTTGAGGTCGTGGAGCGGCATTTGGCCAAGTGGGTGGAGGACGGCGGGCCGACGCTGGTAGTCATGGACGTCAGTCCGCATCGGTTGGGTTGGGTGGTCTCGAGTCAGGGCGAACGCTACCTGCGCACTCGTAACATCGCAGACATGGTGGTGGGCCACGGGCCTTTCCTGGTCGATGGGTTGGACGGCAGCCTGCACCAAGTGCACGCGACCGCTGATCTCGAGAATGGTGAGTGGATCGAGGAGTACCTCGAACAGGTTCGTGGGGTCGAACGTGTTGATCCGATGCGGTCCCGAATCGCAGAGCTGCTCAATAGCGGTCAGCGCATCGAAGCGCTCAGACTTGTGCGGGCGGAGGCATCTGATCTTGGAGCACAAGGGGCCAAGGAGTACGTCGAGGCCGTGGCGGCTGGGGTGCCCGTTCCTGATCACGTACGCTCGCGCTTGCCTCAACCGCCGGTCAGGCGCACGGTACGTTGGGCTTTGTCCGCGCCGAACCGCGAGCCGCGCGAGTGACGGCCGAAGCTTGCCTCCTCGCCACCCCACTTCTAGACCCAACACAACCCCACCCGTCAGGGACGCCGCAGGAGGTGCGGCTGCCGCGCGGAACGGCACGGCCTATCGCCGTCAAGTAGTCAGACGCAGACGTGTGGTTAGTGCGAAATTCTCGGACACTTAATTGCCCCACCGGCGCGGGGAGGCTTCGGGTTCAAATAATGAGAACCTGCGGGTCATCGGAGAAGTTGCAGGCGGTTAGGCAAAGGTGCAAGATCGTCCGGCGAGTCCGAACCCTGGAACGCCGGGCCACGGCAATCACCAGCCCCAGGTCAGTGTCGGCGCCGTCCGTCAAGCGCCGACACGGCTCTCGTCACCGAGCACGACTTCATCACCGCTCACCAGATCCGCGTAACCGCGCCGACCAAAGACAGCGCGCGTCGCCGCGGGACCGCACCCCAACCCCGCCGACGCACGCTGGGGCCGCCGCCAACGACTCCTCCGGCGCCAGCCGGGGCGCCGCGGTCGGTGAGAGGGCGGCGCATGGCGTTGCGGCAGTCGATCAGCACCAGCAGGTGCCCGCGCAACTCCTCCTCCGCTCGTCCGGGTCATCGAGCGGGCGGCCTTTGAAACGCTTGCAGTAGAGCGGTTTGTCCAGGTTGGACAGAACAAGGTTCCGCTCGCCGAGGTGGAAGGTTACGTTCTTCTCCGGCATCGGCATCGGCATCGGCATCGCGCGGTGCACGCGCGGGCACAGTCGGCTGGCGACGGAGTCGGTCTCGGCCTCCACGACGGCCTCGACCGCACCGGTTCGCTCCTATCTGGCCGGCCACGCTACCTTCGGGGTCTGCGGCGACCATCAGACTGATGGGTGGTTTGAGTAGATCCCAGTGGTCATTCGGGGCGTAGCCGGCGATCAGTGGTGCCACGACCAAGACCGCGACCTTCCGAAAATCACGATCAGCTCCACCGGGTGCAGTATCCGCACCAGGCCCGGCGCATCGCGGTACCTGGACCCGACGGCACCCGCCCCATTGCAGGAGCACCTTCCTGTCTCCGCGAAGGCGTCCGCACCGACTGGATCGGCCGCCAGGGACGATTGAACATCGAAGGGCGTCCAGTCGTGGACAGCCGTCGAAGCTGTCCATGGCGTTCGTCGCCACAGCGCCCGGATGCACCGCATGCTCTGCGGCGATGTCACCGGCAGACACTGTGTTTGGCCGTGCACCAGCCGACGCGACCGAAACTGTCGGAGCCTCCCCGTAGTCTGCGGTCGATCACTCGGACACTGGGGGACACAGGTGAGCGACAGCAGGCAGCCCGAAACCGGACTGGGCGCCGACGAGACGACCTTCCGGCCGGAGCCGGCCTGGGAGCAGTACGTGCACGTTCGGCGGGGTGGCTGGTTCTGCAAGGAGGTCGAGCTCGACCAGGGTGCGGTCGGCTACTGGCAGACCGTGCTCGAGGAGCTCGATCCGGGCGCCGAAGAGGCGCTCGGGCTGCCGGACAGCGACGCGGCGGTCGTCGCGGGTGTCCGCCGGGTGCGGGCGGGGGAGGCGGACGAGCTGGGTGCCGGTGCGCTGGCGATCCTGCGCGTGGACGGCCTGAGCTGGGACAGCGACGAGCGGCACGAGACCTGGCGGTTGGCCGACGCCTGGGTTCTGCGCCACGGTCTTGCCTTCGCCGTCCGGGCGGCCACCGCGGCCGCCCGGATCGACCACCACCGCCACTACGGGCAGGCGTCGGTGCGGCTGCACACCGGTTCCCGGATGTCCCTGCACGTGACGATGCAGCCGCTGTTCCGGCGGCTGCGGTCGATCCTCGCCGCGGCGGCCGAGGCCGACTACGAGGCCGCGACGCTGGCGCTCGCGGCGAACCGTACGCAGTTGGCGGCCCGGGTCGCCGCGTCCTATCTGGTCCCGACCCGCACCGACTGGACGGACGAGTTGATCTCCGAGATCGAGGGCGTCGACCCCTACAGGTTCGACTGGGGCGGGGTTCTGATGTCCCTGCGCACCCCGGAGCAGGTCGCCGCTGTACAAGGCGAGCACGTGAACTGGAAGTTCGCCGACGTAAGCGTCCGTTGCACGGTCACCGACGCGCTGGGGCCGGCCATCGCCGCGTCGCTGGCCCGGGCGATCGACGGCGATCCGAACGGCGGTGACTCGCGCAAGGAAATGCTGCGCTTCCTTGCCGGCCTGCCCACCGACACGGCGTTCGGGTTGCTCGTGGCGCGGCTGGGCCAGAAACACGTTGCGCCGGTCGTCGCCGAGGCGTTGGCGCGCTTCCCGGCGCGAGCGGTCCGGTTGCTGGCCGAAGCCGCCACCGGGCGGACGAAAACCGCCGACGCCGCCGGGTTCCTGCTGCGCAGTCATGTCCGTACTCACCCGGACATCGTCGCCGAAGCACTTCCGCGGCTGCCGGACGAGCAGCGCGCGGTGGTGGAGAAGGCGATGTCCGACGCCGACCGGTTGCCGGAGGCTCCGCTCGCGTCGTTGCCGCGGGTCTTGGCGGCTCCGCCGTGGACGAAGAAGCGTGCTGCCGGCAAACCCACTGTCCTCAGCGGACTCGAGGCGCACGCCGAGCCGAAACTCCTGTGGGAGCCGGGTGAAGAAGCCAGGTGGGCGGGCGACCTCCGGTCCGGCGGCAGAACGGACTGGGCGAAGGAGATCGCCGCCTACGAGGACGGAAGGCGCGCGACGTGGACCGAGTCGCGGCTGTTCGTCAACGGCCCGATGGCGTGGGTGGTCGAGAACCTGCCCCATTGGCGGCCCAAGGACGTCTGGGGTGCCGAGAACTGGGGTCGGACGCTGCTCGGCCGGCACGGCCTGCTCGCCTACCGGCCGATCGTCGCGGCGGTGACCGCCCACCCCGGCCACGGCGAACTGCTCCTGCCTCTGTCGAGCCCGGAGATCGCCGAGCTGGTGGCGGATTGGTTCGTCCGGCTGAAGTCGGCCCGCTCGGTCGCTTCGGCCTGGCTGGGCCGGCACCCGGACGACGCAGCGAGGTACCTCGTCCCGCCCGCGCTGGGGACGGCCGGGGCCCGGCGGCGCGCTGCGGAGGCGGCACTGCGCCAGCTGGCTCGACAAGGACATGGCGAGGTCATCGCGCACGCCGCGGCGGGCCATGGCCCGGAGGTCGCCGAGGCGATCGGCCGGTTGCTGGCCGCCGATCCGCTCGACGTCCTCCCCGCGCGGATCCCCGTGCCCGGTGCCTGGGCGAACCCTGCCACACTGCCGCAGATCCGCTTGCGCGACGGCGGCCACGCGCTCCCGGAAGCCGCGACCGGGCACGTGATCACGATGCTCGCGCTGTGCCGGCCCGATGAGACCTACGCCGGAGTGCCGTACGTCCGGGAAACCTGCGATCCGAGGTCGCTCGCGGAGTTCGCGTGGGCGTTGTTCCGGGGGTGGGAGGGCGCCGGGTTCCCGGCCAAGGACGGCTGGGTGCTGACCGCGCTGGCGCTGCTGGGCGACGACGCCGTGGTGCGTGAGATGAGCCCGCTGATCCGCGCGTGGCCGGGCGAGGGCGGGCACGCGCGGGCGACCGCGGCGCTCGACGTGCTCGCCGGCATCGGCACCGACGTCGCGCTGACGCACTTGAACTCCATCGCGCAGAAGGTGAAGTTCAAGGCGCTCAAGATGAAGGCGCAAGAGAAGATCACTGCCGTCGCCGACGGGCTCGGCCTGTCCGCCGACCAGCTGGCCGACCGCCTCGTCCCGACACTGGGGCTCGACGAAGCGGCCACCGCAGTGATCGACTATGGCCTGCGCCGGTTCGTCGTCGGGTTCGACGAGCAGCTCAAGCCGTATGTCACCGACCAGGACGGCAAGCCCCGCAAGGCGTTGCCCAAGCCGGGCACGAAGGACGACGCCGAGCTGGCCGAGGCCGAGTACAAGCGGTTCGCCGCCCTGAGGAAGGACGTGCGCACCGTGGCCGCCGACCAGATCGCGCGGCTGGAGGCGGCGATGGTGCTGAGCCGGCGCTGGCCCGTCGCCGAGTTCGAGCAACTGCTCGCCCGCCACCCGCTGCTCTGGCACATCGTGCGGCGGCTGGTCTGGCGCACCACGGCGGGCGAGACGTTCCGCTGCGCGGAGGACCGCACGTACGCCAACGCCGAGGACGACGTCTACGTGCTGTCCCCGGATGCCGAGGTGGGCATCGCGCACCCGTTGGACCTGGGAGCGGAGCTGGCGACGTGGTCGGAGGTGTTCGCCGACTACGAGATCCTGCAGCCCTTCGCGCAGCTCGGCCGCCCGGTGGCCGAACTGGACGACGCCGAGCGGGCCGCGACCACCCTCAAGCGCTTCGAGGGCTTGAAGGTGCCGGTCGGCAAGGTGCTGGGCCTGACGAAACGCGGCTGGGTGCGCGGCGAGCCGCAGGACGCCGGGGTGGAGTGCTGGATCCTGCGTCCGACCCCCGGCGGCGCCGCGGTGGTGGTCGACCTTTCCCCGGGCATTGCGGCCGGTGACGTGAGCTGGGAGCCGGAGCAGGAGCTCGGGAAGATCTGGCTGGACGACGCCGGCGGCAGTCATTGGCGGTCCGGTGAGGGCCGGCGGTTCGGCGAGCTCGACCCGGTGACGGCCTCCGAACTGCTCGGCGAGCTGAACGGGCTGACCCGATGACCGCGAACCCGCAGCGGCCGCCGGCCGAAGTCCGCTACGCCGACGAGCTGGCTCGGCTGCGCGAGCAGGACACCGCGCCGCGTCCGCCGGGCTGGGCGCTCAGCCTGGCGGCGGCGCGCCGGTTCATCGTCGGCGACGAAGCCCAGGGCATCGGGCGCAAGTTCGTCGGCGACCCGTCGCTGATCGACCGTGCGCTGGTCACGTTGGCCACCAGCCGCGGGCTGATGCTCGTCGGTGAGCCGGGCACCGCGAAGTCCCTGCTGTCGGAGCTGATCGCGGCGGCCGTCAGCGGGGATTCGACGCTGACTATCCAAGGCGGCGCGGCCACCACCGAGGACCAGATCAAGTATTCGTGGAACTACGCGCTCCTGGTCGCCGAAGGGCCGTCGACGCGCTCGCTGGTGCCGGCGCCGATGCTGCGCGGGATGCGCGAGGGCGCCCTCGTGCGGTTCGAGGAGATCACGCGCTGCCCGCTGGAGGTGCAGGACTGCCTGCTGTCATTGCTGTCCGAGCGGGTGCTGGCGATCCCGGAGCTGCCCGGGGAAGCGGGCATGGTGTTCGCCGCCGAAGGATTCAACGTCATCGCCACGGCCAACACCCGTGACCGCGGCGTCAACGAAATGAGCGCTGCCCTCAAGCGCCGGTTCACCTTCGAGACGGTGTTCCCGATCGCGGACTTCGGCACCGAGCTGGATCTGGTCGAGCAGGAAGCGACCGCGCTGCTCGCACGGTCCGGGGTCGAGGCCCCGCCACGCCGGGATGTGCTGGAGGTCCTGGTCACCACCTTTCGCGAGCTGCGTGGCGGATCGGCCGGCGACCGGGTGTCGGCGGTGATGAGCACGGCCGAAGCAGTGTCGGTCGCGCACGCGGTCGGTGTGCGGGGTTGGTACTTGCGCGGCGAAGCGGGTACTCCGGCCGACGTCGTGGCCTGCCTGGCCGGCACGGCGGCGAAGGACAACGCGGACGACCTGGCGCGGCTGCGCCGCTACCTCGAACAGCACGCGGCCCGCCGCGGCGCCGAGACCTGGCAGGAACTGCACCACGCGCGGCACCTGCTGCCGAGCTGAAGGAGAGCGGGGCATGGGAGCGGTCTTCCTCGGCGTTCGGCACCACAGCCCGGCGTGCAGCTGGGCGGTGGCGTCGGCCGTCGCCGCGCTGCGGCCCGCGTACGTACTGGTGGAAGGGCCGTCAGACGTCAACGACCGGCTCGGTGAACTGCTGCTCGGGCACGAGCTGCCGATCGCGATCCACACGAGCTACCGCGACGAGCAACGCACCCGTTCGTCGTGGTCGCCGTTCTGCGATCACTCACCCGAGTGGATCGCCCTCACGGCGGGCACCGAGGCCGGGGCCGAGGTGCGGTTCATCGATCTGCCTGCCTGGCATCCGGCGTTCGACGGGTGGGACAACCGCTACGCCGACGCGGAGTTGCGCTATGCCGAGGTGGTCCGCCGGCTCTGCTCGGAGTTCGCGGTGGACAACCCCGACGCGCTCTGGGACCACCTCTTCGAAGCCGCTCCGGACGAGGACCTGGCCGAGCGGCTGAGCGCGTACTTCGACCTCTTGCGAGGGGCGGCCGAGGCGAGCGAGCGCGACCAGGAGCGCGAGGACTACATGGCTTCGTGGGTTCGCGCGGCGGTCGCCGACGCGGGGGAGCGGCCGGTGCTGGTCGTCACGGGCGGGTTCCACGCCGCGGCGGTGCGGCGGCTGGCCGCGAGTGGCGGCACCGCCTGGCCCGAGGTGCCGCAGCGGCCCGATGCGGCGAGCTACCTCGTGCCGTACTCGCACAAGCGGCTCGACGCGTTCACCGGCTACCAATCAGGCATGCCCTCGCCCGGCTACTACCAGCTGCTCTGGGAGCGGGGTCTGGCCGGCGCCGGTCGGGGGCTGCTGGAAGCTGTTGCCCAGCGGCTGCGCAAGCGGCGCCAGCCGGTGTCCACAGCGGACCTCATCGCGGCCCGCACGCTCGCCGACGGCTTGGCGAAACTGCGCGGGCACGACCACCCCGCCCGGGTCGACGTTCTCGACGGCTTGCTCGGAGCCCTGGTCGCCGACGACCTGACCCAGCCGCCGCCGTGGACTGTCCGCGGACCGCTGCAGCCGGGCGCCCACCCGGTCGTGGTCGAGATGGTGGCCGCGCTCAGCGGGGAACGCGTGGGCCGGCTGCACGCGGACACGCCGGCGCCGCCGCTGCCCGGCTGGGTCGCGGCGGAACTGGCGGAGCTGGGCCTGGACGGCGCCGGTCCGGTCCGGCTGGAGCTGACCGGCGCACCGGGCCGGCGCGCCAGCCGGGTGTTGCACTGCCTGCGGCTGCTGGGGATTCCCGGCTTCGACCGGCAGTCCGGTCCGGCCGGCGGCGCGGATCCGGTGGTCGTCGAGACCTGGCGGCTGACCCCTGGCGGCGGCCGCCTGCCCGCCCTGATCGAGGCGGCCGCGTACGGCGCGACGCTGCCCGAAGCGGCGTTGGCGGTGCTGCACGAGCGCATGCCCGGCGCGGATTTGCAAACGTTGGCGGGCGTCCTGTTCGACGCGGCGCTGTGCGGGGTCCCGGCCCTGCCCGAGTCCGTTGTGGACACGTTGGTCGCGGAGGTGGGCCGGGCGGACGACCTCGCGCCGCTCGGCGGCGCGCTGGGCACGGTGCTCGCTTTGTGGCGCCACGACGAGCTGTTCGGTCTCGCGGGCAGTCCGGCGGCGGCCGCGGTGCTGCGGGTGGGCGTCAACCGGGCCCTGTGGCTGGCCGAAGCCGTGCGCGGTGGCCCGGCCCCTGCGGAGCCGCACCGGCTCGCCGCGGTGGTGGCGGTGCGCGACACGATCCGTCACGCCGAGCACGTCCTCACGGCGGACCGCGCGACGGCTGCTGCGGTCGCGACCCGCGTTGCCGCGGACGCCGGCGTGCCGCCCGACCTACGTGGCGCCGCGACCGGCCTGGCCTGGTCACTGGGCACGGCCCCGGACCCGGAACGGACCCGGGCCGCGGTGCGGGACATGGCCGCACCCGACACCATCGGCGACTGGCTCGCCGGGCTATTCGGCATCGCTCGCCAGGAAGTGCTGGAGTCCGATGGTGTGCTGGGCACGCTCGACGAGCTCGTGGGCGAGCTGACGGAAGCCGAGTTCCTGATCGCCTTGCCGGCGTTGCGCCTGGCCTTCGGCTACTTCCCGCCCGCCGAACGGGAGCGGATCGCCGAGCGGCTACTGGCCCGCCGCGGTCTCCGCGGGTCAGGGCGCGGCCTGGTGCGACCCGGTCGGGTCGACCCGCTGGTGGTCGCCGAGGCGATGGCGTTGGAGGCCCGGGTGGACGCCCGCTTGGCCCGGGAGGGGCTGGCATGACCGATCTCGAACGCTGGCGGCTGATCCTCGGGCAGCCGGCGGAGCCGGCGACGGGTGGGCTCGACCTTGTCGGGGCGCGTCGGGACGCGGCCCTGTCGTGGCTCTACGACCGCGATGAAGAGCTGGCCGAGCGGGACGTGCGCGGCGGCTCCGGTACGTCCGTCTTGTCCACGGTGGACTGGCTCGACGACGTGCACCGGCTGTTCCCGCGCGAGACCATCGAGCGCCTGCAGCGCGACGCGGTGGAGCGCTACGACATCACCGAGATCGTCACCGACCCTGACGTGCTGGCCCGGATCGAACCGAGCCCGGCGCTGCTGCGGGCGGTGCTGCGTACCAAGCGCCTGATGAACCCGGACCTCCTGGCGATGGCGCGGAAGCTGGTCGAAGCCGTGGTGCGGGACCTGCTACGACGGCTGACTCCGGAGCTCCACCAGTCGTTCACCGGAACCCGGTCGCGGCGCCCGAGCCGCCTCAAGCAGGCGCGCGACTTCGATTTCCACCGGACGATCCGGGCGAACCTCGGGCGCTACCAGCCCGCCGAGCGGCGGCTGCTCATCGACAGCCCGAAGTTCGCCTCCCGCACGCGCAAGCATCTCGAGCGGTGGCAGCTGATCCTGCTCGTCGACCAATCCGGGTCGATGGCCGGCTCGGTGATCCACTCGGCGGTGACCGCGGCGTGCCTGTGGGGCCTGCCCGGGCTGAAGACGCACCTGATCACGTTCGACACCGCGGTCGTCGACCTCACCGAGGACGTCACCGACCCGGTCGAGCTGCTGATGAAAGTCCAGCTCGGCGGCGGTACGGACATCGCGAAGGCCGTCGCCTACGGCGCCGGGCTCATCGAGAACCCGCGGCGCGCGATCGTCGTGGTGGTCAGCGACTTCTTCGAGGGCGGCGACGAGTACCGGCTGGTGCACGACGTGCGCAAGCTAGCCGAAGCGGGCACGCACGTGCTGGCACTCGCCGCGCTGGACGAGGAAGCGAGCCCGGTGTACGACCGCGCGCTGGCACAACGGCTGGCCGACGTCGGCGCGCACGTCGGCGCGATGACGCCCGGGATGCTGGCGGAGTTCGTCGCGGAACGGCTCGGTTGATGCGGGCCGACCTCCTCGCGCTCACCCCGGACGCGCTGGCCGCACTCGCCAACCGCGGACTGGTCAAGCGCGCGCAGAAGGACATCGACGCCGGCCACGGCCCGGTCGTCGAAGCCGTGGAGACCGGTGAGGTGCACGGCCGGTTCGCAGACGGCATCGAGGTCGTCTTCCCGCCGGAAGGCGCACTCGACAGCGCGGCGTGCACCTGCGGCGCCCCCGGCGTGTGCCGTCACCGGATCGCGGTCGTCCTCGGCTACCAGCGCCAGCCCGCCGCGGCGCCGGAGTTCACGGCGTGGTCGCCGGGTGAGGTCGGCGACGACGTCCTGACCGCCGAATTCGGCGCGCGGTCGTTGACGGCGGCCCGCCGCGGGTGGCGAGCCGGGCTGGCCGCGCGGCTGCGCCGGCCGACCGCGACGGATCCGGTGGCAGTGGCCGAACTGCCCACGGCGACTGTCCGGTTCCTGGTGCCCGGCGAGCTGGGCTACGCGCACACCGACGCGACGGACCGGGCACAGCAGATCGCGATCGCGGTCTGGGCGTTCCGGGAGGCCGACGCGCGCGGCCTGGCCGGTGATGACATCCGGTTCGCGGTCGGCGGCCCGAGCACGGCACGGGTGGCGTCCGGGCCGGCGCTCGAGGTCGTCACGCGAGTGCTGTCCGAGGGGGTCGCGAATACGAGCCCGGTGCTGCGCGCGTCGATCGGCCGGATTGCCGACGATCTGGGAAAGTCCGGGCTGCGCTGGCCCGCGGCGGCGATGGCGGAGCTCGGCGAGCAGCTGGACGCTTATGCCGCCCGCAGCGCCAAGCACCGGATGGAGCGGTGCGCGGAGTTGTTGGCGGAACTGCCGGCGCGGTTCCGGGCGACTGGCGCACCGGCTTTGGTCCTGGGCACGGACGAGCAGGCGGAGACGAGGCTGCGAAGGATCCGGCTGATCGCGCTGGGCGCGCGGGTGCGGGGTGCGCCAGGAGAGCGCGTGGCGGAGGTCTACTTCGCCGGCGACAGCTCGGTGCTGGTGCTGAAAGCGCGATGGGACACCGGTGAAGAGCCGGTGGCCGGGCACGAACTGGCCGGTCGCCGGATTGCGGGCACGACGCTGGGGGCGCTGGCCACGTCGAATGTGGTGTCGGAAACGGCGGTGCGCAGCGCCAGCCGCGCTCTGAGGCTGGGCACAGCCCGGATCGGCACGATGTCGGTGACCCCGGTCGGCGCGGCATGGGACGACCTGCCGTCGGTGGTCCGCGACTTCGCGGCAGCAGCCGAGCAGCTGGCGGACCTGCCACCGAAGCTGGTCCGGCCGCGCGTCGAAGCCGAGGACGTCGCGGTGGTGGAGGTCGCCGAGGTGTGCGAGCTGGGCTACCACCCGGGCGCTCAGCGACTGGACGCGGTGATCGCGGACGCCGCGGGGACCCGGGCCCAGATCACGGCCACCCACAGCGGAATCTGCCCGGGCCGCCTCGACGCGTTGCACCGCGCTTTGGCCTCGGGCCCCACCCGGATCAGCGGTGCGCTGCGCCGAACCGGCAGCAAGCTGCTGATCGAACCGCTGGCGGTGCGCACGGAGGCCGGAGTGCTGGTCCCGGACCTGGCCGCCGACGATCGCACCGAGCTGCTGGGGCCATCGCCCGCAGTGGATCAGGACCCGCTGAGCACGGCGCTGGGCGCGGCGGAGTCGGTGCTGGCGGAGGCAGCGCACCGAGGACTCTCGCACGCGCCCCCGACGTTACGCACCCGAGCCGAGCAGACCGCAGCGGAGTTGGCCGGCGTGGGCTTGCGTGCGATGGCGGTGGCGATGACGAACCTCGCCACGGAGTGGACGGCGGAGTCCTGGACGGCGGCACAGACCCGAATGCTGACGACGGCGGAACTCCGCTGACGTACGCCCAAGGAGGTGCGCGCCTGCCGAGCCGGCGGGCAGGCTGATGGTGCCCGACGGACACGATCGTGTCCCTGACGGGCGCTCAGACCATTCGTCGGTCCCGGCTCGAGTAGCAGATCGGAGCGCTTCGGCGGCCGGCGCTGTCACGAAAGCTTCTGGTCAGTGGCGAAACTCGGTGTGGGGTTGTGGGTCAGCTCGGTCCTCGGACACACAGTCAGCTCCCTGACCAGCGAGTTTATATCAAGGAGTCTCATCGTCTTCGACGAAACGCCTGGTCAGTTGCATGGGGGTTCAAGACCCTCAGGGATGACCACGCTGATCAGATCGCCGGCCCGGTTTCAGCGGTCGAATCGAGAATGCGTACCTGGTGTATCGCGGGTTCTCCATGATCGATCGAACTGTGCTGCCTTGCCATCCGTCGGCAAGACAATGCTTGTTCTGGTCGGGACGTCGCGCCGACGGGCAGGCAATACCGTCACGGTTCAACCCGTTGGCGAGGGCGCGATCGCCAACGACTCGGCCGTCGGGCTGGGCGGCTCGGTGCGGACCACCGGTCCAGTGCGCGGACAGGCAGTCGCGCAAAGGGTCCAGACCGGCGCGATCGGCGTCAACACCTATCCGGTCGACCCGGCCGCGCCATTCGGCGGTGTCAAGGATTCCGGTCTCGGGGCGCTATCTCGGTCCCGAGGGCTTGGCTGCGTACCAGGCGGTGCAGCCGATGTACTTGCTCGCCTGACGACGTCGGGGGGGGGCCCCGGGGGGGGGGGGGCCCCCCCCCCCCCCCCCCCGACGAAAAACCCTACGGGGGCAAACGGAGAAGGCGGAGGCCCCGCGGGGCAAGAAAAAGGCCGCGGGGTGGGGCCCG
>NZ_JBFAHL010000043.1:0-19105 GCF_040654155.1 Amycolatopsis sp. NPDC050768
CGGATGGGGCGGTCGGATCGGCCGGGGGCCGATCGCACCGCCCCATCCGGAAGCCGGCGCGATCTCGCCGGTGGGTTGCGGCCCGGGCGACACGCAGCTGCACAGCGCCCACCCAAGTTAGGGTGGCCTTACCTTGAGCGAACTCGAGACAGAGGGAACAACATTCGCCCGCGCGGGTTCGTACGCGATTCCGTTGCCTAAGCGGAGGGTTGCTTAGGCGGAAGCGGTTTCAGCCGCCCGCTTGAGCTCCAGGCGCGGCCGGCCCGTCAGTGCTTTGCTCCACGGCAGCCGCCGCAGCACCTCGACGAGCACCAGCGTCAGCGCCACCGTGGCCGGGTAGACGACCACGGTCGTCCACGGCGCCCCCACGCCGTCGCCGACGAACGCGATCAGGGGACTCAGCAGCGCCAGGGCGAGCGGGTGCGTCAGGAAGATCGCGAACGACCGGTCCACCGCCCACGACACCACCCGGCCGCCGGGCCGGCCCGCCTCCGCCCAGCGCGTGCCCGCGAGGAGCAGGCCCGCGATGGCCGCGACGCACCACGGCACGAGGTAGGGCCGGAACGCGTCGCTCGCCAGCTCCGGCCACAGTCCGTTGTGGACACTGACGAAGTAGCCCGTCTCGGCCACGGCGAGGGTGACCACGAGCCCGCCGGCCACGAACCACCGGTGCCGCCGCACCCACGCCTGCACGGCCTCGAAGTGCACGGCCGCGACGGCGCCGAGAACCGAGTAGAACTGGTACGGCAGCAGCGTCGTGAAGAACCGGCTCACAGTCGAGTACTCCACGCCTTCGGGTGGGTAGCTCAGGAAACACGTGACCGCGATGTGCACCGCGCCGGAGACCCCCAGCACGAGCCACGGCCGGCGCTCGAGCGTGCGCACCAGCTTCATCAGCACCGGGAACAGCAGGTATACCTGCAGCGTCACGAGCAGGAAGTACAGGTGGTACCACGCCGTCCCGTCGGCGATCTCGATCCCGAGCGCGCGCAGGGCCGCGGTGACGGAGCCGACGGGCTGCTCCGCGGTGACCAGCGAATAGCCCCAGTAGAGCACCGACCAGACCACGTACGGCACCGCGACCAACGGCACCCGCCGGCGCCAGAACGCCATCGGCCGCGGCGGGCGCGAGCGGTAGGAGAACACGAGCACGAATGTCGTCAACGCGAAGAACGCCTCGCGGGTGAGGTGCAGCGGCATCTCGAGCGCGTCGGACACCACGTCCTGCGGGAAGGTCGTGGCCCCCAGCACATGCATGAAGATCACCAGGGCGAAGGTGATCACGCGGTACAGGTCGAGCTGGTACAGGTGGGCCGCCCGCGCCGGGGCCGCCGCGGGTGCGGGGGCGATCTCGGTCGTGGTCATCGTGCGGCCGGGCGCCCGGGTGCGGAGTGGATCATGCGACCACATTTGCCGCACTGCCTGTGAAGCAGCCATGAAGTGGCTGAGAACCCGCTTTACCGCTGGAAAACGGGCGTAGCGAAGATCACGCCCGTCCACGGACCGGGATCGCGTCCGCACCACAGTGGTACATACCACTCAAGCCCTGCGCGCCTGAGGTCCCGAAAAGTGAGTGCGGAGCGGGCGACGGCAGGCGTAGCGTCCGACGGCCATGGGCGATCGAGACGATCCGGCCGACGGCTGGTTCCCGGAGAGTGTGGCCGCGGGGTACGACGATCCGGGTGGCGCGAACGCGCCTGAAGTGGTGACACCCGCGGTGGATGTCCTCGAGGAGCTGGCCGACGGCGCCGTGCTCGAATTCGCCGTCGGGACCGGGCGGATCGCCGCCCCGCTGGCCGCGCGCGGCGTACGAGTCAGCGGCATCGAGCTGAGCCGGGCCATGGCGGCGCGGATCGCGAGCAAGCCGGGCGGCGACGCGGTCGCCGTCACGATCGGCGACATGACGTCGGCGCGGGTGGCCGGTGAGTTCTCGCTGGTTTGCCTGGTGTTCAACACGATCGGCAACGTGACCACACAGGACGCGCAGGTCGACGTGTTCCGGAACGCGGCCGCGCATCTGCGGCCGGGCGGGCTGTTCCTCGTCGAGGTGGGACTGCCGGATCTGCGCCGCCTGCCGCCCGGGCAGGACACCGTCCCGTTCGCGGTGGCGCTCGACCACGAAGGCGCCGGCTACGTGGGGTTCGACCAGTACGACGTCGTGACCCAGGAGTTCACCTCGAACCACCTCACCGTGTCACCGGACGGAACGGGGCGGTTTCGCCGCATCCCCTTCCGGTACGTCTGGCCGGCCGAGCTGGACCTCATGGCCCGCATCGCCGAGATGAAACCGAAGTACCGCTGGGCGGACTGGGATCGTTCGGAGCTCACGGCCGGCAGCACCAAGCACGTATCGGTCTGGGAGAAGGGCTGAAGCGCTCCCCGCCGGGCCTCAGTCCGTCAGCCAGGGCCGGAGTTTCTCGGGGTTGCGGATCACCCAGATGTGCTTGATCCGATCGTCCGCGACGTCGAACGCGTACACCGTCTGCGTGGTTCCGTCCCGCTGGGCCACGAGACCGGGCTGACCGTTGACCGTGCGTTCCGCCAGCGTCGTGGTCCCGAGCGCGCGGTGGGCGAGCTCGATCCAGGCCCGCGCGATCTGCTCGGCGCCTTCGATGGGGTGCAGGAAGGTCAGGGCGCGTCCGCCACCGTCGGCGATCGCCGTCGCCTCGGGATCGAGCAGGCCGATCAGCGCGGTGATGTCCTTCGCTTCCCACGCCTGCTTGAAGTCCCTGACGACGCTCGCGTGCCGGGCCGCCGGGCTCGCGGGTGCCTGCGCCGCGCGGACGCGGCGGCGGGCCGAGGAAGCCAGCTGCCGGCAGGCCGCCGGCGTACGGCCGACGATCCCGGCCACTTCGGGGAACGAGTAGCGGAACACGTCGTGCAGGATGAACGCCACGCGCTCGGCCGGGGTCATCGACTCGAGCACGACGAGGAAGGCCATGCCGACCGACTCGTCGAGGGTGACCCGATCGGCCGGGTCGGCGCTACCGGCTCGGCCGGGCCACTCCGTGGGCCCGGGCAGCGGCTCGGGGATCCATTCGCCCACGTAGGTCTCCCGCCGGGCCCGCGCCGAGCCGAGCAGGTTGAGGCAGATGCGGCTGGCGACCGTCGTCAGCCACGCGCCGGGAGACTCGACGGCGTCCTGCTGCTCCCGCGACAGCGCGTACCAGCGGGCATAGGTCTCCTGCACGGCGTCCTCGGCCTCGGCCAGGGAGCCGAGCAGCCGGTAGGCGAGGTTGGTCAGGTGCCGGCGCTCGCTCATGATCGCGCTCAGGCCCGGCTCGGGTGGGGTGGTCATCGTGGCGGCGGCTCCCTCGGTCTCGTGCTGCCCTCAGCAGTACGACACGACAGCGCTCCGAAGTGTGAGGCCGGCGCGCCGCCTCACACTTCGGGGACGTGTGTTGTCGAGCTGGTGACACTCTCGACCGCCACCAGGAGACACCATGACCACCTCGGCTCCGTCGTTCACCGCCCCGGCTTCCGCGCAGCGCCTGCAACGCGCGGCCACCGCGCTGACGGCCCACGGCTTCATCGTCGAGATCCTCGACGACGTCGCCGCCGCCCGCACCCGCATGACCGAGCTGATCCCCGAGGGCGCCAGCGTACTCACCGCGGCCAGCGAAACGCTGCGGTTGTCCGGCATCGACGACGACCTCAACTCCAGCGGGCGGTACGAGGCGATCAAGCCCCGAACCCTGGCCATGGACCGCGTCACCGAAGCCGACGACATCCGCCGGCTGCGCGCCAGCCCCGACTTCCTCGTGGGCAGCGCCGCCGCCGTCACCGAAACCGGCTCGCTCGTGATCGCCTCCGGCAGCGGCAGCCAGCTGCCCGCGTCGTCCGGCGGCGCCGCCCGCGCGATCTGGATCGTCGGGGCGCAGAAGGTCGTGCCCGACCTGGACGCCGCCCTGCGCCGCGTCGAAGACCACTGCCTCCCGCTGGAAAGCGAGCGCGCCCTCGCGGCCTACGGCTGGCCCAGCGCCGTCAACCGGCTGCTGGTCCTCAACGCGGAACCCTTCCCGGGCCGCGGCATCGTCGTGTTACTCCGCGAAGCCATCGGGTTCTGAGGCGCAGCCGGGCCGCCGGCGCCGGTGCTCGATTGACAGGGCGCCGGATGGCCCCGCACAATTCGCGTCGCCACAGCCGCACCGCCGCCCGGTTGCCGTGGGGATCCCTGGCGTCCCCGGTAGTTCGAAGGGCGAAACAGTGCGAAGGCAGTTACGCGTTCTCGGCGCGACCGTGCTCACCGCGGTCCTCGCGGTGGTCCCGCTGAACGGCACGACGGCGGCAGCGCAGCCGGTGCCGCACACGATCGTGACGGACGGCAAGAAGCTGGCGCAGATCCGCGCCGAGTTGCACAGCGGGCACGCCACCGCGGCGCAAAAAGCCGCGCTGAAGACGTTGCTGGGCAAGGCCGACGAGGCGCTGACCGCCGGTCCGTGGTCGGTCATGGACAAGCCCACCACCCCGCCGAGCGGCGACAAGCACGACTACCAGAGCCAGGCGCCCTACCAGTGGGCCAGTCAGCCGAAGACGCCGGACAACCCGCAGGGCTGCCCGTACGTGAACCGCGACGGCGAGCGCAACCCGGAGGCAGACGCGATCACCGACCACACCTACCGCATGGTGGCGTGGGACGCGATCTACTACCTCAGCACGGCCTGGTACTACACCGGCGACGCGAAGTACGCCCAACGCGCCGACCTCGACATCCGCACGTGGTTCCTCGACCCGGCGACGCGGATGAACCCGAACATGACCTACTCGCAGATCGTGCCGTGCAAGAACACGATCAGCGGCACGGGGATCATCGACTCCACGCAGTCGTTCAGCCAGCTGCTCGACGCGTTCGCGCTGCTCGACTCCGGCGCGCCCGGCTGGACCGGCCACGACCGCTCGGCGATCCGCGTGTGGCTCGGCCAGTACCTCACCTGGATGCAGACCAGCCCGCAGGCGAAGCTGGAGCTGGCCGCGACCAACAACCACGGCACGTTCCTCGACATGCAGAACGCCACCATCGCCGCCTACCTCGGCAAGACGGACCAGGCGCGCAAGATCGTGACCGACGCGCTGCACAAGCGGTTCCCGGTGCAGTTCGACGCCGACGGCAACCAGCCGCTCGAGCTCACGCGCACGATCTCGTGGCACTACGTGAACTTCAACCTCACAACGTGGGGCCGGATGGCGGAGGTCGGGCACACCCTCGGCGTCGACGTGTGGGGCTACCGCGCGGACAACGGCGTGACGCTGCGCAAGGTCGTCGACCGGCTCATCCCGGCGGCGCTGCACGGCGTGCCGTCGTGGCCGTACCCGCAGATCGCCCCGCTGGACCAGTCGATCGCCGCGGACATCTTCCACGCGGCGGCCGAGGAGGCCCACGACACCGACGCGGCGAAGGCGCTCAAGCAGATGCCGCTGCCCGCCGGCGGGGACACGTGGCCGGTGCGCGTCACGTGTTTCCCGCTCGACCCGCCGCTCAAGTGACGGGCCGACCTTCGGCGGGCTTTTCCGGACGAAACACCCGATAGCGCCCACAGTTCGAAATTGGTCTAGTCCAAAGTATTGACTCTCCCTGTGCACTGGTTCACATTCAGCAACGGGCCGGTACCGCTCAGGCAGTGATCCACACGTCGCGTCGGTCCTCCGCGCACTCCCCGGGCGCGGAGGGCCGTTCGCCTGCGCGAGGGAGAACCCATGCGGCACAAGGTATCCAGAAGAGCCGCGTGGCTCTCGGCCGCCGCCGCGGCCGTGGTCGTCGGCGGTCTCACGACATTGGCCGGCCCGGCCGCCGAAGGCGCGGCCGTCGCACCCGCTGCGAGCCAGCAGGCCGCCGCCTCGGGCGGTCTGCGCGTCGCCTACTACGACCAGTGGAGCATCTACCAGAACGCCTATTACCCCAAGAACGTCGACGCCCTCGCGGGCAACCTCGACTACCTGATCTACGACTTCGAGAACATCGACCCGGCGAACCTCACCTGCTTCGAGGCCACGAAGGCGAGCGACCCCGACCCCGCCGGCGAGAACAACCCGAACGCGGGCGACGGAGCGGGCGACGCCTTCGCCGACTACCAGAAGTCCTTCGGCTCGGACATCAGCGTGGACGGCACGGCCGACGCGTTCGGCATGCCGATCGTCGGCAACTTCCACCAGCTGCAGGAGCTCAAGGCGCGCCACCCGAACCTCAAGGTGGTGCTCTCGCTGGGCGGCTGGACGTACTCGAAGTACTTCTCCGACGTGGCGGCCACCGACGCGTCGCGCAAGAAGTTCGTGAGCTCGTGCATCGACATGTTCATCAAGGGCAACCTGCCCTCGCAGGGCGGCTACGGCGGCCCCGGCACCGCGGCCGGCATCTTCGACGGCTTCGACATCGACTGGGAGTACCCCGGTTCGAACACCGGCCACCTCGGCAACCACGTGAGCACAGGTGACACGGCCAACTTCACCGCCCTGCTCAAGGAGTTCCGCACCGAGCTCGACGCGTTGGGCGGCAAGCACTACTCCGTCTCCGCCGCGCTGCCGGGTGGGCAGGACAAGATCGCGAAGCTGCAGACCGACAAAATCGGCCAGTACATGGACTTCGCCGACGCGATGACGTACGACATGCACGGCGCGTGGGACGCGACCGGGCCGACGAACTTCCAGGACCCGCTCTACGGTTCGCCCAACGACCCCTCGGGCACGATCCCGCCCGGCACCGAGAAGTACACGACCGACTCGGTGATCAAGGCGTACACCCAGGGCTCGCCCGCGTACGGCATCCCCGGCGGCTTCCCGGCGAACAAGCTCACGCTCGGCATCCCGTTCTACTACCGCGGCTGGACGGGTGTGCCCGCCGGTTCGAACCACGGGCTGTATCAGTCGGCATCCGGGCCCTCGGCCGGGAAGACGTTGAGCGGCAACGTGCCCGGCATCGCGATGTACAAGGAACTGAGCGGGATCGTCGACAACGCGGCGGACACGTACTACGACCCGACCACGCAGTCGGCGTGGTTCTACGACGGTACGAACTTCTACGGCGGCTCGTCGGCGCAGTCCATCAAGGCCCGCACCGACTACATCCACTGCAACAACCTGGCCGGCGCGATGATGTTCTCGCTCTACGACCTCGATCCCAACGCGACGCTGTTCCACGACGTCGTCAACGGGCTGGCGAGCTCCACGGCCGGCTGCGGCACCACGCCGCCGACCACACCCACCACCCCGACGAACCCGACCACGCCGACGACCCCGGCCACGACCCCGACCACCCCGGGCGGCGGCTCGTGCGCAGCGGCGGCGTGGAGCGCGACGCAGGCGTACACCGGCGGTGCGGTCGTCTCGTACAACGGGCACCAGTGGACGGCCAAGTGGTGGACGCAGGGCGACACCCCCGGCGGCAGCCAGAACGTGTGGACCGACAACGGCGTCTGCTCCGAGGGCGGTAGCCCGACGTCGTCGCCGGGCGGCACCTGCCCGGCCGCGTGGAGCGCCACGCAGGCCTACAGCGGCGGCGCGGTCGTGTCCTACAACGGGCACAAGTGGGCCGCGAAGTGGTGGACCCAGGGCGACACCCCCGGCGGCAGCCAGGGCGTCTGGGCCGACAACGGCTCCTGCTGAGCGCAAATCGGCGGCGGGTCGGGATCTCTCACCCTCCAAGAGATCCCGGCCCGCCGCCGACGTGCGTGGTGCTAGTTCCCGGCCGAAGACCCGACGCCCGGCGCGGGAGCCTGGGCGTTGCCGCCGGTGCCGTAACGGCCGGAGCCGCCGTCGAGCTGCTCACGCAGGGCCAGCAGCGTCGCGACGCGGCCGGCGGCGGAGTCGACGTTGTCCACAGTGGACAGGATGGATGTCGCGGAGGTGTCCGCGCGCACCACACCGATCGGGCCGGAGCCGTCGGCCGAACCCGGATCGCCGGCGAGCACCGTGCCCGCGCCCGAGCGGTCGAGCTGCGTCGCGAACCGCGCGATCGTGGCCGCGCGGTCGCCCGCGCCCTCGCCCGTCTGCTGCGAGCCGGTGAGCACGATCGCCAGCTGTGCCGGCTGCACGCCCTGGCTGGGCTTCACGAAACCGCCGTCGGTGAGGCCGCCGAGCGCGGCGGCCAGCTCGTCGCCCGTGGACTGCGGCTTCGCCGTGGACTTGTCCAGCAGCAGCACCGAACCGAGCAGCGCGCCGGCGAGCGTGCCGGAGTCACCCGCGGTCGGGAACTGCGAGCCGGCCGGCTGCAGGCGCGTGACGACGTCGCGCAGCTGGTCGGCCTTCTCCGGGTCGGTGAAGGAATCCGTGAGCTGCAGCTCCCCCGTGACCGAGGCGCCGGACTGCTGCACGAGCTGCTTGATCGCGTCGCGGTCGGCCGGGCGCGCGTCCTCGGTGGTCACGAGCACCACCGTGCGCTTGTCGAGCGTGCCGGCCACGACCTTCGGGCCCATCGACTCGGCGAACGCGTCGGAGTCGGCCAGGCGCGCGTTGAGCGCGTTGCGCTGCGCTTCGAGGTCGGAGACCTGCGTGCCGAGGTCCTTCTTCTGGTCCGACAGGCCCGAGAGCAGCGAGCCGTTGAGCGCGGTGGAGCCCAGGACCACGCCGACGGCCAGCGCGAGGAAGCACGCCGTGATGGAAACGATGTGGTACCGCAGAGAAATCACGTGAAGAGCCCCTTCACCCAGGTGGTGAACGTGGTCCAGGTGTGCTGGATCCAGTCCAGGTAGACGGAGCCGACGTCGGAGACCAGCAGCGCGGCGACCACCACGACGACGGCGGCGAGGACGAGCAGCGCGACGGCGCCCAAGGACACCCGGCTGCGGTGCAGTGTCGCGACGGCCTTGCCGTCGACCAGCTTCGTGCCCAGCTTGAGCCGGGTGAGGAACGTCGACGGGTTCGAGCCCGACCGGCCGTGGTCGAGGAACTCCCGCAGTGTGGCCTGGAACCCGACGGTGACCACGAGGCTCGCGCCGTGGGCGTCGGCCAGCAGCAGCGCGAGGTCCTCGGAGTTGCCCGACGCGGGGAACGTGACCGCGCCGATGCCCAGGTCCTGGATGCGCTCGACACCGGGCGCGTGTCCGTCGGGCTGCGCGGGCACCACGACCTCGGCGCCGCTGCGCAGGGTCGCGGTGCCGATGCCGGTCGGGTCGCCCACGATCACGTCGGGCGTGTAGCCCTGCGCGCGCAGCGTGTCGGCCCCCGCGTCGACGCCGACGACCACCGGCCGGTGCTCCCCGATGTACTTCTTGAGCCGCTTGAGGTCTTCGGCGTGGCCGTTGCCGCCCGCGACCACCAGCACGTGGCGGTCGCGCATCGGCAGCCGCAGCTCGGGCACGCCGACCCCGTCGAGGATCAGCGTGCGCTCGCGGCGGAGGAACTCGATGGTGTTGGCCGAGAACGCCTCCAGCTGCGTCGACATCCCGGCCTTGGCCTCGATCATCTGGTCGGCGACGCTCTCGGGCGTCTGCTCGTCGCCGGAGGCGATCTGCCGCTCCCCGATGTAGATGCCGCCCTCATGCACGCGGAGCTTCGTGCCGTCCTTGACCGTGCGCAGCAGCTCGCCGCCGACCGAGTCGACGAGCGGGATGCCCGCGGCCAGCAAGATCTCCGGGCCCAGGTTCGGGAACCGGCCGGAGATCGACGGCGACGCGTTCACCACGGCGGCGACCTCGGCCTCCACCAGCGCGTCGGCCGTCGCGCGGTCGAGGTCGAGCTGGTCGAGCACCGCCACGTCGCCGGCGCTGACGCGGCGCAGCAACTCCCGGGTGCGGCGGTCGACCCGCGCGACGCCGGTGATGCCGGGGAGGGCTTCGTGGTTTCGCGCGAGCAGACCGGTGAGCTTCATGTGGCTGATGGTGACAAATTTGTGGGTGGGACGAGCGCCGACGCGCCGAAGGGGACGTGACTCATTGTGGTGAGCGGTGTCGCCGTGAGCGTCCGTTCAGGGTTGGATGGTGGGTTCCGCCGCGGCGAACGAGAGGTTCAGCCAAGGACTGGCGGGATCTTGAAGCAGCAGGTGATGGACTCGCACGGCCGAGGTGTACTCCTCGCCGAACTCCTCCTCGTCCAGCGCGAGGGCCCGGCCCATGACGTAGCTCGCGGACAGCTCGGCCCATGACTCGTGGTAGCGACGCGCCACCGCGCCGGCCTCGAGCACCATCAGCTCGGCCGTGAGCGGATCGCAGTGACCGACTGCCAGACCCCACCGCGCCATCGCCACCGCACGGGCGACGTCCCACCCGATCGTGGTGCCGACGACGCCGGTGGGTGGCAGCAATCCGTCGGCTCGGAAGCGCTGTTCGTACCGCACGACGCGACGCAGGACGTCGGTGAGCGCGGGCGCCTGGTCCCGCGCGCCGTTGTCCGCGCACCAGCGCGCCACGAGCTCGGCCCAGGACCACGGGTCGAGCCCCGCGCCGTGGCGGGCGCGCAGCACGAGGACGAGGTTGCCGGGCGTGAGCGTGTAGCCGGGGCCGACGAGGTCGTTCATCGCGGCGCGCCAGCCGGCCGCGTCGGACACGCCCCACCAGTCGCGCAGGCCGCGGACCTCGGCGACGTAGTCGTGGTAGCGCGCGTCGAGCACGTTCCACGGCTCGGCGGTGAGCACGGCCTGGTGCGCGCCGCACGCGAGCGCGTGGGCCAGCGAGCCCTCGAAGTGCCCGTAGCGCGCGGTGTTGAGCCGTTCGACCTGCTGCTCGACCGCCGTGACGCGGTGCAGGTTCGCGTCGAGCCACGGCAGCACAGCCGAACCGGGCACGCGCCACTCGCCGAGGGTGCCGGCGTTGAACACCACCTGCTCGTCGGCGTCGACCCCGTGCAGGGCCCAGTCGAGGTCGCCGCTGAGGAATACCACGTCGACGCCGAGGTCGGGCAGGGCGCCGCGCGTGAACAACCGCAGCGAACGGTCGCGGCAGCAGGCTTTGGCCGACGACCAGCCCTGCTCGCTCGCGAGTTTTTCCGCGTCTTCCCGGAGCATCGGCACGAACAGCTCTTCGTCGCCGAGCAGCCCGAGGAACCGGTCGAGATCGCCGTCGCGCCGAGCCCGGGCGAGCTCCGCCTCGACGTCGGCCACCGCGGCCCAGATCATGGCGTGTGGTCAGCCCTTCTTGGCGCGCTTGCGTTTCGGCTCGGCGGCGGCCTTGTCCTTCTCCGCCACGGCGAGCAGCTCCTCGGCGTGGGCGCGGCCGGTCTCCGTGCCGTCCATGCCGGCGAGCATGCGGGCCAGCTCCTTCACGCGGTCGGGCTGCTTCAGCGTCTTCACGCCGCTTCGCGTGACGCCGCCGCTGGTGCCCTTGTCCACCACCAGGTGCTGGTCGGCGAAGGCCGCAACCTGCGGCAGGTGCGTCACCACGAGCACCTGGTGCGTGCGCGCGAGCCGGGAGAGCCGGCGGCCGATCTCGACCGCCGCGCGCCCGCCGACGCCGGCGTCGACCTCGTCGAACACCAGCGTCTGCACAGTGTCGGCGTGAGCGAGGACCACCTCGATGGCCAGCATCACGCGCGAGAGCTCACCGCCGGAGGCGGCCTTGTGCACCGGCAACGGCGGCGCGCCGTTGTGGGCGCGCAGGAGCAGCTCGACCTCGTCGATGCCGTCCGATCCGGCGTGGACGGCGTGGCCGTCGATCGCGAGCGCCTGGCGGTCGCCGTGCTCGGCGGGCTTCTGCTCGACGGTGATCTCCAGCTCCGCCTGCCCCATCGCGAGACCGGAGAGCTCCTTGGTGATCGCCGACGCCAGCTCGGCCGCGGCCTTGCCGCGCGCCGCCGACACGGCGGTGGCGTGGTCGCCCAGCTTCACGGCGAGCTCGTCGCGGCGGCGGGCCAGCTCGGCGAGCGCCTCCTCGGAGGTGTCCATCGACTCGAGCCGGCGGCGGGCGTCGTCGGCCCAGACCAGCACTCCGTCGACGTCGGCCGCGTACTTGCGCGTGAGCCGCTTGAGGTCGGCCTGGCGCGCCAGCACCTTCTCCAGCAGCGCCGGGTCGGCGTCGAGGCCCTCGATGTACCCGCCCAGCTCCGCGCCGACGTCGGTGAGCAGCATCGAAGCTTCTTCCAGCCGCGGCACGAGCTCCCGCAGCGCCGAGTCCTCGGCCGAGGCCAGGCGTCGCAAGGCTTCGCCGACGAGGCCGAGCGCACCGGGCGCGTCGGGGTCGCCGTCCTGCGAACCCGAGACCGCGACGTGCGCTTCGGTCGCCGAAGCGCGCAGCTCGTCGACGGCCATCAGCCGCTTGATCTGCTCGGTGAGCTCCACGTCCTCGCCCGGCTCGGGCGCGACGGCGTCGATCTCGGTGAGACCGTGCTTGAGCAGGTCGGCCTGCTGCGCCATCTCGCGCGAACGGGTGGAGCGCTCGGTGAGCTCGCCGATCACGGCCAGCCACTCCTCGCGCACCTCGCGGTAGGCGGTGAGCGGCTCGCCGACCGCGGGGCCCGCGAACCGGTCGATCACCGCGCGCTGCTCGCTCGGGCGCAGCAGCCGCAGCTGGTCGTTCTGCCCGTGCACGGCGATCACCTGCTCGGACAGGTCCGCCAGCACGCCGACCGGCACGGACCGGCCGCCCAGGTGGGCTCTCGACCGGCCGTCGACGGCCACCGTGCGCAGCGCGATCACGCTGCCGTCCTCGTCGATGTCCGCGCCCGCGTCGGTGACGATGCGGCTCGCGGCGTCGGCCTTGTCGAGGGTGAAGCGCCCTTCGACGAAGGCCTTGAGCATTCCGTTCCGGACCTTGGACGCTTCGGCCCGCCCACCGGAGAGCAGGTGCAGCCCGGTCACGACCATGGTCTTCCCGGCGCCCGTCTCACCGGTCACAACGGTGAAACCCGGGTGCAGTTCCAGCAGGGCGTCCTCGATGACTCCGAGGCCCTGGATGCGCATCTCGGCCAGCACGACGCCTACGGTAGCCGCCCCCACCGACCTTCCGTGCGCTCGACCGGTGCTAAATGTTCTTTTCGCTGGTCGAACACCTGTGCGGACGGTTCGGCCCGGGCGTGTCACGGGTCACCTCGCGCACACCCTGCGTTGCGAAGGAGAGCGCCGCACGTCGTCGATCACCGCACGCCAGCACCCGCTCAGACCGAGCGGCCGCCGGTGCGCCGTTCGCGCCAGCTGCGCACCGGCAGGCCGAACTTGTGCACCAGCCGGTCGGTGAACACGCCTTCCCACAGCCGCACGAGCCGCACCGGCCGGCGGCCGCAGACGACGCGCACGAGCGAGCCCGGCGGCATGTCGAAGCTGCGCAGCCCGTCGCAGGTCAGGACGGCGCTATGGCCCGAGGGGTCGATGCCGACGGTGATCACGGAGTCGGGCGAGACCACGAGCGGACGCGCGAACAGGGCGTGGGCGTTGCTGGGCACCACGAGCAGCGCCTCGACGTCAGGCCACATGATCGGGCCGCCGGCGGAGAAGGCGTACGCGGTGGAGCCGGTCGGCGTCGCGCACAGCACGCCGTCGCAGCCGAAGGACGAGACCGGGCGGCCGTCGACCTCGATCAGCGCGTCGAGCACGCGCTCGCGCGAGAACTTCTCCACGCTGGCCTCGTTGAGGGCCCACGTGCGGTAGAGCTCGACGCCACCGTGGGTGACGGTGACGTCGATCGTCATCCGGTCCTCGACCTGGTACTCGCGGTCGACCACGCGCTGCACGGCGTCGGCGAGCGCGTCGGAGTCGGCCTCGGCCAGGAAACCGACGCGGCCCAGGTTCACCCCGAGCACCGGCACGCCCGCGGGCCGCGCGAGCTCGGCCGCGCGCAGCAGCGTGCCGTCGCCGCCGAGCACGAACACGAGCTCCGCTCCGCGCGCGGGGTCGTCCTGCGGCGCCACGACGGTGCAGGGCATGTCCATACAGCCGTCGGGGTCGATGAGCTGACGCACCTCTTCGTCGGTCACGCGCAGCCGGATCCCGGCCTTCGTGAACCGCGCTGACACCTCGCGTGCGGCCTCCCGCGTGTGGTCCCGGTCCGGGTGCGCCACGAGAAGCACTTCACGTTCGCTGGTCACTGGGGTCCTTCCTGGACGGCGGCCCGCACGAGCCGCTCGACACCGTCCACAGTGCCATCGGCGGCCGCGAGTTCGCCCGGATCTTGATGCCGAAGATCTCGCCGCAGCCACACGAAGTACTCGACGTTGCCGGACGGGCCGGGCAACGGGCTCGCGACGACCCCGCGCAGCGCGAGCCCCAGCTTCGCGGCTTCGGCGATGACGTCGACCACGGACTGCACGCGCAGCTCGGGATCGCGGACCACGCCGCCGCTGCCGAGGCGGTCCTTGCCGACCTCGAACTGCGGTTTGACCATGGGCACGAGGTCGGCGCCTTCGCGCGCGCAGTCGGCGAGCGCGGGCAGCACGAGCTTGAGCGAGATGAAGGACAGGTCGCCGACGACGAGGTCGACCTGGCCGCCGAGCGTCTCCGGCGTCAGGTTGCGCACGTTCGTGCGGTCCAGCACGACCACGCGCTCGTCGGTCCGCAGGCGCCAGTCGAGCAGGCCGCGGCCGACGTCGGCGGCGATCACGGTGGCAGCGCCGTTGCGAAGCAGCACGTCGGTGAACCCGCCGGTGGACGCGCCGGCGTCGAGGCAGCGGCGGCCCTCGACCGTGAGGCCTTCGGGGCCGAACTTCTCCAGCGCGCCCAGGAGTTTGTGCGCGCCGCGCGAGGCCCAGCCGGGGTCGTCCTCGTCCTTCACCACGATGGGCGCGTCGGACTCGACGCCGGTGGCGGGTTTGGTCGCGACCATGCCGCGCACGGAGACTTTGCCGCCGGTGATCAGGGCCGACGCCTGTTCCCGTGAGCGGGCCAGGCCGCGGCGAACCAGCTCCGCGTCGAGGCGGGCCCGTTTGGGCACGCCGGTCAGACCCTGTCGATGCTGGACAGGGCCACGGTGAGCTCGGTGTGCACGGTTTCGAACCGGTCGACGTGCTCGGCGAGCGGCACCGAGTTCAGGTCGTCGATGCCCGCCACGGCTTCCTCGATCCCCGCGCGGGGATCGATCTGCTGCGGGCCAGGTCCGGGTACCGGCGGAGGGCCAGGGACGGGCCGCGGGACGTTCGGGTGCACGAACTCAAACTACCAGTCAGGCCAGCCGCAGCCCGGTCAGCGCCGCCTCGGCCGCGTCGCCTTCGGCACGGACCTCGGTCACGCCGCTCGCCCACGCCGCGTGGCACAGCGCGCGCAGCAGGTCGAGGGCTTCTCCGCTGCCGCGCACGGTCAGCACGTCGCCGGACATGATCTCCCAGCCCGGCCGGGGACCGATCTTGAGGTCCTCGGCGCGCTGAGTGAGAGCGGTCAGGTCGGCGGCCAGGTGCGTCGGCCGTTCGGCGGGGATCGCCGTCAGGAGACCGGCGGGCGTCGCGACGCCGGAGAGCACCGCGAGCACGTCCATGCCCGCGGCGACCGCACCGGCGATGTCGGTGTCGAGCCGGTCGCCCACCACCAGCGGCCGGCTCGAGCCGGCCGACCGTGCGGCCGTCTCGAACAGCAGCGGCTGTGGTTTGCCCGCGACGACCGGTTCGGTGTCGGTGGCCGTGCGCAGCGCCGCGACCATGGAACCGTTGCCCGGCAACAGGCCGCGCTCGGTGGGCAAGGTCGCGTCGACGTTGCACGCGACCCACAGCGCGCCGGCGCGGATCGCCAGCGCCGCCTCGGCTAGGTCGGCCCACGCGGTCTCCGGCGAGTGCCCCTGCACGACGGCCGCGACGTCGTCGTCGACCTTCCGCACGGTGCCCAGCCCGGCCGTTTCAACTTCGGCGGCCAGCGAGTCGGTGCCCACGACCAGCACGCGCGCACCGGCGGGCAGGCGCTCGCCGAGCACCGCGGCAGCAGCCTGGGCGCTCGTGTGCACCTCGTCGACGGTCGCGTCGAGGCCAAGAGCTTCGAGATGCGCCACCACGTCGGCCGGCGCTTTCGACGCGTTGTTCGTGACATACCGGACGGCCGTGCCGTGCTCCCGCACTGCCCCGACCGCCTCCGGCGCGCCCTCGATCACCTGCGAGCCGTGGTACACGGTGCCGTCCAGGTCGAACAGCACCGCGTCGTAGCCCGCGAGGAGCGCGTCACTCATTCGAGAGCTCCGCCGCCCGCTCGGCGGCGTCGGTCTCGTCTTCGTTGTCGGCCTCGGCGGCGTTCAGGAACCAGCGCACGGCCTCGTCCTTGCGCCCGGCCGCCACGAGGTTGTCGGCGTAGGCGTAGAACAGGCGCGCGCTCCACGGGTCCCGCTTGCTGGGCACCAGGTCCGGCCCCTGCAGCGAGACGACCGACGCGTCCATCTGCCCGAGGTCGCGCCGCGCCCCGGCCGCGACGATCGCGAGCTCGACCTGCGTCGCCTTCGAGAGCTTCGCCGTGTCGGTTTCCTTCGCCAGGTCCAGCGCCCGCTCCGGCCGGCCCAGGGCCCGCTCGGAGTCGGCGATGATGGCGATGTGCTCGTCGCTGCGCGTCATGCGCCGCACGGCCCGCAGCTCCGACAGCGCCTCCTGCCAGTTGCCCGCGTGGTAGGCCGCCAGCCCCAGCGCCTCCCGCACGATCGGCACGCGCGACGCCTTGAGCTTCGCGTACTTCGCGTGCTCCAGCGCCGCCTCCGGGTCGACGTCGATCAGCCCGCCCGCCGCGACCAGGTGCTTCCCGACGGTCTCGGCCAGCCCCTTCGGCAACGTCCGCAGCTCACGCCGCACCTCTTCGTCCAGATCGGAGTACTCGATGCCCTCCGGCAGCTCCGGCGCTTCGAGCAGCTCCCTCGCCAGCGCCGCGTCGTCCAGCGCCTCCGCGCCGGCACGCGTGCCGCGCATCGGCCGCTCGTCCCGCCGCGGCCGTGAGTCGCGGCCCCCGCGCGCGTCGCGATCGTCCCGACGGGGTCGGTCGTCTCGACGGCTGTCCCGGCTGTCGCGGTTGTCCCGGCCCTCGCGGAAGTCACGACGGGGACGGTCGCTGCTGCTGCCGCGGTCGCCTCGGTCGTCGCGAGAGGACCGCTCGCCACCGGTTCGGCGGTCCTCGCCCGAGCTGTCACTGCCCGAGTTGTCACCGTCGCGGTCTTCGCGAGCGGACTGCGAGCCACCGTCGCTGTCGTCGCCGCGGTCTTCAGACGAAGCGTGCTCGCGACCGCTGCGGTCACCCTTGTCGTCGCCCTCGGGCGCGTCGTCTCGGTTGTCCCGAGCGGACCGCTCGCCGTCGCGATCGGCCGAGTCGTCGGCCTGCGACCGGACGACGTCGCGCGAAGCCGGCTCCTCGCGATCGGAGTCGCCGTCATCCGCACGGTCGGCGCGCGGCGGGGCGTCGTCCCCACTCGCGTGGTCGCGTGCGGCGCCGCCGTCGGCGGTCACGTCAGGGCGCTCGCCGCGGGCGCTGTCGCCGGGCTTCGAGAAGTCTTCGCGGTCGGCGGTGTCGCCGGCGACGAAGCCGTCGTCGGTGATGTCGAAGTCGTCGTCGGAGGCAGCGCCGCGGGTGTCGGCGCGGTCGAAGCCGCGGGAGTCGCCCGAGTCGCGGCGGTCGCGGGAGCCGCCGCGGTCGTCCCGGTTGAAGGAGCCACGGTTGTCGCGCGGGCCGTTGTCGCGCGGGCCGTTGTCGCGGCGGTCCGAACCGCGCGGGCCGCCCCGATCGTCACGGCGGTCCGAGCCGCCCCGATAGCCGCCGCGGTCGTCCTTGCGGAAGCCGCTGCCCGAGCTGCGGTCGTCGCGGTCCTTGCGGAAGCCGGAGCCACCACGGTCGTCGCGAGCGCCGCCGCTGCGGAAGCCGCGGTCGTCACGGTCCTTCTGGAAGCCACCCGGCCGGCGGTCGTCGCGCGACCCACCGGTGCGCGGAGCACGGTCGTCGCGGTCGCCCCGGTAACCACCCGAGGTGCCCCGGTTGTCCCTGTCGCCTCGGTAGCCGCCCGAGCCGCCCGAGCCGCCGCGGTCATCGCGGTCGCCCCGGTAGCCGCCGGAACTGCTGCCGCCGCGGTCGTTGCGGAAGCCGGACCCACCGCTGCCGCGGTCGTTGCGGTACCCACCCGAGCTGCCGCCACTGCGGTCGCTACGGAAACCGCCCGCGCCACCGCCACTGCGGAAGCCCGAGCCACCACGATCGTCACGCGACCCAGCCGAGCTGCCGCCGCTACGGAAACCGCCCGAACCGCCGCCACTGCGGAAGCTGGAGCCACCACGATCGTCACGGGACCCACCCGAGCTGCTGCCCCGGTAGCCCGAGCCGCCGCGCTCGTCACGCGAGCCCGAACCGCTGCCGCCGCGGTAGCCACCGCGGTCGTCGCGCGACCCACCCGAATTGCCGCCGCGGTAGCCGGAGCCACCGCGGTCGTCACGGAAGCCGGAGCCGCCGCGGTCCTTCCGGAAACCACCGGAATTGCGGTCGTCCCGATCGTTGCGGAAACCGCCACTGCGATTGTCGCGGTCGCCGCGGAAACCGCGGTCGTCGCCACTCGAATCGCGGTTGGGGCGGAACCCACCGGAGCCCCGGTCGTCACGGAAGCCGCCGCGGTTGTCGCGGGGGCCGCCGGAGCCACGGGAATCGCGGGAGCCGCCGCCGGAGCGGTTGTCGTCGCGGAAGCCGCCGGTCGAGCCGCTCGAACCGCGGTCCTCCCAGCGACGCCCGGACGCGGACTTGCCCTGCGGCCGGCCGGAGCGGTTGTCGTAGCCGCCGCGCGAGCCGCGGTCGTCAGAGCCCGCGCGCGGGCCGCCGTCGCGGTTGCCGGCGTATCCACCGCTGCGCTGGTCACGGGGGTTGTCGCCACCTGAGGGGCGGCCCTGGTACCCACCGCCGCGCGCACCGTGGTCGTCCCGCCGGGGGCGTCCCTGGTAGCCGCCGTCACGCCCGCCGCGGTCCTGCCGCGCGCCACGCCGGTCTCCCCGGGGCGCGTCCGACCGGTTGCCGCGGGAGCCCTGGTCGCGGCGAGCCGACCGGCCGGACCCATCATCCTCTGAGTCACGTCGACCGAACTCGGACACCTGGCCTCCTGCCATAGAAAAATCTTGTGTTCTCACGGGCCACCCGCTATGGGGGCCGACTGTCCATCCTACGGGGCCGTTCGGAGCACCCCGCGCGCGCATGGCGCTCCGTCACGGGCGCCGCACAGCACGCCACATAGAGATAGGCCCCGGGAGAACCGTGAAGATTCTCGACCGGGGCCTAACCCTGACATTTAGTTCGGCGGCGTCCTACTCTCCCACAACCCTTCGGTTGCAG
>NZ_JBFAHL010000044.1:0-18326 GCF_040654155.1 Amycolatopsis sp. NPDC050768
ATCACCATCACGCAACTCCAACGCCGAGGCCACGTACATGACTGTGATTCTCTCAACACCACAGACGTAAATCAATCAACGACACGCAACACTAGCCATGTGGCGCGCAAGCGCCAGTCCGGCGAGTTCGACGCGATGACCACCGCCACGTTCAAGCAGGGCGTCCGTGATGCGCTGGCCCAGGCCCACGGCCTGATTGAGCTGTCGTCTCGTCATGCGAGGACGAAGTAGCGGAGCCAGAGATACGGCGCGGCGACGGCGATGGTGATGGCGGTGATGATCGCGCCTTTCTTGGTGAATTCCCAGAAGGTGATGGGTGTGCCGGCGCGGGCGGCGATTCCGAGCATGACGACGTTGGCGCTGGCGCCGATGGCGGTCATGTTGCCGCCGAAGTCGGCGCCGAGGGCGAGTGACCACCATAGGGCCTGGGAGTGTGCGGGGTCGGGGATGTCGTGGGTGAGGGCGAGGACGAGCGGGGTCATCGTGGCAACGTAGGGGATGTTGTCGATGATGCCGGACAGCAGTGCGGAGACGCCGAGGATCAGCAAGACGGCCAGCAATGCGTTGCCGCCGGTGGCGTCAGCTGCGAGGTGGGCGAGGTTGTCGATGACTCCGGTCTTGGCGAGGGCGCCGATCATGATGAACAGGCCGGCGAAGAACAGCAGGGTCTCCCACTCGACGCTGGCGAGGTAGTCCTTGGGGCGGGTGCCGGAGATGAGGACGAGCAGGCCGGCGCCGAGGAGGGCGACCACGGACGGGTCCAGATGCACGACCGAGTGCAGGATGAAGCCCGCGAACACCAGCGTCAGGACGAGGCCGCATTTGAGCAGCAGCCGCGGCTGCTGGATGGCCTCGCGTTCGTTGAGTGTCATCACCTCGGCGCGGCGTTTGGGGTCGACGGTGAACGACCCGCGGAACAGCCACGGCAGCACGAGGGTGAACACGATCAGCACGATGAGGACGATCGGGCCGAGGTTGAGCAGGAAGTCGTTGAACGACAGGCCGGCGCGGCTGCCGATGATGATGTTCGGCGGGTCACCGATCAGGGTCGAGGTGCCGCCGATGTTGGAGGCGAAGACCTCGGCGATCAGGAACGGGGTCGGGTTGATGTCGAGGCGGTCGCAGACCAGCAGGGTGACCGGCGCGATCAGCAGTACGGTCGTCACGTTGTCGAGCAACGCCGAGGCGATCGCGGTGATGAGCGCCAGCAGGATCATCACGCGTAGCGGGGAGCCTTTCGCGCGTTTGGCCGCCCAGATCGCGAGGAACTCGAAGACACCGGTGCGGCGGAGGATCCCGACGATGATCATCATCCCGAGCAGCAGGAAGATGACGTTCCAGTCGATGCCGGTGTCCTGGGAGAAGAACGCGTCGGCCGAGCTGCTGACCCCGGTGGCCAGCACGATGCCGGCGCCGGCGAGTGCGGCGACCATCTTCGGGATCTTCTCGGTCGCGATGAGCACGTAGGCCACGGCGAACACAGTGATGGCGATGACGGGGCTCACGCGAGCACCTCGTGTGGGGCGCCGGCGGTCAGTGCGGAGTGAGGGCCAGCTCCAGCAGTCGGGACGCGGAGACGACGCCGATGAGGGTCTTGTCCTGCATCACTGCGACAAGCGGACAGCGCAGCCGGGCCATTGTCGCGGCGACCTCGACGATCGTGTCGTCGGCGTTCACCCGCGGCAGCTCCGTCGGCTCCTGGGGCAGCACCGACCGCACGGTCTTGCCTGCGAGTTTGTCCGCGGCGCGGTCGGCTATCGACTCGGTGAGCACTCCCGCCAGCGACGGGTCGTCGCACACGTAGCTCGGCACCAGGAACTTCACCACCTGCGAGGCCGGCAGTACCGACTGCGGGCAGCCAGTGGCATCCGTGACGACCAACCCGGGCAGCCGTCGCTCCGCCAGCAGCCGCGCGGCCGCAAGGGCATCGGAGTCCAGGTCGACGACCGGGTACTCCTCGGCCATCTCGGAGGCGTGCATCTTCCGACTCTACGACCAGCGGGGGACCTCCGCGCTGGCGCGCGGAGGAGTCCTGCCACGTTCTTGACGCTCCGCGGCGCCGCGCCGGCGCCGCGGCCGAAGATCGGTCGCCGCACCCAGCCACAGCAGGAGCCAAGCGGGAACCGGCGCACGTGACCACAGGGTGGAAGGCCGGGCGGTGGACGGTGGGAGACCGGACCGTGGAGGGGGTGACGCCGGTGGCGGGGAGGGGCAGAACGTGGCAGGGCCACCCGGTGCGGACGATCGGAGCGGGGGTCATCGGACTTCCAGGGGTCGGCGAGCCAGCCCGCACCCGGCCGGGCGCGGGCGAGCCGACCAGACTTCCCGGCACTCCTGGCCGTAAAGATGCCGCAAATATCCGCATCAGGCAAACTGCCCGGTCAGTTATCAGTCAGTCCAGCCGAGCGTTGTGTCGAGCTGGTAGAGGTTCTCGCCGAACTGATCACCGGCGGAGCTTGAGCCCTTCCAAGCCGGCCGCGGGAGCAACGAACGCCCGCTCCTGGCATGGCAAGGGAACCGTGTAGCAGAAACCGCGTTCCTCAGATCATGGCCCGAAAACTCGCGGGGATCGATGCACGTTACCCGGCTTGACGGTCCCCGACCAGCTACGCCCCAGCAGCCAGGGGAAGATGAAGAACCTCGCCAAGACGGCCCGCGATGATCGCGCCGCCGAGCCACCTGCACCGGTGTCTGACCGGTCCGAGTCGAGGGTGCCGCGTTCGCTTCCGGCACCGCCGCCGCGACCTCGTCCACCCGCGCCTGGACCCGCAGCAACTCGCGCTCGGCGTCGGTCACGCCGCCGGGCGCGAGCTGCTGCGCCAGCGCGCTGATCTCGTCTTCCTGCGCGGGCGAGAATCCGACCAAATGCGCACTCTGCCGGGGTTCTTGCTAGAAGGTCAGTACCTCGATGGTGCCTAGATCAATCCCGTAGTGCCTGTAGACCTTGGTCGTGTTCTCGCTCGTCAGTTGGTCCTCGGTGTAGCCGAGGAGGCCGGCCGTCCGGACGACGTCGGTTGCCGAGCCAGCCTCGATTTCAAGGTACGGCGGGATCCGCGGCCATTCGTCGATCTCGAGCTGTGTGCCGTCGAGTTCGAAGCTGGCGCGGCGGTTCTCCTGGTACGATTTTGGTGTGAAGCCGAGCAGGCCGAGCAGTTCGTTGGTGCTGGTGAAGTCGCTCACGGTGACCTCGACCTCGTAGGTGCCGTCGATCGCGTCGCTACGGATTTCCTTGACGCATAGCGTTGTCTCGCTGCCGGTATCACGTAGCCGGATCCACTTCGACTGGTCTCCCGGCGTGATGTCGTAGACGTGGCGCCGCATGAGCCGCGTGTCGCTGACCTGCTTGCCGCCCTTCTCCAGGATGAGTGCCGCGGTTGCCTGCGGGTCGATGTCGAGAATCTTGGCTTCGTGCTCGATCGGCACTGGCGTGTCTCCTTCGGTGTGGTGGCGTGGACCCTAGCGATCTACCGCGTCGAGCTCGGCGGCCTCGCGGGCGCGAAGCGCACGGATTTCTTCGGGCAGGTCGGAACGCAGGAACTCATCGAGGGGCCGGCACAGATCCATGCGTTGGATGCAGACGCCGACCTGGTAGAGGCCGGAGCGGTCGCGGTAGAGCCGTACGCCGTAGAAGCCCTCTTGGCAGTCGGTGTCGTTGTTGAAGGGGCAGCCTGCGCACGTCGGCGGTAGCCGGACCCTGCGGATCTTTTTGAAGAACACCCGCCGGCCGCCTGGTAGTCGGTACGCCGTGCGTGCGCCGGAGACGCCGGCCGTCAGATAGCGCGCTTCCGGAACAGCGCCGCGTTGCTCGAGTGCTGTCTCGATCGCGCGGATCGACGCTTCACCGTGATCGAGCGAGTTGAGTAATCGGACGGACAGGCGCGGCGAGTACTCGTCGAGGAGGCGGTGCACGCGGCCGATGTGGCTTTCGTCGGGAACCACGATGTTGGCGTCGACTCCGACGCCCGCTGCGAGCGCGGCGTTGATTGAGTCGGTTAATGCCTTGAGCTTCCGGGCTGCGCGTTCGACGTTGCGGTAGCGGTTGTGCTGGACTGCGCCCAGCTCCTCAGGCGTTGTCCCGAAGATCGAGAAGTTGACACGCTCCAGGCTTGCCTCGGCGCAATGCGGAAGGATTTCGCTGCTAGAGGGACTGCTCCAGGAGGGGACAGACTTCGCCGTCCACGTGCCGGTCCCGCCCGGTGCAGCTGACAGTGCGATGATCGACTACGACGAGTGGGCCGATGATCTCGACCGCGCCGTGATCCATTTCGGGCGTCAAGATTTCCCGCTGGTAGATCGACTGGTGCAGCGCTCGCAGCGGCGGTTCATTCCTGATAGCAGCGATCCAGTCGGAATGTCGCTGTACGGCCGCACGTTGCGCCTGCTCGGCGACCTGCGCCAAGACCAAGGGCACCTGCGAGGACCACTTTCGGCCAGCCACTGCTGATTGGGGTGCGGTCCGGCGTCGACGAGTTGGTAGCCGTAGGGGGGTCGTCCGCCGAGGTAGCGGCCTTGCTGGGTCGCTTGGTTGTGCATCGCGGCCAGGACCCGGTGGCGGGCGCGGAGGACTTCGCGTTGCGACTGGGTTGCCAGCAGCGCCATGAGCGCGCGGTGATCACAATTGCCGAGATCGACTGGCCCGTCTGTTTCGGGTAGCCAGAGCTGGATGCCGTGACGGGTGCACCAGGCATAGATCGTGGCGAACTGGCTTCCGGTGAAGGCGCGTTCGTATTCGCCGATCACGATCGCGTCGACTGCGGGCTTCGGGTCGGTGATCGTGGCCATGAGTTGGGCGGCTTGGGGTCGTTGTGGCCATGGGGTGCGGCGGGAGGTGCCGGCGTCGAAGTAGTCCGCGATGATCTGGCCGTGGCCGGTGATGAGGTGGTCGGCCATGTCGTGTTGCCAGCCGTGGGAGGACATGCGGTCTTGGTGGCGCAGGGTTGAGGTGCGGCCGTAGAAGGCGAACCGCAACCCGCCGCCAGGCTGGGGTGGGGGAGAGGGCCGGGTGGCTCTGCTGGTGGTCATCCACTGTGCGAGCACGTCCACCGTCTCTGTTGATGAGGGCGCTGACGTAGGGAGCGGTCGGGATGGGATCACGCTGAACGGATGCACCGGGCCTGGGTCCATGACGGTGAGCTGGGGAACGTTCGCCCGAACAGCGCAGCTGAGCTGGAGACAAGGCCAAGCCGTATACCGCTCTAGTCATCAACGTTCGGTAGCAGCGAGTCATCGTCGGTTTCGTATCTCATCTCATCCCCTTCTCTACCCGGTTTCTACCTTGGGCCACCGACAGAAAAGGTGCATCCGGGCACACCCGTCCAGGTGAACAACGCACAGGCCTGTCGGGGCGACGAAACCGCTGTGCCGGGCCCAGCGCCCGCCGCAGGGAGTGACTCGGCGAACGGCCGTGCGCGGATCGGCGGCGCGCACGGCCGTCCTGGGGACAGTGGCTGCCGGTCAGAGGCCCGTCGCAGCGTTGAGAAGCGTCGCCTGGCTGTCGTCCGCTTCGAGGGATCCTTCACGCGAACAGCGTCGCCACAGCTTCGTCGTTCACAATAGCCCGCGGCGTCAGCCGTCAATCGCGTGCGGCCGGTGTTCAAGTGCCTCGCGGTCCCATGCCCCGAGATCAGCTGCGGCGACATAGGTTGATCGAAGAAAGCTGAGGAGCAGTTCCTCTGGGTCTCGCGCTGTGCGCACGGCCTCGTACGGCAGCAGGAACTCGCCCAAACCCGCATCAAAGTAAGCAATGTCGGGTTGCACGCGGCGCTGCCGGTAGCCGTCGGGCTCGGGGTAGGAGTAGGCGTAGAAGGAGCCTTCCGCGCTGCCGCCTGGCCAAAACCCGCAACTTGCGAGTTCGTGGGAGTAGCCTTCCACCATCACACGGTCCGGACAGTTCGGAACTCCACCGGCGTGCCGTGGGGCGACGCGGCCGGAAAACCGGGTGCAAGCCAGGTCCATCGCTCCCCAGAAGAAGTGCACCGGGCTGCTTTTACCCATGAACTCGGCTCGGTACTTGCTCATGACGCGGTGTGCGGCCGAGAGCTGACCCCAGAATCGGCGGACGTGATCGTGCTCGTATGTGCGATGCGTGGTGTCTTCGGCGAAGGGGATTGCCTGCTCGACTTCCACGGGGGTCGCCCAGATCGACACTTCGATGCCCAACTTGGCCAGCGCCGCGATCGTCTCCCGGTAGAAGACGGCTACCGGCTTCGACTCGAGGGCCACATGACCGTGCGCGCCGTTGCTGACGCGGATGTTCAGGCGGTGTTCAACGAAGTCGAACTCCAGGTCGAAGAGCTGATCTCCGTTCGGGATCGATGACGTGGTGAGGCCTCTCGCAGAGACATACAGGGGAACCTGCCACCAGTGGTTGACCAGCGGCGTGTTGGCCATGCGGATCTTGCCCACGACCTGCGTCCACATGTGCAAGGTGTCGCGCGTGTCGATCCAGTCGTCGACCCGAAGCGCAGGCCACGGGTCCGTGACAGTGAGCTCAGAGGTCATCGTGACTCCGATCAGTGCCAACCGAATGTGGCACAGTGTAAGCGATTCCGGAGGAGGTCAAGGGCTGCACGTGCCTGGAAGATGTGGCCGGCCGACCCGTGCGATGGGCGCTGATCTTCGGCGCGCCGACGAGGCCGTGGGAGGGATCCAGCGGAGCGTGGCCATGCGCCGACCTGGTTTGCGTCGGTTGTTACCCCCCGACTGCCGCGGACGCGGCCTGCTGGATGAGAGCGGGCACGGCGGCGGGCTGGGATACGTAGATGGAGTGGCTGCCGACCGCTTCGACCACGGTCGAGTGGGTCCGCTGGGACATGGCGCGCTGCGCTGGTGGTGGGATCATCTTGTCGTCGGTCGCGACCAGGTACCAGCTCGGCTTGACCCGCCAGGCGGGTTCAGAAATCGGCCCGCTGAGGGTGTCCAGGCACAAGGAGAACGCCGATGGGACGTCGCCCTGCACGAAGGCGTGGGTCAAGGGCAGTGGCACAGAGCGCACCATGCTGGCCGGCTATGCCTCCGACGACACACTGATCGCCCAGGGCTATCCGCCGACGGACTACGTGGACAACGACCACGCCTCGGTCGTCGACAAGGCCACCCTCGACACCTACGCGACCAAGGATCTCGCTGCGTTCAAGGCCGCCACCGAGACGTGGAAGTGCAGCGTCTGGGTGGCGGCGCAACCGGCAACGGCGTGCAGCTGTCGCTGAAGCTGTCGGGCTGGGCGCTCGGCGACGCGCCGGTGTTCGGCGTCAGCGGGCACCCGTGGATCCCAGACGGCCAGTACCGGCGCCGGATCCTCGGTTCAGCAACGACACCGAAAGCACCGTCTCTCTGGAGTTCAGACGACCTTGGCGGTGACCTGACATGACCCAGCCGCCGGGAACAGGAACCCTGCTCGACCAGCCCAACGACCTGGTCCGCCAAGTTGCCGAACTCTCTCGTAAGTCGTAGGCGATGCCGGCCTGCCGGGTGGGGCTCTCGGCCTCCGTCGGGATCCCCACCGGCGACTCCATTGCCCCTGGGACGTGGGTCGCCCGAGAGGACTCACTCGGCTGGTTCACTTCGGGCAGCCCGAGCTACATCACGGTCGGCCTCGACGGGTATTACCAGCTCACCTACCACAGCACGGCCGGCGAGCTCGCGTCCGGCGCGACCGCCGCGAGCAAGATCCTGCGTAACGGCACCGTCGTGAGCTGCTTATCTGTCGCCTCCGACCTGGTGGTCTCGTCTGGTGCCGTGGAGGGGTGCGTCCAGAACTGCTTCCGGCCGAGAATCCAGCTCGCCGTCGGGGACAAGATCTACTGGAACAACTACGTCTCCACGATCGGCGCCACACTCGGCGCGTCGAGCCTCACCGCCGCTTCCTCCACCTCATTGGGGTTCAGCTCCCGCACCGCGGAGACGGGCGGCCATCTCCGCCATGACCACGTGGAGTTCGTCGAGAAGCTCAGCCGCCTTCGTCGTGAGCGCATCAACCTCTTCCGGCTCGTACTCACGGGGAACGCATTCGTCGTCGGGCTTCCTTGGGGTCACTGGGAACCTCGCTGGCTCGGATCAGCTCCTGGAGGATCGGGATCATCTGCTGGAGCGCCTGGATTTAAGGTGGCCTGGCACACGCAACTTTTGCGACATTCGAACAGATGTTCTAGCTTCGTGGTACCTGGCGGCCGGGAGGGGAAGTCCCGGCCGCCGGACCTCGCCGTTCAGGGGGACCGATGATGCCGACCATGTCCGCTCGCCGGTGGCTTGTCCACGCATGGGAAGACCGTCACGGCGAACTACGGCTCGACGGCACGAGCTGCCCGTTGCACGATCTCGCGCGGCTACGGCGGGGCGGGTACACGCACGGGTGGATGCTCACCCCCGCCGGGCGTGCCGAACGCGAGAGGATCCGCGCGCAGTCACAGCGACTGTGGAGGATGTCCAAAGACACCTGAGACGGCCGGGCTTTCCTTTGCTACTTGGTCAGGCGGTAGCGCGCGTAGACCCTCGCCGCCGCGCTGAGCCCGCTCGATCCGGGAAACGGTGAGGTCGCGCCGCGATAGCTCCACAAACCGGCGACGTAGCAGGCGAACGCGGCGACGGCTTTGTCCGTCCCGGACCAGGTGGGCGCGGTCTCGGCCCACCGTTCCGCCGCCGCCGGCGCGTGGCCGGCCGCGACTAGCCGGATCACGAGGAACGCCACGTCCACCCACGGCGCACCAGCTGCGGGCCGGCCCCAGTCGATTACCCGCACGCCACCTGCCGCATCGTTGATCAGGAACTGGTGCTCGTGGAGATCGGTGTGGAGTAGGGCCGCCCCGTCCAGCAGCTCCGGGGTGAGGGCAGACCACTGCGTCATCGCTGCGATGTCCCAGCCGGCCACCTCGTCGGGCTCGATCCGGTCGAGCTTCTCCCACCAGTCCGACGAAGCCCACCGCTGGCTGAGGGGCTGTGCCCAGCCAGCGGGACGACTGCCGATCTCCGCCATGGTGGCGGAGATGACGCCGAGGTCAGCCGAGTCCGGAGACAGGTCTGCGGGCCGGCCCTCGACGAACTCAGAGCCGACGATTAACCAATCCGGCTCGACGTCTTCGCTGAATTTGGTCGCTGGGGCGATCCCGGGCGCCAGCTCGCCGGCGGCAGCTTCGTTGCGCAGCCATCGCATCCGCGGACTGACGCCCGTCACGCCCTTCAGGAACACGTCACCCGAGCTGCCCCGGACGACGACAGCCAGGTTGCAGTTCTGGCCCTCGCCGACCTCCCGGACGACGGTGACGTCACCGAGGTGCACATGGACTGCATCCCGGACGGCGTCGGGCAATGCGTCCCATCCCGAACTCGCGCCCGACTTCGTCAGGCGAGCGGGGTTGCCGCAGGGCATTCGACCGGCTGATGTTGCAGTGGCCGGATGCTGCGAACTGTGAGGACAAACGACGGCTGCTACGGTTCGTGGCTACCGCTGCCGGCGAACGTCGGGTCGTAGACGGGGTGCTACCGCGCTCCAGGGTCTGGATTGTCGGCTGAGGAGGCAGCGTCACCGCACCGTCGGCTGGGGTGATCGGCAGGCGGCGAGACGTCGTCTTCGTGGAGGCTTGCCGTGACACCGTCAAGCTGTACACATTTCCTCGCAGAAGTGGACAAACTACACTCCTCTTAATGGGGGATATGAGTGGTAGAACGCGACCGTGATATGCAAAAGAGAACCGGCCTTCATCGAGGGGATCGTGTTCGTATTCGAGTTACTGGTCACAGGGATAGGTTCGGTGTGGATGTAGACGTCATTTCTCGGAAGCCATTTTATCCTGCATTTATTGATGCAGCGATAATCTCCGACGAGGCACCGTGGCTATCGCAGGACAAGTTTCCGGAAGTGGGCACGGAAATGGATGCTGTAGTGGTGGCGTTTATGCTTGGTGGTGAGCTGCGTTTGGACTCGAGAAAATCAATAGTAATGAAGTGGGAGAAGGATTCAGGGGGTCTATAACCGATCAGCGGCATAGACAGATGTTCTGCGTGTCGGTGCTCGACGAAGGAACGTCCCCCTGATGCGCTGTCGGGCTTGGTGTCCCATCGCAGGAGGAGGACGCTTGCGGTGAGGTGGCCGGCCTGTGCGGCTAGGTGGCGCAGGCATTCACGCACGGCGTCGTAGCGGATGGGCGGGCCGGAGCTACGGCTGGTCCTGATGCCGTGTTGGCCGATCATGTTGGCGACCCAGGTATCGGGCGTGACTTGGACGAGCTGTGTTGCTCCGAGCTCGAAGTCGGTGCGGGCCTGGTCGCGGTGCCAGCGACGGTCGGCAGCTTCAGGCTCCGGCCACCGCGTGGAGATCGCTCAACGCGTCGGGGCGGTTTTCTCGTTTCCGGGGACACATCCGCCGCAGCGCCGCGGCCGGACGTGAACCGGTCCGCGGCGCTGCGGTGGATTACAGGCGGCCTTCGAGGGTTTTCATCACTGCGGTGTATTCGGCGCGCATGGTGCCGTCGGGAGGATTTACCAGGGAGATCGTCGCGAGGCGGGTCTCACCATGGCTCGACTTGGCGACCACGATGTCGGTGCCGCCGTCCTTGGTGTCGCAGTACATCGCGGCTTCGTAGAGGGACTGCACGTCATCTGCGCAGGACTCGCTGAACAGCTGCAGCGCCTTCTGCGGGGAGACCAGCGACGGCACACCGCCGACCGTCAGGGTTCCCAGGTGGGTCCCGGGGGGATCGGCGAGGCGGTACTCGCAGTTGTAGGCGGTGAACTGGTCTTGGTGTGTCTGGGGCTGTTCACTGCTGGCGTCGACGTCCGTGTCATCGAACGTCTTCGCGAACTCCGCCGGGGACAAGAACGGGCACGCCGCACTGAGGTGTGCCGGAGAAACCGCCGGCACGAACGGCGCCGGGGGAGGGGCGCTGCTGCTGGTGGTGGTCGGCAGGCTGCTGCTGGAAGCCGGCGCCGCCGCCACAGCTCCGCTCCCACCGTTCGAGCACCCTGCGGCAGCCGCCGCCACGAAGGCGACGGCGATGAATCTTCGAGACAAACGCATGGCCTGAATCCTGCCGGACGTTCCCGGAATTCCCGCTGTCGGAGATCCACTCGTGATCACCGGCAGTGGCGATTTGGGGGACTTGTCCGCTGTGCGTAACATTTGCGCGATCTGGACCGGATTGCACGAGGGGACCGGCAGGATGAGGTGATGCCGGATCTGCTCTGGGACGAGGTCAGAAGCCTCTTCGATCCCCACCTGATGGGCGCGCTTCCCAACGTCTCGGTAGCCGACGCGTCGGCCGAGGACTGGCAAGCAGTGTTCGACCTCGTGCGGTCACGGGGGTGAGCGTGGGAGTACCGGCTGGACGATGTCGTCACGCCGTTGCCCAAGGCGGTCGAAGCGTTGGGTCATCCGGTCGATGCGGAGCTGCGGGTTTGGCCGGCCACGGGCGTGCTGGCGATCTTCCGGACCTACTCGCCTGATCAGATCGACTTTGACGTCGACCTACGGGAGTTGCAGGGCCAGACCGGAGTGAACGTCTTGTGCGACTTGCTACGCGCGATCGGCCAGACGCTCGGGAAGCCGGTGCTGCTGACCCCTGAAGGAGACTCAGGGCAAGCGGTCCTCGGGTTCGATCCGCGCGTGGACCGTGTCGTTCTCATGGCCGACCCCGATCCGCGAACCCGCTGACGAAGTCGAAGTCCCCTCGGGCTGGGCGGGCACTCGCTTCTGCGGCGTGCTGATGGGCAGCGTGTTGCGTCGAGGATCGGCTCGCAACCTCAGGTGTTGTGTCCGTCGGACCACCTTCGCTTGCCGCCGAGGCGTTGGTAGCGCTGGCGCATTCCCTGGCGGCTCAAGCCCTGTGCGGCGCCCAGCGATTCGAAAGTCTCGCGACCTGGCAGCCGGCGTCCTTCGTGCCGCCGCCGAACGTGCTGCTCGTCGTCAACGACCAAATTCCTCGCGGATCTTCTCGGCCGCGACGGCGCTAGGCGGTGGAACTCGGCAACGCCTTCGGCTGTGGTGGTGTCCACTGCGACGCGGTAGGCGGTGGCGTCGCTCGTCATCTCCCGGCTGTGCTCGCCGTTGGCGTACTCGGCCGTGAGGCGGAGCACGCCGCGACTCGGGTGCACGCGCGCGTAGGACGCGTCAGACACGTCCGGCAGGAAGAGGCCGATGGTCCTGCTGTTCGGCGCGGGCTTGAAGATTGCTTGGCGCTCGCCCAGCTCGGTCACACACATGTCGTGGACCGCCTGCTGTCGGGCAGTGGTGACGCGGACCCGGATGTGGTTGATCAAAGTGTCCGGCAACGCTTCGGCTCCGGTGCCATTCGCCGTTGGAATGGGCAGGTCCAGGCTCTCGGCCAGGTGCAATAAAGGAACTTTGACCTCGGGCGGGGTTTTGTCCGGGCGCCAGCCGCGCCAGGCGGTGTGGCGCAGGCGGTGTTCGCGCGGGGTGAACTGCCGGTAGACGACCTCGCCGACCAGCCTCGGTTCCACCCACCGCGCACCGCGCGCGCGATCGCGCGGCACCTCGTTCGCGAACGGGCTCGTCTCCCGGGCCAGCGGGGCGAGCTTCTTCTGGGCGTCGAGCAGGGCCTGGTGGGTGAAGCCGGCGCCAACGTCGCCGATACAGACCAAATCGCCCGTGGCGGGGTCGTGCGCGCCGAGCAACAGCCCGCCCATCAGGCCCTCGCGGCTGCCCGTACCCGGTGCTGGCAGGGCGACATGTCTGAACGTGTCGAATGCATCCCACCCTCAATCTGCGAGGCTTCGTGCGGTTCAGCTCATGCGGGATGTGCGGGGCGTAGCTCAGGTTGGGGCGGACAGACTGGTTGGCAGCGTGGGACAGCAACTCGTGTGACTTCAGTCGCGAGGTGGCTTATGGTGCCCCGGTGGTGGTGTTCGACGACGGTGTCCGGGGGACGCATCCGGAAGATTTTCAGCTGCTTCACAACGGGCATCTGCATCTGTTCCGACACGTGTGGGCGTTGTCTCGCCTCGTGACTGATCTTGCCGGGCTGGGGTATGAGGTCGTCGAGGTGGATGCGGCGTCGTGCGATGGTGCGGACGCCCTGCGCGACGCGGTGATTGCAGCGATCGCTGATTGGCCGAGTGACTACGGTCGTGACAGCTGGCCGGGTTTCAACGACGGCTTGATGGACTACTTGCTCACTGCGGAGCGTCCGCTCTTGGTCCTGACCCTGAAGGGTCTCGACCAGGTCCGGAGCAAGGACGAGGCCTCTATGTTGGCCCTGCTGGAACTCTTGGCATCGATCGCCCGATGGCATCTGCTGTTTGGTCGGCGGCTGATCTGCCTCATCGGAACCGATGACATCGAGTTCGACGTCGGTGCGCTGGGCGGCGAGCACCCCTTCTGGAGCCGCCACGAGTTTCTGCTCGCTCATCGCACGGGCGAACGCCTCCCGCCTTGGATCGCGTCCTGATCTCGCCCAAGCGGCTGTGTGAGATGGGCATTCCGTTCACCTCGGCTGAGGCGCGGACCTGGTGGGTGGACGGAGCCTGCCGGCTGGTCGGTCCCCATCCTGACACCCCGGACGACCTGCCGGACACCGACATCGACCTCGCGGCCATCGAACCGGGCCGCGCGATCAGCTGATCATCGTGTAGCGCCGGTCACTGGCCCATTTCCTTGCGGATCTGGGCCAGCCGGTCGGCCGGATCAACCTTGGGGGCCTTGCTCCGCGCGGGCATTTCGGTGGTGGCCGGGGCCGGGGTCTCGATCGTGGTCGTCGGCGGCTCGATCACCGGCACGGCGGCGATCACAGGAGTCGGAGCCGCGGCCTTGACCTGCCGCTTGCGCCGATCCCGGAAGATCCAGCCACCGGCCAAGCCGGCGGCGAAGCCGAACGCGTGGCCCTGCCAGTCGATGCCGTCGGTCGGCAGCAGGACCGTGAACTGGTAGGCGAAGCACAAGCCCATGACCAGGCCCAGGACAATGTCGATGAGGTGCCGGTCGAACAGCCCGCGCACGAGGATGTACCCGAAGTAACCGAACACCACGCCACTGGCACCCGCCGCGACCGAGTTCGGCTCGTTGGTCAGCCAGGCGCCGAGTCCGGCGACCACGACGATCAATGTGGTCACCCAGAAGAACTTCCGCACGCCGCGATAGGCCGACAGGAAGCCGAAGATGAAGAGCGGGCCGGAGTTGCCCTCGATATGCGCCCAGCTGAAGTGCAGGAACGGGGCACTGATGATGTCCGGGAGCGAGGTGACGTCGCGGGCGCGGATGCCGTAGTGCTGGCTGAGCTGGTAACTGTCGATGGCGTTGAAGATCTGGATGATCCAGATGAGGGCCAGGAAGCCGACCATCACCCACAACGCGCGCCGCGCCTCGGCGATCATGATCACGGGATCAGCGGCCTCCGGCTGTCTTCCGCTCTTGCTCATGCCGACCTCCACAACCCACCCCCGGCGCCGACCTGGCGCACGAGCCTCAGGGTAGCCGCCCGTGCTGGTTGTCCAGTCACTGCACGTAAAGGTGACCTCCGCACGGCGTGGGGTTGGTTTCAATTATCAGTGAAGTCATAGTCACAAAAATGGTGTCCGTTGTGGACTCCGGTCAGGCGTCCGGGGCCAGGCGGACGATTCGGTGGTCCTGGGCGGCCAGGCGGGCGGCTTCGATGACGCGCATGGTCTGGATGGCGTCGGCCGGGTCGACCGGGAATGCGGCCGCGCCGCGGAGGGCTTGTCTCGCCCAGCCTCCGGCTCGCAGCACGGCGGGGGTTCCTGAACGTCGGGAACGGCGTTCATTACGGCGCCCAATATCAAGTCCAGGTAGCGCTACCACGTCGGTGATCTGTCAGCAGCCCATCGGTTCACGAGGCATCTGCCTGGGCCGCTGAGACCTCGAGTTTCCTAGGCCAGATGACGACATCAGATGGCAGGCGAACGTCGCATATCAGCTGTCGGACCGCAGTTGCGCTATTTGGTCCTTTGCCGAACTTGGCTCTATGGGATCAAGGCGCCGCCGTCGGCGGCGCGTAGTCGCCGAGCGTTCGGCGGGCTCGCCCAGTGCGGCACGGACGGCCTGCCGCTCCGCTTCGGCCGCCGGCCGCGGGCGGCCCGCCGAAAGGAGCGTTGGGCAGCGCGCCGTCGTCGACGGCGAGAGATCCGTAGAGGCGCATACCGGCATATACGGCCGAGCCACGAAGCGCGTTACAGGCCGGTACGAGATCGTGACCGTCCGCTTCCTCGATCATTGATCGTTTAACACCGGCTCGCCGCCATCAAGGGCGCCTTCGGCGTCGCTGCGCGATGGCCGCACGCGTCCACCCTTGACACCGTCGAGCCGGCGCTAACGGAGGCGGGGACGAGGAGGACGGGGAGCCTGGGCGCGGCCGAGAGGGCGAGCGCGCGAATCAGGGCTGGGCCGTCGTGGGGCCGTCAGACGTCAAGATCGGTCCGGACGCGACCGGACGGGATGAGACACAAAACAGCAGGTCAGAGGCGGTTTACCAAGGAGCTTCCCGAGGTGGCCCCGACCGCCTGGATAGTTCATCGAGAAGGTCTCCGGGAAGCTGTCCTCGCGCCCGAAGCTGGATCTGATGCTGGACAAGCTCCGCGCCGGCGACGAGGTCGTGGTGACCCGGCTCAAGCGCATCGGCCGGTCCCAGCAGCACCTGCTCGAGCAGGTACTCGAGCTGGGACCACCCCCGCGCGGGGACGACTTTCAGCAGCAATTCCAGGTTGGACATGGCCACGGACCACCCCCGCTCGCGCGGGGACGACACCGGCACCAACTTCGGCGCCAACCTCGACGCCGGACCACCCCCGCTCGCGCGGGGACGACAAGCACCACCCGATCTCGGTCATCTGCGACGGCGGACCACCCCCGCTCGCGCGGGGACGACGATTCGCTCACTGGCGACCCCGCCACCGACGCCGGACCACCCCCGCTCGCGCGGGGACGACGACACCTGAGACACGCTCCAGTTGTCGAACCCGGGACCACCCCCGCTCGCGCGGGGACGACATCGACCCGCCGGCACACCCGGGCGTCGTGCACGGACCACCCCCGCTCGCGCGGGGACGACCCCGGCCGTACGAAGAACATCACCCGCGCCGAGGGACCACCCCCGCTCGCGCGGGGACGACCAGCGAAACCAGTCCTGCGGGCCGCCGTCCCACGGACCACCCCCGCTCGCGCGGGGACGACACTTCTTGACCTGCAAGTTTATCGGCCCGGTGCCCGGTTTTGCTTTACTTTGCTTCGGACCCTCTGCAGCATAGGGTCTATCCCGTGATCGGTGTTTCCGGCGGGTCGGTCAGCGGGCAGGGCACCACCGCACTCGTTGCCGAATCGCGATGGAAGCCACGCGGCGGGGCTGGTTGTGACGGCTCCGGGCTCAGTGGCCGTGGTGGTGAGGGTGGTGGTGCTCGCGCCAGGCGCCGCTGCCGGCGCTCGCTGCTGATTTGGCCTGGGACCATTTCAGCTTCGCCAGCTCGGCCGGCGTGAGCTCGACGCGGCGAGCCCAGTGCCGCCCCGAAACGACGACGGCGGTCCCGAACGCCGCCAGTCCCGCCATCCCCAGCACGGCACTCGCTCCGATGAGCGACACCGCGGCGATCAGCAGCCCCCGGTGCACGTCCTCACGCGCGGGGTCGGTTTGGTGGTTGTTCATGGGTGGCCTCCCTCCTGTCCGGGCACACGCTCGCGGCCTGGCCGCTCGCGCACATCGCCCGGCGAAGGTGAAGCGCGTGGTCGTCGCAGCGAATTACTCAGCCGGGTTGCCTTGCGTTTACAGCACGCAGTCTTTTGCCGACGACCACAAACTGATCGCTCCGCCGACGGTGCCTGTACCCGGCGCGATCGCGGACCCGGACACGCGGATCGAAATCAAACAGGAGAGCACCGGTCCGGTCGTCACGTACCGGCGCTGGTTCCGCCGTGAAGCCGTGCGCACCCTGATACCTGGCGACGTTCGAACCCTGCTTGCCCGGGTCTACGAGAGGGCCTGCCGATCGACCAGTACGAGATCGCAGCTCTGCACACTCTTCCGAATCGGGGTGCCGCATGAGCGGGTGGGCGAACTCCTCACCAGCCGGACTGAGGGTTCCCGGCACGGACGAGAGATCTATTCCTGCCGTCCGAGTCCGCAGGGCTGAGTGGCGCCGGCGTCGGACACGTGGAACATTCGCCCGTTGATGACTTCTATCGGGATCCGCACGAAGTGTGAACGTTCTCCACCGGGCCGTGGCCGGTGGCGGGGCTCGGCCAGCGCCACCAGTTCGTCGATTTCGGTGATCGGATTCGCCTTGCCAAGCACGACAACACTCCATCCGGTGCGGGTGGCGAGGTCGATGCTGTCGACCTCGAACGCGACCACTTCGTCGCGGAGCTTGGCAACCGACCCGGTGCGGCTGCTCCGGACGATGATGTTTCCCTCGTGCACGGAGAAGTTGACCGGCCGGATGGCAGGCAACGCGTTCTCGGAAAACACCAGCCTGCCCACAGGCTGGGTCGACAGCAGGTCGATGCATTCCCGCGTGGTCAAAGGGCGCAACTCGGTCATCGTTGATCCCGGTAGTCGGCGGAAAAGTGAGTTCACCGTCGAGTGTGCGCGGCTGCAGGCAGCGGGGTCAGGGCAAGAAGTCCCTGACTCTCGGGACAGTCGGCCAGCATCGGGCCCGCTGCTGCGGTATCCAGCCGTGCACCTCGCTCGTGGCACCGGCGTGTACGTCGGCCGCGGCCCGATCCGACCCCGCAACGCCAAGTTCCTCGTGTTCAAGCCGAAGAACATGGGCCCCGTCCGCGCCGGCGGCTGCGGCTCCCGCGGCGGCTACGTGTTCGCGAAGCAGGTCAAAGGCGTGCCCCCGAACCCGTTCCTGCTCCGTGCCCTCGAAGCGAACTCACCCTGGCCCGTCCGCCGCCTCATGTGAGAGCGGGTTGCAGCGGTGACCTGCAAATTCAGGGCTGGTGGGCGGGGTTGTGGCTGCGCCCCGGCGGGGCGACGCTGGAGGCATGAGCGCACGTCGCCGGCGATGCCTCGCCTGCGGGGCTCCGGTGCCGCGGGGCGCTTCCCCGCGGAGGCGCCACTGCCTCTGCTGACCGTCACCATCGAGCAGCACAGGAGTTGGGATGTCTGAGGACCGCTTCATCGACGACGCCGTCAAACGCAGCGCCGAAACAGCCGAAGATCGCGACAAGCTCACCGGCATGGTCGCCCAAGCTGCGGCCGGCACGCCGACGGCCACAACAGAACAAGACGGACCGAGCGACGCTTCGATCCTGAACTTTGCGCTCAACCTGGAGTACCTAGTGTCGCGTGTCTGAAGTAATTTTACGGTTGATTTTGGTGATGATGTCGTCGTCGGTGGCGGTCCAGGTGAAGGGTTTGGCGCGGTCGTTG
>NZ_JBFAHL010000045.1:0-17874 GCF_040654155.1 Amycolatopsis sp. NPDC050768
GCCGCCGCCAAGAAGTAGCACCGCGAGCCTGCTGACCGAGCTGCCGGCTCGTTGACAACGGACCCCCCGTTCGTCAACGAACCGGCATCAGCCGGTCCACAGTGGATGGTCGCCTACGGCCCGACGACGGTTTCCACCAAACCGGTACCGACGTCGTAAACAAGACCCGACACCAGATACCCGGGCAGGCGCGGCTCGGCCCTCAGCAACGCCACGTCCCGAGCCACCGCCGCTCGCGGATCCGCCACGTCGGGCAGCTCGGCCTCAGGCGACCCGAAGTACGGAGCCAGCAGGTCGGGCCGGTCTCGGATCAGGGTGATGCCGCAGCCGGTGTGCTGCAGCACGACGACGTTCCACCCACCGGGACCCGCCCCCGCGGCCGCGGCCAGGTGCTGCAACATCACCAGCTGCTCGATCGTGTCCGGCGTGACGCGTCCGCCGACGTTGCGCAGCACCCCGATCTCCCCCGGCTCCGTGCCGAGCACGACAGCGGGGTCGACCCGCGGGTCGAAACAGCTGATGACGCTCGTCAGCAGGCTCGGCCGCATGATCAACGTGGGATCGAACCGCGTCTCGGCGAACTTCCGGTTCCGCTCGACGAAAGTGTCCACGACTTCAGCCATCACTCGACTCCGTTCAGCAGGGCGGCGTGTTTGCGGGCGAACTCGGCGACGGACATCGGCCGCCGCCCGGTGAGCTTTTCGATGGTGTCGTCGGCGCCGCCGAGCCGTCCGGCGCGATAGTCGATCATGATTCCGCGAATCGACCCGACCAGGTACTCGGGCACGCCGAACGCGGCAATCGTGGCGACGAACTCGTCCAGGTCGCAGTCTTCGTAGACGATCTCCCGGCCCAGCGCGTCTGACAGCTCGGCCGCCATCTTCGCCTGGCCGAGCTCAGCCGGGCCGGACAGCGGGATCGTCCGACCGATGTGGACGCCCGGCTCCTTCAGCAGCGCGGCGATCGCGCGCCCCAGGTCCTCGGTGCCGACGATCGACGACGTGCCCGCACCCGCAGGCATCCACAGCTTCCCCTTGCGCAGGTTCGGCAGGATCCACGGGTAGAGGAACCATTCGAGGAACATCGTCGGGCACAGGTGGACGACGTCCACACCGGACCAGGTGAACACTTCCTGCGACAGGAACGTCTCCCGCGTCGAGATCCCCGTGGACTCGCGGCTGGTGTTGCGCTGCGAGAGGTTGAGGACGGCCGGGCCGCCGGTTTCCTTCACCGCCTGGACAAAGTTGACCGTCGCCTGGATCAGGCCCGGCCGCATCGGGTGGACGAAATATGCGGCGTCCGCGCCCTCGAGCGCGGGCCGCAGCGTGGTGACGTCCTGGAAGTCACCGACAACGACCTCGGCCCCCTGGTCGGCCAGCGCCCGCGCGCGGTCGTCGAGCGTGCGCACCATCGCCCGCACGGTCAGCCCCAGCGCCAGGGCCTCGCGGACGGCGGCCCCTCCAGTGCCACCGGCCGCTCCCGTGACGAGCACTCGTCTGTCTGAAGTGGACACAGTCACCTACCGGCCAGCGCCGGGTAGAGCGCCGTGACGTCGGCCGCGAGTCCGGCGTGGACCTTCTTCGTCATGTCGTCGACCAGAACCTCGTGCTCGCCGGCTTCGAGGGCGTCGAAGATCGCGCTGACGACGTCGGCAGGCTTGTTCATGCCGCCGGTGTCGTTGCCGGCCTGCATCGGAGTGTCGGTCGGGCCGAAGAAGGCCCCGAGGACCTGCACGCCGTCGGGCGCGAGTTCGAGCCGCAGGGCGTTGGTGGCCATCCACAGCCCGGCCTTGGAAACGCTGTGCGCCTTGCCGATGGCGAACCAGCTCAGCACCGACCCCACATTGAGCAGCGCGCCCTTTGCCGTCCGCAGCGCCGGCGCCAGCTCGCGGGTCAGGACGAGCGGGCCCAGCAGGTTGGCCTCGAACACCTCCTCGATCTCCTCGATCGGGGCGGTCAACAGGTCGCTGTGCGGGAAGATCGCCGCGTTGTTGACGAGGATCGTGGTGTCGCCCAGCTTCGCCGCGGCCGTCGCGATCGAGTCCCGGTCGGTCAGATCCAGGTCGACGGTCACGACCCGCTCGTCACCCCACTCTTTCTCCTTGCGGGCAGCCGCATACACGCGGGCCGCACCCCGATCCAGCGCGGCCTGGACGAACGCGGACCCGAGCCCACCGTTCGCGCCCGTCACGCACACCGTCGCGTTCTGCAGAGCAGTCATCGTTGGTTCCCCTTCAGGTTCCGTGGCCCCTTCTTGGTCACGCCGAGGACGTTAACCCGCTCACTTCGTTTTTGCAAGTACAGTCCTTTTGGAGGAGTCTAGTCTCAGTTAGGGACGGTGCTACGCTTAACACATGAAACGGCGTGATTTCGGGCAGTACTGCGGCCTCGCACGAGCCCTGGAGCTCGTCGGCGAACGCTGGGGGCTGCTGATCATCCGCGACCTGGCCATCCACCCGCGCCGCTACACCGATCTCCTCGACGGCCTGCCCGGCATCCCGTCCAACGTGCTGGCCACGCGCTTGAAAGAGTTCGAACAGTCCGGCATCGTCGAACGCCAGATCGCGCCCGCTCCCCGCCGCGGCGTCGTCTACGCCCTCACCCCACTCGGCCAGGAACTCGAACCGGCCATCCACGCCCTCGGCCGCTGGGGCACAACCCAACTCGGCGAACCCCGCCCCGGCGAGATCGTCACCCCCGAATCCCTGGCCATGTCACTCCGCGCCGCCTTCGACCCCTCCGGCGCCACCGACGTCACCGCGTCCTGGGAAATCCACACCCCCGACTTCGCCGTCCACGCCGTCGTCACCAACGGCAAACTCGACGCCGGCGTCGGCCCCGCTCCCTCCGGTGCGGACCTCGTGATCACCCTCCAGCCCGAGGACCTCCCGTCCTACCTGGAGCTGGTGCAGGCCATCAAGTGCGGCCTGGTGAAGATCTCGGGGCCCCGCAAGCTTCTGGACACGTTTACCCGCGTGTTCGCCAGCCGTGGCCCTTCGACTCCCTAGGGTGGATCTCACTTCACTGGGCCCGCGGGCGGCATACTTCCCTGGCTCCGCCCCGATTTACCGGCCGTCCTTCGTGGCCACAGTGGACACTCGCGCGCTCACTGTTCCTGAGTTCTTTCGACCCGATTTGGAACATGGCGAAGCGGCCGACTGCGACGACGACTGCTTCTGCGTATGGGAGAACGACGGCGCCACCGGACGACGGAAATCGGGCGCCTCTGGAAAACAGCAACTACCAGGGGCCAGTCGCTGAACGACGCGACCCCGGGATCGGCCTCGACCTCCACCACCGCCTCGGGCTGCACCGGCAGATATTGCGTGCGCCGCGGCCGAACCCACCGACCGACGTGTACGCCACGGGCTCGCCGGTGGGCAATCTGTGCGCCCAGCCGCGACGTCAGCGGCAGCGACAGCCCGATCTGCCGCCACCCACCGGCGCTGCGTTTGCCAGCTTTGAGCGGCGACGGCCGCGGGACCTCACAGTCGTCGATCTTGCCGCTGAGCACACTCCAAACCTGGCGCGCCAGCAGCAAAGTTCGGCTGATGGCATCTGAGGAACGCTAGCTCGCAGGAGAGATCGGCTGGTGGGCTGAGCCCGAGAGCCCGGCTGGCCGTCAAAGCCTGTGCGAGGCGTAACGGGGTGAGCTCTACGCTCGATATAGGGCAACCTGATCGATCCGCTGGGGAGAAAGATATGGGATCTGACCCGAAGATCGTCTCGCGGTACACCCGCCCGGAAGTGGGCGACCCGGAGACCCGCGCACGCGACCTCGGGGAGCTGGTGGCCGAGCGCTTCAAGTGGGCACAGCTCGCCGTGGTTCCCGGGCAGTTCAACGGCTGGGACGTCGCCGTGCGCATCGACGGTTCGTACTCGAGCCTAGAGGCCGCGATGGCGGCAATGGAGCACCTTGCACACCGTGCGGCGAAGGTGGACTACCTCGACGGAGACGACGCCCAGTAGTCACGCGACACAGAAAGCCGCAACCGTGCAAGGTGTCGTGCGGTCGACGCACCACGCTCCGCCGCACGCTCACCTTCGTTGATCACTGTGGACCCGCCCGCGGGCGCGGTGCGACTGAGTGCCCCGCCGTCGCCCGGCCTGCGACGATCGGCGCGAGATTGAGCCCCGCCGTCCCAAGCGCCTCATCGGTGTCCTTGTCTGCCACGCAAAAGGAGTAACCGGCTCCTGAGTCGAGGCGTCCGATCTGTCGCTCGATGCCACGCGCACCTCCGTCCACACGAGGGAGGACCGGACCTCCTCTGGCGTCAACCTGTGACCTCGACGACCGGCGTCGGCAGCGCGGCGAGCCCGGCCAGCCTGCGCGGCGGGAAGTCGATCCAGCCGGCGAGGAGGAAGCGGTGGGTGTGCAGGTGCAGCTCCTGGAAGCGGTGCCAGCGCCGCACTCCGTCCACCGCGGTGGCCAGGTCGAGGTGCCCGGCGTCGATCGCGTCGGCGAACTCGTCCAAGTCGAGCGGCCGCTGGTGGCGGCCGTCGGTGGACACCATGACATCCGGGTACAGGTCGCGCAGCGCGATCCGCCCGGGCTCGATCGTCACGTGCAGCAGATCGACATACCAGGTGGCCGGTGCGGGCAGGTCCCCGTCGACCCCCACGACGACGCGGCCATCGGTGGTCCGCATCCGCTGCCAGCACGGCTCGGCCATGCCCACCCCGAGGTCCAACAGGACGAACACGCGCACCGGCCGGGTGCGCCCCGGCCACGGCTCAAAACGCTGCGGCAGCTGGAATTCGTAGGCAAGGGTGTCGCCGTCGCGGACCCCGGCAGCGGGCCGACCAGCGGCACCGGGTCACCGTGGTCGCCCCGCCAGACCTCCACGTGCTTCATGGATCTTTCCCACCGCACCCGGCAACCGAAAACCCGACGTCTAGGTCCGCGAATTGCTGGCCGGCCGGGTATTGGCGACCTACCTTCACGGTCCGGTCCTGGCACGCAATTCTGCGCTGACCGACGTGCTGCTGGAATTTAAGGCTTTTCCGCCGACGTGCGGCCCCCTGTGGTCTCCGGCGCGATGGTTTTGGTCGTCGCTGGCGTGTTTCGGTCGACCAGTACTCCTCATCCATTCCAGGTGGTGCGCCAGGCACCCTGTCCGGTCGAGCGTGACTCCGGCGGCATCGGAGCCGCTGCCAATCGGACTGATGATCGGAGGCATCCGGTGTCGAGCTATCCGCTGCTCAACATTTTCTGGACCATGTTGTGGTTCTTCCTCTGGATCTTGTGGTTCATGCTCCTGTTCCGCGTGATAGCGGACATCTTCCGAGACGATCACCTCAACGGCTGGGCCAAGGCGGGGTGGACGATCTTCGTCTGCATCCTGCCATTCCTCGGAATCTTCGTGTACCTCGTTGCCCGCGGCCGTGGCATGGGCGAGCGCGCGCAGGAACGCGCACAGCGCCAGGAGCAGGCATTCCGCTCCTACGTGCAGGACGCGGCGCGCGATAAGCCACCGTCGGACCGTGGACCCGATCGGGTCGGCGAGCTGGAGCGGCTGGCCGGCTTGCGCAAGAGCGGCGACCTCACCGAAGACGAGTACCAACAGGCCAAGTCGAAGCTGCTCGCTGTTTGACGAACCAGAACGACAGACCGACTCCGGGCGGGCGCCGCGGCAGGCACCGCGCAGCCGGTATCTACGGCGCCATCGTGACCGCCGCGCTCACGGTCGCGGTGGTGGTCACGCTGCTCGTGTACTGGGTCGCCGAGGAGTACGCGGAACTGCTCGGCGAACGCCTGGCCGACGTGCGTTTGACCGCGAAACCCGTGACACCGTTCACCGCGGAGGACTGCGCGGCGCGTACGGGGCAACGCACGCGATTGAAGGCACACGCCGTGGGAGGCACAGGTGAGGCCGATGGTCATGACCATGACGAACCGATTTCGCCGGCAGAACAGCCGCTGGCTGCACCACCGCACCCACCCCCGGCAACACCGCCGAGAGTTCGGCCCCAAGGGCGCTACCGCAGGCATCAGTGTCGTCGTCACACGGCGGAACGCCCGGCAAAACGACATTGGACCCTATCCGGACTCAACCCGCCCCTGCACGCTGGATCGCGGACTCCCCGCCGCCGGAGCACCACGCGCCGAGGCGGCGTAGAGCCCCACGGGGCCGGTGTCCTGGCTCCCGGTGCTTCGCTCGACAGTCGAGGTGAACCGTGTTCGCTCGCGTGGTGTGGTGGTCGACAGTGAGTTGCACGAGCGTGATTTGCGCACTCGGTCTCACGCTGGTACCGGCTCTGGCCCTGGTCGCCGTGGCGGCTTCAGCACTGGCCTTGGGCTTGTTCTTCCGGGTCTGCGCCAACGACCGCTGGGTGGAGCGTCGCTTCGGTCCTCGCCACGCGGCCCCGCGAGCAGCCGCGGCGGTCGCCGTCTTCACCGCGGTCGTCGGACTGATCGCGGCGACCATCGCAGTCGTCGCCGGAGCGACCCTCGCCCTGACGACCACCACCATTCTCGTAATCGCCGGCCTCTGGTCGGGGCCAAAGGTCCTCGCCCGGCCTGACCAGCCCCGCCGGCACCGGCGGCCCGCGCCTCTTCCGAACGTCCAGCGCGGGTCGGTCCAGCGCGGGTCCGTCCGGCCGGTGTCGGTCCGGCCGGTGTCGGTCCGGCCGGTGTCGGTCAGCTCGCTGTCGGTCGAAGAGCTCTGCTTGGCGTGGCGGCGGAGTTACGTCGAGCTGGAGCACGTCCGCGACGAAGAGTCGCGGTACGCCGTCATTGCCGCCAGGCAGGCGTACCTCGACGAACTGGAACGGCGCGACCGGCAGGGTTTCACCCGATGGCTGGACAGCGGAGCGCGAGCGGCCGGCGATCCGAGCCGGTTCGTCCGCCCGGCGGAATGATCCCGCATCCGGCGGCTTGCGGTCCAGCGATCGAGGTGTCTGTCCGCGTTGCGCTCTACGTACTGCATCGCGACGTGGGACAGATACGAGTGCTGCCATTCGCTGGACTCGTGGAAGATGATCTTCATCGTGACCGGGGTTCGTGCTGACATCGATGACCGCGACAGGCGCGGGGTCGAAATCGGAAGTGGCGTACCCGCCAAGCCGTGCCCGCGCGACGTCACCTGCTTGGGATGAGGACAGGGCCGGCGCTCAGCTCGAAAGTCGAGTGGTGATGTGTGCGTCCGCTGTGGCGCGCACTACATCCCTGCCGGGAAGTAGCCAGGAGGCCTGTGATGACCGATGCCGTCGAGGCAATGGGGCCGGTCAGCTATCTGATCGTCGAGTTCCCGGGCGGCAAGATAACCGGCCACGGCTTGCCAATTTTAGTGGACTTGGTCGACCAGGGTTTGATCCGAATCCTCGATTTGCTGTTCGTCACCCGGGACGACGATGGGTCGGTGCGCGCGGTCGAGTTGCGCGACCTGGATCTTGACGGCCGGCTTGACGTGGCGACCTTCGAAGGCGCGTCCTCGGGCCTGTTCGACGACGGTGACCTGGCCGATGCCGCGTCCGCGATCGAACCCGGGGCGTCCGCGGCGATCCTGCTGTTCGAGAATCGGTGGGCACGGCCGTTCACGCAGGCCCTGCGCCGCGGTGGGGCCGAGGTGGTGGCTGTCGGTTACGTCCCCCTCGATGCCATCGCCGCATCGCTCGATGCCGCCGAAGCAGCCGACGTCTGATCCGACGGAGAAAGGACGAGAACCATGCCGGGTCTCCTCCGAGGTCTCGCACGAACTGCCGCGATCGCAGGGACTGCGACCGCCGTGTCGAATCGAGTCTCGCGCCGTCAGGGCCAACGCTGGTCCCGGCAGGAGGACGAGCAGTACGCCCAGCAACAGCAGGACGTGCCACCGTCGCAGCCAGCTGCGGCACCCGCTCGCGACACGGTCACGCAGCTCAAGGAGCTTGCCGAGCTCAAGGCGCAGGGCGTCCTCACCGACGCCGAGTTCCAGTCCGAGAAGGCCAAGATCCTCGCGTCATGACACTGCGGGCCCCGGATATGTATATGGAGGGCCGCCGCTGTTCCCGAGCGCGGCCTGTCTGCGGCTCGGTTTCGAGCTGAGCCGGGTGGCCACGAAGCTGCGTTGCCCGTGCGAGTCGTCCTCGATGGAGCCTGGCTGGTCGACGGGGACGAGTCTGCCTCGTGTGGACGGAGTCATCCGGATCGGGCGACGCGCCATGGGCTTTCCGGGCGCCATCGTGGCGACCGGACGCGGCCATGCCCGAGGTGGAGGTAAGGATGACATCGACAGCCACAGAGCCGCAGACGCGGCCGGCGGACGTACTCGTGATTTTCGGTATCACCGGCGACCTGGCGAAGGTGATGACCTTCCGTTCGCTGTACCGGCTCGAGGCCCGTGGCCTGCTGACGTGTCCCATCGTCGGGGTGGCGGCTGACGACTGGGGGCTCGACCAGCTCATCGAACGGGCCCGGTCGTCGATCGAGGCGACCGGAGACCTGGACGAGGCGGTGTTCGATCGCTTCGCCGCCAAGCTGTCCTACGTCAGTGGAGATTTCACCGACCCCGCCACTTTCGAGCGGGTGGGAGACGCCGTCAAGGGTGTTGGGACTCCGGTGTTCTACCTGGAGATCCCGCCGTTCCTGTTCGGACGCGTGGTCAAGGGACTGTCGGAGGCCGGTCTGACCGCCGGCGCCCGGCTCGTCGTCGAGAAGCCGTTCGGACACGACCGGCAGTCCGCGCGTGCGCTGGCCGAGGAGCTGCACCAGTACATCGACGAGTCGCAGCTGTTCCGGATTGACCACTACCTGGGGAAGATGGGGCTGGAGGAGATCCTCCACCTGCGCTTCGCGAACGCCATCCTCGAACCGTTGTGGAGCCGCAACTACCTCGAGTGCGTGCAGATCACGATGGCGGAGAGCTTCGGCGTCGAGGACCGCGGCCATTTCTACGACCCGGTCGGCGCGCTGCGGGACGTCGTCGTGAACCACTTGATGCAGGTGGTCGCGGCTGCCGCGATGGAGCCGCCCTCGCGGGGCGACCCGGTGACGCTGAAGGAGTCGCAGGTCGGTCTGTTCCGAGCGGTGGAGGAGGCTGACCCGGCCCACTACGTGCGCGGCCAGTACGACGGTTACCTCGACATCGACGGTGTTTCGCGCGGCTCGGCCACCGAGACGTATGCGGCGCTGCGGCTCGACATCGAGAACTGGCGCTGGGCCGGCGTGCCGTTTTTCATCCGGACCGGCAAGCGGCTGCCGGTGACGCAGACCGAGCTGCGGCTGGTGTTCAAGCGCCCGCCCAAGCTGGGTTTCGGACTGGTCGGGCACGCGGCGCAGCCGAACCAGCTCGTGCTGAGGCTCGACCCGTCGACCGGGGTCCGGATCCAGGTCGATGCGCGTCGCGCCGACGTGGCCCGGATCGCGCCGATCGACCTCGACATGGAGTTCGCGGCCGAGGGCGGCGAGGGCCCGACACCGTATGAGACCCTGCTGCACGCGGCGATGATCGGGAAGAGCACGCGGTTCTCCCGGCAGGACAGCGTCGAAGAGACCTGGCGGATCATGCAACCCTTGCTCGACGCGCCGCCGCCCGTGCACTCCTACGCGCCCGGCAGCTGGGGCCCGGCCGCGGCCGACGAGATCCCGGCCGGATTCGGCGGCTGGCGTACGCCCTGGATTTCGAGCTGATCGGGCTCAGCCGAGTCGCTGCAGCAGGTGGTCTCCGACTCGCAGTGCGTTCGCGATCGCCGTCAGTGCCGGGTTGACCGCGCCGATGCTCGGGAAGAAGCTCGTGTCGACGACGTAGAGGTTGTCGAGTTCGTGAGCCTTGCAGTCGGAGTCGAGGACAGACGTCGCCGGATCGCGCCCGAACCGCACGGTGCCGACCTGGTGCGCGCAGCCCGCCACCGGAATGTCGTTTTTCATGTAGACGTCGCGCGGAATCAGATGATGCGGATGCATCCCCAGCCGGCTCAGGTGCTTTTTCACGCGGTGGTAGAGCTGCTCCATCGGCTCCTGGTTGTTCGGGGTGTAGCTCAGCACCACGTTCCCGTCGCGGTCGAGCGTCACCCGGTTGTCGGGAACGGGAAGGTCTTCGGCCGACAGCCAGAAGTCGACCGCGTGCTCGGCCACGTCGTGGAGCGCGAACGTCGGTGCCAGCACCGTCTCGAGGGGCTTCTCGCCGCGGTACATCGGTGCGGACGACTTGCCCACCATCTGCAGGTTGCCCATCGGGTAGTCGAAATCGGCGTCGCCGAAGTAGTAGTCGTTGAGACCCAGCGTCTTCTGGAACCGGGTGTCGTTCTTCTCGGTCGAGATCGCGAGGAACGCGCGGCTGTTGTGGAACACGTAGTTGCGGCCGACCTGATCCGACCCGTTGGCGAGGCCGCCCGGATGGCGGTCGTTGGCGCTCGCGAGCAGGATCCGGGCCGAGTTGACCGCGCCCGCCGACACGACGACCACGTCGGCGGCGAACCGCTGCTCCTCGCCGTCCACGTCGGCGACGACCGAGGTCACCGTCCGCCCGGACTCGTCGGTCTCCAGGCGCTGCACCCGGGCGTTGCGGACCAGCGTCACGGTGTCGTGCTCGATGGCCGGTCGCACGGCGATGACGTCCGCGTCGGACTTCGCGTGGACCAGACACGGGAATCCGTCGCAGGTGGCGCAGCGGATGCACGCGCTGAACGCGGGCCGGGCCTCGTCGAGCATTATCCCCGCCGGCGCGTGGAAGGGGTGCAGCCCCACCGCTGCCAGGTCGTCGAACAGCCGCTGGATGCGCGGCTCGTGCGAAACCGGCGGGAAGGGGTACGGCGCGGAAGCGGGCGGATCGGTCGAGTCCTCGCCGCGCTTGCCGTGCACCTGGTAGAGCTGCTCGGCCTGGGTGTAGTACGGCTCCATCTCGTCGTACCCGATGGGCCACGCGGGCGAGATGCCGCCGTGATGCTTGAGCTCGCCGAAGTCTCGCTCTCGCAGCCGATACAGCGCGGCTCCGTAGAACTTCGTCGCACCTCCGACGAAGTAGTGGACCTGAGGCTGGAACGGATTTCCCTTGTCGTCCAACCACTTGTCGGTCGACACGTAGCGGTTGTCGACGAACACCGCCTCGGCGTCCCAATTCTGCGCCTCGCGGGGCAGCCAGTCGCCGCGTTCGAGGATCAGCACGCGCTTTCCCGACGGCGCGAGCCGATGTGCGAGGGTGCCGCCACCGGCTCCGGATCCCACGATGATGACGTCGTAGTGCTCGGTCATGCTGTCCTCCTCAGGAGCTATCAGCTTTCCTTGAAGAGTGGCCACGGTGCACCGAGATGTGCGGGATGTCCGCGGCGTCGTCTCCCCAGGCGATGCGCTTGGGCGTCGCCGACCACTCGACGGTCGCGGCGTGGTCGCGTTCGAAGTAGTCCCAGGCCCACGAGATGAACGCGTCGGCCTTGCTGTGGGCGCCGCTCAGCAGCATCGCGTGGACACCGAGCCAGGCGGCGAACGCGAGGGGCCCGTCGACCTGATGGCGGTGCTTGCCGACCTCGGCGACGGCGGCGTTGCGGCCGATCATGGCCATGATGCCCTTGTCCTTGTAGTGGAACGGCTTCGTGGGCTGTCCGTTGCGCTCGCGAAGGATGTTGCCCGCTGCCCAGTCGCCGGACTGCTGCGCGACCGAGCCCAGCTGCGGCAGCGTTGTGCCGTGCGCCGCCGGGATGTTGGCGGCGTCTCCGATCGCGTACACGCCCGGGTGCCCTTCGACAGTCAGGTCGGGCGACACGTCCACCCGCCCGCCCCGACCGGTCTTGAGCCCGGCGGCGGCCTGCACCACCGGCGCCGCCGACTCACCGCCGCCCCAGATGACGGTGCGGGTGCGGATGGCGGTTCCGTCGTCGAGTTCCACCCGGTCGGCGTGCACCGCCGCGACACCCGTGTCGAGTCGGGGTTCGGCGCCCTGCGTGGTGAGCTTCTTGTGGGCGTACTTGTGCGATCGGCTGGAGAACGCGCCGAGCAGCGTGCTGCCGCGGTCGATCAGGAAGATCCGCCCGGGCTTCGGGATCCGGTCCATGGTCGCGAGGGCGGCCATGAGCTCGGTGAGCGCGCCGGTGATCTCGACCCCGGTCGGGCCGCCGCCCACGACGACGACGTCGAGCGCGTCCTCCTCGAGTTCCCCTGCCGAGACCGCCCGCACCAGGTCCTGCACGTGGAGCCGGAGCCGCTCGGCGTCGGCCACGGAGTAGAGCGGGAACGCGTGCTCGGCGGCGCCCGGGACACCGAAGAACTCGGGCTGCGCGCCCGCCGCGAGCACCAGGTGTGATCCGCCGACCACCTCGCCGTCGGACAGCGTCAGGCTGAGGTTCGCGACGTCGACCTCGGCGACGTGCGCGGTGCGGACCTCGACCGTCGGGTAGGCGTGGAAGATCACCCGGTGCGGGCGGGCGATGTCCTCCGCGGGCAGTTGCGCGGTGGCGACTTGGTAGAGCAATGGCTGGAACTGGTGGTAGTCGTTGCGGTCGACGAGGGTCACCCCGATGCCTTCGTCACCGAGCCGGTGGGCACAGGCGACGCCGGCCAGCCCGCCGCCGAGCACCAGGACGTTCCGGCTCTCGTCGCGCTGCCCGGTCACAGCGACAGCTCCGCCAGGAAGTCGGACAGGATGATCCGCCCGGCCGCCTCGATCAGGGCGAGGTGGGAGAACGCCTGGGGGAAGTTGCCCAGGTGCCGTGCGCGGTCGACTTCGAACTCCTCCGCGTACAGGCCCAACGGCGACGCGATCCGCAGCAGGCGCTCCATGAGGCTCGTCGCCCGGTCCATCTCGCCGACCACGGCGAGCGCGGAGACCAGCCAGTACGAGCAGATCAGGAACGTGCCTTCCTTGCCGGACAGACCGTCGTCGGTTTCGTCGGTGCGGTACCGAAGGACGAAACCGTTCTCGGTCAGCTCGGTGTCAATCGCGTCGACGGTGTTGCGCATTCGTTCGTCGGTGCCCGGCAGGAAGCCGAACAGGGCTGCGAGCAGGGTCGAGGCGTCCAGCGCGTCGGTGTCGTAGTGCTGCCGGAGCACGCCGCGGTCGCTCACGCCGTGCTCGAGGATGTCCGCACGGATCTCGTCCGCCGTCGAGCGCCACTGGCCGGCGAGCTTGTCGTCGTCCCGGATGTTCGCCAGCTTGGCGGCCCGGTCGAGCGCCACCCAGCCCATCAGCTTCGACGACACGTAGTGCTGCGGCTTGCCGCGAGCCTCCCAGATGCCCTGGTCCGGTTCGCGCCACGCCGCGATCGCACCCGCCGCCTGCGACTGGACGAGAGGCCAGAGCCGGCGCGGCAGGTGCTGGCTTCTGCTGGTGTGCAGCAGAAGCGAGTCCAGAACCGCGCCGAAGACGTCGTTCTGGCGCTGGTCGAACGCACCGTTGCCGATCCGCACCGGCCGGGCGCCTTCGTAGCCGTTCAGGTCGTCGCGAGTGGACTCGGTCAGGTCCCGGCGTCCGTCGATGCCGTACATGATCTGCAGGCCGCCGTCGGGGTTCGGCTCGAGGTCGGCCACGAACTGCATGAACTCGTCGGCTTCCCAGTCGAGGTTCAGGTAGTGCAGCGCCTGGAGTGTGAACGTGGTGTCGCGGATCCAGGTGTAGCGGTAATCCCAGTTGCGCTCACCGCCCGGCGCCTCGGGCAATGACGTCGTCAGGGCCGCGACCGTCGCGCCGGTCGGCATGTAGGTCAGGCCTTTGATGGTGAGCGCCGAGCGCTCGAGCGGATGACGCAGTGGGTGGTCCGGGATCCGGGCACGCGCCAGCCAGCCGGCAATCGGCGGGAAGGGCGAGGTCGTGGAACTCACGGAGGCTCCTTCACAGTCGTGACGCGCGAAATCCCGGGCCTGTTCCGACGATCGATGGACGGGGCTGTGCCGCAATCACCTTTCGCAGGTGATTGCGGCACGGCTCAGCCGGCCGCGCGGTCAGCGGCGTCCTCGACGCCTTCCTCGGGCAGCAGCCGGCGCTGGTCGAGCACGTACAGCAGCACGAAGCCCGGCAGCACGATCAGCACCGCCACCCCCACCGCGACCAGCAATGCGACCAGGGTTCCGGTCGGCGCGGCGGCAGCAGAGACGGTGACGCTCTCCGGCAGCAGGTAGGGCCACTGCGCCACGCCCCAGCTGAAAATGATGCAGGCCACCGCGACCACAGCGAGCACTCGTGCACCTCGGGCGGCGTCGCGGACCAGCAGCACCAGAGCGCCGAACCCGCTCAGGACGCTGAGCACGACCAGTGGCAACGCCCACGACGAGGTCAAGCGGTCGAAGACGTGCGGGGCCGAGGAGCTCAGGACGACGAAGCCGATCACGGCGACCACGGCCGCGACCACGGCGGCCACCACCGCGCGGCGGCGGAAGTAGACCGCCATCGCGGTGTCATCTGCTCGCCGTGCGTCCCAGACGAGATACACCGCCGCCAGGTACGCCGCCAGCACGACCGCCAGGCCGCCCGTCACCAGTGACGTCGGGTTCAGCCAGCTGTCGACGGGATCGCCGGCCTTCCCGCCGGCCGGCACGTGACCCGAAGCGATGCCGCCCGCGATCGCGCCGAAGCAGAAGGGCACGAGCACGGACGAGAGTGCGAATGCGCCACCGAAGACACGACGGGAGCGAACGGTGACGACAGACTTGCGGAACGCGAAGCTCGCGCCACGCAACACGATGCCGAGTGCCGCGATGGTCAGCGGGACGAACATGGTCAGCGTGATCGACTGGTACGCCGACGGAAAGGCGGACCACGTGACGACGAAGATGAAGATCAGCCAGACGTGATTGGCCTCCCACACCGGGCCGATCGATCGCTCTATCAAGCCGCGCGGTGCGGCACCTCGCGCCGGCCCGCCGGCGGTCAGGTCCCAGAAGCCGGCACCGAAGTCGGCTCCCCCGAAGACCGCGTACGTCGCGAGGGCGACCAGCAGCACGGTGACCACGGCGGTGCTCACGGCTCGGACTCGACGGTCTCGGCCGGCTCGGGTTTCTTCGTCGGTCCGTACGGAGTGTCGATGTCGGCGAGCCCTCCTGCCCGGCGGAAGCGCCTGCTCATCGAGCGGAGCACCATGATCGTCGTGACGCCGAGTGCCAGGTAGAGAACGATCACGGCGATGAAGGTGATCCAGACACCGGCGTTCCCGGTCGCCGCGGCCTCGACCTTCATCAGGTTGTAGACGATCCACGGCTGGCGGCCGACTTCGGTGACCACCCAGCCGGCTTCCATCGTGACGACCGCGAGCACGCCCGAGCACGCCGCGACGCGCAGGAACCACTTGCCCGTCGGCGCGCGTCGTCGGATCAACCAGATCGCGGCGTACCAGAGGGACAGCAGCAACAACAGCGTCCCGAGACCGACCATCACGTCCCAGGCGAGGTGGACGACGTTGGCCTCCAGGATCGTCGGACGGGTGTCGGCCGGCACGCTGTCGAGGCCTTGGACGACGGTCGACCGGCCGGTGCTCGGGTCGGACAGCCACGACGCCATGCCGGGGATCGGGATGCCGCCGGTGACCGTGCCGTCCGCGTTGAGGTGGCCCAGCAGTGTCTCGGGAACGTCCGAGCTGGTCGTCGGCACCAGTTCGATGGCGGCAAACTTGACCGGCTGGTTGTCATACACCCAACGCGCCAGGGTGTCGCCCACGCCGATCTGGATCGGTGTCGCCACCGCGGCGACGCTGAAGGGGATGGCGAACCCGAGCTTGTGGTAGCGATCGACCCGGCCGCGCAGCATGCCGACCGCGTAGACCGACGAGATCAGGAACCCGCCGACCAGATAGGCGGCGACGACCATGTGCGCGGCCTGCAGCGGCATCGCGTCGTTGAAAATCACCCCGAGCGGGTCGACGTCGACGATCTCGCCCTGCGCGTTCGCGGTGAACCCGGTGGGGGCGTTCATCCAGGCGTTCGCCGCCACCACGGAGATCGAGCCGAACACCCCGGCGAGGACGATCGGCACGCCGGTCCAGAAGTGCGTCCACGGTTTCAGCCGGCGCCAGCCGAAGATGTAGATGGCGACGAAAATCGCCTCGGTGAAGAAGAACAGCCCCTCGAACGCGAACGGGATGCCGAAGGCCTCGCCCCAGGTCCCCATGAAGTGCGGCCAGAGCAGGCCGAACTCGAAGCTCAGCACGGTCCCGGTCACCGCGCCCACGGCGAAGGTCACGGCCATGTACTTCGACCACCGCTGTGCGAGCACCAACGCGGCACGGTCGTCCTTCCGTAACGCCCGGTAGTTCGCGATCAGCACCATGAACGCCCACGACACACCGAGCGGGACCAGGATGATGTGGAAAGCAAGGGTGAACGCCATCTGCGAACGCGCCCACGGGACCGGGTTCACGGCAGCCATGGTCGCCAGGCCAGTCAACGTCTCGCCCACAATCACCCCTGCCTCCCTGTGCACGGCCGCCGCCGCTCGGAGAGTTCGCCGATTGGGGCGCTGGCCCGACCCTCTCCGGTCCCGATCCCGACGGGCATCACCCAGCACGGATGACGTCGGCCGCCGATCGGACTGCGCCCGCACCGCCGCCACCCGACGATCGTGCCGTTGTCGTTGACCACCACGATCTCGCGTTCCAGTACTGCCCGCGGCGCAACCTGCGGCGCACCAGTTCTCGCCGGTTTGAGCGGCGCCGCCTACGCAGGCCCACGACAAGTGAAGCCAAAACTGGTACAAGCGGCTCTGTCCCCTGCACCTGTTGCAGGTCCTCGCAACAGGTGCAGATCAAGGAGAATCGTCGCCCGCTGGAAGCGTTTCACAGATGAGTCGAAGTTGTTGCCACCGTAGTAGGTGAAGTTGTACCTGGAGTTCGGCGGATCACAGCTTCGCCGGCCGTCGTAGTTGTGTCCCTCGTACAAGCAGAAGTTCCATGGCGATCAATTCCGCTGCGAGCCGGCCGCCTTGTCCAGGCCCGGGTTGGCGAGGTTCGGCGACCCGGTCGTCAAGAATGCCATCGCCCGGCGCCGTCGCAGCCATCGAAAAGGCAGTAGTAGCCCGCAGAGCAGTCTTCCCAGCCGCCCGCCTGACCGGCCGCAACGCTGCCGGCGCAGCAGTAAGCCGAGCGCAGGCAGGGCGCAGAGGGCAGTGTTGGACATGGGTGTCCCCTTCGATGAATTGCAAAATTTTGGTTTGAAATGATTAGCCGATAGCACAGGTCCTCGAGCAGGACCTACTACTCTTGCCGTCTGGTCATGCCCGGGGCAGAGGCAGCCTCGCGGACCTGCTTCCATGACTGGCAGCGATCGCACCAGGCGAAGCCGGCGGCAGCGCCAGGAGCGGCCGCCAGGTCGTCGAGAGTATTCTCGCCTGCGTCGATGATCGGGCTGCGATGACCGCCGCATACTCGCTGCGCGGCCGCGACCAGCCTACCGCGTCCACGCCCATCACCCGGGAAGAAGTGTCGGCCTGCCACCAAGCGCGCCAATTCGTGTTCACCGCCGACGAAGTTCTCGATCGCATCGACGAGGTTGGCGACCTTCTTCAACCTCTCCTTGGCACCACCGCGCCATTGTCGGAGCGATAGTCGCACACTTGGCCCACGCGCTCGAAGGCAAGGCCCAGGCGGCATACCCATGTCGCGGCCGTCTTGGAGCGGCGACTTCTCCATGGGCTCCAAACCCGCCGGGACGACGCCTCCACTGCCGGCAACACACCAGCCGAGGGCGATCTCCGGGGTGCACGCGCATGAGAACCCCAGGATCCAGTAGGAACTCCACCAGCTGGCCCGGTTCCGTCCAAACACCACGAAGTTCGCACGGACGGGAAACAGTCCGTCATTTCCTCAATGCAACCGCGCCGAAATGGCCAGAAATATTTGGTGATATGATTCCGCCCAGTCACAGCCTTCGTGCGCCTGGTCACGGCCAGCATGCACGCCAATTTCAAGGAGCACTCATGGCCCAGAAGGTTCTCGTCGAAATGCTGGACGACATCGACGGCAGCCCGGCCACCCAGACAGT
>NZ_JBFAHL010000046.1:0-16820 GCF_040654155.1 Amycolatopsis sp. NPDC050768
GCACCGGCTCAAGCTTCGGCCCCCGACGTCCCGCGACACCATCAGACATGCCATCAGAGTCTAAATGACGACGAATTAACGACGCAGGACACTAGGAAGTAGACGGCAACCCGGTGATCGTGGCGTTCAACGGCGGCGCCCCGAAGCGCCCGAGCTGGTAGCTCAGCTTGCCAGCCGACCGGAACGTCCGCGTGCAAGTGAAAGCGCACAAGTCCACCGCCCACGCCGGAGGGCGCGAACTGTGGGACCAAATGGCCAAAGTGTGGCCGTATTACAACGAGTACACGAAGAAGACCGACCGCGAGATCCCCACATTGGTGCTCGAGAGGGTGTGACCGCGAGGAAATGCGGAGCCTATCCGAATTTCCGGGTGCGGTGATCTCACCGGTGGATTGACCTGTGTTCGAGTGCGTCTTGTCGCGGCGTTCGGGCTTCGAGTAGAGCTCCGGCCCGGTACCGGCTGGAATCTGTGTCGGGAGGCGGTGAAGTTTGGCCGCCTCCCGACACGTGGGCGCCGAGGCCGCTACGAGATCACCGCTCAGACCGCCTCCGACGATGTCCGGTCTCGGCCGCTACTGGCTGCCGGGGTTTCCGCCGGTGGTGTCCTGGTCGAGCTTGGAGACCTGGTAGAGGGCGATAGCCCACCCAGTTCCGATTCGTTTCAGCAGGATGCTCAGGTAGACGTTGACCGTGGGGCGGTCGGTGAAGGAGAAGCCGACGTTCAGGTATCCAAGGACGAGGTCGTCGGATAGGCGCCTGGTCTCCAGGATCCGGTACTCCGCGGTCAGGCCTGGGGGCTGTGAGTCGTAGTAGGCGGCGACGCCCGGTCGTCCAACGCTGTAGGGGTGCATTCCCTGGAAGATGGCGTCGTCGGTGAAATGGGCGGCCGCCTGATCGGGCTGGTGCTTGTCCACGGCGGCCTTCCAGCCGTCGAGGACGCCGCGCAGCACCGCCTCGTTGTCCGCGGTGTTCTTGTTCACAGTAGTGCTCCGTGGAAGGAGTGGGTGGGCGTGGTCAGTGGCCGGCGCTCATGCCGCCGTCCACGTGAAGGACCTCGCCAGTGACGAACGGCGCATTCTCCAGATACATAACCGCCTCGACGATGTCGCTGATCTCGCCCATACGACCAACGGGCTGCAGGCCATCGAGGAACTCATGGATCTGCGGGTCGTGCATCGGAGTGCGGGTAGTAGCCGGAGAAACAGCGTTGGCCCGGATCCCGCGCGTGGCGTACTCGATCGCCAACGACGTGGTAGCGGCCTGCAGGCCGCCCTTGGTCAGCGCGGCGAGGACGGACGGGACCCGCGAATCAGGGTTGTCGACAATGCTGGCGGTGATGTTGACGATGTGCCCACCGCCCTGAGCGAGCATCTGGCCGACGGCGAGCTGGGTGAGACGGAAGAACCCGACCAGGTTGATCCCGGTCACGGAGGCGTAATCGTCCGCGGTGTAGTCCGTGAACGGCTTGGACACGTAGACGCCCGCGTTGTTGACCAGGGTGTCGACACGGCCGAACCGCTCAAGGGCAGCGGAAATCACCCGCTCGGCAGTGGTCGGGTCGGCGATGTCGCCCTGGACCGCGAGGACGCCCGCGTCCTCGCCAGGGGCAATGGAGCGCGAGGTGGCGACAACCGCGTAACCGCGCTTGCGGTACGCCTCGACCAGGCCGGCACCGATGCCCTGCGAGGCCCCAGTGATGACAGCAACCTTCTCATTCTGCATGCCCATAACATACCTCCGAATGTTCGACTGAGGACTACGCGGTCCACTTGATGACGCACAGTCCGATGATTCGGACCTAATCCACGTAAAACTGGACCTCAACGTCCATCGCAGAGATTCGCGCCGTCCCCACGTTCGAGCAGGCTGCGGGCGTCGCCAATGCCGGGCTGGCACGACGTGCTCGCTGCGGCGCTGGTGAGGCGAACCGGTCCGCAAGGCGGCTCACGGACCCGGGAGTCCGCGAACACCGCGTGGACCATGGCCACACGCCTCCTGCGGTTCTCGACGAGCTGCCGACGCCACCGCCGGAGCCCTCTGCCTGGGTGAGCAGATCGCAGAGACCGGCCTTGCCGGTAACTTTGGATGAAAAGGTCCAGTTCCCGCTGGCGGTGTTGAAGGATGAGTTGTCGCTGACGTTGGCGGCACCGCATCTCGTCGGCGACGATGGGGAACTGGCAGGACCTGATCGGACATGAGGCCGCCCTGGGCTCCGCCTGGCAGATGGTGAAGCGCGCAGACGAGAGGCCGCTGGGTCGAAGCCCGTGTTTTCCTCTCCGGCGTGGGCCCGGGGCCGAAAGGCCGAACACTACCTCCGCTTGGTCAAGATCAAGAAGGCTGACAACGCGACCAACCTGTGCCGGGGAACCACAATCTCCCGACCGCCTGACCGGATCCGCGTCTGTTTACCGGCGCGGTGATACCCCGGATACTCGTGGAGGTGGTCTGAGGGAGAATGCCGTCGCCAGTTCCGCGCCCATGTGGCGGAAGGCAGCCAAACCTCCGCTGCCTTCAACCACGGAGTCCGGCCGATACCGAGCCCAGCGCTACTCGAAGCCCTATCGCCGCGACAAGGCGTCCTCGACCACCGACGAGATCACCGGACGCGGGAACGCGGACAGCCCACGTGTTTCCTCGTGGTTACGCCCGCTCGACATCACCACGGGGATTTCGCGGTCGGTCTTCTTCGTGTACTCGTTGTAGTACGGCCACACTTTGGCCATCTTGTCCCACAGTTTCGCGCGCTCGTCGCCTACGGCCGTGCGGGCGTGCGGGCGTGCGCGGTGAACTTGTCGGCCTTCACCTGCACGCGGACCTGCGGGTTGGCCTGCAGGTTGAGGTTCCAGCTCGGGTGCTTCGGGGCGCCGCCATTGGACGCCACGATCACTGGGTTGCCGTCCACCTCCTGGTAGATCAGCGCGAGCTTGCGGTCCTCACGCTCTTGCGGCCCTTGGTAATCAGGACCAGTGCCGGACTCCCGGTTGCCAGTCGTGGCCGACTTCACCGTCGGTCTCCTCGTAGCGGCGGACGTTCTCGTCACCTTCAAGCATTCTTGTTCCCTCCTGGTTCGTTAGCCACGAACACAGCTTCCCCGGGCCCGAGGTTCTTACCCAGCGGTCCGATCCCTGTCACATCTTGCGGGGCTACCTCGTCTCGCTGATGATCATGCACGCGAAGAGCAAGGAAGGATCTGTCATTGCGAGCCATCACTGTTCAAGACCGCGACGCGGGCGTCGCCGGGTTCACCCCGGCGGAGCTGCCCTACCCGCACGCGGCCGAAAACGACGTCATCGTGCGGGTGCATGCCGCCGGCTTCACGCCGGGGGAGCTGAGCTGGCCGGCCACCTGGACCGACCGCGCGGGCCGCGACCGGACGCCGAGCGTGCCCGGCCACGAGCTCTCGGGTGTCGTCACGGAGCTGGGGTACGGCACCACCGGACTGAGCATCGGGCAGCGAGTGTTCGGGATGGCTGACTGGGCACGCGACGGCTCGCTCGCCGAATACACCGCGGTGGAAGCGCGGAACCTCGCACCCCTGCCGGCGGACATCGACCACACCGTGGCCGCCGCGTTGCCGATCTCCGGGCTGACCGCGTGGCAGGGCCTGTTCGACCACGGCCGTGTCAGCACCGGTCAGACAGTGCTCATCCACGGTGCCGGGGGCGGTGTCGGGTCGATCGCCGTGCAGCTGGCCCGTGAAGTCGGCGCACGCGTGATCGGCACGGGCCGGGCCGCGGACCGGGAGCGGATGCTCGAGCTCGGCGCAGACACGTTTCTCGATGTGCAGTCCGAACGGCTCGAAGACGTCGGTGAGGTCGACGTGGTGTTCGACATGATCGGCGGCGACGTTCACGCCCGCTCGGCCGCGCTCGTGCGCGCGGGCGGCACGCTCGTCACGATCGCGATGCCACCCCAGGTCAGGCCCGCCGACGGGCGGGCCGTGTTCTTCGTCGTCGAACCCGACCGCGTCCGGCTCGCCGACCTCGCCGAGCGCGTGCGCAGCGGACGCCTCAAACCGATCATCGGCACCGTAGTGCCACTTGCCGAGGCACGCGCCGCGTTCACCTCGGGCGTGCGCACACCCGGCAAGACGATCATCCGAGTCACGGAAGACTGAACAGGACCTCCTCATGATCGCAAAGCGGATCACCGCAAGTGCCCTGGCGTTCTCGGTGCTGGTCGGAGTCACGGCCTGCACCTCTGCCGACGAGCCGACCGACCAGCCCGCCGCAGTCACATCAATGGCTCCGAGCCCGAAGGACACGGCGGGAGCAAAGCCGCCCGCCGAGTCCTTGACCCCCCTGATCCAGCAGGCGTTGCCGGACGTCCAGGGCAAGACGTTCACCTCGGCGATCGTCGACTTCCCACCCGGCGCGGTCGCGACGCCGCACCGGCACGGTCAGGCGTTCGTCTACGCGTACGTGCTCGAAGGCAGCGTGCGCAGCCAACTCGACGACAAGCCCATCAGCACCTTCCACCAGGGCCAGAACTGGGTCGAGCAACCGGGCACCCACCACGTCCTCACGCAGAACACCAGCCAGACGGCCCGCGCCCGGTTACTGGTCGTGTTCGTGTCCACCACCGGAGACCCGCTCAAGGTCGACGACCCTCACTCCTGACGACATCGATGCAGACACGGCACGCTTGACAGTCAGCTCCTGCGGAAAGGCTGAGAATTGTTTCTGCAGGAGCGACCAGCCCGGCGGATTGGGAACTGGAATCATCACGAAGTCGAGCAGCGCGCATGGGGCGGAGTCTCGGCCCTGGCGAGCAGTATCACTCGACAAATAGTTGTTTTTTGGGCGCTTGCTGCGGAACGCAGCAGTAACAACAAAGATCGACTGACGGAGGTGGGAATGAGCACTGACTACGCGCTGACCAACGCGTGGGAACGCGCGCAACGCAGGCTCAAGGGATTGGAAGCTACCTACGACCCGACGACGCGCCGGCGCCTGAGCACGCTGGGGCTTGCTCCCGGCTGGGCGTGCCTCGAGGTCGGCGCAGGCGCGGGATCGATCGCGCGCTGGATGGGGGAGCAGGTGGGTCCGTCCGGGCACGTGAGCGCGGTGGACCTCGACATCAGCGGCCTGCACGACCTGCCGGCGAACGTTGAGGTGCACCAAGCCGACGTGCGTGTCGATCCGCTTCCGGATGGCGCCTTCAATGTGGTGCACGCCCGTTTGCTGCTCAACCACCTGTCCGAACGCGACGAGATCCTCGGCCGACTCGTGGCGGCCCTGCGCCCGGGCGGGTGGCTGCTGATCGAGGAGGGCGATATGTTCTCCAGTGGTGTCATTGACGAGGATCCCGACCACGCCCGCGCCATGCGCGCCTTACGTGACCTCCTCGCGAGCGCCGCCGACGTCGACTACGGTCGCAAGCTACCTCGCCTGGCTGTCACCCGCGGCCTCACTGAGGTCGGCGTCGAATGCGAAGTTCCATTCTCCGAGGGCGGTTCGCTCGGGACGGAATGGCTGGCACTGACGTTTGACCAGCTGGCCGAACGCGCCGGCGGTGGCATCCTCGACCCCGAGACGGTCGAGCGGTGGAAGGAGAAGCTGGCACGACCGGGTTTATGGTTCGCCTCGCTGGGTGTGGTGGCAGTGCAGGGGCGGTGCCCGACGGAATGAACCGTTCCTGCTGCTGACCAGGCTCGCGCGTCTGGAACGACTACCAGGTCGGCCACTTCGTCCCCTGCGAGCCGCACGGGGCCAAGACGGTACTCAAAACAGGTAATTGCCCCGAGGACCAGGCCGGTCCTCGGGGCCTTTTGGCGGGCCTGATCCTTCCGCGATCGTCTTGCGTGCGCGCACCAGCCGAAAATGAACGTGAATTAACCTGGGGGCTGGTACCTTGCCGCACGCGACCGGATTTCGCCTGGGCTGACGCCGAATACCGGTCAGGCAGACTGGCATTCGGCGGATCCTGTTCGTGATCACCATCAAACGAGCTCCGACTGTTAGGGGTTCCTGTAATTGATGTAGCTGCGGGACGTCAGTGCAGATGCTTGATGACCTCGGGGTAAGCGGCCACGTGGGATGCCAAGAAGCGGAACAGATGTGTAGTAATCGCGAAAGACCCTTCGAAAGCGTGGCGAGCGTGTGAGCCACTGTGGCCCCGGCTCACACGCTCGCCACGCTGGTCGCGTTCGGGATCATGATCAGGATCACAAGGCGACTGACGCCTTGCCGGACCTACGTACCACCCGGTGTGCCACACCTGACCGGCGCGCTCGCGCATGTCTGGATCGCCAGCGGCTGGAAGGCCGGCGGGGTCCTGCGTGCGATCTTCGGCCAAACTGCGTCCGCGACAACCCGTACGCCTACGCCTAAAACTGACGGAGGTTGTTGACAGTCTTGGGCTCCTGATCTGGGGAGGCCTATGGCTGAGCGAGTGTGGACTGAGAAGGACCTGGTCAGGCCTGCGAACCCGCGCCTGGCCGTTCTTCGGCATGCTGAGGAGGTCAGCGGTAACGTCGCGGCGACTTGCCGGTATTACGGCATCAGCCGCACGGTGTTCTACCGGTGGAAACACCGCTGGGAGGACGAGGGCATCGATGGTCTGAAAGACCGCTCGAGCGCCCCGTTGCACTGCCCGACCATCACTCATCCCCAGGTGGTGGAGAAGATCATCCATCTGCGGCAGCATTACCATTTCGGCCCCCTGAAGATCGAGATGTACCTGCGCCGCTACCACGATCAAGAGATCGGCGCCTCCACGATCTACCGCATCCTCAAGCGCCTGGGCATGAGCCGCCTGCCCGCGTCCCAACGCTACAAACGCCACCACCAGCGGTGGAAGCGCTACGAGAAGCAGCGCCCCGGCCACCAGCTCCAGATCGACGTCAAGTTCGTCGAGCCGATCACCGATGACGCCGGCCGGAAGAAGCGGTTCTACCAGTACACCGCGATCGATGACTGCACGCGCTTGCGGATCCTGAAGATCTACCCCCGATCCGATCAAAAGACCTCGATCTAATTCCTGGACTATGTACTGTCCCCGCTGCCGTTCCAGGTCGAGAAGATCCAGACCGACAACGGCGCCGAGTTCCAATCGGCGTTTCACTGGCACCTACTCGACCAAGGCATCGGTCATGTGTACCTCCGCCCCGCCGCACCGCGGCTCAACGGTAAGGTCGAACGCTCCCACCGCATCGACGCCGAAGAGTTCTACCGCCTGCTCGACGGCATCGTCATCGGCGACATCGGCGTCTTCAACGACAAAGTCAAGGAATGGGAGGACTACTACAACTTCCACCGTCCCCACGGTGGCCTCGCCGGCCAGACCCCGTATGAGAGGCTGCTGCAGAAGACACAACCCCGAACCCAGACTGTCAACCACCAACGGCAGCAGCACAGCTAGATGTTGCGGGTCATGACGTTGGTGTCGGCTGGCAGGGCCTGAGACAGGGGACGGGTCTTTCGGCGGCAGGATGAGAAGTGCGACCCACTCGTCCGTCGAACAGAAAGACCCGTCCATGCACCACCGTAATGCCCCGCTGTCGCTCGAGGGCCGTCGCCGGCTCGTGCAGCGGTGCCAGACCCGCCCGATCGCCCATGTCGCCGCCGAGATGGGCATCTCGCGGCAATGCGCCTCCAAGTGGGTCAACCGCTGGCGCCGCTACGGCGAAGCCGGCCTGCTCGACCGGTCCAGCGTCCCGCACCACCAGCCCGCCACCACTCCCGCGCAGGTGGTGGCCCGGATCGAGCAGCTACGCCGACAGCGGAAATACTCCGCCCGCCGGATCGCCACCGAACTGGCCGCCGAGGGCATCACCATCTCCGTCCGCACCGTCGGGCGCCACCTGCTGCAGCTGGGCCTGAACCGGCGCCGCTTCCTCGACCCCACCGGGGCGACCAACCGGGCACCGCGCCGGATCATCGCCCGCTGGCCCGGGCACATGGTCCACCTCGATGTGAAGAAGACCGGCCAGATCCCCGACGGCGGCGGCTGGCGGATCCACGGCAAAGGCAGCGACCAGGACAAACGGGTTGCCCGCGGCAAGACCCGCGGCGGCCGGGCCCGCTACATCTACCTGCACTCCGCCATCGACGGCTACTCCCGCCTGGCCTACACCGAAGCCCTGCCCGACGAGAAAGCCCGAACCGCGATCAGGTTCGTCCACCGCGCCCGCGCGTTCTTCGCCGCCCACGGCATCACCCACATCCACCGCCTCGTCACCGACAACGGCGCCTGCTACCGCGCCAACGACTTCGCCACCGTCCTACACGGAGCCCGCCAGCAGCGAATCACGCCCTACACCCCACGCCACAACGGAAAAGTCGAGCGCTACAACCGCATCCTGGCCGAAGAATTCCTCTACGCCCACACCTGGACCAGCGAAAGGCAACGCACCGCAGCCCTGACGATATGGAACATCCACTACAACTACCATCGACCACACACCACCGCTGGAAACCAGCCACCGGTCACCCGGCTCCACACCGGCGTCACCAACGTCACGGCCTCATACAGCTAGACGTCTAGGACCCAAAGAATACGGATACCTTGAAGACCCGACTGCTTGGTCTTGCGCACTAACAGACGCCGGACGAGACTATTTAGCAACCACGTGACAACGGGAATACTGCAAATATTCCACTACGATAAAATTTTCATGATGTGGCAACAAGGAGTCCTGCAGGGTGCTTCGGAAGCGTTTGCGGAACCCTGGCAATAGGCGCGACCACGGTGCTACCGGTCTCCGATTGGGCTCCGTTGCTCACAGAGCACCCGATACGCTGCGACACTTCCCGACATTAACGCTGGCGAAAAATGCCGCCTGACCTGCACGGATTAGCCCCGGGTGGCACCCTGCGATACTCGTTGACACGGCAAACCCGGGGATTAAAAGCCTGCGGGTTCGATTGCGGTGATCTTGAAGCGGTCTTTGATGGCAGGGCATCTACCTGCAGTTATGTCGCGACAAGATCATGTTTGCTTTTACGAAAGGCCGTTCTGGGCTCCGTTGTGTCTCCGTTCTTCCAGCTGTGCTCAGCAGGCCCAATTGTGTAGTCTGACCTGCTGTTTTGCCTCGAGATGGGCTTTCGCCTGGCGTCTGTCCGGGCTGCATGAGGTTCGGGGCCTCGTGCAGGGCTATTCGGGTTCTGGGTAGGTGAGTACGGATGTCGACGCTGGCAGGACGAGACGAGTCGGTACCGACGAGTCTCAGATTCGCGGTCGGCGGGATGGCCATCTGGATGGGCGAGTTCGACGAGGGGGAACGCTGGCTCCACCGCGCCTGCCGACTTCGGTGGCAACCTGACCGCGGTGGTCGCCAGCGCGAACGTGGTCATGCTCGGGATCGCGGCCCGTTCGGCTCACCCTTCTGTTTGGGAGTTCACCAAGAAGGGCGCCGTCGTCACCCTCATCACGGTCCTCGTCGCGGCACCCTACCTCTGGCCGCGGTATTTCGTGCTTTCCTGAAGACACGAACAGAAGAGCGCACCGTGGACCCCCTGCTCGTCGCCGTGGCGATGATCGCCGCGTTCACGCTCGCGATCGTCGCTCTTCGGCTCCTGCACCGCTGGCAAGGGCGCTGACCGGGGCGTGCACGTTCGTGCCTGATTCGGCGCGCTCGGCGCAACGGCGACAACCGTGAGCCATGCGCGGCTCATCCGCTGTCGCCCGCTGCCACGCGTTCGCGCCGAGATCGCTCGATCTCGGGCGTGCAGGGTCCGACCCCGCCTGCCGCACCTGAGCTGTCGCCACCGGTTCCGCCACCGATCGCGGTTGCCTCGGCACGACGGGGCGGCGGCATTGTTGTCAACGCCAGGTCGTCGACCTGGCGCCGTTCCCCCCTCATGTGACCCTCTTCGGGAACCTGCACACTCGCGCCACCTAAGACGAACTGATCACCGCCCTCGACTCCGCATTCACCGACGTGGCGTCAATCCCTGTGTACAACAGCGGCATCACCTGGGTCGACCGCTACCGCTATGACCTCAACCTCGACGCCACCGGCACCGAGCCCAACGACTACTCGGCGCCACCGCCGCGGCTGTGGCCCAAGCTGTCGCACCGCGATTTCACCGCCGACTGGAGTGGCCACTGGTCGCACGACATGACGTGGCGCCACACCCCCGACGTCGCGCGAATAGTCGCCTTCGCCCTCGAACAGGTGTAGGCACGGGATGAGGGGAATCCGTCCATGCCTGGAGGTGTCGGATGGGGGACGTCGGAGTGCTGCCGGGCCGAGAGCCGCAGGTCGAGATACTGCACGAGAGCGACCGGGCGCGCGTCAGTCGGCTGTTCCTGGCTGAGCGCACGGTCATCCGGAAGGAGCTGCTGGGGCCGGACGCCGAGCGCCGGCTACAGCACGAGCGTGCGATGTTGGAGCGGCTGCGCGATGTCGCGGGGGTCGCCCAGCTGGAGGCGCCTCAGTATCCGGGGTCCATCGTGTTGGCGGACGTTGGTGGCACCGGCCTGGCGGGGCTGGCCAAGCCGTTGCCGGTTGATGTTCTGATCGGGCTGGCGCTGGGGTTGGCGCAGGCAGTGGCGGGGATGCACGGGCGGGGCGTGATGCACCGTGACATCACCCCGGCGAACATTGTGCTCTCCGGCGATGGTGTCCCGTGTCTGGTCGATTTCGCGTTGGCGACCTCGTTCGTCGAGATCCGCCCGGAGTTCATCCACCATACGCAGATCGTGGGGACGTTGGCTTATCTGGCGCCGGAGCAGACCGGGCGCACCGGCCGGTCGGTGGACCAGCGGGCCGACCTCTACGCGCTGGGCGCGACGTTGTACGAGCTGGCGACGGGGGAGCCGCCGTTCGGCACCGGGGACCCGCTGCGCCTTACACACGATCACCTGGCGCGGGTGCCGGCGCCGCCGGCGAAGGTGAACCCGGCGGTACCGGGGCCGCTGTCGGAGATCATCCTGCATCTGCTGGAGAAGGAACCGGACCACCGCTATCAGACCGCCGACGGCGTGGTTCACGACCTGGAGCGGGTGCCGGACGTTCAGGTGCGTCCGGCGGCAGCGTCGGTCCGCGTCGGCGAGCACGATGTTCCGCTGCGGCTGCTGCCGCCGCGGCTAGTGGGCCGCGATGACGAGGTGGCGATCCTGCAGGCGGCGTTCGAGAACGCGCAGGCGGGCAGGTGCCGGGCGGTACTGGTCGGCGGGACACCCGGGGTGGGCAAGACCGCGCTGGTCGACGAGCTGCGGCCGCTGGTGGCCGGCCGGGGCGGCTGGTTCGTGGCCGGCAAGTTCGACCAGTACCGGCGCGACCTGGAGTTCAACGGGGTCCACCAGGCGTTTCGGGCGCTGGGCCGGCTGCTGCTGGCCGAGCCGGAGGCTGAGCTGACCGAGGTCCGCGCGCGGATCCTGGCCGCGCTCGGCCCGAACGCCGGGCTGCTGACCGCCGTGGTGCCGGAGTTCGCCGCTCTGCTGGCGGTGGCACCCGATCCCGGGGATCCGCTGACCGCGCAGAACCGGGCGCAGCGGATGGGCGTGCAGGCGCTGCGGGCGGTCGCGTCGCGGGAACGCCCGGTGGTGCTGTTCCTCGACGACCTGCAGTGGGCCGGGCGCGTCGCGCTCGGCCTCGTCGACATGATGCTCGACGAGGAACCGGTCGGGGGTCTGCTGCTGGTGGGCGCCTACCGCGACGAGGCCGTGGACGTGGCGCATCCGCTGGCGGCGCCGCTGTCGCGATGGCGTGACCGGGCCGGCGTGCGGAACCTGAGACTGGACAACCTGCCCGTCTCGAGCCTCGTCACCATGGTCGCCGAGATGCTGCACGCGGCCCCGGCCGTGGTGGCCGGTTTGGCCGAGGTGATCGGGCCGCACACGTCCGGCAACCCGTACGAGACTGTGGAGCTGCTCAACGCGCTGCGCCGCGACGGTGTGCTCACCGCGACCGCTACGGGATGGCGGTGGGACACGGCGACGGTGCGCGCACATCTGGGCCAGTCAAAGGTCGGCGAGCTGCTAGCGGCGCGCATCGAGACCGTACCGCTGCCGTCCTGGCAGCTGGTGGAGGTGATGGCCTGTCTGGGCGGCCGCGCCGAGCTGAGCCTGCTGCGGATTGCGACCGGCGACCCAGCGGCCGAGGTGCAATCGATGCTGGCGCCCGCCCTCGCCGAAGGCCTTCTCGTCATGGAGCCTGGCGCCCACGAGGCGGTGCGGTTCCGCCACGACCGGCTCCGCGAGGCGATCCTGCGCGGGCTCGACCCGGGGCGGCGACGCACCGTGCAGCTGGCCACGGCCCGGCGGCTGGCCGGGGTGCCGGAGTTGTATGCGGTCGCCGCCGAGCAGTACCTGCCGGTCGTCGACGCGATCGACGATGCCGGCGAGCGGCGTCGGGTGGTGGGGCTGCTGCGGCGTGCCGCCGACCAGGCCACCTTGATCGGGGATCACGCGCTGGTGAACGCGCTGCTGGCCGCCGCGCTGCGGCTGATCGGCCCGGGTGAGACCGCCACGCTGATCGCGGTGCACACCGGCCGCCACGCCGCCCTGTACGGCCTGGGGCGCCTTTATGATGCGGACGAGGAGTACCGCACGATCGAAGGGCTGGGCCCCACCGCGTTGGGCCGCGCGGCCGCGACGGCGGTGCAGGTGAGCAGCCTGACCCACCAGAACCGGTTCGCCGATGCGATCGGACTCGGCGTCGAGTTGCTGCGTGAGCTCGGCATCACCGTGCCGGTGGCGGACCGGCTCGCCGCCGAGCTCGACCGTCAGTTCGACCGCCTGTACCGGTGGCTGGACCGCACCGACGCTGCCGATGATCTGGCTCGGCCCACCCTCGCCGAGCCCACACTGCTGGCCACGACCCGTCTGATCGACGCGGTCCAGCCGGCGGCCTATTTCGCCGGCGGCGACGCCACGGGCGCCTGGCTGGGCCTGGAATCGCTGCGGATCTGGCTCGAGCACGGCCCTGGCCCTACCCTCATCGGACCTGTCAGCGCCGCCGCCGTCGCCACGGTGGCGCGGCGCGCCCTCTACGCCGCCGGGTACCGGGCGGTGCGCCGGGTCCTGGCGTTGGGCGAGGCCCGCGGCTACGAGCCCGGCACCTCTGAAGCCCGACGCCGGTTCGCTCTGCTGAGCTGCTGGTTCGAGCCGATCGAGAACGGTGTCCAAGCCGCGGGGCGGGCCCGGGAGGGGCTGATCGCGGGGGGCGACCTGGCCAACGCCGGCTACACCTACCACCCGACCGTGCATTACCTGCTGGACTGCGCGCCGTCGCTGGACGTCCTCGTCGCCGAGGTGGAGGCGGGTCTGGCCTTCGTGCGGCGTACCGGCAACGAGCAGACCGGCGAGTGGCTCGACAGCTACCAGTGGCTGGCCGGTGTACTGCGTGGCGAAAGCGTCGCCACGACCGCTGGGGCGGTCCCCACCGACGGGTACGCCAACAACCCGATGCCGCTCTTCCACGCGCATCTCAGCCACGCGCTCGTCGCCGCGGTGTTCGGCGATCCGGACGGGCTGGCGCGGCACGCCGCGGCGGCGATGCCGCTGCTGCCGGCTGTGGCGGGCCTGTACCCCACCGCTGTGGCCCGTCTGCTGCGCGGCCTGGCCCTCGCCGAGCAGGCCCGCGCCGGCCCGGGTGACGAGCGTGGCGGTCTGCTGTCGGAACTGGGCGAGGTGACGAGCTGGCTGGCCGCCCGCGCCGCGGACGCGCCGGACAACTTCCGCCACCTGCAGCGGTTGCTGGAGGCGGAGCGGGCCTGGGCGGTCGGCGACTTCCGCGCCGGAGCCCTCGCCTTCGACACCGCCCGGCGCGAGGTTGCCGGCCGGCAACGCCCGTGGCACCGGGCCCTCATCACCGAACGCGCCGCCCGCTTCTACCTCGCACAGGGGTTGGAGCAGGCCGGCCGCGACCTGCTCGCCCGCGCGCGGCAGTACTACGTGGCATGGGGCGCGACGGCGAAGGTTGCCCAGCTGGACTGGGCATACCCCACCTCACGGCCGGAAGCACTCACGACCGGCGAGTCCGGCGGCGGCCGGGGTGCCGATGATCTCCGGCCGTCCTCGACGGTCACGACCGGCACGCTCGACTTGCTCGGCATCCTCGCCGCGTCGCAGGCGCTCAGCTCGGAGACCGACATCGAACGCTTGCACACCCGCGTCGTCGAAGTGCTCAGTGCGATGACCGGCGCCACCAGCGTGCACCTGTTGTTGTGGGACGAGGACCGCCACGACTGGCTGCTGCCGACGCCGAACCGCACCACGGATACCGCTACGGCAGGTGGCCCGCAGGAACGCGACCTGCCGATGTCGGCAGTGCGCTACGTCCAGCGGACGGCCGAGATCCTGATTGTCGACGACGCCACCCGCGATGACCGCTTCGCCCGTGACCCGTACATCGCCGGCCTGGGTGCTTGTTCGTTGCTGGCCATGCCCATCCTCGGCCGCGGCGCGCTGCGGGCGGTGCTGTTGCTGGAAAACCGTCTCATGCGCGCCGCGTTCGCCACGGAACGGCTCGACGCTGTCAGGCTCATCGCCGCACAGCTCGCCGTCTCTCTCGACAATGCCCAGCTCTACTCCGACCTCATCGCGTCGCGCGCGCGTATCGCCACCGCCGCCGACCGGGCCCGTCGGCGGATCGAGCGGGACCTGCATGATGGCGCCCAGCAACGTCTGATCACGCTCGCCATGCGCGCGCGCATCGCCCGAGCGGACGTTCCTCCCGACTCAGGTGCGCTGGGGGAGGAGCTGGAGGATCTCGCAGCCGAAGCGGTCACTGCCCTGGACGAGCTGCGCGACTTCGCCCGCGGCATCCATCCGGCGATCCTCGCCGAGGGCGGCCTTCGCCCGGCGCTCAAGGGACTCGCCCGCCGCTCCGCGGTCCCGGTCGAGCTGGCCGTGCAGGTCGACCGGCGTCTGCCCGAGCCGGTCGAGACCGCCGCCTACTACGTCGTTTCCGAGGCGCTGACCAACGTGGTCAAGCACGCACACGCATCGGCCGTCCAGGTCGAGGTCGAGATCGTCGACGCCGGCCGCGTGCTGCGGGTCCGGGTACGCGACGACGGTCGTGGCGGCGCCGACTTCGCCGGCGGCTCCGGCTTGGTCGGGCTCAAGGACCGGGTGGAGGCGCTCGGCGGCCGGCTCTGGCTGCAGACGGCGGCCGGCGCCGGCACGGCCGTTCTGGCCGAGTTCTCCCTGCAGCGCGCCGGCATGGGCCCGAGCTGAGCGGGAGTCACCGCGATTTCGTGTGCCGCCTCCGACGTCGGGAGCCAGCGACGTGATCGCCGGGGCGGACAGCGTCGCGCTCAACCCGACGGAGGTCACCGAGTTCGGTCTCCCGCCGCTGCCGGGCAAGGCCACCGACTCCCGCGTCAGCCCTTGATCAGGTCGATGATGTGGCCGAAGGTGAGATCCGATGCGAGCGCCGTGAGGTCTCCGTCCGCGAGCTTCGCCGCAGCCGCCTTCGTAGCTCCGAGGGCGTGCGTGTACGGGTCAACCCCGAGGCTGATCCGGCGGACGCCGATCGTCTGGAGTTCCGCAAGGGTAGCGGTGCCCTGGGGGCTGACGAGGACGTTGACCGGCTTGGGCGCGACAGCCTTGACAACTGTGCTGATCGAGGCCGTGTCCGGCAGGTTCGGCGCGTACAGGACGTCAGCTCCTGCTTCCGCGAAGGCCGTGAGGCGGCGGATGGTGTCCTCGAGGTCAGAAATCCCCCACAAGAAGTTGTCCGTACGGCCGGTCAGGACGATCTGCCCACGCGCAGCTGCGGCGGCGGCCTCGATGCGGCGAACCGCGTCATCGAAGTCACGAATCGGGTTGGCGGGGTCACCAGTGGTGTCCTCGATGCCGATGCCGGCCAGACCGCAGGCGATGGCAGCGTCGACAGTCGTCCGGACATCTTCGGGAGTCTCGCCGTAACCGTCTTCGAAGTCGCCGTTGATCGGCAGGCCACTCACGGACGTGAGCAGGGCGGCATGGTCCAGATGCGTGTCACGGCTGATGGCGTGGATGCCGTCAAGCCGGCCCAGTGTCGCGGCGAACGCCGCTGAAGAGGTCGCGATGGACTTGAACCCGGCCTCCGCGAACAGCAGGGCCGACGGCACGTCCCATGCGTTGGGCATGATGACGATATTGGGGCCACGATGGAGTTCGGCGAACTGTTCGTAGCGTGTCGGGGCTGCACTGTCAGACATGGCCGAGCTGTTCCTTCCAAAGCGTGCGAAATTCTTTCCGAAACGGCGGCATATCAGCAGCTGTCAGCTGGGTGGCCGAGGGACATCCCCGGTCACGCCGATGCGGATCTGCAGCCGGTCTCTCGCGTGTACAGGGGAGCGATCGCGCAGGTTGAGACGCAGGCCCACGCGCCTTCACGCTTCTGGCGAACGGCTGTGTACCGCGCATCCTGCTCCGCGTCATGGGCAGTCCCGGGACGTATCCGTCCACGGCTTCTCCTCTGGCCCTGGCGCCCGACAGTCAACCACGCGAGCTGACCTCGGCAAATTGCCGTTGCCGTTTTTGAGCGGCGCGCGGACGCGACTTGCTTACGGACTCTACCGCGTAGGGCCTTGGTGCATGCGGATGAGGATCTGCCTCTGGTTCGGGTCAATCTGGGTGGGCCGGCGTCAGCCGGCGGTAAGAACCGACCGTCGACTGTCGCCACCAGGAAACCAGCACAGAGGAGAGGGGCATATGGCCGAGTCGAACGGGCGACTGAACTCCACCGGCAAGGTGGCTGCCGAGGAAATGAGGAACCTGATCGTCGTCGGGTCGGGTCCCGCCGGTTACACGGCTGCGGTTTACGCGGCTCGCGCGCAGCTCGAGCCGTTGGTGTTCGAGGGCACGCAGTTCGGTGGTGCGCTGATGACGACCACGGAGGTCGAGAACTTCCCCGGCTTCCGCGACGGCATCCAGGGCCC
>NZ_JBFAHL010000047.1:0-10329 GCF_040654155.1 Amycolatopsis sp. NPDC050768
AACGACCGCGCCAAACCCTTCACCTGGACCGCCACCGACGACGACATCATCACCAAAATCAACCGTAAAATTACTTCAGACACGCGACACTAGAGTCGGGGGCATGATCACAACGGCGCCTGTCATCCGTCCTTCGTCCGCTGCTGTGTGCGGTGGCGGACAGGGGCGGACGGCTCTGGGATCGGTCGCGTTCGTCTGCGACAGCGGCGATCCGCTCACGGTCGCCGACCCGGCCGGCAGGGGACACGAATGAGCGCACAAAGGCGCGAAGCGCCTGACACGACGGCACGAGGTGTCCCCGAAGCGCTGCAGGTCCCGGGTGTCCGCCACCGGTACATCGCCACGGGGCGGCTGCGCATGCACGTCGCCGAGACAGGTGCCGGATCCCCTGTCCTCCTGCTGCACGGCTGGGCGAAGCACTGGTACATGTGGCGGCACGTCATGCCCCTCCTGAGTGACTCGCACCGGCTCATCGCGGTCGACCTGCGCGGGGCCGGCTGGTCGGACGCGCCGAGGAGTGGGTACCGCACCGCCGAGCTCGTCGACGATCTGCGGGCACTGCTCGACGCTTTGGGGCTGGGCCGGATCGCGCTCGTCGGGCACGACCGTGGTGCAGCCCTGGCCTTCCAGCTCGCGCTGGACGATCCGGACCGCGTCACCCACGTGGTCGCCCTGAACGAACTCCACCCCTACCTCGATGTCCGACGAATGGTCCGCAACGCCTGGCGCTATCTGTGGACACCGTTCGTCGAGACACCTTTGGTCGGCCGCTTCGTCCTGGCGCACATCCCGTCCTTCACCCGTGGCTGGCTGCGTCGCGGTGTCGTCGACCGGGCGTCGATGCCGGCCGACGCCGTCGCCGCGTACGTGGACGTGCTCCGCCAACCCGACATCGCGCGCGCCGGTGAACAGCTCATGTACCAGTTCGCGTACAAAGAGTTCATCCCGATGCTGCGGCATGCGGAGACCCGCAAGCTTCGGCCACCCACGCTCTTGCTCGCCGGCGGCGCCGACCCGTTCACGCCTCCGGCAATGCTGGGTGCTGCCACGCCGCACGCCGCAGACCTGCGCGTCGAAGTGGTCGATGACGCAGGACACCACCTCCCTGAGGAGCGTCCCGAACTCGTCGCCGCCAAAATTCGGGACCACCTGAATCGGATCTGACACAGCGGATGTGCCGACCGAGCCGACCAGCACCAGCTCGCGAAGTGGCGCAAACCCTGCGAGCACCGACTGCTTCGGGGCGAGCCCGTGGCCTACCGTCGGGTGGGACGGTGGTGGGGCTCCCGGCGAGCCAGTTCCTCGGCAACCTCCTCGGCCGGCGGCTCACGTTCTCCGCCGCGGCGACCCTGCTCGTCGTGGTTGCGCAGACGGTCATCCGCCCGGGCATTCCACCGGACGGCCGCTCGCACCTGCTTGATCTGCTGGGCGCCGTGACGCAGCGGGCCGCCCGGTCCGGGATGGTGGCGGGCGCGCTGGTGTTCATCGGGCAGTTCACCACCTGGAAGTACTCGGCGCGCCCCAGAAACCGCGGAAGCCGCGTCGGCGGTGAATGTCACGAACTCCAGTAGCTCTGGCGGCAGGGTCCGGCGTCGGCGCGATCCTCGTGTCGTCAGTGACCGTGCAGACGGTGTTCCTCACGGCGGGCTTCATCGTGCTTGCCGCCGTACTCGCCGCCGTGGCAGCGCGGTTCCTGACACTCGCGCGGGGGATGAGGAGGCCAGGAGACGGCAGGCGGTAAGAGCCGACCGTCGGCTGACGCCGACAAGACGACCAGTGTAGACGAGAGAGGTGTATGACGGAATCGAACAGGTCTGCCTTGAAAACTATCTCTACTTGCGTTTCGTCGTTGGCTTCCAATCTGTCAATTGGTGGCATGGGAGACGGCGGCGGCGTTCCCTGTGCCTGCTCTGACTGCGGAGCAGGTGCTCTCTGAATAAAGGTGCGGAGCGAGACGCTGCTCGTTCACGGCGCCGGCGGGACGACCGGGTGGTTGGGTGTGCAGCTCGCCGCCATGCGTGGAGCCCGGGTGATCGCCACTGCCGAACGGGAGTCGCCATGACCGCAGAATCGCACGCCCGGAAACGGGACGCCGCGGCGACGAAAGCGGCGCTGCTCGAGGCCGCCCGAGAACTGTTCGCGGCGCGCGGTTTCGACCGCGCCACCGTGCGTGACATCGCGAGCCGCGCCGGCGCGAACCAAGCGCTGCTATTCCGCTATTTCGGCAGCAAAGAGGCCCTCTTCGAAGCCGCGATGACCCGCGGCGGCTTCGCCCAGCTCGACGCGACCCCACCCGAGCACCTCTTCGCCGAAACGCTGCGCAGCCTCCTCAAGGACAACTCCGAACGCCGCGACCGCTCCCTCGAGACCTACCTGCGCTCCACCGGCAACGACGGCGCGGACGCCGCCCTGCGCGACCAGCTCGGCGACGCCTACGGCCAGGCGCTGGCCTCCCTCACCGACGAACCCGATGCCGCCCTCCGCGCCGACCTCGCGTTGGCGTGGCTGCTGGGCATCGGCCTGGTCCGCGCGGTGACGCGGAAGGATCCGCTGGCGAGCGCTTCGGTGGAGGACGTGGCTCGGTTGACGGGGCCGGCGGTGCGGACGTTGCTGGAGCGCAGCGAATAGCCGCGTTCCTCGGCCGGCTCACGGGCAGGATCGAGCAGGGGACGTCAAGCACCGATGCCGGCTTCCAGGAACCGATCGCCGCGCGAGTGGTCAACGACCCAAAAAACTGGCGGCCATCCACGCAACGCAACTGTTCGCGCCTGGCTGCTTGCTCCCCGCGATCCAGTCGGTGTTGCTTGGGCTCGAGGGCCGCAAGCAGTTCGCTGACGGGCATGCTGACCGTCCCTGCTCGTCAACGCCGCAGGCCCACACCTCGCCGGCCACCCGCACGCCGGTACGAACATTGCCGTCGGCCCGCAAGCCCTTGAGTTTTTCTCGGCCCGCATACTCCGTCGCTGGTGTGCGTCGACTGGTTCCCGGTCGGGTGTATGGCCTGGTCGAGTGCGGATGAGGATCTACTTCTGGATCAAACCGGTGCGTTGGCCTCAGCCGGCGGTAAGAACCGATCGTCGACTGACGCCGACAAGAAGGTGAGCATGGAGGAGGGGGCGTAACTGGCTTCATCTCGTGATCGGCCGCGACCCGCGCACCACTCTGGGGTGCGGCCAGGTCGAGACCGACGAAGGCGGCTGTGTGGTGAGGCCCGGGAGCGTACGTCCCACACGAACCCGCCGAATGTCTTAACGGTCGACCACACGCGAGCAAGCTGGAGCGCGCAATCGTATGACGAACTCCGCGGGCGAACTAGAACATAGTGGCGCTGGCGGCCGCCCTCGTGACACGGCCTTGGACGAGGCAATCATCCTCGCCACCCGCAGGCGGCTGGTCATGGACGGCTTCTCCAAGATGACCATCAAAGACATCGTGGACGATGCCAAGGTCGGCCGCTCCACGCTGCGTCGACGGTGGGGAAACAAGTTTGACCTGGTGGTGGACGCCCTCGACTACGGTTTCCGCAAGCAAGGTGACTTGTACACCGTTGATCTGAACGACCTGGAGCCACGCGACGCGCTCGTAGAAGCCGTCCGCCATGTCGACCCCGCTCGCTACAGCCCCGACGCCATGGTGCTGATGGGAAACTTCGCCGCCGAGGCCATCCGCACGCCGGAGCTGATGGAGATCTTGCGCGAGCACGCGGTCCGGCCCCGCGTGGGATTCATCGAGAGGGCGTTGACACAGCTGCAGGAGCGTCGTGCGGTCCGGGCCGGTATCGACGTCCACACCATCTCGACGTTGTGCTTTGGAGCCTACTTCGCGAACTACTACGGCGGCGAGCGGTACATAGACATCCCTGCAGACGTAGTGGCTGTGCTGTGGCCAACGATCGCTGCTCGCACAACCATGAACCGGCGGTCGACCTCGCCGGTGCGGCGTGGCAGGTAATCACGCGCGGTGAAGGATTCTTCGTTCGATACCACGTTCCTGGCGGACCTTCACCAGTGCCTGATCGGCTCCGTGCCACTGCTGCGGGTACAGGCACGAGGTGGCTCGGCCCCAGTCGGCGCAGCTTTTGGTCGTCACTACCGGTGCGCCAGGCTGGCCCAAGCGGCGTTAATGTCGAGGAATGTCATGCCCGATCGACGTTCGATTCCTTCCCTTATGTGCAGTGAAATTTCGCAATGATTCCCCTAATATTCAGTTCGCCCTGATATCCGACGAAGCGGAAGAACTATGCGCGAAACTCTTGGGAATTCTGCCCTTTCGTCCGCGCGAGCTGAGGAGCTGGCCGTCCTTCGCCGAGAAGTCATCGGTGAGGTACTCGTCCCGGGGCAGCCGCGCTATGCGGACGAATGTCGGCAGTACAACTTGTTGGCCACCCTGGAGCCCGAGGTTGTGGTCAGCGCGGCCCGCGCGGCGGATGTCACGGCCGCGGTGAGGTTCGCCGGGGCCCGTGGGTTGCCTGTTGCGGTGAAGAACTCGGGCCATCAGATGGTTTCCTCTGCGCGTGGCTCTGTGCTCGTCACGACGCGACAGATGAAAGGCATCTCGATCGACGTAGCGCGCCGAAGGGCTCGCGTGGAAGCCGGTGTGATTTGGCAGGAGGTCATCGACGAGGCGGCGCGGCACGGTCTGGCTCCGCTGAGCGGTTCGGCGCCGGACGTGGGGGTGACCGGGTACACGCTGGGCGGAGGGCAAAGCCCAGTCCTCGGCCGGAGCCTGGGCTACGCGGCCGACCACGTGCATTCGCTCGACGTAGTGACGGCTGACGGGCAGCTGCGCACGGTGACTGCCGAGAGCGAACCCGACCTGTTCTGGGCACTGCGTGGTTGCAAGGGTAATTTCGGGGTGGTCACGGCGCTGGAGTTCGAGCTGTTCCCCGTCACCCGTTTCTACGGGGGCTCCCTGTATTTCGCGGGTGCGCACCTGGCCGAAATCCTGCACGCGTGGCGCGTGTGGGTCACCGGCTTGCCAGTAGAGGCGACCTCGTCGATCGCCGCGCAGCGATTGCCCCTGCTTCCCGAGCTGCCGGGGCCGCTGAGGGGAGCGAACGTGGTCCACCTCCGTTACGCGCACCTCGGGTCCGAACAGGACGCCGAGCGTCTGCTCGCCCCGATGCGCGCTGTCGCACCGGCGGTCCTCGACGCGATGTCAGAGCTGCCCTACACGGCTTCGCGGCGGATTCACAACGACCCCGAAGACCCGATGCCGTACTGGGACAGGACGACCTCACTGCGGGAGTTCTCCGCCGAGGCTGTCGAGGCCTTCGTGGGGGTCCTCGGTCCTGAGTCTGGTTCGCAGCTGGTCAATGTCGAAATCCGGTACCTGGGGGGTGCCTTCGATCGGGAGCCGGCCGTCGCCAACAGCGTCTCCACCCGGGGTGTGCCGTTCGTCGTGTTCGGCTTCGGCGTCGGCGGGCCTGATCAGGCCGAACTGATGCGCGGCAGCCTGGCCGCGGTGATCGACGCGCTGGCTCCCTGGTCAGCGGAGCGCCGGATGGCCAACTTTCTTTCGCCAGACGAGGCCACCAGTCCGGCCGAAATGGAAAAGGCGTTCGGTCCTGAACGCTACGCCCGCCTGGTCGAGATCAAAAAAGCCCACGACCCGGCCAACGTGTTCCGGCTGAACCACAACATCCCGGCCGCCTGACAGGGCGTTCCGCTAGGGCGAGTCGGACACAGCCTCGTTCCGGGTGTTCACGACGTGGACGACCTCTCAGCGATAGATGACGGGGAGTTCGATGCCCTATGGAGGTCAAGCGATCGTTGGCAGTCTGGTGCGTTGTGGGGCGCGGCCGATGAGTTCGTAGAGCTCGCGTGCGACATAGCGTTTGAGGCAGTGGATCGCTTCGCGCCTGGTCTTGCCTTCGCGGACGTGTCGGTCGATCTGCGGTCTGTGGGCAGCTAGCTACACGTGGGCCGAACGTCCTTGTCCGAGGGTGTGATCGCGCAATCCGGCCGAAGGCCGTGAGCGCCGTAGCGGCGCGCGCCGGCAGGCCACGTTGGTGGAGGTTGGCGGCGTGGGGGCGGCAAGTTGGGCGCACTGCCGGGCGGCGTCGTGCCACAACGCGTGGAGGGCTTTGCCCTCTGAACTGCGACTGTCGGGTCGCGCACCTCGCGTAGGGATGTCAGGCGGGCGGGTTCAGCTCGATGACGGTCTCCGCCTCGGCGTCGATCCGTTCCCGGCTGTAGAGCAGTGGGAACGCCTCCCCGCGGGCCCACGGTGCGAACAGGTCGGTCAGGTGCGGGTCGTCGAGCCGGCCGGACTGGCCCGGCGCGTTCATCGCGAGCGACGAGTCCCACTCGCCGACGTCGACGACGACCCGGAACGTCGCGCCCGCCGACTGCACAAAATTCGGCCCGTACTCGGTGCTCCCGACGGTGTCGCCGCTGCCGCCGCGCGGAAGCGGTTCAGTGGCGAGCCGGTCTTCGGGCAGGTTAGGGAGCAACGCCTTCAGCGGGTGCTGCGCGCGGGCGACGTGCAGCCGGCCCCAGGCCCACGCACTCCGGTCGGCGCCCAGCAGTTCTTCGAGGTCGGCGACGGCGGCGGGCAGGGTTTTCGCGACGACGTCGGCGAATGCGCCGGAGTTCTCGACCAGCTCGAGGGTAATGCGGGTGTCGGCGAGCAGGTCGTCCGCGGGTGACATGCGGGTGGCCGTCGTGTGGGCGGCTTCCGCGCCCACCAGCGGTTCCAGGGCCTGGGCCAGCAACGCGGGCCGCAGGTGGCGGCGGTACCAGACCTCGAACAGCGCGGCTGCCGCGGAATCCGGCGCCAGCACGGCGTCCCAGCCGGTGAGCAGGTCCAGCCCGTCGACGGCCACGCTCAGTTCCCGCAGCCGCGCCACGATCCGGCGCGCGGGCACGGACAGGAAGTCGCTCTGCAGCGCGACCATGCTCTGCGGGGTGGCGTCGGTGGTCTGCGCGAGGACCTCGTCGATGCGGTGCTTGCGGTAGGGCGCGTACCAGTCGTAGGTGATGTGCCGGTCGGGCGGATAGTCCGGCGGCAGGTTCATTTCGTTGGCCGTGGCCAGGAATCCCGCCTCCGGGTCGAGGGTGCCGGGCAGCTGGTCGGTGTCGTAGAAGCCGGCCCACTCGTAACGGCCGTCGCCCGGCACGGGCAGTGTGCCGTCCCAGTTGGGCCGGATCGGGGTGAGACCGCCGGTCTGCCAGGCGATGCGACCCGACGGATCGGCGTAGACCTGGTTCTCCGGCGGCGCGCCCCAGCGGTTCATCGCGGCCGAGAACTCGTCCCAGTCCCCGGCGCGCATGTAATCCATGCTGCCGAGGTAGGGCGCCATGCCGGCCTCGAGCCAGGCCGCGCGGACCGCGAACGCCGTGTTCCGCTCCGGACCCTGGTACACGACCGGGCCGTGGCGGGTGAAGAGCAGCTCGGCCTCCACCGGCTCGCCGTCGCGTACGGCGATGGTCTCGGTGACGCGCCGCATCGGTTCCCAGCGGCCGTCGTAGCGGTAGCCCGTCGGGTCGGCGGGATCGGTTTCGTAGACGTAGAGGTCTTCCTGGTCGATCGCGAAGATGGTGAGCCCGAAAGCGATCCGGCCGTTGTGGCCGATCGAAATGCCGGGCAACGCGGGCTCGCCGCCGCCGATCACGTCGAAGCCCGGCGCGTTGAGGTGCGCGATGTAGCGCAGCCCGGGCAACGCGGCGGCCGCGCGGTGCGGGTCGTTGGCCAACAGCGGCCGGCCCGAGCGTGTCCGCGAACCGGCGAGGACCCAGTTGTTGCTGCCCTCCGGCAACACGTCGCCCTGCGGGTCCTGCGGTGCGGGCGGCGCGAACACCGGCGCGGTCGTCGCGAGGTCGTAGACGCGCAGCACGTCGTCGGGGATCGCGGCGAGGTCGAGCCCCTCGGGGATCTCCACCGGCCGCCACGGTTCGCGCCGCCTTCGCAGCTCCTCGGCCTCCGCCGGCAGGTCACGCAGGGTGCGAGCGCGGGCGACCTCCTCGCGGACGTTGTAGAACAGGCCGTGGCTGCGGATACGCGCCACGTCGTCGGGTGCCCACAACGCCGGCTCGTAACCGAGCTCCCGGAACTCGGCGGGCAGCAGCTCGGGGTTCTGGCGCGTGAGCTCCACGAACGCGTTGACGCCCTCGACGAACGCCGTCGTCGCGCGTTTCGTGTCCGAGCCGTACGCGAGCCATTCGCGGTGCATGTCGCCGCGGTAGAGGAACAGCCGCGCCGCGCGGTCCCGCTCGGCGTGCTCGGGCCCGAAGACCTCGGCCAGGCGGCCGAGGCCGCGCCGGCGCCAGAAGTCGATCTGCCACAACCGGTCACGGGCAGCGTTGAAGCCCTGGGCGCGGAACGCGTCGTAGGTGCTGGCCGCGTAGATGTGCGGCACACCCCAGCGGTCGACCACGATCTCCGCGGGCGCTGTCAGCCCGGGCAGCGTGTGGGAAATTCGATCAGGTGCCACGACTGTCTCTCATCAAGGGGTTTACGGCACTGTCAGGGAAGGTGTGCCAGTGGACTGTCTGCAACGCATGGTCTCCGACCTGCTCGGCGGATCCGCCCGGTGTTACGAGCCGCCGGGGCGACAGCCCGGTGGAGCCTGCTGATCGTGCAAGACGTGGTCGAGACATCACGCGACCTCGGGGTGCAGCAGGATGTAGAGGGCTCGAGACCGGCGATCCGGTAGGCGGTGCGCAGCCACCGCTCAGGTGGGCACGCGGGCCGTCGGGGCGTGGTGATGGTCGAAGAGCGGGTGCTGGGCGACGGCCGGCGTGCAACGGTGTCTGCGCGATGATGCGGCCCGAGCCCGGAGACGTGGAGCTCGTAGTGGGGCGGGCCGGAGTAGTTGCAGGCCACCGCTCGGCCCACTTCGACCGGCCGGCCACGAACTTCCGGACCCGGGTCAGCTGGGCGGGATCGGCGAACGGCGACGAGACGCGCGCGGCGTCCCGGCGCAGCCCGGCGAGCTGGTTGTCCGCGAGGCGGGGCCCCGCCTGCTGCCGGGCTCCGCACCAGCGGCAGGAGCGCGGGCGGCTGCAGGCTGGGTTGGTACGGCCGCAGCGCACGACGTTGCCGTGACCACATGCGTCCGCGGTGCGCGGTGCGCGGTGTGTCGGCATCCCCTCATCGGTTTCGGTCATGTGTTTCCCCACTCATCAAATGCGCCTGACCGGGCTCTGCTCTCCCGGTACCCGGATGTATCCGCGCGAGTCACGCGGGCAGTCAGAACACGTCACGTCGCGATCTGACTGCATGAGGCAAGTGCGCAGCTGCCCGGTTGCGTGGCCGTGTCAATCCTTGATGAGGTCGATGATGTGGCCGAAGTTGAGATTCGATGCGAGCGCCGTCAGGTCTCCCTCCGCTAGCTTCGCCGCAGCCGCCTGTGTTGCTCCGAGGGCGTGTGTGTAGGGGTCGACCCCGAGGCTGATCCGGCGGACACCGATCGTCTGGAGTTCTGTGAGGGTAGCCGTGTCCTGGGGGCTGACGAGGACGTTGACCGGCTTGGGCGCGACTGCCTTGATGACTGCGGTGATGGAGGCCCGGTCCGGCAGGTTCGGTGCGTAGAGAACGTCCGCTCCCGCCTCCGCGAAGGCGGAGAGGCGGCGGATGGTGTCACCGATGTCGGAAATCCCCCACAAGAAGTTGTCCGTACGGCCGGTCAGAACGATCCGTCCGTGCGCAGCTGAGGCGGCGGCCTCGATGCGGCGAACCGCGTCGTCGAATTCGCGAATCGGCTGGGAGGGGTCGCCGGTGGTGTCTTCGATACCGATGCCGGCCAGGCCACGGGCGATAGCGGCATCGACGGTCGCCCGGACGTCCTCCGGAGTCTCGCCGTAGCCGTCCTCGAAGTCACCGTTGATCGGCAGGCCGCTCACCGACGTGAGGAGCGCGGCATGAGCCAGGTGCTTGTCGCGGCTGACGGCGTGGATGCCGTCGAGTCGACCCAGTGTCGCCGCGAAGGCCGCCGAGGAGGTTGCAACGGCGGCGAATCCGGCTTCCTTGAAGAGCAGGGCCGACGGGGCGTCCCAGGCGTTGGGCATGATGAACGCCTCGGGGCCGCGATGGAGTTCGAGGAACTGTTCGTAGCGGGCGTGTTGCGTCGTGTCAGGCGTTGTGATGGTCTTTCTTCTTTCTGCGGTTTGACCGGTCGTTCGATGCGAGCCTGGGTCCCCGCCGCGCACCCGCCACCATGGGGTCCTTTCACTCGGCCCGAATAGCCGCTCGCTCGATGTCCGGTCTGTTAGTGGCTGCCGGGGTCTTCGCTGGTGGTGTCCTGCTCGAGCTTGGTGACCTGGTAGAAGGTGATGGCCCAGCCGGTTCCGGTCTGTTTCAGCAGGGTGCTGAGGTAGACGTTGATTG
>NZ_JBFAHL010000049.1:0-3368 GCF_040654155.1 Amycolatopsis sp. NPDC050768
ACCGGGGCCTAACCCTGACATTTAGTTCGGCGGCGTCCTACTCTCCCACAACCCTTCGGTTGCAGTACCATCGGCGCTACCAGGCTTAGCTTCCGGGTTCGGAATGGGACCGGGCGTTTCCCTGGCGCTATAACCACCGAAACACTATGAAACACGCGTGGTGTTTCAGAACCGTAGAGTGGATGCGTAACATCTTTGTAGGCAAGTCCTCGGCCTATTAGTACCAGTCAACTCAACAACACATTACTGTGCTTCCATTTCTGGCCTATCAACCCAATCGTCTCTTGGGGGCCTTAACCCACATGGGGTGGGATACCTCATCTTGGAACAGGCTTCCCGCTTAGATGCCTTCAGCGGTTATCCCTTCCGAACGTGGCCAACCAGCCATGCCCCTGGCGGGACAACTGGCACACCAGAGGTTCGTCCGTCCCGGTCCTCTCGTACTAGGGACAGCCTTCCTCAAGTATCCTACGCGCGCGGCGGATAGGGACCGAACTGTCTCACGACGTTCTAAACCCAGCTCGCGTGCCGCTTTAATGGGCGAACAGCCCAACCCTTGGGACCTACTCCGGCCCCAGGATGCGACGAGCCGACATCGAGGTGCCAAACCATGCCGTCGATATGGACTCTTGGGCAAGATCAGCCTGTTATCCCCGGGGTACCTTTTATCCGTTGAGCGACACCCCTTCCACCAGGTGGTGCCGGATCACTAGTCCCGACTTTCGTCCCTGCTCGACATGTCTGTCTCACAGTCAAGCTCCCTTGTGCACTTGCACTCAACACCTGATTGCCAACCAGGCTGAGGGAACCTTTGGGCGCCTCCGTTACTCTTTAGGAGGCAACCGCCCCAGTTAAACTACCCATCAGGCACTGTCCCTGAACCAGATCATGGCCCGAGGTTCAGATTCCCAATTCGACCAGAGTGGTATTTCAACATTGACTCCACAGTAACTAGCGTCACCGCTTCACAGTCTCCCACCTATCCTACACAAGCCGAACCGAAAACCAATACCAAACTATAGTAAAGGTCCCGGGGTCTTTCCGTCCTGCCGCGCGTAACGAGCATCTTTACTCGTAGTGCAATTTCGCCGGGCCTGTGGTTGAGACAGCCGGAAAGTCGTTACGCCATTCGTGCAGGTCGGAACTTACCCGACAAGGAATTTCGCTACCTTAGGATGGTTATAGTTACCACCGCCGTTTACTGGCGCTTAAATTCTCAGCTTCACCCCCGAAGGGATTAACCGGTCCTCTTAACGTTCCAGCACCGGGCAGGCGTCAGTCCATATACATCGTCTTGCGACTTCGCATGGACCTGTGTTTTTAGTAAACAGTCGCTTTCCGCTGGTCTCTGCGGCCACCCACCCCTAGTCCGCGAAGGACTTCAAGGTGTTTGGCCCCCCTTCTCCCGAAGTTACGGGGGCATTTTGCCGAGTTCCTTAACCACAGTTCACCCGATCGCCTTGGTATTCTCTACCTGACCACCTGTGTTGGTTTGGGGTACGGGCCGTGCATGCACTCACTAGAGGCTTTTCTCGGCAGCATAGGATCACCCTCTTCGCCTCAAACGGCTACGCATCACGTCTCAGCCTATATGGAACACGGATTTGCCTATGTTCCGGCCTACACGCTTACACCAGGACAACCATCGCCTGGCGGAGCTACCTTCCTGCGTCACCCCATCGCTTGACTACTACAGAATCAGATCCCACGCTCCACAACACAGCTCCATCCGAAGACTTCACCATGCGCTTTGGGTGGTTAGTATCAACTGCCTCATCATGGGCGCACATGCTCGGGTACGGGAATATCAACCCGTTGTCCATCGACTACGCCTGTCGGCCTCGCCTTAGGTCCCGACTTACCCTGGGCGGATTAGCCTGGCCCAGGAACCCTTGGTCATCCGGCGGCAGAGTTTCTCACTCTGCATTCGCTACTCATGCCTGCATTCTCACTCCCACACCCTCCACCGCTAGCTTCCGCCACGGCTTCACTGGATGCAGGACGCTCCCCTACCCATCAACACGACTACACACAACCCCGAAAGGTTGAGCGGATCTATTGTGTCAATGACACAGCTTCGGCGGTGTGCTTAAGCCCCGCTACATTGTCGGCGCAGGACCACTTGACCAGTGAGCTATTACGCACTCTTTCAAGGGTGGCTGCTTCTAAGCCAACCTCCTGGTTGTCTGGGCAATCCCACATCCTTTCCCACTGAGCACACACTTAGGGGCCTTAGCTGGTGTTCTGGGCTGTTTCCCTCTCGACGACGAAGCTTATCCCCCGCCGTCTCACTGCCGCGCTCTCACTTATTGGTATTCGGAGTTTGGTTGATTTCGGTAACCCGGTAAGGCCCCTAGACCATCCAGTAGCTCTACCCCCAACAAGAAACACGCGACGCTGCACCTAAATGCATTTCGGGGAGAACCAGCTATCACGGAGTTTGATTGGCCTTTCACCCCTACCCACAGCTCATCCCCCAGGTTTTCAACCCTGGTGGGTTCGGGCCTCCACGACGTCTTACCGACGCTTCACCCTGGCCATGGGTAGATCACTCCGCTTCGGGTCTAGACCACGCGACTCAAACGCCCTATTCAGACTCGCTTTCGCTACGGCTACCCCACACGGGTTAACCTCGCCACGCAGCACTAACTCGCAGGCTCATTCTTCAAAAGGCACGCCATCACCCATAGGCTCTGACGGCTTGTAGGCACACGGTTTCAGGTACTCTTTCACTCCCCTCCCGGGGTACTTTTCATCTTTCCCTCACGGTACTCGTCCGCTATCGGTCTTCAGGAAGTATTTAGGCTTACCGGGTGGTCCCGGCAGATTCACAGCAAATTCCACGAGCTCGCTGCTACTCGGGAACACCACCAAGAACAACAACATGCGTTTTCGCGTACGGGACTCTCACCCACTCCGGTCGCCCATCCCAAGGCGTTCCACTAACACATGCGCCATCCCGAAGAAATGTCAGTCTCTTCAAGGCGGGTCCCACAACACCGTCTACACAACCCCTGACAGGTATCACATGCAAACGGTTTAGCCTCTTCCGCTTTCGCTCGCCACTACTCACGGAATCACTTTTGTTTTCTCTTCCTACGGGTACTGAGATGTTTCACTTCCCCGCGTTCCCTCCACACCGGCTATATATTCACCGGCGGGTAACACCACATCACTGGTGCTGGGTTTCCCCATTCGGAAATCCTCGGATCACAGCTCGGTTGACAGCTCCCCGAGGCTTATCGCAGCCTCCTACGTCCTTCATCGGCTCCTGAAGCCAAGACATCCACCATGTGCCCTTAACAACTTGACCACAAAGATGCTCGCATCCACTCTACAGTTCTCAAACACCACACCAGAAACAAAGT
>NZ_JBFAHL010000050.1:0-2819 GCF_040654155.1 Amycolatopsis sp. NPDC050768
CCATCACGCAACTCCAACGCCGAGGCCACGTACATGACTGTGATTCTCTCAACACCACAGACGTAAATCAATCAACGACACGCAACACTAGGAGGTTTTTCATGGTTCCCTCGCAGATCGTAGGTCGGTTTTTGGTTGTCGCCGCGCTGGCCGGCGCGACAGCTTGCAGCTCTGCTGCCCAGAGCACGCCGGCCGCGGTGACGGGCACCACCGCGGTGACAAGCACGGCAGCTTCGTCGCCCCAGGTGAGTGTGTTGCTGCAACAGGCCCTTCCGAACGCTGAGGGCAAGACGTTCACGTCGCAGATCGTGGACTTCCCGCCGGGCTCGGCCGCTCCGCCTCATCGCCACGGTCAGGCTTTCGTGTACGCCTACGTGCTGGAAGGCGATGTGCGAAGCCAGGTCGACGACCAGGCAGCGACCACGTACCACCAGGGTCAAACCTGGTTCGAACTGCCCGGCGCCCACCACGTCGTCGCGGCGAATCCGAGCACGACCGAGCCCGCCAAGCTGCTGGTCGTCTACGTTTCCACCACCGGAGACGCGCTCCAGGCCAACGATCCCCACCAGTAGGCGTCGGTGCCGCCCCGACGCGAGCCGCCAGAGGCAGGAAGATCTGCCCACTCCGTGCGGCTAACGGAGGACTTCGTGTGTCAGCACGGGATGGCGACCGGCAGTACAGTCGGTGACGAGTCGCCGCCCGGAGAGGGGAGAGAATCGTGACCGACACCCGGCAACCCGCCACTGACCTCAGCCTGGACGAGGTCGCCGAGCTGTCCGCGCAGCTGCGAGTCGACTCGATCCGCAGCAGCACCAGTGCGGGCTCCGGCCATCCCACTTCCAGCATGTCCGCGGCGGATCTGCTCGCGGTGCTGGTGGGCCGGCATCTGCGCTACGACTGGGATCGTCCCGAAGCGGACACCAACGACCACCTGATCTTCTCGAAGGGGCACGCTTCCCCGCTGCTGTACTCGGTGTACAAGGCTGTCGGGGCCATCGCCGACGACGAGCTGATGTCCGGTTACCGGCGCTTCGGCTCACGTCTGCAAGGCCACCCCACGCCGATCCTGCCGTGGGTCGACGTCGCCACCGGCTCGCTCGGGCAGGGCCTGCCTGACGCCGTCGGTGTGGCCCTGGCCGGCAAGTACCTGGACAAGCTGCCTTATCGCGTATGGGTGTTGTGCGGCGACAGCGAGATGGCGGAAGGGTCGATCTGGGAAGCGCTGGACAAGGCGAGTCATTACGGGCTCGGCAACCTCGTGGCGATGGTCGACGTCAACCGGCTCGGCCAGCGCGGGCCTACGGAACTCGGCTGGAACCTCGACGCCTACGCCCGTCGCGCCGAGTCGTTCGGCGCGACGGTGATCTCCGTGGACGGCCACGACTTGCCGGCGATCGACCAGGCGCTCCACGCCGCGGGGGCGGGCGGCGACCGGCCGACAGTGATCCTTGCCAAGACCGTCAAGGGCAAGGGCTTCTCCGAAGTCGAGGACCAGGAGGGCTGGCACGGCAAGGCGCTGCCGGCCGAGATGGCCGAGCGCGCGCTCGTCGAACTGGGCGGTGAGCGGAATCTGCTGGTCCGTGGCCCGGTGCCGGCCTTCGACCGTGGACCCGAATTGCGGTCGGCGGGCGCTGCTACACCGAGACCTGCTTACTCACTGGGCGAGAAGGTGGCCACCCGGAAGGCGTACGGCGACGCACTGAAGTGGCTGGGCGGCATCCATCCCCGGGTCGTCGCGATGGACTGCGAGGTCAGTAACTCGACGCACACCGACGAGTTCGCCCACGCCTACCCGGACCGCTACTTCGAGATGTACATCGCCGAGCAGCAGCTCATCGCGGCAGCTGTCGGGCTGAGCGTGCGGCACTACGTGCCGTTCGCGTCGACGTTCGCCGCGTTCTTCACCAGGGCGTACGACTTCATCCGGATGGCGGCCATCTCCGCCGCGGACATCCGGCTGGTCGGCTCGCACGCCGGCGTCGAGATCGGCGCCGATGGCCCCTCGCAGATGGGGCTCGAGGACCTCGCGATGATGCGCGCGGTTCAGGGCTCGACGGTCCTGTACCCCAGCGACGGGCCGAGCACCGTGGCACTGACCAAGGAGATGGCCGATCGTCCCGGCGTCTGCTACCTGCGCACGACGCGCGGCGGATACCCGACGCTGTACTCGGAGGACGAGGAGTTTCCGATCGGTGGCGCCAAAGTGCTGCGTTCCACCGACGACGACGTGGTGACGCTGATCGGCGCCGGCGTGACCCTGCACGAATGCCTGGCCGCGGCCGACGAGCTGGCACGAGAGAACATCGCCGCGCGGGTGATCGACCTCTACTCGGTCAAACCGGTGGACACCGAGACCCTGATTGCCGCGGCCGACGTCACCGGCGGACGGATCGTGGTCTCCGAGGACCACCACCCGGAGGGCGGGCTCGGGTCCGCCGTCGCCGACGCGCTCTTGGCGAGCGGGCCGGCACCGCTGCGGATGAAACACCTCGCAGTGCGGGAAATGCCCGGCTCGGGCGCGGCGCACGAACTGCTGGACGCGGCGGGGATCTCCGCGTCGCACATCGCCGGCGCGGTACGGGCGCTGCTGGCCTGAACGCAGGCCGGGAGGTGGATGCTGCTTCGAGCATGCGCCGAGACGGCCAGGGGTACTGGAGGATCTGCTCAACGTCGCTGCGGCCGGCTTCGACCGGGCGCAGCGACGTTGAGCAGAATCGGCCCCACCTAGGTGTATTTGGCCAGGACGTTGGTAGCGGAAGGTTCTGGTTGACGTGGGGAGAGCCTCCGGTTGAGGTGTGGCTTGTCTAGGACCCACGTCA
>NZ_JBFAHL010000051.1:0-1568 GCF_040654155.1 Amycolatopsis sp. NPDC050768
CTCATGACCAAGAGGTCCGATGCCGGCGCACCTTCGATGTTGGCCATGGCCCGGGCCGCGGTCGAAGCGGATCCAGGCGATCTCGCACGCCACGCCGGAGGCGGGGCAGACAACACAGCGATCTCGCACGCCTCGGCGGAGCCGAGGCAGAATTACAGCTCGATACCGAGGAGGGCGTCGACCGCGGAGCGGATGAGGCCCGGCGCGGTGGGGTCAGTGCCGTCCCGGCGCAAAGCGGCAGTCGCCCACGCGTCGATGGCGGCGAGGGCGTTCGGGGTGTCGAGGTCGTCGGAGAGGTGGTCGCGCAGTTGCGCGAGGGTCTCCGTCGCGTCGGGACCCGCGGGCAGGGCCACGGCCTCGCGCCAGCGGGCCAGGCGTTCCTGCGCCTCGGTCAGCAGCGCGTCGGTCCACGGCCGGTCCTCACGGTAGTGGCCGGAGAACAGCGCGAGCCGGATGGCCGAGGGGTCCACGCCGTCGGCGCGCAGCCGCGAGACGAACACCAGGTTCCCGCGCGACTTCGACATCTTCTCGCCGTCGAGGCCGATCATCCCGGCGTGCACGTAGTGCCGCGCGAACGGGTGCTCCCCCGCGACGGCTTCGGCGTGCGCGGCGCTGTACTCGTGGTGCGGGAAGATCAGGTCGGAGCCGCCGCCCTGCAGGTCGAAGCCGAGCCCCAGCCGGTTCACCGCGATCGCGCTGCACTCGATGTGCCAGCCCGGGCGCCCGGCGCCGAGCTCCGACTCCCACGACGGCTCCCCCTCGCGCTCCACACGCCACAACAACGCGTCGAGCGGGTGGCGCTTGCCGGCGCGGTCCGGGTCACCGCCGCGTTCGGCGAAGAACTTGCCCATCGTCGGCTCGTCGTAGTTCGACTCGTAGCCGAACCGGCCCGTCGCCGAGTGGTCGAAGTACACGTCCGGGTACTCGGCGTCGTCGGCCCGGTAGGCGCTGCCGTTGGCCACCAGCTTCGCGATGACCTCCACGATCTCCGGGATCGCCTCGACCGCGCCCACGAACTGCCGCGGCGGCAGCACGCGCAGCGCCTCCATGTCCTCGCGAAACAGCGCCGTCTCGCGCATGCCGAGCACGACCCAGTCGTCGGAGTCGCGCTCGGCGCGCTCCAGCAGCGGCTCGTCGATGTCGGTCACGTTCTGGACGTAGTGGACCTCGTGCCCGTTGTCCCGCCAGATGCGGTTGACCAGGTCGAACGCCAGGTAGGTCGCGGCGTGGCCGAGGTGCGTGGCGTCGTAGGGCGTGATGCCGCAGACGTACATCCGGGCGGTGGCTCCCGGAGCCGTCGGGCGGATCTGCCCGGTCGACGTGTCGTGGAGCCGAAGCGGGCGGGGCGTGCCCGGCAACCGGGGCACGTCGACGGAGGACCAAGTCTGCATACCTCGACTGTAAACGGGACGGCCGTCCTGTGTTGTCTGCCCCGGCTCCGCCGGGGCGGCGAGATCGCTCTGTTGTCTGCCCCGGCTCCGCCGGGGCTGCGAGATCGCCTTTGAGCCGGCTTCCGGATGGGGCGGTCGGATCGGCCGGGGGCCGATCGCACCGCCCCATCCGGAAGC
>NZ_JBFAHL010000052.1:0-1264 GCF_040654155.1 Amycolatopsis sp. NPDC050768
GCGTTCGCGAACGCCCGCTCGGTCCCGTCCTGCTGGGTCACGCGGTACTGCTCCGGGGTCAGCCGGGACACGGCTTCCGGGTTCTTGTTGTACTGCTGCACGAACGCCTCCCTGACGGTGTACACCTCGACAACAGTTTCGCGGCCGGGCTGACGCCGGTCTTACCGTTCCCAGAAGCGATGCCGGAGCAGAGGACCCCGCGCCGGCCCTCGCGAAGGTTGGACTCCGGAAGAGCAGCCCGTTGGCAGGCGTGCACTGATCGGACACCGCAGTGCGCAAGCGTAAGGATGAGCGGCCGGGCGGTGTCAGGCTATTCGGGGACGATATGAACGGCCGCTTCCTCCGCGGACGCGGCGGCGCCGTCTACTCCAGCGTCCGACGCGAACAGATAGGGGTAGACCGGATCCGACTCCTCGTCTTCGATCAACCGTCCGGCGCGCCGAGTGCCGACCTGGTCGTCGTAGAGCTCCCCGTCCGTGTCCGATGTGTCGCCCAGGCCGTCGCCTTCGGGCTCGCCCGTGAAATCGGGCAGTTCGCGCGCGAGGCGGTGGCCGAGGTCCTCATGCCCCGCGGCCTCGCCGGCCGTGGTGCCCCAATCGAACACGGCGATCGGTCGTTCGGAGGCGGAGTAGCCCTCGTCGAGGACGTCCTCGACATCCCGCTCGTCGAGGCTCTCATCGGGTTCGAGGACGCCGGAGTCGTTGTCCACGCCGCCGTCGTACTCGTCAGCGTCGTCACTCATGTCCAACCTCATTGGGTATTTGACGATGTGCGGCGGCGCGGCACGGATTCTTACCGCGTGTTCGGCAGGACCTTGGTGGACCAAAGGTGTCGGGGGCACCGGTACAAGGCCGGGTTCACGTGGCGGGGCTTCCACGAGTGCGTCGCATGGCTCCGGGTAGCTCAGGTCGACGGTGTACAAGTCGCCCTGCTTCCGGAAACCGTGGTCGAGGGCGTCCACGACCAGGTCACACTTGGTGCTCCACCGTCGATACAGCGTGGGGCGCGAATCAGCCGTTCGCGGGTGGCCTGGACGATCGCCTCGTCCAGGGTCGTATCGCGCAGCCACACTGCCGTGCGAGAACCCGGGCCCGCGAGGCGATTCCCGCAGGCCCGGGTTCTCAGTAGCTGGACAGCGCCGCCTCGATCAGAGGACGTCCTTCAGGTCGGACAGCAGAGCCGCCTTCGGCTTCGCGCCGACGATCTGCTTCACCGGCTTGCCACCCTGAAACAGGATCAGCGTCGGGATCGACATCACCTGGTA
>NZ_JBFAHL010000053.1:0-1136 GCF_040654155.1 Amycolatopsis sp. NPDC050768
CTAGTGTTGCGTGTCGTTGATTGATTTACGTCTGTGGTGTTGAGAGAATCACAGTCATGTACGTGGCCTCGGCGTTGGAGTTGCGTGATGGTGATCGGGAACGGCTTCGGGCGGTGACCAGGTCCACGACGGCTTCGGCTGGGCTTGTCCAGCGGGCCAGGATCGTGTTGCTGGCCTCCGATGGTGTTCCCAATACTGAGATCGCTGCCCGAACCGGCTCGACGAGGCCGACGGTGCTCAAGTGGCGTGGCCGCTACGAGGACGCCGGAATCGTCGGCTTGGGTGACCTGCCGCGGCCAGGGCGGGCGCCGGAGATCGACGAGGTCTCCGTGCTAGCGGAAACCTTGGCAGACAAGGGGAAACCACCGGCAGAGTTGGGGGTGACGCACTGGTCGTCACGGCTGATGGCGACTCGGCTGGGAATCTCCTTCGCGACGGTGGCGCGGATCTGGCGGAAGTGGAACATTCAGCCCCATCGGATCGAGACATTCAAGTTCTCCACCGACCCCGAACTGGAGCCCAAGATCCGCGATGTCGTGGGTCTGTATCTCAACCCTCCGGCGAACGCGGTCGTGGTCAGCGTAGACGAGAAATCCCAAATCCAAGCCCTGGACCGGACCCAGCTGGCGTTGCCGCTGCGCCCGGGACTGCCCGAACGACAAACCCACGACTACGTCCGCCACGGCACCACCACCCTCTTCGCCGCGCTGGAGGTCGCCACCGGCAGGATCAGCGCCGACGCCTGCTATCCGCGCCACAGCAACGTCGAGTTCCTTGCCTTCCTCAAAAGAGTCGCCAAGGCCCACCCGCGGGTCAAGCTGCACATCGTGGTCGACAACTACGCCACCCACAAACACCCCGAGATCCAAAAATGGCTGGACAAGAACACGCGGATCACCCTGCACTTCACGCCCACCAGCTGCTCCTGGCTGAACATGGTCGAAATCTTCTTCGGCATCATCACCCGCCAAGCCATCCGCCGCGGCACCTTCACCAGCGTCAGCGACCTCGAAACCGCCATCCGCGACTTCATCGACGCCTACAACGACCGCGCCAAACCCTTCACCTGGACCGCCACCGACGACGACATCATCACCAAAATCAACCGTAAAATTACTTCAGACACGCGACACTAG
>NZ_JBFAHL010000054.1:0-1086 GCF_040654155.1 Amycolatopsis sp. NPDC050768
TGTATTTGGCCATTAGGTTGGTGGCAGTCGGCTGGTGGGTGGGTGTCCGCCGAGTGCGCTGTGGCGGCGTTGAGTGTTGTAGTGCTCGAGCCAGGGTGCAAGGGCTGCGGTGCGTTCGGTGTTGCTCGTGAAGGCCTGCCGGTAGGCCCATTCGGTTTGCAGGGTGCGGTTGAGGCGCTCGACTTTCCCGTTCTGCCAGGGGCAGTGGGGTTTGATGAACTTCTGCCGGATGTTGTGCTCGGCGCAGACCTGGCGCAGGGACCAGCGGTAGGCCCAGGCGTTGTCGGTCATCAGCCGCTCGATGCGGGTGATGCCGTGGCCGGCGAAGTAGGTGATCGCCCGGTCGAGGAAGCCGGCGCAGGTTGGCCCTTTCTCGTCCGGGAGGATCTCGGAGTAGGCCAGGCGGGAGTGGTCATCGACCAGGGAGTGGACGTAGTCGTATCCGATCTTGGTGCTGCGGTCGCGGGTGGCTTCCCGGTTCACGCGGCCGTGGGCTCGCCAGCCACCGCCGTCGGGGATGCGGCCGATCTTCTTGACGTCCATGTGGACCAGCTCGCCGGGCCGGTCGCGTTCGTAGCGCACGGCGGTGGTCTTGCTGGCCCGGATCACCAGTCCGGTGATCGGGTCCAATGCGGCCAGCCGCGGGATCTGGTGGCGGGCCAGCACCCGTGACACCGTCCGTGTCGGGACACCGAGTTCGTGGCCTAGCCAGGCCGGGCCGCGGCGTTCACGCTGCCGCAAGGTGATGATCTGCTGTTCGAGCTCGCTGGAGGTTTGCCGGGGAGAGGTGTGTGGGCGTGAGGATCGGTCCCGCAGCCCGGGTTCGCCTTCGGTGGCGTAACGCTCCAGCCAGGTCTTCACGCATTTACGGGAGATACCCATCGCGGCGGCGATGTGGGCTTGGGGCCAGCCCGCGTGGTGACGTTGGACGATCAGCAACCTGCCCAGGAACGTGGTCCGGGCGTTACGGTGAGACACGAGAGCCTCCGGTTGACGTGGGTCCTAGACAAGCCACACCTCAACCGGAGGCTCTCCCCACGTCAACCAGAACCTTCCGCTACCAACGTCCTGGCCAAATACACCTAG